>CADEGF010000037.1 GCA_902826815.1 uncultured Mycobacteriaceae bacterium
GGCCGCCGCAAACCTCGAATCGAACATACGTTCGACTATACTCGCGACCCCGACACGCGCCACCGATCCAGGGGCGGATCTGTGGATAACTTGCGGATTTCAGCAGGCAAAGTCTGCCGTGGGAAGATGGGACGCGTGTTGCGATGGACCACTGCTGGTGAATCCCACGGCCGCGCTTTGGTGGCTGTGGTCGAGGGCATGGTCGCGGGTGTCGAGGTCACATCCGGCGAGATCGCCGGTGAGCTCGCGCGCCGAAGGCTGGGCTACGGTCGCGGCGCGCGAATGAAGTTCGAGCAGGACCAGATCACGATGCTCGCCGGTGTCCGCCACGGCGTGACGCTCGGGGGTCCGATCGCCATCGAGATCGGCAACACCGAATGGCCGAAGTGGGAAACCGTGATGGCCGCCGATCCCGTCGACCCGGCCGAGCTCGAGAACATCGCCCGCAACGAGCCGCTGACGCGCCCGCGACCAGGCCACGCCGACTACGCGGGAATGCTCAAGTACGGCTTCGAGGATGCGCGGCCCGTGCTGGAACGCGCGAGCGCGCGTGAAACGGCCGCCCGTGTCGCCGCGGGCACCCTCGCGCGCGCGTTCCTGCGGCAGGCGCTCGGCGTCGAGGTCGTCTCACACGTCATCTCCATCGGTGCGTCGGCGCCCTACGACGGCCCACCGCCGCAGGCGTCCGATCTGGCCGCCATCGATGCGAGCCCGGTGCGCGCGTACGACAAGGACGCCGAAACCAGGATGATCGCCGAGATCGAGGCCGCCAAGGCTGACGGCGACACGCTGGGCGGTGTCGTCGAAATCGTGGCGAACGGTCTGCCGATCGGACTCGGCTCGTTCACAAGCGGAGACAGTCGCCTCGACAGCCAATTGGCCGGTGCGGTCATGGGCATCCAGGCGATCAAGGGTGTCGAGATCGGCGACGGCTTCGAAACCGCACGCCGCCGCGGCAGCGTCGCGCACGACGAGATGTACCCGGGGCCCGGCGGCGTGATGCGCTCGACGAACCGGGCGGGCGGGCTCGAAGGCGGGATGACGAACGGCCAGCCGCTACGGGTGCGGGCCGCGATGAAGCCGATCTCGACGGTGCCGCGCGCGCTGGCGACCGTCGACATGGCCACCGGCGACGAGGCGGTCGCGATCCATCAGCGCTCCGATGTGTGCGCTGTGCCCGCCGCCGGTGTTGTGGTCGAGACGATGGTCGCGCTGGTGCTTGCCCGTGCGGCGCTGGAGAAGTTCGGTGGCGACTCGATCGCCGAGACCCGTGCCAACGTCGACGCCTATCTACGTTCTGTTGCCGCCCGCGAGCCGAGCCAAGCCGCACAGGCGTCGGGCTGATGGCACCCAAGGCCGTGCTGATCGGGCTGCCCGGTTCGGGTAAGTCCACGATCGGTCGTCGGCTGGCCAAGTCGCTGGACGTGGCGTTGCTCGACACCGACGCGGCCATCGAGCAGACGACGGGGCGCACGATTCCTGACATCTTCTCCAACGACGGCGAAAAGGAGTTTCGTCGCATCGAGGAGGAAGTGATCCGCGGGGCGCTCGAAACACACCAGGGTGTGCTCTCACTCGGTGGCGGCGCCATCACCAGCCCCGGTGTGCGCGAAGCGCTTTCCGGGCACACGGTGGTCTACCTCGAGATCAGTGCGGCCGAAGGGGTCCGGCGAACCGGCGGCACCACGGTGCGGCCGCTGCTGGCCGGCGGGGACCGCGGCGAGAAGTTTCGGGCCCTGATGACGCAGCGGGTGCCGCTCTACAGGCGGGCAGCCACGATAAGGGTCAACACCAACCGAAGGAATCCCGGAGCCGTTGTGCGCTACATCGTGTCGCGACTGGAGAATCCACGCGCGGATGACGCACAGCCCAAACCCAAGTCGCGGCGCCGCCGCCGTCCATCGTGGCGTCGATCGCCGGTATCGTTGACGCCGAACCCTTCTGAGCCCACCACACCGGCAAGTCCGGCCGAGTTGGCGCGCCGCGCCGAGGCCCGCCATGACTGACCTGAGTGCGCCCGTCACCGTCGAGGTGCAGACGAACCCGCCCTATCCGGTGGTCATCGGCACCGGCCTGATGACGGAATTGGGTGGCTTCCTCGAAGGCAGGCACAAGGCCGCCATCCTGCACCAGCCGGTTCTGGCACAGACCGCGGAGGCAATCCGTAACCATCTGTCCGAGAAGGGCGTCGACGCGCATCGCATCGAGTTGCCCGATGCCGAGGCCGGCAAGGACCTGCCGGTCGTCGGCTACATCTGGGAAGTGCTCGGCCGCATCGGCCTTGGGCGCAAGGACGCCGTCGTGAGCCTGGGCGGGGGAGCGGCGACCGACGTCGCGGGATTCGCCGCCGCCACATGGCTGCGCGGAATCGACATCGTGCACGTGCCGACCACACTTCTCGGCATGGTCGACGCCGCAGTCGGCGGGAAGACCGGCATCAACACCGATGCGGGAAAGAACCTCGTCGGCGCCTTCCACCAACCGGCCGCGGTGCTCGTCGACCTGGCCACCCTGGAAACGTTGCCGCGCAACGAGATCGTCGCCGGTATGGCAGAGATCGTGAAGGCGGGCTTCATCGCCGACCCGGTGATCCTCGAT
This sequence comes from uncultured Mycobacteriaceae bacterium, assembly GCA_902826815.1. Lineage (GTDB taxonomy): Bacteria > Actinomycetota > Actinomycetes > Mycobacteriales > Mycobacteriaceae > Mycobacterium. The sequence goes on from CADEGF010000037.1 coordinate 2,599, forward strand.
CTCATCGAGGCCGATCCCGAAGCCGCGCTTGACCCGTCCGGTCAGGTACTTCCCGAATTGATCCGGCGCGCCGTCGTGGTGAAGGCCGAAGTCGTTGCCGCGGACGAGAAGGAATCGCAGCTGCGCGAAATCCTGAACTACGGCCACACATTGGCGCACGCCATCGAGCGACGGGAACGCTACAAGTGGCGCCACGGCGCGGCCGTTTCGGTTGGCTTGGTGTTCGCTGCCGAATTGGGTCGGCTCGCAGGAAGGCTCGACGACGGAACGGCCGATCGCCACCGCGCCATCCTGACATCGCTCGGCCTGCCGGTCGGCTACGACGCCGATGCGCTGCCGCAGTTGCTCGAGCTCATGATGGGCGACAAGAAGACCCGCTCTGGTGTGCTGCGCTTCGTGGTGCTCGACGGGTTGGCCAAACCGGGACGGCTGGAAGGCCCCGACCCGTCGCTGCTGGCGGCGGCATACGCGGAGGTGGCACGACCATGACGACCGTCAACGTCATCAACGGACCCAATCTGGGGCGGCTCGGCCGACGCGAGACGCAGGTCTACGGCAGCACGACGCACGACGATCTCGTCGCGATGATCGAACGTGAAGCAGCTGAGCTCGGGCTGAAAGTGGCGGTGCGGCAATCGGACAGCGAGGCGGAGCTGCTGGACTGGGTGCACCGCGCCGCCGATGCCGGCGAACCGGTGGTGCTCAATGCAGGCGCGCTGACGCACACTTCGATCGCGCTGCGTGATGCCTGCGCCGAGCTACGCGCGCCATTGATCGAAGTCCATATCTCGAACGTGCATGCCCGCGAAGAGTTCCGGCACCATTCCTATCTGAGTGCAATCGCCACCGGCGTCATCCTCGGGCTCGGTGTGCAGGGCTACCTGCTCGCGCTGCGCTATTTGGCCACGCTGGGCTGAGGGTCTAGATCTGTTCCTGGCGGCGCTCGGTCGGCGTCTCGTCGGCGTCGGCGGGCGCGTCCGGGTGACGGACAGCGGCGAACACGTCGGTGTCCGCGCGGTCGTCGTCGCCTGCTGCGAGGCCGTGGCGCTGGCGCGGTACTTCGTCAGCGTGACGGTCGACGCCCCAGTGCCCGATCGCAACGCCTGCGATAGCGGCGAGGAAGACCAGCAGCGCGGTGAACGCTGCGAAGGTGGTGAGCTCGTTGATCAGCCCGCCGACATAGAGGCCCTTGTACACAAGCGAGATCACCCATGCGAGCGCGCCGCTGACGATCCCGGCGAACAGACCGGCCAGCAGCCAGGTCATTGCCAGGTCATCGCGGCGGTCGGGATCGGGGTTCGCTCGCGCATCGGAGCGGCCGTCCAAGAACCCCCAGACGAACACCACGATGGCGAAGAGAACGACGAGGGTGACGCTGATCAACCCCGCCTTGGTTTCCCAGACATTGATTGCAGCGCCCTGCACAAGTCGGATGAAGATCATCAGGGCCGCGAACACCAGTCCGCGCAGCAACCACTTACTCATGGGGCATCACCTTAGCGAGTAGCGTCAAGGCCTGTGACTATATCCCAGCGTCGGGACCGCCTTCGGCGGCGGTTGCAGGCAGAGGGACTCGACGCGATATTGGTAACGCACCTGGTCAACGTGCGTTACCTGGCAGGTTTCACCGGATCCAACGCGGCATTGTTGATTCGCGCGGACGACGACACACCGGTGCTGGCGACTGACGGGCGCTACCGCACCCAGGCGGCCCAGCAGGTTCCAGATGCCGAGATCGTGATCGAACGCGCCTGCGGGCCGTTTCTTGCAGGCCGGGCTGTGGCCGACGGTGCGCGACGCATCGGCTTCGAGAGTCACGTCGTGACCGTTGAAGAGTTCGACTCGCTTGCCAAGGAGGCGTGCGACGCCGAGCTGGTCCGAGCGTCGGGCACGGTCGAGGCGCTGCGGGAGGTCAAGGATGCCGGCGAGGTCGCGCTGCTGAGGCTGGCATGTGAAGCGGCCGATGCGGCGCTGGCCGACCTGGTGGAGGGCGGCGGACTGCGGCCAGGGCGCACCGAGCGCGAGGTGGGTCGCGAGCTGGAGTCGCTGATGTTGGACCACGGTGCCGACGGGGTGTCGTTCGAGACCATCGTGGCCACCGGCGCCAACTCCGCGATCCCGCACCATCGGCCGACGGGTGCCGTCCTCGCGGCGGGTGACTTCGTCAAGATCGACTTCGGCGCGCTGGTATGCGGATACCACTCGGACATGACGCGCACCTTTGTGCTTGGACCTGCCGCGCAGTGGCAGCTCGACCTCTACGAACTGGTCGCCACGGCCCAGCGGGCCGGGCGCGAGGCGGTCGGCGCAGGCGTCTCGCTGCGCGACGTGGACGCCGCATCGCGGCAGGTGATCGCCGACGCGGGGTACGCCGAGAACTTCACCCACGGCCTCGGACACGGCGTTGGGCTCGAGATCCACGAAGCGCCGGGTATCAACGCGGCCGCCGCCGGTACACTCCTTGCTGGCTCTGCGGTGACTGTGGAGCCTGGTGTCTACTTGCCCGATCGCGGCGGTGTCCGCATCGAGGACACGCTGGTCGTCGGCGAGAAAACGCCCGACCTGCTTACCCAGTTCTCCAAAGAACTGGCCATTCTCAGTTGAGAGACTAGGAGTAGTACCGCGTGGCATCGACAGCCGACTTCAAGAACGGGCTCGTCCTGAACATCGATGGCCAGCTGTGGACCATCACCGAGTTCCAACACGTCAAGCCCGGCAAGGGCCCCGCGTTCGTGCGAACCAAGTTGAAGAACGTGCTGTCGGGCAAAGTCGTCGACAAGACGTTCAACGCCGGGGTGAAGGTGGAGACCGCCACGGTTGACCGTCGCGACACCACGTACCTGTACAAGGACGGCTCGGACTTCGTGTTCATGGACAGCCAGGACTACGAGCAGCACCATCTTTCGGAGTCGCTGGTCGGAGACGACGCGCGGTTTCTGCTGGAGAGCCTGCCCGTGCAGGTGGCGTTCCACAACGGCACGGCGCTCTATATCGAACTGCCGGTGACCGTCGAGATGGAGGTCACCCACACCGAACCCGGGCTGCAGGGCGACCGGTCCAGCGCGGGCACGAAGCCGGCGACGGTGCAGACCGGTGCAGAGATCCAGGTGCCGCTGTTCATCAACACCGGAGACAAGCTCAAGATCGACTCGCGCGATGGCAGCTATCTGGGCCGAGTGAATTGACCAGACCCAAGCCCGATCGGGGTCGGCACCAGGCGCGCAAGCGAGCCGTCGACCTGTTATTCGAGGCGGAGGCTCGCGGCATCACCCCCGCGGAGGCCGCCGAATCGCGAGAGGCCTTGGCGCAGAAGCAATCCGATGTGTCGGGGCTGAATCCGTACACGGTGACGGTCGCGCAGGGCGTGACACAGCACTCTGCGCACATCGACGATCTGATCGCAGCGCACCTGCAGGGTTGGACGCTTGACCGGCTGCCCGCCGTCGACCGGGCGATCCTGCGGGTGGCGGTCTGGGAATTGCTGCATGCCGACGACGTACCAGAACCGGTCGCCGTCGACGAAGCCGTGGAACTGGCCAAGCATCTGTCCACCGACGATTCGCCGGGATTCGTCAACGGCGTGCTGGGCCAGGTGATGTTGGTGACGCCACAGATTCGGGCCGCCTCGGCGGCGATTCAGGGCGGATCAGAGAGTTCCGGCTAGATCGACCCGGGTCGCGCTTCTAGTCTTGTGCGATGGCCACACCCCAGGACTGGGCGCCCTATTACGGCCTCGAGGACGCCGCCAAGGTGTACTTGCGGGATCCGCTAGTCGCGCTTGACCAACTGCGCGGCATTGTCGACTTCCCGTCGATCCAGTCGTTCTTCATGTCGCGCAGGCTGACCGAGGAGTCGTGGGGGGAGGCGCTGGCCCAGGAGGTGGTGCTGACCGACGGCAGGCGGCTGGTGATGTGGCGCGCCGACGACGACATGTCGACGGGCGAGGAGAGCCAGCGTCAGGTGCTCAATGCGTCGGTGCGGACGATCCTGCTGTCCACGATCACCGACCACATCCTGACGACGGAGTTCGATGTCCTGAACGACGGCACCAGAAGGCTTTCGGAGGTCCGGCTGCGGATGTACACACAACTGATCACGCGAAGCCACGAAAAGTCCGCCACCGACACCGATTACTTCTGTGAGTCGTTTCGCTTCGACAAGTCGGTAGACAACGGAGGGCTGGCCCAGATGGAGCGGCTGCTCCAGTTCGGCAGGGTGTTGTCACGCTGCATGTAGCTCAGGCCGACGAGTAGTCCGGCAGGTCAACCGAATCCGCGACTTTGAACCAGATCCTCGAAGCGATCGGACGGAAGGGCCATCGCTGCATCCACTTCATCACCGCGATGTTGCCCGCGATGTCGGACGCCGAGTTGGGTGCGTAACGGTCGACGCGGTTCGGGATGTCCTGACACTTGTCGACGTAGGGACGCATCCTGGTCTGGTAACGCTGCAGCGCAGCTTGGATTCCCTGAGCGTCAAACGAATCCGCGGGACCGAGTTCGCCGGCCAGCAGGTACGCGCCGACGAGCGCCAGGCTGGTGCCCATACCGCTGAGCGGTGAGGCGCAATACCCGGCATCTCCGACGAGTGTGACCCGGCCCGACGTCCAGGATGGCATCTTCACTTGAAGGAATGAGTCGAAGTAGAAGTCGTCGGCTTCCTGGGCTGCGGCGAGAAGGGCATCGCAGTGCCAGCCGGCACCCGCGAACCGGTCCACGAGTATCTGACGCTGCTGGTCGAGGTCGCGGCGGTCGTAGCTGATCGGCTCAGATGCAAATGCCAAGCCTGCCTTGGCTGTTGCGGGGTCGTGGGTGGGACGGATGGAGGCGTTGAGACCGCCCGGCGCGAGGTACATGAGGTACCAGCCGTCCATGCCGACAGGGTCTGGAGCCGTGAACCATGCGTTGTAGCCGCCGAGCGGCTTGACGAACTCGTCCTCGGGGCCGAACTCCAGGCCGCGGACAGCCGAGTGTGGACCGTCGGCGCCGACGACAAGGTCTGCTCGCAACTTCGTGCCGTCCGCCAGGGTGACGTCGACGCCGTCGTCGTCCTGGCTCAGTGCCGAAACCCTTGTGTTGAAACGGTATTCGACGGAGTCCTTGGTCGCCTCATACAGCACGTCGACGAGATCGCCGCGGAGGATCTCCAATTTCGAGACGAGCCCATTGCCGTCGAAGGCGGTGACTGGCATCTCGGCACGCCGGTGGCCGTCGGACCCCACCCAGGCCACGCCGTGCTGCTCGAGGGCGTGCGCGCGCATCTGCGGCATCTGCCCCATGCGTTCGACGACGTCGCCGCCTGCGCCGCGGAGGTCGACGGTCTGGCCGCCCGGACGAATGCCCGGCGCGACCTCGACGATGATCACGCGGTAGCCATTGTTGCTGAGCCAGAACGCGAGGGATGGTCCGGCAATGCCTGCGCCGCTGATCAAAACGGTTGGTTGTGTCACCATCTAGATCCCCAGCGCCTGATAGGTGCGCCGCACGAACTTCGGTTGCACGCCTTGCAGTTTCGCCAAGGATGTATTGCCCGCGACTGCGGCGGCGGAGTCGCCCGACATATCGGGGTGGTTCTGAATGAGGTAAAGCAGGATCAGATCCGCCGACGGATCGGCCTGCCACCAGGTCCCATACGCACCTGGCCACGTGAACGTTCCCTTGCCACCCGGCCCGAACAACTGCCGCGACTTCGCAGGGTCGGTGACGACCGACAGGTTCAAGCCGAAGCCGCGACCGATCCAGTACGGCATCCCAAGAAAGGGGTGCTGCCGCTGCTGATCGGTCAGCCGATCGGTTCTCATCAGGCGGGCGGATTCTTCGGACAGCACGTTCTTTCCGTCGAGCGTCCCGAACCCGAGAAGCATCCGCACGAAGCGCAGATAGTCGTCGACCGTCGACCACAGACCGGCGCCGCCACTGCACAGCGGCGGATCGCTGATGGGCGCAGGACCCATCGAATCGTGCCGCAGAGTGTCGCCGTCGAGTTGGTACATCGTCGCCGCCCGCGCCCGCCCCTTCGGCCCGGCGCTGAATCCGGTGTCGGGCATGCCGACCGGTTCGAGGATGCGTTCTCGCAACACGTCTGCGAGTGGCTTGGCCTCGATCCTCGACAGCGCAATGCCGAGCACATCGGTCGAGACGCTGTAGGTCAGCCGCGCGCCGGGTTGATGCGCCAACGGAAGCTTCGCCAGATCCGCCAGCCAGGCGTCCTGATCTTGGCGGTGCGACAGCTTCCCGTATGCGCGCGCCAGCGGGCCGAGCACGGAGAACACGTATGCAAAGCCGCTGCGATGCGTCATCAGATCGTCGAAAGTGATCGGTCGCTCGGCGGCCACGGTGTCGTCCAGCGAGCCGCGGACGTCGGTCATCACCCGAAGCCCGGACAACTCGGGCAGCCACGTCGACACCGGGTCGGTCAGCGCCATCCTGCCCTCGTCGACCAGCGTCATCGCCGCCGCGACGGTGACGGGTTTGGTCATCGAGGCGATGCGGAACATGGTGTCGCGCTGCATCGGCAGCCGGGCTTCGACGTCGCGATAACCGAGCTCGTTGACCTGCACGACCTCGCCGCCCTGCCACACCAGCGTGACCGCGCCGGACAGCAGGCCCGCGTCAATCGCCTCATTTATGGACGTTCGGTTGCCGTCAAGATTCACCGGCGCCAGGTTACTCAGGGCGGTTGGTGTCGCTGACGGCCGCTTCTGGAACTGGTGCTAAGCTCCCCGCAGTTCGACGTCCTTTAACGATCCGTCCCGAGAGGCGGAGAAGGAGGTCAGGGGCTTTTGGGTGCCACCGACTCTTCAGATACCGACCGGGAATTGATGACCGCGGCGGACGTCGGTCGGACCATTTCCCGCATCGCCCACGAAATCATCGAGAAGACCGCACTCGATGGTCCCGATGCCCCCCGCGTCATCCTGCTCGGCATCCCCACCCGCGGCGTCGCACTGGCCGCGCGGATCGCCCAGAAGATCGGCGAGTTCGCAGGCATCGACGTTCCCCATGGCGCTCTCGACATCACGCTCTACCGCGACGACCTCAACACCAAGCCGCCGCGGCCGCTGGAAGAGACCTCGATCCCCGACGAAGGCATCGACGGCACCGTGGTCGTCCTGGTCGACGATGTGCTGTATTCGGGCCGCACCGTACGCGCCGCGCTCGACGCGCTTCGTGACATCGGGCGGCCACGCGCAGTGCAGCTGGCGGTGTTCGTCGATCGCGGCCACCGCGAGTTCCCGCTGCGGGCCGACTACGTCGGCAAGAACGTGCCGACCTCGCGCACCGACAACGTCAAGGTGCGCCTGACCGAGCACGACGGCCACGACGGCGTGGCGATCGCATCGCATGGGGGTCCCGTTCGATGAGCCCACGACATCTGCTCTCCGCGGCCGATCTGACGCGCGAGGACGCGACCGCGATCCTCGACGACGCCGACCGGTTCGCCGAATCGCTGCTCGGCCGCGAGGTGAAGAAGCTGCCGACCCTGCGCGGGCGCACGATCATCACGATGTTCTACGAGAACTCGACCCGCACCAGGGTGTCTTTCGAGGTGGCGGGGAAGTGGATGAGCGGCGACGTCATCAACGTCAGCGCATCCGGCTCGTCGGTGGCCAAGGGCGAGTCCCTGCGCGATACCGCGCTGACATTGCGGGCAGCAGGCGCCGACGCACTGATCATCCGCCACTCGGCATCGGGCGCGGCCCAACAGCTCGCCGAGTGGACGGCCACCGAAGACGGCGGCGGCCCATCGGTGATCAACGCAGGCGACGGCACGCACGAACATCCGACCCAGGCACTTCTCGACGCGTTGACGATCCGGCAGCGTCTCGGCGAGATCGAGGGCAAGCGCGTGGTGATCGTCGGCGACGTCCTGCACAGCCGGGTGGCGCGGTCCAACGTTCTGCTGCTGCACACGCTGGGTGCCGAGGTGGTCCTTGTTGCGCCGCCGACCTTGCTTCCCGTCGGGGTGTGCGGTTGGCCGGTGACCGTGTCGCACGACCTCGACGCCGAGTTGCCCGTCGCCGACGCGGTGCTGATGCTGCGGGTCCAGGCCGAGCGGATGACGGGCGGATTCTTCCCGTCCGCGCGCGAGTACTCCGTGCGCTACGGCCTCTCTGAGAAGCGGCAGGCGATGCTGCCCGGCAACGCGGTGGTGCTGCATCCCGGCCCCATGTTGCGCGGCATGGAGATCTCGTCGTCGGTTGCGGACTCGACTCAATCGGCTGTGCTGCAACAGGTTTCAAACGGTGTGCATATCAGGATGGCGGTGCTGTTCCACTTGCTGGTTGGTGCGGGTCAGGAGGAGATCAGCGCATGAGTCCAGTTCTCATCCGCGGGGTGCAGCTTTACGGCGAGGGGGACAGGGTCGACGTTCTCGTCGACGACGGCCAAATCGCCGATATCGGCGCCGACCTGGCCATACCTGACGATGCCGACGTCATCGACGCCACCGGCCAGGTTCTGCTGCCGGGCTTCGTCGACCTGCACACCCACCTGCGCGAACCGGGGCGTGAATACGCCGAGGACATCGAGACCGGTTCGGCCGCAGCCGCTCTGGGCGGTTTCACCGCAGTGTTCGCGATGGCCAATACCAATCCCGTCGCCGACAGTCCCGTCGTGACCGATCACGTCTGGCACCGCGGCCAGCAGGTCGGCCTCGTAGACGTTCACCCCGTCGGTGCGGTCACCATGGGTCTGGCAGGCGCGCAGTTGACCGAAATGGGCATGATGGCGGCGGGCGCAGCCCAGGTCCGCATGTTCTCCGACGACGGTGTCTGCGTGCACGACCCGCTGGTGATGCGCCGCGCCCTCGAGTACGCCACCGGTCTCGGGGTGCTGATCGCCCAGCACGCCGAGGAGCCTCGGCTGACCGTCGGCGCCGTCGCACACGAGGGCCCGAACGCGGCCCGCCTTGGCCTGGCCGGGTGGCCGCGCGCCGCCGAGGAGTCCATCGTCGCGCGCGACGCACTGCTTGCCCGCGACGCCGGAGCCAGGGTGCACATCTGTCATGCCTCGACCGCAGGCACGGTCGAGATCATCAGATGGGCCAAGGAACAAGGGATTTCGATCACCGCCGAGGTGACGCCACACCACCTGCTACTCGATGACGACAGGCTCGCCACCTACGACGGCCGTAACCGCGTCAACCCGCCGCTGCGCGAAACCGACGACGTCGAAGCGCTGCGCCAGGCACTCGTCGACGGCGTCATCGAGTGCGTCGCGACCGATCACGCACCGCACGCGGAGCACGAGAAGATGTGTGAGTTCGCCAACGCCAGGCCGGGGATGCTCGGTTTGGAGACCGCGCTATCGGTGGTCGTCGAGACGATGGTGCGCCCGGGGCTGTTCACCTGGCGCGACGTCGCGCGGGTGATGAGCGAGAACCCGGCCCGCATCGTCGGCCTCCCCGACCAGGGCAGGGCCCTCGAGGTCGGCGAGCCCGCGAACCTCACCGTCGTCGACCCCGACGCGACGTGGACCGTGGCGGGCACCGAACTGGCCAGCAAGTCGGACAACACTCCTTACGAGACGATGACCCTGCCCGGCGCTGTGAGCTTGACCCTCCTACGTGGCAAGGTCACCGCGCGGGATGGAAAATCGCCAGCATGAACACCGGCACCCTCGTGACGTCGTTGATCGTCGCCGCCGCCCTCGCGGTGGCGCTGGGACTGGCGGTCGGCGCGATTATGCGGGGGTGGCGGCACCGCGCCCAGCGGCAGGCGGAGTTGATCGGAACGCTTCCGCCGATGCCCGACACCGTCGGACCGGCGATCGTGCCCGCCACCAAGGGTCTCTACGTCGGTAGCACCCTGGCGCCGAGCTGGCAGGACCGCATCGCCGTCGGCGACCTCGGCTTCCGCACCAAAGCCGTGCTGACCCGCTATCCCGAGGGCATCATGCTGCAGCGCAGCGGGGCCCAGCCGATCTGGATTCCCGACGAGTCGATCAGCGCGATCCGCACCGAACGGGGAATCGCGGGCAAAGCCATGACCCATCAGGGCATCCTTGCCATCAGGTGGCGGCTACCGTCGGGCACGGAGATCGACACCGGGTTCCGCGGCAACGACCGTGCGGAGTACGCCCAGTGGCTGGGGGAGGAGGCGGCATGAGTCGAGCGGTACTTGTTCTCGATGACGGCAGGATCTTCACCGGCACTGCCTTCGGGGCGCATGGCGAGACGCTCGGCGAGGCGGTGTTCTCCACCGGCATGTCGGGCTACCAGGAGACGCTGACCGACCCCAGCTATCACCGCCAGATCGTGATCGCGACCGCGCCGCAGATCGGCAACACCGGCTGGAACCACGACGACGCGGAGAGTCGCGGCGACAAGATCTGGGTCGCCGGATACGCGGTCCGCGACCCGTCGCCGCGGGCCTCCAACTGGCGGGCGACGGGAACGCTCGAGGACGAACTCGTCCGGCAGGGCGTCGTCGGCATCGCGGGTATCGACACCCGCGCCGTGGTTCGCCACCTGCGCAGCCTCGGCTCGATGAAGGCCGGAGTGTTCAGCGGAGCTGCTCTGGCGGAACCTGACGAGCTGTTGGACAGGGTCCGCAGCCAAGCCTCGATGCTCGGGGCCGATCTCGCCGGCCAGGTCAGTACCGACGACACCTACACCGTCGAAACCGATACGCCACAACGGTTCACCGTCGCCGCGATCGACTTGGGCATCAAGACCAATACGCCGCGCAACTTCGCCCGGCGCGGTATCCGCAGCCAGGTGCTGCCGTCGTCGGTGACCTTCGACCAGATCGCCGACCTCAAACCAGACGGGGTATTCCTGTCGAACGGGCCTGGAGACCCTGCGACCGCCGACCACATCGTCGGCGTCACCCGCGAGGTGCTCGCAGCGGGAATCCCGCTGTTCGGCATCTGCTTCGGCAACCAGATCCTGGGCCGCGCCCTCGGCCGCTCGACCTACAAGATGGTGTTCGGCCACCGCGGCATCAACGTGCCTGTCATCGACCACGCCACCAAGCGGGTGGCCATCACCGCGCAGAACCACGGCTTCGCGCTCGAAGGCGAAGCGGGTGAGCGCTTCGACACCCCGTTCGGAACCGCGGAGGTGAGCCACACGTGTGCCAACGACGGCGTCGTCGAAGGAATCAAACTCGTTGACGGACGTGCCTTCTCGGTGCAGTACCACCCGGAGGCAGCGGCAGGCCCGCACGACGCCGAGTATCTCTTCGACCAGTTCGTCGACCTGATGGCGGGGGGAAGCTAGATGCGTGGCGCCATTGTGCGTATTCGAACGGCTCGCCGGCGAGTTGCGTCCGAAACCACACACTCGCAGATCTCGGCTCAGTTTCGGCCCGCAGATCTCTGCGCGAGCGTGCACAAACTTACGGAAAATGCCGGCGTGGCGGCCGCAGACACGCACGCTCGCCGGACAAGGGGACGCTAGATGCCGAAGCGGGCTGACCTGAACCACGTCCTGGTCATCGGATCGGGTCCGATCATCATCGGCCAGGCATGCGAGTTCGACTACTCGGGCACTCAGGCGTGCCGGGTACTCCGCGCAGAGGGGCTGCAGGTCAGCCTGATCAACTCCAACCCGGCGACGATCATGACCGACCCGGAGTTCGCCGACAACACCTATGTCGAGCCGATCACCCCCGCGTTCGTCGAGCGGGTCATCGCGCAACAGGCCGAGCGCGGCAACAAGATCGACGCCGTGCTGGCGACGCTCGGCGGGCAGACCGCGCTGAACACCGCGGTGGCGCTCTACGAGAACGGGGCGCTCGAGCGCTGGGGGGTCGAGATGATCGGCGCCGACTTCGACGCGATCCAGCGCGGCGAGGATCGGCAGCGGTTCAAGGATATTGTGTCCAAAGTTGGAGGCAAGTCGGCGAAATCGCGTGTGTGTTTCACGATGGACGAGGTGCGCGAGACCGTCGGAGAACTAGGCCTGCCAGTCGTGGTGCGGCCGTCGTTCACGATGGGCGGCCTCGGCTCGGGCATGGCGTACTCCGCCGAGGACGTCGACAGAATGGCAGGCGACGGGCTTACCGCATCCCCGTCGGCGAACGTGCTGATCGAGGAATCCATCTACGGGTGGAAGGAATTCGAGCTCGAACTGATGCGCGACCACCACGACAACGTCGTCGTGGTCTGCTCGATCGAGAACTTTGACCCGATGGGTGTGCACACGGGGGATTCCGTCACCGTCGCGCCCGCGATGACGCTGACCGACCGCGAATACCAGACGATGCGTGACCTGGGCATCGCGATCTTGCGCGAGGTCGGCGTCGATACCGGTGGCTGCAACATCCAGTTCGCAGTCAATCCCGCCGACGGCAGGCTGGTCGTCATCGAGATGAACCCGCGGGTCTCTCGATCCTCGGCGCTGGCGTCCAAGGCCACCGGCTTCCCGATCGCCAAGATCGCCGCCAAGCTCGCTATCGGTTACACGCTCGACGAGATCCTCAACGACATCACCAAGGAAACCCCTGCCTGCTTCGAGCCGACACTCGACTACGTCGTCGTCAAGGCGCCGCGGTTCGCATTCGAGAAGTTCCCTGGTGCCGACCCAACGCTGACGACCACGATGAAGTCCGTCGGTGAGGCGATGTCGTTGGGCCGCAACTTCCTCGAGGCGCTCGGCAAGGTGATGCGGTCGCTGGAGACGGGTCTTGCCGGCTTCTGGACCGGCGCCGATCCCGACCTGACCGCACAACAGGTGCTCGACCGGCTCAAGACCCCGACCGACGGCAGGCTCTACGACATCGAGCTCGCACTGCGGCTCGGGGCCGCCGTCGAAGAGGTCGCCGCGGCCTCGGGCGTCGACTCCTGGTTCGTCGAGCAGATCAACGGACTGGTGGCGCTGCGCACCGAACTGGTCGACGCCCCTGTGCTCGACGAAGAGTTGTTGCGGCGCAGCAAGCACAGCGGTCTTTCGGACCGCCAGATCGCGGCCTTGCGACCGGAGCTGGCCGGCGAGGTCGGGGTCCGGTCGCTGCGCCAGCGGCTCGGCATCCATCCGGTGTACAAGACCGTCGACACCTGCGCGGCCGAGTTCGAGGCCAAGACCCCGTACCACTACAGCTCCTACGAGCTGGATCCCGCCGCCGAGACCGAGGTCGCACCGCAGATCGATAAGCCCAAGGTGCTGATCCTGGGCTCGGGACCGAACCGTATCGGGCAGGGCATCGAGTTCGACTACAGCTGTGTGCACGCCGCGACCACGTTGTCGGACGCCGGGTTCGAGACCGTGATGATCAACTGCAATCCCGAGACGGTGTCCACCGACTACGACACCGCCGACAGGTTGTACTTCGAACCGCTGACGTTCGAGGACGTCCTCGAGGTCTACTACGCCGAATCGGCTTCGGGCGCAGGCGGTCCCGGCGTCGTCGGCGCCATCGTGCAGCTCGGTGGCCAGACGCCGCTCGGCCTGGCCGAGCGATTGGAGAAGGCGGGGGTACCGATCGTCGGCACCAGCCCGAAGGCCATCGACCTCGCAGAGGACCGTGGCGCCTTCGGCGAGGTACTCAACACCGCGGGCCTTCCCGCCCCGCGGTTCGGCACCGCGACCAGCTTCGAGCAGGCCCGCCGCATCGCCGCCGACATCGGCTATCCGGTGCTGGTGCGCCCGTCCTACGTGCTTGGCGGGCGCGGTATGGAGATCGTCTACGACGAGGACACCCTGCAGGGCTACATCACCCGTGCCACCGAACTCTCGCCCGAGCACCCGGTGCTCGTCGACCGGTTCCTCGAGGACGCCATCGAGATCGACGTCGACGCGCTCTGCGACGGAACCGAGGTGTACATCGGCGGGATCATGGAGCACATCGAGGAGGCCGGTATCCACTCCGGCGACTCGGCGTGCGCCCTTCCACCTGTGACGTTGGGCCGCAGCGATATCGAGTCGGTCCGCATGGCCACCGAGGCGATTGCCCACGGCATCGGCGTCGTCGGCCTGCTCAACGTGCAGTACGCGCTGAAGGACGATGTGCTGTACGTGCTGGAGGCCAACCCACGCGCCAGCCGCACTGTGCCATTCGTATCCAAGGCCACCGCGATCCCGCTGGCCAAGGCGTGTGCCCGGATCATGCTGGGCGCCAGCATCTCCCAGCTCCGAGACGAGGGTGTGCTGGCAGCTACCGGGGACGGGGGGACGACACCGCGCAACGCTCCCGTGGCGGTGAAGGAGGCGGTGCTCCCGTTCCACCGGTTCCGCAAGGCCGACGGCTCCAACATCGATTCGCTGCTCGGCCCGGAGATGAAGTCGACGGGCGAAGTGATGGGCATCGACCGCGACTTCGGCAGTGCCTTCGCGAAGAGCCAGACCGCCGCCTACGGTTCGCTTCCCGCGCAGGGCACGGTGTTCGTCTCGGTGGCCAACCGCGATAAGCGTTCACTGGTGTTCCCCGTCAAGCGGCTCGCCGACCTCGGGTTCCGCGTGCTCGCCACCAGCGGTACCGCGGAGATGCTGCGGCGTAACGGAATTCCATGCGACGAGGTTCGCAAGCACTTCGAACCGCCCGGTGAGGGCAGGCCTGCGGCCTCGGCGGTCGACGCCATCAAGGCAGGCGATATCGATATGGTGATCAACACCCCCTACGGCAACTCCGGCCCGCGCATCGACGGCTACGAGATCCGTTCGGCAGCAGTGGCGATGAACATCCCGTGCGTGACGACGGTGCAGGGCGCATCCGCGGCGGTGCAGGGCATCGAGGCGGGAATCCGTGGCGACATCGGTGTGATGTCGCTACAAGAGCTGCACAGCGCCTTGGGGCCGGCTTGACCACTTCCGCTCCTGCATTCGGCCGGCGACTCGCCGATGCGATCGCCAGGCGCGGTCCGCTCTGCCCAGGCATCGACCCGCACCAGGAGCTGCTGACGGCATGGGGCCTGACGGCCGACGCCGACGGGCTGCGCAGGTTCTGCGACATTTGCGTCGATGCGTTCGCCGACTTCGCCGTGGTCAAACCGCAGGTGGCGTTCTTCGAGGCATACGGCGCCGCAGGTTATTCGGCGCTGGAGGACACCATCGCCGCGCTGCGCAGCGCAGGCGTGTTGGTGCTCGCCGACGCCAAACGCGGCGACATCGGGTCGACGATGGCTGCCTACGCCGCCGCGTGGTGCGGCGATTCCCCGCTTGCCGCCGACGCCGTCACCGCATCGCCCTATCTGGGATTCGGCTCGCTGCAACCGTTGTTCGATCTCGCCGCCGAGCGCGGCCGCGGGGTGTTCGTCCTTGCCGCCACGTCCAACCCGGAGGGGACATCCGTCCAGCGCGCCGTCACCGACGGTCGGACGGTGGCGCAGTCGATCGTCGACGCCGCCGCGGCCGTCAACGCCCAATCGTCCGAGCCTGGTTCCGTCGGCGTCGTCCTCGGCGCAACGGTGACGTCGCCCCCGGACGTGAGCGCGCTGGCCGGTCCGGTGCTGGTGCCCGGGGTTGGCGAGCAGGGCGGGCGGCCGGAGGACCTGCACGCCTTCGCCGGTGCACGGACTGGTCAGCTGCTCCCCGCGGTGTCGCGTGAGATCCTGCGGGAAGGACCCGACCCCGCCGCGCTGCGCGCGGCCGCCGAAAAGCTGCGCGACGCGGTCGCCTACCTGGGATGACCGCCTAGGACGGTAGCCGCTACAGCGGAATCCACTGATTGAGGAACCAGAAGCCCCAGCCATGGCCGTTGCCCGCGGGTTCCGGCCTCACCTGCCGACCGTTCCAGTTGAACGGCTGGTGATCGCCGCGCGCCTGGTCGATTCCACGATGGGACCAGTGGGCCGGTGCGGGCCCTCGGTTGTCGTGCTGATCGGCGCTGTCTGAAGCGGCGGCCCCGAATACGACCGACGCACCCTTCTGGCCGGGGATGTTAGGCACCGCAACCGCAGGCCCATGCCGGCGCGGCGACGTTCGTCGACAGCCCACCGACGAGCAGTGCGACGACCACGCCGACCCATCGGCACATGCGGAACACATCACGAAGCTATGCCGGAACTGTGCCTACTACGCAATGTCGTTGAGCGTGGTGGTTGGCGTCAGCTCATCGACGTAAACCTGCCACGACACGCCCGAAACACCATGTCCAGGCGAAATTTTCTTTTTTTGAACGTTCACAGATACGCCGAGGCACCGAGATGATCATCCGAAGGGCCCGTTTGAGCCCGAAAACCGCCTAAAAATGCCCGATACGCAGGTGATTTGCCGCAATTCCCGCGAATCACAGTGTTCCCACCCGTTTCGGCACTTGGTGCCACCAGCAACGACCATCCTGGGCTTTTGACCTCAGAACCAGGGGGTGGGGTTAGCTTTCGTCAGGATGCGTGGGTACGGTCGTCGCTGCTGGCTGGTGTTGTGACCAGTCAAGACAAAACAATGATGGTGATGAGACGGAGGAACCCGTGGCCCTTCCCCAGTTGACCGACGAACAGCGCGCGGCAGCGTTGGAGAAGGCTGCTGCCGCACGTCGAGCACGTGCCGAACTCAAGGATCGGCTCAAGCGCGGCGGCACCAACCTCAAGCAGGTGCTGAAGGATGCCGAGACCAACGAGGTCTTGGGCAAGATGAAGGTTTCCGCGCTCTTGGAGGCATTGCCCAAGGTCGGCAAGGTCAAGGCGCAGGAGATCATGACTGAGCTCGAGATCGCCCCCACCCGCCGTTTGCGCGGCCTGGGCGACCGTCAGCGCAAAGCTCTGCTGGAGAAGTTCGACTTCACCAGCGACTAGTGAGCACCCGGCCGAGGGGTCGGGCAGCGATGAGCCCTGTTGTGGTGCTGTCCGGTCCCTCTGCCGTCGGGAAGTCGACCGTTGTGCGCTGCCTGCGCGAGCGAATTCCCGATCTGCACTTCAGCGTTTCTGTGACCACCAGGGCACCGCGCCCTGGGGAGGTCGACGGTATCGACTACTCGTTCGTATCGTCTGAGCGCTTCCAACAGTTGATCGACGACGGCGCACTTCTGGAGTGGGCCGAGATTCACGGCGGGCTGCACAGGTCAGGCACACCCGCACAGCCGATTCGAGACGCCACGTCGGCGGGCCATCCGGTGCTCATCGAAGTCGACCTGGCCGGCGCACGAGCCGTCAAAGAATCAATGCCAGAGGCCCTCACGGTGTTTCTCGCACCGCCCAGCTGGGAGGCGCTCGAGAGCAGGCTCACCGGCCGGGGCACCGAGACCCCCGAGGTGATGGACCGTCGGCTGGCGACCGCGAGGGCCGAACTTGCCGCCAAGAACGACTTCGACCACATCGTCGTGAACAGTCAATTGGAGTCAGCGTGCGCTGAATTGGTATCCTTGCTGGTGGATCCCAGGTAGCCAAGCGCCGAGCACGGCGTGACGCGGTCCGAAAGCCGCTCGAGCCTTTCACCTAAACGCCAGGAGAATTTTTTAGTGAGCACCCCGCACGCCGACGCGCCGTTGGCCGCCGTCGAGAACGTCGACTCGCCCCATAGCGGCTATGACACTCCGTTGGGCATCACCAACCCGCCCATCGATGAGCTGCTCGACCGTGCGTCGAGCAAGTACGCGCTGGTGATCTACGCCGCCAAGCGCGCGCGCCAGATCAACGACTACTACAACCAGCTCGGTGACGGAATCCTCGAGTACGTGGGCCCGCTGGTCGAACCCGGCCTGCAGGAGAAGCCGCTGTCGATCGCGATGCGCGAAATCCACGGAGACCTGCTCGAGCACACCGAGGGCGCCGCCGAGGGTGGCGAGAACTAGGCGTCCTTGACGTGGACCGCAAGCGGATCATCGTCGGCGTATCCGGAGGCATCGCCGCATACAAGGCGTGCACGGTGGTCCGCCAGCTCACCGAGGCCGGTCACCACGTCCGGGTAGTCCCGACGGACTCCGCGCTGCGCTTCGTCGGCGCCGCGACCTTTGAGGCGCTGTCCGGCAACCCTGTCCACACCGGCGTCTGGAACGACGTCCACGAGGTTCCTCATGTCCGGATCGGGCAGGAAGCCGACCTCGTCGTCGTCGCGCCCGCCACCGCCGACCTGCTCGCCCGCGCTGTCGCGGGCCGGGCCGACGATCTGCTGACCGCGACCCTGCTCACTGCACGATGTCCTGTGCTGTTCGCACCCGCGATGCACACCGAGATGTGGTTCCATCCCGCGACCATCGACAACGTGGCCACGCTGCGCAGCCGCGGCGCCGTCGTCCTCGAACCGGCCTCAGGGCGACTCACGGGTGCCGACAGCGGTGCAGGACGCCTGCCCGAGGCCGAAGAGATCACCACGCTCGCACAGCTTCTTCTCGACCGCGGCGACGCGCTGCCCAACGACCTCGCGGGCGTCAAGGTGCTCGTCTCCGCCGGCGGCACCCGCGAGCCGCTCGACCCGGTGCGGTTCATCGGCAACAGGTCATCCGGCAAGCAGGGTTACGCGATGGCGCGCATCGCCGCGCAGCGCGGTGCGGACGTCACGCTGATCGCGGGCAACACCGCGGGGCTCATCGATCCGGCAGGCGTCGAAGTCGTCCACATCGGGTCGGCGGCTCAGCTCAAGGATGCGGTGTCCAAGCATGCACCCGATGCGCACGTGCTCGTGATGGCCGCCGCGGTCGCTGACTTCCGGCCCGCGCACTTCGAAACCAACAAGATCAAAAAAGGCGCATCCGAGCCGACCGCGATCGAACTCACCCGCACCGATGACGTGCTGGCAGGGGCGGTGCGAGCCCGCACGGACGGCCAGCTACCCAACATGCGCGCGATCGTCGGGTTCGCTGCAGAAACCGGCGACGACAACGGCGATGTGCTGTTCCACGCACGCGCCAAACTGGCCCGCAAAGGCTGCGATCTGCTCGTCGTCAACGCCGTCGGCGAGAACCGCGCATTCGAGGTGGACAGCAACCAAGGCTGGCTGCTGGCGGCTGACGGGACCGAGATCGCGCTCGAGCACGGTTCGAAAACTCTGATGGCCAGCCGTATCGTGGACGCGATCGTGGCCTTCCTGCACAACAGCGGCGGGTGACCGGACACACACAACCGCTTGCGTCCAACGGTTGCGCGCGACGGGGGCACACGTTTGGGTGCCACAGAGGCCACCTCTATAATTTGACTATCTAACTTTCTTGACGAGAGCTGCAGCGAGAGGAATGACACCGTGAGCGAAGGTCGGCTGTTCACCAGTGAGTCGGTGACCGAAGGGCATCCCGACAAGATCTGCGACGCGATCAGCGACTCGGTGCTCGATGCGCTGCTCGCCGACGATCCGAAGTCGCGGGTCGCGGTCGAGACCCTGGTCACCACCGGCCAGGTGCACGTCGTCGGTGAGGTCACGACGTTGGCGAAGGAGGCGTTCGCCGACATCACGAACACGGTGCGTGAGCGCATCCTCGAGATCGGCTACGACTCGTCGGACAAGGGCTTCGACGGCACCACCTGCGGCGTGAACATCGGCATCGGCGCGCAATCGCCCGATATCGCTCAGGGTGTCGACACCGCCCACGAGACCCGCGTCGAGGGTGCGGGCGACCCGCTCGACCTGCAGGGTGCGGGAGACCAGGGGCTGATGTTCGGCTACGCCATCAAGGACACCCCCGAGCTGATGCCGCTGCCGATCGCGCTGGCGCACCGGCTCTCGCGCAGGCTCACAGAGGTCCGCAAGAGCGGTGTCCTCGACTACCTGCGACCAGATGGCAAGACCCAGGTCACCGTCCAGTACGACGGCAGCACCCCGGTCCGGCTGGACACTGTCGTGCTGTCCACCCAGCATGCCGACGGCATCGACCTCGAGGCGACGCTCGCGCCGGATATCCGCGAGAAGGTCGTCAACACCGTCCTTGGCGACCTCGCACACGACTCCATGGACACGTCGGACTATCGGCTGCTGGTCAACCCGACAGGAAAATTCGTGCTCGGCGGCCCGATGGGCGACGCGGGCCTGACCGGCCGCAAGATCATCGTCGACACCTACGGCGGCTGGGCGCGCCACGGCGGCGGGGCGTTTTCCGGCAAGGATCCGTCCAAGGTGGACCGTTCCGCGGCCTACGCGATGCGCTGGGTGGCAAAAAACGTGGTCGCAGCGGGTCTTGCGGAGCGGATCGAGGTCCAGGTGGCCTACGCGATCGGCAAAGCCGCCCCTGTCGGGCTGTTCGTCGAGACGTTCGGCACCGAGACGGTTGACCCTGACCGCATCGAGAAGGCCATCACCTCGGTGTTCGACCTGCGGCCAGGCGCGATCGTCCGGGATCTGGAGCTGCTGCGCCCGATCTACGCGCAGACGGCGGCATACGGCCACTTCGGCCGCACCGACGTGGACCTGCCGTGGGAGCAGCTCAACAAGGTCGACGAGCTGAAGGCAGCCGTCTAACCGGCCCACTCACGAAGGCTCGGCCGTGCGGTAACAAAATAGGCACGGTTAGACCAGGATGAAGTTCGTGGAGCACATGACTTTTGTCCCGACGGTCGACCAGCTGAACTACACCTTCGGCGGCGCGTCCCCTGTGGCGCGCATCCGGCCGGGAACCGTGTTGACGCTCTGGACCGAGGATGCCTACGGCGGACGCATCACCAGCAGCGATGACGTCGCAAGCACGGCGCTGGACACCGAGGATCTCAATCCGCAGACCGGCCCGTTCTGGATCGAGGGTGCCGAGCCTGGTGACACCCTGGCGATCCATCTGGTCGACCTGACGCCGGCCCGGACGTGGGGCGCGTCCAGCCTGATCCCGTTCTTCGGCGGCCTCACCAGTATCCCCGTCAGCCCGACGCTGCAGGACCCCCTTCCGGAACGCACCTACATCTACGACTACGACGCCGGAACGCACACGGTCGGATTCTCCGCGAAATCCACCGACTTCCAACTCCGCATACCGGCCAATCCGATGCTGGGCACCGTCGGTGTCGCACCCGGCCGCCGCGAAGTCCGCACGTCGCTGGTGCCGGACTACTTCGGTGGCAACATGGACACACCCGAAATGACGGCGGGCACAACGTGTTATCTGCGGGTCAACGTGGACGGTGCGTTGTTCTCTCTTGGTGATGGGCACTACCGCCAGGGTGAAGGTGAATCGTGCGGCACCGCGGTCGAAGGGGCGATGCACGTTACCGCGATCGTCGACCTGGTCAAAGGCGGCGGTCCGGCCTGGCCCCGGCTCGAGTCCGACACCCATCTGATGTGCGTCGGTTCCGGCAGGCCGCTGGAAGAGGCCTGGCGAGCCAGCCAGGTGGAGATGGTCGGCTGGCTGGGTGAGTTGTACGGCATAGACCGGCTCGACGCCTATCAGCTGCTCACCCAGATTTCACAGATGCCGATCGCCAACGTGGTCGACCCGAACTACAGCATCGTCACCAAGATCGACAAACGACTGCTTCCACCTGCGCCGGCGTACGGCGGGATTCACCACGAGATCAGCAGCGTCGCACGGTCGTTGGGAACCATTTCATACTGATTCGACACCACAGAAGCGAGGCGGACCATGGAACTAGGACTGGCGGGCAAGAGATTTCTCGTCACGGGTGGCACCCGCGGGATCGGACGCGCGATCGTCGAGGGGCTGCTTGCCGAGGGTGCCGCGGTCGCCTTTTGCGCCCGTAGCGCCGATGCCGTCGGCGCGACGCAGTCGGAGCTGACCGCCAACGGCGCCACCGCAATCGGCACCGCTGTCGACGTAGGCGACACCGCAGAGCTGACCGATTGGGTGAACGCCAGTGCTGACACGCTCGGTGGTATCGACGGCGTCGTGGCGAACGTCAGCGCGCTGGCGATTCCCGAGAGTGCAGAGAACTGGCGAACGAGCTTTGCGGTTGATCTGATGGGGACGGTCGGTCTCGTCGAGGCGGCCTTGCCGTATCTGTTGAAAGCTGAAGGCGGATCGATCGTCACTATCTCGAGCGTGTCCGGCCGCGAGATCGACTTCGCCGCGGGGCCATACGGCGTGATGAAGGCCGCGATCATCAATTACACACAGGGCTTGGCCTACAACCTCGCGGCCAAGGGTGTGCGCGCGAATACCGTCAGCCCCGGAAACACGTACTTTCCCGGCGGAGTGTGGGCGTCGATCGAAGAGAACGATCCGGAACTGTTCGCAACCGCACTCGCACTCAACCCGACAGGCCGAATGGCGAGGCCCCAGGAGATCGCCAACGCCGTCGTGTTCCTGAGCAGTTCGGCTGCGAGCTTCATCACGGGTACGAATCTCGTCGCCGACGGGGCGCTCACCCGCGGGGTACAGCTCTAGGCGAAGTCGTAATCGCTCATCGGGTACCGGCGGCTGCGCCAGTACGCCTCCATCGTGGTGGCGGGCCGTAGCGGAACGTCGCCGTTGCGGTCGAAGTAGTAGCTGTTGGCCAGCGAGCAGCTGTCCTGCCAGAAGATCTGGCGATGCCGCTTGCGCATCATCTCGGCGAAGTAGCGGTCGTTGGCCTCCAGCGTCACCTCGACACGGGTGGCGTCGCGGCGCTGCGCATGCTCGAGGCACCGGACGATGTGATGGCTTTGCGATTCGATGAGCGCGAAGTAGGACGAGCCGACGTAGCCGTACGGCCCGAACACGGTGAAGAAGTTCGGAAAACCCGGAATGCTGACACCTTCGTAGGCCTGCAACCGATGGTCGGTCCAGTACTGGCTCAGTGTGCGGCCCTGCGGCCCGGTGATCGAATAGGTAAGCACGCCGTCGGGATCCAACACCTTGAAACCCGTTGCCAGGATCAGCACTTCGGCATCGTGGGATTCACCGTCGGCGGTCACTACTCCGCCGCCGGTGATCTTCTCGATCGGCTCGGTGACCAGGCCGACGTTGTCGCGGTTGAATGTGGACAGGTAGGTGTTGTGGAAGCCGGGGCGCTTGCATCCCACGGCGTATCGCGGCGTGAGCTTGTCCCGAAGGGTGGGATCCTTGACCTCCCTGCGGAGGTACGCCTTGGCCAGCTGTGGTGCACGCTGTGCCATCGGATTCACCGTGAAGTACTGAGCGGCAAGCGGAAACGTCAGCTCGACATAGGCCTGGCTGAGCAGGCGCTGCACCACCTTACCGCCGGGGAGGCGCATCGCCTGGCGAGCGATGGGGGACAGCGGCAGGTCCGCCTTCGGGAAGCACCAGATCGGTGTGCGCTGAAAAACGGTGAGCTGCTCGACGATCGGTGCGATCTCGGGGATCACCTGAACGGCGGAAGCGCCCGTGCCGATGATGGCGACGCGCTTGCCGGTGAGGTCCTGACCATGGTCCCAACGGGCGGTGTGCATGGTCACGCCCGTGAAGGAGTCGACGCCGTCGATGTCGGGCAACTGCGGAGTCGTCAGCACCCCGCAGGCATTGATGAGGAACCGCGCGGTGACGGTGTCGCCGCTGTCCGCTTGGATGTGCCAGAGGTCGGCGTCGTCGTCGAACGCCGCGCTGAGCACCTTGGTGTTGAACCGGATCCTGGGTCGCAGCCCGTATTCGTCGACGCAGTGCTCGGCGTAGGCCTTCAACTCGCGGCCCGGTGCATACGTGCGGGTCCAGTCGGCGCTCTGCTCGAACGAGAACTGGTAGGAGAACGACGGGATGTCAACGGCGATACCGGGATACGTGTTCCAATGCCATGTCCCACCGCAGCCGTCTGCCGCCTCGATCAGCAGGTAGTCGCTCATACCCGCCTTGTCGAGCAGGATCGCGGTACCGATCCCCGAGAATCCGGCGCCGACGATGACGGTGTCGTGATCGGGCACTGTTTTCATCTATCAATTCTCCTCACGCCCACGGGCCCGTCAGGACCCGGGCCACCGGGGTCCATGAGGTGTTGCACTCGTGCAGTGTTGGATGCCGACCAGGGGTTGCGCGGCTTGCGTGGGCTGAACCGCTGGACGTGCGAGCACTCCACCGGGGGGCTGAATCGCGGGACCTCCCATTCCGTCTGTCACCGTGGCCGATCGGCTGCAGGCTCGACTCGCGCATCCAGATCCTCAGCCAACTGGTCGAGGAGGATTCGTCCTGCGCCTTCAGTCAGGTTACGCACACCAGGACCGGTCAGCGGATAGTCGCCTGGTCCCGACGGTGCTCGATCACCCCATAATACGAACACCTCGCGACGAATGGTTGGCTGGTGTAGTTCCGCCTGCCGGGAGTGCCAAAGGAGTCCGGAGGTCGCGACGCCGTCGATCCGTTGGCCGTACAGCCACTGTGCCCATTCCCTTGTGCAGCAATAATGTTCGGCGGTCGTCGTGATCAGGTCCTTCCGCGAAAACCCGAGCGCGGCCAGCGCCTCGTCCCGCAGATCGACGACGACGATGTCACGTGGCAGCCGGACGAAAGCGAGGCCCCATTTTCTGACGATGGCTTCGTAGATGATTCTGTCCGGGATGTCGTGGTGAACATCGTGGAGCACGGTCTCAAGCAACACGCTCACATCGTCGACGCCGCCATAGAGCGTCGGCACGCGGTCGCTCGCTTCGGTGGAGATGGGCGCGAATCGGGTGTCGCCGAAACCGGGGTTGAAGCTGTCGTAACCCCACTTGAACTCGAACCCGCGGCACACCACGGCATTGGCGGGCAGGACCGTCGATCGAAAGTCATCCGCTCGCCGGGCACCGGGAGCGGCTGGAACCGGGCAGTCGGCCGGTTCGGGGCAGTCTGCGCTTGGCATTCGGTGAGAAGCTACGCCGCGTTCGATGCGAAACGGTCGGCGGCGCGTGACACCCGCGCCGGATCCACCGCAAGCACCTCTGCCGGTACCGCGCCGCCGAGCCGCGGGTTTGTCGACGTGAACCACGTCCACGTGGCCCAGTCGCCAAGCTGGGCGGGGGCAAGGGCCTTGAGCACTTCGACGATGCCCTTGCGAGGCTCACCTTCGTCGTCGAGTTGGAACTTGGGAATGAGGGTGTTCCCGTCGTGCGTCACGGTGAACAATTCGTTGGCTTTCCGTCGCCGTGACAGCCACGTGTGAGTGGCGCTGGT
Organism: uncultured Mycobacteriaceae bacterium; assembly: GCA_902826815.1. Classification (GTDB taxonomy): domain Bacteria; phylum Actinomycetota; class Actinomycetes; order Mycobacteriales; family Mycobacteriaceae; genus Mycobacterium. Next base: position 27,425 of record CADEGF010000037.1, read on the forward strand.
CTTTGCGTCACCGCGTCGGTCACGCAGCGCGTCCGTCGTGTAGGCGCCCGTTGCCAGCAAGCGCTCCCGTTGGCGGGCCAACCGTCGCGTCTGGGCACGCGTCGCTTCCGGAACCGGGTCGATCTCGGCCAGCATCATCGCGCGCACGAGTTTCGCGCGTGTTACCTCGTAGTTGTCTGCCTGGATCTCGGCGACCGCACTCAGCATGTGTTCGAGTTGGTCGGTCACGGCCGTTCGACGCGGATCTTGTGGCGGTTGCACGCCAACAGGCTGTTCCCCCGTGAGGTTCGCGATGGCGACGACATCGCGCGCGTTGAGGATCAGCAGCTGTTCACCGCCGATCGTGATCGTGTGGCCGCCGAATTTCGAGTACACGATGGTGTCCCCGACCCGGATATCGGCCGGGGTGACTATCGCTTCACGGTTTGCGCTGCGTCTTCCCGTCATGACGAACCTCCTGTGACATTATCGTAGCGTATCGCTATACGTATGTCATTCACTACGCGCGCGTACTGGGTTGTCAACTGAACTCGGTCGGCTTCCACTACCTTCTCCAGAATGGCGTCCACCGATGCCGGCCACGCCGGCTTCTCGTCGGTAACCAACCCGCACCGGCTGACGCGTGGACTGTGGCTGGCGGCCGTGCTGGTCGCGGGCGCCTACGGTGCGTTCCTGATCGCCACCGCGCTGAGGTTGCCTTCGGGTGCCGATCTCACCGGCCAGTTCTGGATGCAGCCCGCGGTGAAGGCCACGCCTGCCGTGCTGCTGGCTGGGGCGGCATTCACCCATCCCGTGGTCAGGGAGCGACGCTGGTTGGTCGGCGCGCTGGTGGGATCGGCCGCGGGCGATTTTCTGTTGGCGATGCCGTGGTGGCAGCCGTCATTCGTGCTCGGGCTCGGCGCATTCCTCGTCGCCCACCTGTGCTTCCTGGCCGCGCTGATTCCGCTGTGCGCTCGTTCGACGCCCCGGCTGGCCGCGGCGGCTGCGGTGATGGCGGCGTGTGTCGCGCTGCTCGTGTGGTTCTGGCCGAGCCTTATCGCCGAGGGCATGGTGATCCCGGTGACCGTCTACATCGCGGTGCTCGGCGCCATGGTGTGCGCGGCGCTGCTGGCCCGGTTGCCTACCCCGTGGACGGCGTTTGGCGCGGTGTGTTTCGCGGTGTCGGACGCCATGATCGGCATCAACAAGTTCGTCCTCGGATCCGAGGCGCTTGCGGTGCCGATCTGGTGGGTCTACGCCTCATCGCTTGTCCTGATCACGGCGGGCTTCTTTTTCGGCCGGACGTCCGATCCGTCTGCTAGCCGGCTTGGCTCGTAGACAGGTGAGTGTGAGCAAGACCGCAGCGGAGCACGAGCCGATCGCCCGGGTGCTGCCGATGCTTTCGGTGCCGCACCTGGATCGCGAGTTCGACTACCTCATATCCGCTGAGCAGTCCGATGACGCACAGCCAGGTGTCCGGGTGCGGGTGCGGTTCCACGGCCGTCTTGTCGATGCATTCATCCTCGAAAGACGCTCGGAGACAGATCATGTCGGAAAGCTCGGCTGGCTGGACCGGGTGGTGTCCGCGGAACGGGTGCTGACGCCCGATGTGCGCAGGCTTGTCGACGCCGTCGCAGCACGCTACGCGGGCACCCGCGCCGACGTGCTGCGGCTGGCGATCCCGCCGCGGCACGCGAACGTCGAAAAGGAGGTGCCCGCCGCGCCGGCAGCGGTGACCGTCGCACCGGTCGATACCGCGAGGTGGGCCGAATACGGCAGCGGTGAGCAGTTTTTCGCCGCCATTCGCGACGGCCGTGCCGCACGGGCCGTCTGGCAGGCGCTGCCAGGCGAACAGTGGGTCGACCGGCTCGCCGAGGTCGCCGCCGCCACCGTCGATTCCGGACGCGGGGTGCTGGCGATCGTGCCCGACCAGCGCGATGTCGACGCACTGAACGAGGCAACCGTCCGGCTCGTCGACGAGAGTCGCGTCGTGGCGCTGTCGGCAGGGCTCGGGCCCTCACAGCGCTATCGGCGATGGCTGTCGGTGCTGCGCGGCTCGGCGCGCGTCGTCATCGGAACACGCAGCGCCGTCTTCGCCCCCGTAGCCGACCTCGGACTGGTGCTGGTATGGGACGACGGCGACGACACCCTTTCCGAACCGCGCGCGCCATATCCGCACGCCCGTGAAGTGGGAATGCTGCGGTCACATCAATTGCGTTGTGCCGCAATGATCGGCGGATACTCCCGCACGGCAGAGGCGCAGGCGATGGTGCGTAGCCGGTGGGCGCACGACCTGGTTGCGCCCAGACCCGTTGTCCGGTCGAGGTCGCCGCGGGTCGTCGCGCTCGAGGACAGCGGATTCGCCCAGGAGAGAGATCCGGCCTCCCACTCCTCGCGGCTGCCGTCGATGGCACTGCAAGCTGCGAGAACGGCGCTCGAGGCGGGCCGACCCGTCCTCGTTCAGGTGCCGCGAAGGGGCTACGTGCCCGCGCTGGCCTGCGGGCGCTGCCGCACCATCGCCCGCTGCAGACACTGCACGGGCCCGCTTTCGCTGCCCGATCGCGATGCCCCCGGTGCGGTCTGCCGGTGGTGCGGGCGCGAGCAGGGTGCGCTGCGCTGTACGCGATGCGGATCCGACGCCGTCCGCGCCGTCGTCGTCGGCGCGCGCCGGACCGCAGAGGAGCTCGGCCGGGCGTTCCCCGGCACCACCGTCGTCACCTCAGGAGGCGACAACATGGTCGCGACGGTTCCCGGCGACCCCGCCCTCGTCGTCGCCACCCCTGGGGCCGAACCCGTGGCTGCGGGAGGCTACGGCGCTGCCCTGCTCCTCGATGCGTGGGCGCTACTCGGCCGTCAGGACCTGCGCGCCGCCGAGGACACGCTGCGCCGCTGGATGGCTGCCGCCACGTTGGTCCGCAGCCGCGGCGACGGGGGCGTGGTCGCCGCGGTGGCCGAATCGGCGGTGCCGACGGTGCAGGCGCTGATCCGCTGGGATCCGGTCGGGCACGCAGAAGCCGAACTCGGCGCGCGCGACGAGGTCGGCCTACCGCCCGGGGTCCACATGGCCGCCGTCGACGGCGGGCCGGAAGCGGTGGATGCACTGCTGGAAACGGCTGACCTGCCCGGCTCCGCGCAGCTTCTCGGACCCGTCGAACTCCCGTTGGGAGCCCGTAGACCCCCTGGCGTCCCGGCGTCGGGCCCGGTCAACCGGATGCTGGTCCGGGTGCCACGTCGCGACGGGTTGGAGCTGGCGGCGGCGCTGCGGCGGGCCACCGGGGTACTCAGCGCGAGGCATGATCAGCTGCCCGTTCGGGTGCAAATCGACCCGTTGCACATAGGGTAGTGCGAGAATCCGCACCGGGGTTTGACGGGAGGTGGCATGCGGCGGGTAATCGGGTGGTCGATTCCGTTGGTGCTCATGGCCTTTGGGCTCCTGTGGCCACTGTTGTCCAAGGGCGACCTCGATGAGGCGCCTGCCGATGACCCGGTGGTGTTCAGCAATTTCAAGGCCGACTTCCGCGTCAATGCCGACGGCAGCCTCGACGCGGTGGAAACCATCACCGCTGAGTTCCCATCCGGACGGCACGGCCTGTTCCAGTACTGGGACACGGCCAACCCGAACAGTTCCCGCGTTCGGCAGGTTCCCGACATCAACTCGGTGGAGATCGACGGCGCGCCCGCGTCCTACCAGATGCTGTGGGAGAGCGGTAAGCGGTTCCGGGTGGCGAAGATCGGCGACCCCGACCAGTACCTCTCGTACGGCACGCACGTCTTCGAGATCCGCTACACGGTGCCCGGTGCCCTCGACCCGGGCAGCACTGGCGCCGACAAGAAGTTCGCCAAATCGGTCGGCGACGAGGCACCCGCGCAGTCCGCGTTCTTCTGGAACGTCGTCGCGGGTTCCTGGAACAACCGGATGGAGCAGGTCGATATCGCGGTGACGCTGCCGGACGACGTCACCGGTGCGCAGTGCTCGGTCGGCTTCGGGGTCGGTACACCGTGTCGCGACCTCACCGTCGCAGGCAACAGGGTCTCGCTCTCGACGCAGTACCTGGGAGCACGGACGCCGGTGACCGTGCGGGCAGGCGTCGACGTGCCGACTCCGCCCCGTGCGGAACTTCTGTGGCCGTACTCGTGGGACCGCGTCCTCGGCCAGTCGCTGAGCGGGCTGGCGTGGATTTTGAGCCTCACCGTGGCTGGCGCGCTTGGCGGCTACCTGTGGTACCGCACCACCGTCGAGCCGTCGCCGGGGTTTCCGCTGCAGTACGCACCGCCACCCGGGCTCGGACCTGTTCAGACCGAGTACATCCGCACCGAATCCGTCCCCAAGAACGCCCTCACCGCAACGCTTTTCTACCTTGCCGAGCGCAAGATGATCTCGCTCCAGCAGGTCAACGACGAACACTGGCGAATCCGCGGCCTCGCCAAGCAGACCGAATGGGAGCGGCTCGACCCCGTCAGCCGCAAGGTCGGTACGGCGCTCAAGGTGAACAAGCCGGGTGAGGAGTTCGAAGCAAAGAAGACCGTCAAATCCGGTGAGAAGCTCAACAAGGCCAAGACCGACATCGCCAAAGCCGTCGAGAAATGGGCTTTCGACGGCGGCCTGATGGTCAAGCACCGCAAAGAGTTCTGGGTGCGCACGGCCAACGTGGTCGCGCTGCTCGCGGCGGTGTGCTGCTTCTTTCTGTGGTTCGGCATTCCAATCACCGCGATCAGCCTGCCGTTCGTGGCGTTCTTCTTGGCCACCGCGCGATCCTGGGCCGCGGGCGTCGGTTCCCGCCGCACCGCTGCAGGCCGCGAACTGTGGTCGCAGGCAGGCGGATTCCACCGCATGCTGGCCACTGATTCGGCCGAGTCGCGATTCGACTTCTCCGCCCGCAAAGACCTCTACACCACGTACGTACCCTTCGCGGTAGCGGCTGGGGCCGCGGCATTGTGGGCCAAGAAGTACGAGACGAGCTTGGGTTCGCCCGCACCGCAACCGGATTGGTACAACTCGTCGTCCCCAACCTCAGCGGGGTGGGGATTCGCCAACGCCTCAGGCGGCGGGAGCTTCGACAGTTTCGACAGTTTCGATTCCGCATTGTCGTCGTCGATCGGCGCCTACACCGCAGGGCAGTCGGCGTCGTCATCGGGCGGCGGCAGCAGCAGCGGTGGTGGCTTCAGCGGCGGGGGCGGCGGCGGAGGCGGCGGGGGCGGCGGCGGAGGAGGCGGATCATGGTGAGGCTGCTGCTCGTCATCGTGCTGATACTGGCGGTACTTGTGCTGATCGGGTTCGTGCTCGGCTACAACAAGATTCGCAGCGCCGACGTCCGGGTGGCCGAAGCGCTCTCCGGTATCGACGTGGAGTTGACGCGCCGTGCGTCGCTGATCCCGAGCCTTGTGCATACCGTGCAGACGTTCGCCGCCCACGAGAAGGGCATCCTCGAACACGTCACCGACGCCAGGACGGCGCTGACATCGGCGACGTCGGGTAAGTCGGTCGCCCAGCGCAGCACGGCAGAGCAGGAGTTCGAGTCCGCGCTTGCGCCGGTGCTGGCGCTGGGTCAGAGCTATCCACAGTTGAACTCGTCGACCAACTTCCTCAACCTGCAGGAGAACCTTGCCGACACCGAAGGCAAGCTGGCCTTCGCGCGTCAGTACTACAACGACGCAACCGCCACGCTGAATCGCCTCCTCACCACCATCCCGTGGATGTTCGTCGCACCGCTGTCCGGTGTGGCCGAACGCGAGTACTACCAGACACCGCGGTAGGCATGCGTATCGTCTTCGCGGGCACTCCCGAGCCGGCCCTCCCGTCGCTGCGCCGGCTGATCGACTCGCCGCGCCACGACGTTATCGCGGTGCTCACCCGGCCCGACGCCGCCGCAGGCAGGCGCGGCAAGCCGGCACCGTCACCCGTCGCACAACTGGCTCTCGAGCGCGGCATCCCCGTGCTGCGGCCCGACCGGCCCAACTCCGACGAATTCGTCTCGGAGTTGGCGCAATTGGCGCCCGATGTATGCGCGGTGGTGGCCTACGGGGCATTGCTTCGTGACGGTCTCCTCGCCGTACCCGCGCACGGCTGGATCAACCTGCACTTCTCGCTGCTGCCTGCATGGCGCGGTGCGGCACCGGTGCAGGCGGCGATCGCGGCAGGCGACGCGGTCACCGGCGCCACCACCTTCCAAATCGAACCCGCGCTGGACTCCGGACCTGTCTACGGTGTCGTGACCGAGACGATCCAACCGACGGACACCTCGGCGGATCTGCTTGACCGGCTGTCGGTTTCGGGTGCCGCGCTGTTGGAGACCACGCTGGACGGTATCGCCGAAGGGCGGCTGTCGCCGGTACCGCAGCCACCCGACGGGATCTCCGTCGCACCGAAGGTCACGGTCGACGATGCCAGGGTGCGCTGGGACCTTCCCGCCCATGTCGTCGAGCGGCGAATTCGTGCGGTCACGCCGAACCCGGGCGCCTGGACCCTCGTCCGCGAGCTGCGTATCAAGCTTGGGCCGGTGACGGTCGACGAAGACAACCAAGCAGACCCGCTGCCGCCGGGCGCAATCCGGACCGATCGCAGCGGAGTGCGGATCGGAACGGCGTCACAACCCGTGCTGCTCGGCACCGTGCAACCGCCGGGCAAGAAGCCGATGGATGCGCCAGCATGGGCGCGCGGCGCCCGACTCGACGAATCCGCGACTGCCTCATGACCAAGCCCCGCAAGTCCCGCCGTAAGCCGCTCGACCCGGCGCGCCAGGCGGCATTCGATGTGCTGCGGGCGGTTTCGGAGCGCGACGCCTATGCCAACCTCGTGCTGCCGGGGCTGCTGCGCGACCGCGGTATCAGCGGTCGCGACGCCGCCTTCGCCACCGAGCTGGCCTACGGCGCGTGTCGCACCCGCGGGCCGCTCGACGCCGTCATCGCCGAAGCCGCAGGACGCCCACCTGACCGCATCAACCCGGTTCTCCTCGACCTGCTCCGGCTTGGGACCTATCAGCTGCTTCGAACACGTGTCGACGCGCACGCCGCTGTGTCCACCACGGTCGAACAGGCCGGGTTCGAATTCGATTCCACGCGAGCGGGATTCGTCAACGCGGTACTGCGCACCATTTCCAGGCGGGAGCCGCAGGAGTGGATCGACGAGCTCGCCCCTTCCGCCGACTCCGACCCGGTCGGGCACATGGCATTCGTGCACGCCCATCCTCGTTGGATCGCCCAGGCTTTCGCCGATGCGCTCGGCGCGCGAGCGGGCGAACTCGACGCGCTTCTGAGGGCCGATGACGACCGTCCGCTTGTGCATCTCGCCGCTCGCCCAGGTGTGCTGACCGCCGATGAACTCGCGACGTCAGTCGGCGGAACCGTCGGCCGCTATTCGCCCTATGCGGTGTACCTCCCCGGGGGAGACCCGGGCCAGCTGGATGCGGTTCGAGACGGCGTCGCGCTCGTCCAGGACGAAGGCAGTCAGCTGGTTGCCAGGGCGCTGACGCTCGCACCGGTCGACGACGACGGCGGTCGATGGCTGGATCTGTGCGCGGGCCCCGGAGGTAAGACGGCGCTGTTGGCGGCGATCGGCGCGCAGTCGGATGCGAGTGTCACCGCGATCGAGCCGAATGAGCGGCGAGCCGAATTCGTCGAGGACAACACCCGAGGCCTTACCGTCGAAGTGCTGCGCGTCGACGGCCGCGAGCCAGGAATCGAGCCGGGCTTCGACCGCGTGCTCGTTGATGCCCCGTGTACCGGCCTCGGTGCGCTGCGGCGAAGGCCGGAGTCGCGGTGGCGCCGTGAGCCTGCGGATGTGCCCGCGCTGGCGCGGCTGCAGCGTGAACTGCTGGCGTCGGCGATCAAGCTGACCCGGCCCGGCGGTGTGGTGCTGTACGCCACCTGCTCGCCGCATCTGTCCGAGACGGTCGGGGTGGTGGCCGACGCGTTGCGCCGTCATCCGGTGTCGGCGCTGGACACCCGGCCGCTTTTCGACGGAGTCGACGACCTTGGCGACGGACCCTACGTGCAGCTCTGGCCGCACCGGCACGGCACCGACGCGATGTTTTCGGCTGCGCTCAAAGTAGGGTGAGGCCCATGGCACGCCCGCTGATAGCGCCGTCGATCCTGGCCGCAGACTTCTCCCGGCTGGCAGATGAGGTGGCGGCGGTGAAGGGCGCCGACTGGGTTCACGTCGACGTGATGGACAACCACTTCGTGCCGAACCTGACGCTCGGCCTGCCGGTCGTCGAGAGCCTGCTGCCGACCACCGACATCCCGATGGACTGCCATCTGATGATCGACGATCCGGACAGATGGGCGCCGCCGTACGCCGAGGCGGGCGCCTTCAACGTCACCTTTCACGCCGAGGCGACCGACAATCCGATCGGCGTGGCGCGCGACATCCGCGCCGCGGGCGCGAAGGCGGGCATCTCGGTCAAACCGGGCACCCCGCTCGAGCCGTATCTGGAGATACTGCCGGAGTTCGACACTCTGCTGATCATGTCGGTCGAGCCGGGCTTCGGCGGCCAGAAGTTCATTCCCGAGGTGCTGTCGAAGGTCGCTACCGCCCGCAGGCTGGTCGACGCGGGCGAGCTGACGATCCTCGTCGAGATCGACGGCGGCATCAACGCCGAGACGATCGAGGACGCCGCCGAGGCGGGCGTGGACTGCTTTGTCGCGGGATCGGCCGTGTACAGCGCGATCGATCCGGCGGCCGCGGTCGAGGCGCTGCGCAGACAGGCCGCGAGCGCGTCAAAACATCTGCGGCTATGAGTTTCGACGCCGCGATGCGGCTGGCTGTCGAGCAGGCCGAGTCGGTCAAGGGCAACACCTATCCCAATCCGCCTGTCGGCGCGGTCATCCTGGATCGCGGGGGAGAGGTCGTCGGCGTCGGCGCAACGGAACCGACCGGAGGCAGGCACGCCGAGGTGGTGGCGCTTGGCCGGGCGGGCGCGCGTGCCTCCGGCGGTACGGTCGTGGTGACCCTCGAACCGTGCAACCATCACGGCCGAACCCCGCCGTGCGTCGATGCGCTTGTCGCCGCCGGCATTTCGACTGTGGTGTACGCCGTCAACGACCCGAACGCGGAGGCGGCGGGGGGAGCGGCGAGGCTTTCCGGGTCGGGTGTGAACGTGGTGGCCGGTGCGCTCGCCGAAGTTGTCGCGAGCGGAACACTTCGTGAGTGGCTGCACAAGCAGCGCACCGGAACTCCGTACGTGACCTGGAAGTTCGCCACGAGCATCGACGGCCGAAGCGCGGCGGCCGACGGCAGCAGTCAGTGGATCACCAGCGAGGCCGCCCGCGCTGACGTGCATCGTCGTCGTGCGGCATGCGACGCGATCGTCGTGGGAACGGGAACGGTGTTCATCGACGATCCGAAGTTGACGGCGCGACTTGCCGACGGCACGCTCGCCGACCGGCAGCCGCTGCGCGTCGTGGTGGGGGAGCGCGAGATCTCCCCCGACGCCAACGTGCTGAACGACGACACCCGCACGATGGTGATCCGGACCCGCGACCCGCATGAGGTGATCAGGGCGCTTTCAGATCGCACGGACATCCTCATCGAGGGAGGGCCGACGTTGGCCGGCGCGTTCCTGCGGGCAGGTGTGATCAACCGGATACTGGCCTACGTCGCGCCAATCCTGTTGGGAGGACCGATAACGGCGATCGACGACGTCGGTGTGTTGTCCATTGCGCACGCGCAGCGGTGGCGCTACGACGGGATCGATCCCATCGGACCCGACATCCTCCTCAGTCTGATTCCGCAGTAGCCGGCTCGTCTCCGATGTCCAGCGGGCGGTGCTCGATCAAGTCGCGGATCCCACCTGCACCGAGACGTTCCCTGAACGTCGCCACGGCATAGCCGATGACTGTCGCGTCGGTTCGCGCCCTCGCGGTCGCAGAACGCGGCATGTGGAACAACGGGCCGAGCTCACCGAAGTAGTCACCGGGTTCTGCGACCCAGAGCAATTCCTCTCCGCCCCCGGCCAATTCGCGCAGGATCTCGACCTCACCTTCGGAGACCACATATATGCAGTCGCCCATGGTGCCTTCCTCGAACAGCGTTTCGCCTGCCTTCAGCTGAGCCGGGGTTGGCGGCCGATTCGACTCCGCGAAGTCCGGTACCAGTTCAACCACGCGATCGGCCAGCGGAAGGATCCGACTGTCGTGGGTCGCTACCACCACCATCCGGTCTCCGGAGGCGAGTTCGCGGATCAGCCGCAGCACTTCTTCGACCTGGATGAAGTCCAGGTGCGCGGTCGGCTCGTCGGCGACGATCAACGGCGGGTCGAGTGCAATCGCCCGCGCGACCGCGACCCGCTGCTGCTGACCGCCGCTGAGATCACTTGGCCGGTGGGTCATCCGATCTTCCAGCCCGACGCGGGTCAGCAGCTCCTGCGCCTTCTCGCGCGCGGCATGACGCGGTGTGCCCGCCGAGCGCAGCGGCACCATCACGTTCTCCAGCGCGCTGAGGCTCGGCACCAGGTTGAACGCCTGGAACACGATGCCGACGGTCTCGCGGCGATATTTCGACAACGCCTTGGCGTCCAGCGATGTGACGTCGACGTCGCCGAACTTGATGGCACCCGCGGTCGGCTTGAGAATCCCGCCGAGACACGACAGCAATGTGGTCTTCCCACACCCGCTGGGGCCCAACAGGATCACCAGTGAACCTGCTGCCACGTCCAAGTTGAACCCGTCAAGCGGACGGACGGCGTAGCCGCCGCTCGAGTACTCGACAACCAGATCCTGAATGCTCAGATCGCCCATGGCTCACGGACCTCCGAACGCCATGGCCGGATCGACGGATACCGCGCGGTGCAGTCCGGTGCCGCTGGCGATCAGGCCGAAGACGACGGCGATCACGGGCAGGATGACGTAGGCATAGGTCGGCACGATGACCTGCATGGGGAATATCGGCCCGAGCAGCGCCGAAAGCACCACGCCCACGACGACGGCAGATAGTGCGACCACGATCGCCTGCAGAGCCAGTCCCGCCGCGATCGAACCCGTCGGAACGCCAATAGCCTTGTACACGGCGAAGTCTCGTAGTCGTTCCAGCGCGGACAGGTAGATCACCGATCCCACGATCAAGGCGGCGACGATCCAGAGCAGGATCGCCACGATCGTGATCGAGTTGACAGCCACCTTCAACGGGCGAAGCAGATCGGCGATCGCGCCGTCGCGATCGATGGCCTTGTAACCCCTTGGCACCTGGTCCAGCGTTCCTCGAATCCCGATGGACGCGACCAGCGGCTGTCCGCCGTACACGAGCTGTTGGGCACCCTCGGTGGTGAGGAAGATGTTGGGCAGGTTGGCCAATGCGGTGGAGTTCTCCGCGATGCCGACGATGCGCAGTCGGCGCGACGCGATCTGGATGTCCTCGCCCTCGTTGCGCTCCAGCGTGCTCGACACCGCCACCTCGTTGGGGTTCGCAGGTGGCCGACCCTCCGACAGCGTCGGCATCCCTGGACCCTTCGCCGGCGCACCGAACAGGTCCGCGTTACGTGTGGAGTCGCCCAGTGTCACCGTGCCGCCCGCGTAGACGAGCGGGGCCGCCGCCTGCACACCGGGAGACGCGGCGATCCGGCGGAGATCGACGGGGGCGAACGGCGTCGCCCCGACGAACGGGCCCGATGCACCCTCCTTGACCAGAAACAGGTCGACGCCAAGAGAGTCGACGGTCTTCTGCGCCTCGGCGCGGAACCCGTTCGCCAGCCCCGTCAGCACGAGGGTCATGCCGAAAATGATGGCGGTGGACAGGATCGCGATGACGAAACGCCGTTTTCGCCACTGCATGTCACGCAGTGCGGCGAGCAGCATGTACGCGACGTTACCGACGCCTGCGCGCTTGCGGGTTCGTATCGCGTACGTCGTCTCGGGCGGTCGGGCTCGTCAGTGGGGAGACCGACCAGTTCGACAAGGCCGACGGGCCGAGGATGCGATGTCGGGTCTGTCCGGCGGTATAGAAGGTGAATTTTCGAGCGCGGTAAGACTGTTCGAAGCAGTCGAACGGCTGGCCGTCGGCGTCGAAGCTGACGCCGCGCACCCGCACGATCGGTTCACCGGGCTCGAGGCCGAGATGCTCAGCCTCCCAACTGCCCGGGGAATCGACCTCGAACGCCTGCTCCGAGTAGTCGTCGGTGACGCCGTAGCGCTCCTCGATGAACCGGTACAGCGATTCGCCGCGCTCCAGGAGCTCCTGGTCGATGGCCGGAACCCGGCTCAACGGCAGCACCGCGCGTTCGAGAATCCTGTCGGCGCCCCCGATATCGCGCCTGCGCCAGATCTCCCAAACGGGCTGGCCCTCTTCGACACCCAGCGCCGCGGCGATGGTGCGACTGGGCAGGCCGACACCGACGGTGATCAACGATGTGGTGACTTCCGGGAGTGTGCCGCCCTCGTCGATCAGGGTGTGCAGGAGTTCACCTGGCCGGGTCGGATCGCTGGCGATGCGCGGTTCTGCCACGAAGGTGCCAAGCCCCTGACGACGTTGAATCCGCCCCGCCCGCTCGAGTTCGTCGAGCGCCCTGCGCACCGATATCGAGCTGACGTCGGCGATCTCGGCCAGTTCGGTCGTCGACGGGAGCCGGTCGCCCGGCTGTAGGCCGCGTTCGGCCATGATGTCGAGCACCAGGTCATAGACGTGCTGGTAGCGCAGTTTGCGCTCGGCACGGGCCGCCATTTCCCCTCCCTCGCCAGATCAGATACTGACTATGCAACCTCAGTGAATCCGGTCCAACTCCCTCGCTGAACAGTGTATCTGCGTCGGTCAGCAAAAATTCTGATGGAAACATCGTCGAAACTGCGCAGCAATCCCGATCACTCATTCTACTGTGTATACACACTTAGTCGGGAAGGGTTCACGATGATCGAAATGGACAGGCGTAGGTTCTTCCGGACGTCGGCCGTGGCGGCGCTGGCCATCGGCGGTGCGGCGGCACTGGCGTCCTGTGCGCCGGAAACCGCCACGCGGACCGTCCTGCGGGTCGGCTCGACGACCGACATCGATGCGCTGAACCCGTTCACGCTGTTCTCCACGCAGGCCTTCGACGTCATGCAGCTCGTCTACGACAAGCTGATGGATTACGACGCCGACTTCAACATCAAGCCGGCGCTGGCATCCGAGGTCGCGACGAGCGACGGCGGAAAGACCTTCACCTACACGCTGCGGTCCGGGGTGAAGTGGCAGGACGGCAAGGACTTCACTGCCGACGACGTCGTCTTCACCTTCCTCATGGTGCGCGACAACGAATACGGCACCTACGGCGCGTACCTCAAGGAGCTGACCGACATCAAGAAGGTCGGCGACAATCAGGTCACGTTGACGTATTCGGAGCCGCAGGTGCTGGACCCCGGGGTCATCCTGCCGATCGCGCCGAAGCATCTGTGGGAAGGCATCTCCAAGGACGACCTGACCGACTACGCCAACGAGAAGCCGGTCGGCACCGGCCCGTTCACCTTCGACTCATGGGAGAAGGGAAAGGTCGTCACCGTCAACCGCAACGACTCGTGGTGGGGCGACAAGCCGGCGGCCGAGAAGGTCACCTGGACCAAGTTCGGCAGCGACGACATCGTCACCCAGGCCCTCAAGTCGGGCGAGATCGACATCGTCCCCGAAGTGCCGCCGACCATCTTCAAGGGGCTGGACGGCACGCAGGACGTAGCTGCGACGGCGATGGACTCGTTCTCGTTCCACATGATCGGCTTCAACTGCTCGGAGGAGCCCACCTCCAAGGGCAACCCGCTGCTGCGCGATCAGGCCGTGCGGCAGGCGCTCAGCTGCGCGGTCAGCCGTGACCAGCTCGTCGAGCTGGCGTTGGCAGGCTACGGCCAGCCCGGAGTGGACCTGATCCCGCCCGCATTCGGTGACTTCCACTTCACCCCGGCGCCTGCCGACGTCCTGGACAACAACCCGGGCAAGGCCAATCAGCTGCTCGACGCTGCGGGCTACACCCAGCGCAACGGTGATGGCATTCGCCAGTCGAAGGACGGTAAGCCGCTGGCTTTCCGGCTCCTCGCGATCGCCGACACCGCGGTCGACGTGAAGGCCGCCGAGTTGTTCATCACCGCGGCCAAGGCGGTCGGCATCGGGCTGAAGCTGTCCACGACCGACGCTGACAGCATGGGCGCCACGGTGTTCAACACCGACGGCCCGGACTGGGATGTGATGGTGTGGGGCTGGGACTCCGGCCTGTATGACCCGTCGTATCTGCTGAGCGTGGGAATCACCGATCAGATCGGCGGAAACAACGACACATTCTGGTCGAATCCGCGTTTCGACGAGTTGTACAACCAGCAGAACCACACCATCGACCGGGCGGCACGCGTGAAGCTGGTGCTGGAGATGCAGGCGATCCATTACGCCTCGTGTCCCTACATCGTGATGTGGTACCAGAAGAAGCTGGCAGGAACCCGGACCAATACGTGGACCGGCTGGCACGCGATGAACGGCGGTATGACACTCAACTTCTCGCGCGCCAACTACCTCGACGTGAAACCCGCCTGAGGTTCCCTCCGACGTCGATGGCTCGATACCTCGGGCAGAAATTCACGTACCTTGCGCTCACCCTCGCGGCGGTACTCCTAACGAACTTCGTGCTGTTCCACCTGATGCCGGGTGACCCAGTCACCCACATCGCGAGGGGACAGCGCCTCGATGCCGCCGGTGTCGCCCGGCTGCGCGCGTTCTACGGGCTCGACCGTTCGATGTTCGACCAATTCCTCACCTACGTAGGGCATCTCGCCCGAGGCGATCTCGGGTACTCCTACACCTATCAGACGTCTGTCGGGCCGATCGTCATGAAGGCGCTGGGTAACACGCTGATCCTGGTGACAGTGTCGACCCTGCTCGTGATCGGGCTTGGTGTGTTGATCGGCGTGTTCGCCGCTGCCAGGCGCGGAACCCGGACGGACGGAAACCTGGTCATCGGCTCGCTGGTGTTCTGGAGCCTGCCGACGTTCTGGGTGGGAATGCTGTTGATCTTCCTGTTCGCGGTGACCCTCGACTGGCTGCCGATTGCGGGGATGTACACCGCCGACGCGTTGTATCCCACCGCGTTCACCCGATTCGCCGACCTGGCAAGGCATCTGGTTTTGCCGACCGTCGCGATGGTGTTGGTCGACATCGCCCAGTTCGTCCTCATCACCCGCAGTTCGCTGCTCGCAACGCTTTCCGAGGATTTCATGACGACCGCGCGCGCCAAGGGTTTGCACCCTCGCCGGGTGCTGTGGCGCCATGGGGTGCGCAATGCGATGTTGCCGGTGGTCACCGCCACCACCCTGTACGCCAGCGCGACGGTCGGCGGCACGATCCAGGTCGAGACCGTGTTCTCATGGCCGGGAATGGGTCAGTTGATCTATCTGTCGGTGGTGCGCCGCGACTATCCGGTGATGGAGGCGTGCTTCCTGATCTTCGCGGTCGTCGTGGTCTTGGCGAACTTCGCAAGCGACGTCGTCTATCGCCTCCTCGATCCCCGGGTCAGGCTGACATGACCGGACCGCTGATGGAGCATGGATGGCGCGCAGTGACGCGGCAGGTGTGGCACGACCGAATGGGGCGTGCGGGCATCATCACCGTCGCCGTCGTCGTGTTGAGCGCCATCGTCGGACCGCTCATCCTGCCCTACGACCGGGGCGCGGTGGCAGGGTCGCGGGAAGGAATCCTGCTGCATCCCAGCGCAGTTCATTGGCTGGGCACAGACGAGCTGGGTCGCGATGTGCTGCGTCAGGTCATCGCAGGGACCGCGGTGTCGCTGCAGATCGGCCTGATCGCGACACTCATCACGGTGCTGATCGGCACCCTGGTCGGCGTCCTGGCCGGCTGGTTCACCGGGTTCATCGATGCGGTCCTGATGCGCATCACCGACTTCTTCCTGGTACTGCCGAGCCTGCCGCTGATGATCGCCCTCGGTGCGATCATCGGCCAGAGCCTCCCGATGATCGTGCTGGTCATCGCCATCACCAGCTGGCCGAGTACCGCACGGATCGTGCGGTCGCAGGCGCTGGCGCTGCGCGAGCGCGAGGTCGTCGCCCGTGCGCGCACGGTCGGGCTGTCGTCGCCGGGGATCCTATGGCGCCACATCCTGCCCGGCGTGCTCGCGCTCGTCATCGCCAACGCCGTGCTTGTGATCGCGGGCTCCATCCTCGCGGAGGCGACGCTGTCATTCCTTGGCCTCGGCGACCCGACGCGGACTTCGTGGGGCCAGATACTGCACAACGCGTTCGTCACCGGCGCGGTCGGCAACGGGTACTGGTGGTACTTCCTGCCGCCCGGCGTCGGAATCGTGGTGGTGGTGCTGGGGTTCTCGCTGGTCGGGCAGAGTCTCGAGCGGATCCTCAACCCGAAGCTGGCGGCCACGACATGAGCCTGCTCGAGATCCGCGACCTGACGGTCACCTACACCGTCGGCGATACACCCGTCCGCGCCGTTGACGGGGTCGATCTCGACGTGGCCGCAGGCGAAGTGGTCGGGCTCGCCGGTGAATCGGGTTGCGGTAAAAGCACATTGGCTCTTGCGGTCACACAGCTGCTGCCCGTGGGCGCGATCGCCGATGCCGATCGGCTCTCGTTCGGCGGAACCGATTTACGCGCTGTCGGTGATGCCGAGCTGCGGTCGTTGCGGTGGCGGAGGATGTCGATGGTCGCGCAGGGCGCCATGAACGGGTTCAACCCGGTGATGACGATCGGCGCCCAGATCGCCGAGGCGATCCGCGCCCACGAGCCGGATGCCGGGCGCCGGTCGGTTCGCGGGCGGATAGCCGAACTGCTGAACCAGGTCGGGATTGCGGCGGGTCGAGCGGCCGACTACCCGCATCAGTTCTCCGGCGGGATGAAACAGCGCGCGATGATCGCCATGGCGCTGGCCTGCAGCCCCGAGCTGGTGATCGCCGACGAACCGACGACCGCCCTCGACGTGATGACACAGGCGCAGATCCTGGACCTGATCCGCAGGCTCGCCGACGAACTCGGGCTGGCGATGCTGATCATCTCCCACGATCTGACCGTGCTCGCCGAATTATGCGACCGCGCGGCGGTGATGTACGCGGGCCGGATCGTCGAACACGGCTCCGCCTCAGCCATCTTCGCTGATGCCGAACAGCAGGCCGAAGGCGACGGCGCCGCGCACCCGTACACCCGCAGGCTGCTTGACTGCTATCCGCGGCTCGGTGCGGGTCATGCTTCCATCAGCGGGATCCCGGGCAGTCCACCCGATCTCGCCATACCACCGCCGGGTTGCCGGTTCCATGAACGCTGCGCGGTGATGGTGGCCGAATGCGTCACCGACGATCCACAGTTGCGACCGGTGCCCGGCTCGTCGTCACACGACGCGGCGTGCCATCTCGTCGGAGTGCCGAAGGCGGGCACACAATGAGCGCGCCGGTGGTCGCGGAGATCCGGGCACTGCACGTCCATTTCCCGGTCAGGCACGGCCGCAAACGGGTGATCACGCGTGCGGTCGACGGCGTCGACCTGGAGATCCACGAACGCGAGATCGTCGCGCTGGTAGGCGAATCCGGCTGCGGCAAGACCACCATCGCCCGCACGATGATGCGGCTGGAGGACGCGACCTCGGGTGCGGTGTCGATCGGCGGTGTCGACGTCACCCGTGTCCGCGGACGTACACTGCGTCGGTTGCGCAGTGGGTTCCAGATGATCTTCCAGGACCCATTCGAAAGCCTGTCAGCCAACGCGACCGCGCTTGATGTGGTCACCGAAGGGCTGGCCATCCACCGCGACGACCTCGACGCATCGGGCAGGCGTGCCGCCGCGCTGACCGCACTGGAGAGCTGTGGGCTGCGGCCCGCATCGTCGATCGCGGGTCGCCGCATGTTCCAGCTGTCGGGTGGCCAACGCCAGCGGGTTGCCATCGCCGCCGCACTGGCCGTGCAGCCGCGGCTGCTGGTGGCCGACGAACCCGTCTCGATGCTCGACGTCTCGTTGCGCGCAGGCATCATTCGGGTCCTGCTCGATCTGCGTGAACAGCGCGACATCTCGATGCTCTTCATCACCCACGACCTCGCTCTTGCGGGCGTCTTCGCCGATCGGGTGGCCGTTCTCTACCTCGGCCGGATCGTCGAGCTCGGAGCCGCTGCGGAAGTGATCGGCAGTCCCAAGCATCCCTACACCAGAGCTCTTGTCGACGTGATGCCAACCGCAGGAGCGACCCGTCGCGGCCCACGCAGGTTGCTCACCGGAGAGCCGCCGAACGCGACCCTGTCGACGCCGGGATGCCGGTTCGCGCCCCGCTGCCCGCTGCACCGGGAGCTCGGCTCACCCGACCGCTGCTTGACAGAAGACCCCGTGCTGCACCTGCCAACCACGGACGGCAGCACCGATCATGCTGTGGCGTGCCATTTCTCGGACGACACAGCAACGACGACACAACAGGAGGATGGCACATGACCGTTAGTCGCGACGAAGCAACAGAGCTACTCGACTCGATGGTCCGCATCGACTCGGTCACCCCATGGCTCATCCCTGGCGGCGCGGGCGAGGGGGAGGTCGCGCGATACATGCGCGACTGGTTCACCAACCTCGGTCTCGAGGTTACCCTGGAGGACGTCGAGCCGGGCCGCCCGAATGTACTTGCCTGGCTTCGGGGTTCAGCGCCCGGACCGACGCTGTGTCTGACCGCTCACAGCGACACCGTCGGCTATGCGGGTTGGCCCGACCGGGCGCTGAATCCCGTCATCGAGGGCGACCGGATGATCGGCCTCGGCGTCGCCGACGACAAGGGCGGCTGCGTGGCGGCCATGCTTGCCGCACGGGAACTGGTCCGCTCCGGTGCACAGCTGGCCGGCGACGTACTCATCGCGCTCGCTATCGACGAGGAGGGCGTCAGCATCGGCATGGAGCACCTTGTCGCCAACCATGCCGACGAGATCGACATGGCGATCAATCTGGAACCCGAAGGGTCGCATGTGATCTTCGGCGAGCACCAGGGCTTCGGCTGGATCGACATCGTGGTGCGCGGTGTGCCTGCCCACGGGTCTGCGCCCGACAAAGGTGTCGACGCGATCGTGCATATGGCCGAGGTGATCACCAGGATGCACCGGCTCGACGAGACGACGTGGAAGCCCAACCCGGATCCGAAGAACGGCCGGACGGTGTTCCACACCGGCACGATTCACGGCGGCACCGACTACGCCACCTATCCGAACGAGGTCGTGCTCGGGATCGAGATCGGCACCCAGCCGGGGGAGCGGTTGACCGACCGCGTCGCTGAGATCGAGGCGATCTTCGAGGAGGTGAAGCAGACCGAGCCGCGCTTCGACGGCGAGGTTCGGGTCCGGCTGGATCGCGATCCGTTCACCGGCGAGGGGAACGAGGCACTGCTGACTGCCCTCGGCGACGCTACCGAGGCGGTCAACGGCGTGCGGTCTCCGGTGACCGGACTCAACGCGTGGACCGACGCCGCGCTGCTGCAGGAAGCAGGCATTCCCACCGTGTTGTTCGGTCCTGAGGGCGGCAACTACCACGCCGCCGACGAGTGGGTGTCGATTCCCGACGTCATCGCGACCGCCGAGATCCTGCGGCAGACCGTGGTCGCGCTGCTTGGCGCGCGATGAACACGTTCGACGACGCGTTCCCGGGTCGGACGGTGACGACCCGCGAGATGTTCGAGCGCGCCAAGCGCACGATCCCTGGCGGCGCGGGCTCGACAGCTCGGCTACCGCGCAACGGGTGGAAGCCGTATCCGCTCTTCATGGCGGAGGGCAACGGTTCCCGGCTCACCGACGTCGACGGCAACACCTACGTCGACTACCTGTTGGGGCTTGGCCCGATGATCCTCGGGCACCGTCATCCCGTCGTGACGGCCGCTGTCGTACAAGCGATCAACGATCTCGGCACCTGCTTCGGCCTGCCCTACGAGATGGAGATCGAGGCCGCCGAAAAGGTCGTCGCGGCGGTGCCTGGCGTCGAGCAGGTGCGCTTCACCAACTCGGGTTCCGAAGCGGTCGGCACCGCGGTGCGACTGGCGCGCGCGACGACGGGTCGGCGGGTCATCGTCCGATTCGAGGGGCACTATCACGGTTGGCAGGACACGGTTTACTGGTCGAATCATGTCGACCCGGCGCTCGCCGGGCCCGCCGAGCATCCCCGGCCGGTTGCGATGGGCCTCGGAGTGCCAAGCGAGCTGGAGGGCACCCTGGAAGTGCTGACCTGGAACGACCCGGAGAGCTTCGTGCGGCTGATGGACACCCGCGGCGACGAGGTGGCGGCCGTGCTCACCGAGCCCGCGGTCTTCAACACCGGGTGCATCCTGCCCGAACCGGGCTATCTGGAACTCCTTCGCACTGAGACTCTCAAGCACGGGGCGCTGTTGATCTTCGACGAAGTGATCACCGGTTTCCGTTTCTCGCGCGGTGGCGCACAGGAATGGTTTGGTGTGACACCCGATCTGACGACATATGCGAAGGGTCTCGGCGGCGGCTTCCCGGTGGCGGCGGTCGGCGGAACGACGGAGGCGATGCGGTTGATCGCTGAGGGAGTGTACTCGCACTCAGGCACCTATAACGCCAACGTGGTGCAGTGCGCAGCGGTCTCGGCCACCATGGATGTGCTCGCCGAACCTGGCCTCTACGAACGCCAGCGTGCGTTGGGGCACCGACTCTCCGACGGCCTCGCGGCGCTGGCGGCCGAACGCGGGATCGACGCTTATGTGGAGGGGCTTGGCACCGTATTCCAGTTGTGGTTCGCTGACGGTCCGATCCACAACTGGCGTGATGCCGCGTTGCGCGCCGATGAGGCGCTGTTCACCCGGTGGTATGAGGAGATGGTGGTCCGCGGTGTGCTGTTCCACCCCTTGCAGTTCGAGAACATGTTCGTCTCACTCGTGCACGACGATCGGGACATCGATGACACCCTCAACGCGGCCGCAGACGCGCTCACCGTGGTAGCCCGGACACGTAGATCCGCCATCGGATCGTGACGGCACAGCGTCCGGTGGTGCTCGGCGTCGACCTCGGCACGTCGGCGGTCAAGGCCGTCGCGCTCGCCGAGGACGGTGCCGTGCGCGGGGGCGCCCGTCGTGCGTATCCGACCGCAAGACCCGAACCGGGTGCAGCGCAGCAGGATCCGCAAGATTGGTTCGCAGCGTTGCTGGCTGCGCTCACCGATCTGGCCCGCGACATACCGCCCGAGTCATGGTCCGCGATGGGTCTGAGCGCGATGCTGCCGACGTTGGTCGAGGCCGACGAGCGGGGGCACCCACTCGCCCCTGCGATCACGTGGGAGGACGCGAGGGCCGAGCCGGAGGCGGAAGCGCTGTGCGCGGCCGTCGGCGCGGACGCCTTGTATCGCGTCACCGGCCAACGTGTCGACGGCCGTTACCTGGCGCCCATGCACACGCGGTTGGTGCGGTTGGGCCTGGCGGGCGCCACGGTGTGCGGTGCGAAGGACGTGCTGTTCGCGTACCTCACCGGTGAATTGCTCACCGATGCGAGCACGGCGGCCGGGACCGGCGTCTATGACCTCGACGGCAACAGGTGGGACCCCGAACTGGTCGCCGCGGCCGGGATTCCGGGACTGCCTGCGCTTGCTCCCGCCGCCACGATCCGCCCGATGCGAACAGTGTTGTGTGATCGACTCGGATTGCCCGCCGGATTTCCCGTCGTGCTCGGCGCGGCGGACTCGGTGCTTGGCGCGCTTGGTGTCGGCGCGGTTGACCACGGTGACGTCGCGGTGATCGCCGGGACAAGCGCGGTCGTGCTAGGCATCTCCGATACACCGACTCGAGACAGCCACGGCCGCTTTCTGGTCACGCCGCTGGCCGGAGTCGGCTGGGGCCTCGAAATGGACCTGCTTGCAGTCGGCTCGGCGTTCGAAGGGATCGCCCGGCTGCTGGGTCTGGCGGGCCCGGAAGCCCTTCTGGAAGCGGCCGCACAAGTGCGAGTCGACGATGCCCCGACCTTTCTGCCCTATCTGGCACCTGGCGAACAGGGCGCACTGTGGGATCCGGATCTGACCGGCGCGCTACACGGTCTGTCGCTCGGCATGACCGCAGGCCATATCGGGCGGGCGCTGCTGACGGGCGTGGTGGTCGAATTGCGCCGGTGCATCGAGATTCTCGCGGACACGACAGGACGCCGCGGCCCCGTCCTGCTCGGCGGAGGGGCGGCGAGCCGATTGATGTGGCAGGACATCGCCGACGCCACCGGACGCGAGGTGTGGGCCGACCCGCTCGCACGCGATCACTCCGCCGTCGGCGCCGCGATGCTTGCCGCAGACGGCATTGGGCGTCCGGTCCGCCGCAGAAGCAATGTCGTGGCCGTTGCGCCCCACGAGGAGAGGTACACCTGGTGGACCGAGCGGCTCGCCCGCCACGATGCCCTGCGCCAGAGACTGGGACACCGGTGATGGCGCCGCGCGTCGTGGTCGTCGCCGAGGAGCGGTTCGGCAAGTCCGCCGCCGATGTGGTGTTGTCGAAGTTGCCCGACGTGCGACCGAGGCTCGGTGTTGCGACAGGCGATACGCCGATGCGGCTGTACGCCGAACTGGCGCGCCGGTCGCGGTCGGGCGAAATCGACCTTGCCGACGCATCTTTGGTGTCTCTCGACGAATACGTCGGACTAGGAGTCGGCGACCCGCGCAGTTACGCCGCGTACGTCCGCGCGGTGATCGCCGAGCCGCTCCGCGTGCGGTCGGAGAACATCGTGGTGCCCGACGGCATGTCGGGCGATCCAGACGACGGGGCCGCCGCCTTCGGCGACCGTATCGCGGCACTCGGTGGCGTCGACGTCCAGATCCTCGGCATCGGCGGCAACGGCCACCTCGCGTTCAACGAGCCCGGCTCGGCGTTCGACTCGCAGACGCGGGTCATCACCCTGGCGGACCAGACGCGCTCGGACAACGCCCGCTACTTCGGCGGCCGGATCTCCGATGTGCCCCGCAGGGCGATCACGCAGGGCCTTGCCACGATCGCCGGTGCGCGATCAATCGTGCTGTTGGCCAAGGGTTCTGCGAAGGCGACGTCGCTGAAGGCCGCCTTGCGCGGCGCACCCGCTCCGGCAACGCCCGCCTCGATGCTTCAGCTTCACAGCGACGTCACTGTCGTCACCGACGCCGCGGCTGCAGCACTACTCGTCGATTGACACCTCGCGGCCCTCGATGGCGTCGCGCACGCCTGCGGGCCCGAGCCGCTCGCGGAATGCCTTGCCGGTGTATCCGATCACCTCGGCGTCGGTGCGGGCCCGGACGGTGGCGGAGCGGGGCAATCCGAACAGCGTTCCGATCTCGCCGAAGTAGTCGCCTGCGGTTGCGACGCGCAGCAATTCCTCGCCGCCGTCGGCCAATTCGCGAACGATTTCGAACTCGCCCTCGCTGACGATGTAGATGAGATCGCCCATCGAGCCCTGCTCGAACAACACCGAACCGGCTGACACCCGGATGGCTTCTGGCGGCCGGTCCGTCGTCGCCACGTGCGGCACCAGTTCCACTACGCGGTCGGCCAGCGGAAGCATCCGGGTGTCGTGGGTGGCCACCACGACGAGCCGTTCGCCGGATGCGAGTTCGCGGATCAGCCGGAGCACCTCCTCGACCTGGATGAAGTCCAGGTGCGCGGTCGGCTCGTCGGCCAGGATCAGCGGCGGATCGAGCGCGATGGCGCGGGCGACGGCGACGCGCTGCTGCTGACCGCCGCTGAGATCACCTGGGCGGTGCCGCATCCGATCCTTCAGACCCACCCGCTCCAACAATTCCTCGGCGCGCCGACGCGACTCCTTGCGATCCACCCCCGCGGCGTCCATCGGCACCATGACGTTCTCCAGCGCCGTCAGGCTGGCCAGCAGGTTGAACGCCTGGAACACGATGCCGACGGTGCGGCGCCGGTACATCGTCAGCGCATCGCCGTCGAGTTTGGTGATGTCCTCGTCGCCGAGGGCGATCCGGCCCGACGTCGGGCGGAGGATCCCGCCGAGACACGACAGCAGGGTGGTCTTGCCGCAGCCGCTCGGCCCGAGCAGCAGGGCCAGCGAGCCCGCCTTCACCTCGAGGTTGAGACCGTCGATCGGCCGCACCGCGTACCCGCCGCTTGAGTACTCGACGACAAGATCGTCGATGTGAAGATCGCCCATCACGGCCCCCCGAATGCGAGCGCGGGATCGATTGTCACGGCGCGCCGCATCCCTGCGACGCTCGCGAGCAGGCCGATCACCACCCCGACGACGGGCAAGAGCAGGAACGCCGATGTCGGCACGACCACCCGCATCGGGAACAGGGGCACGAGCACCAACGAGACAAGGCCGCCGAGCACCGCGGCGATCACCGCGACGACGACCGCCTGCAGGCACAGCCCTGCCAGCACGGACCGCGTCGAGACGCCAACTGCCTTGAGCACCGCGAAGTCTCGGGTGCGCTCCAGCGCGGAAAGGTAGATGACAGAACCGACGATGAGCGCAGCCACCACCCACAGCAGGGCCGCGATCATGGTGATCGCCGATACCGCGGCGGTCATCGGTCGCATCAGATCCGCGACGGCTCCGGCCCTGTCGATGGTGCGATAACCCGGGGGTGTCTGCGTGGGGGAGCCGCGGATGCCGATCGACGTCACGATCGGTTGCGCGCTGTACCCCAACTGCTGTGCACCGTCGACCGTGAGGAATATGTTGGGCTGCCCGGCAAGCGCGGTGGAGTCGTCAACGATTCCGACGATTTTTATTGACCGCGAGCCGATTTCGAGACCGTCGCCGATCCGGCTGCCGAGCGTGCTCGACACCGCCGCTTCGCCGGGTCCCGATGGGGCACTGCCTGCGGCGACCGCGGGCATCCCCGGTCCGCCTGCGGGTGCACCGAACACGTTGACGTTTCGCGTCGAACCGTCGTCGGGCACGGTTGTCGCGGTGTAGACGAGCGGGACCGCCGCTGTGACGCCGGGAATCCGCGCCGCCATCGCGACTTCGCTCTGCGGGAACGGTGGCGATCCGATGAACGGGCCCGCAGGACCGGACTTGACGAGGTAGGTGTCGAAGCCCAACGTGTCCGCGGTGTCGTTGGCCTCGACGCGAAAGCCGTTGGAGAGGCCCGTGAGCACGAGCGTCATCGCGAACACCAGGCTGGTGCCGACGATCGCGATGACGAAGCGTCGTCGCCGCCACTGCAGGTCGCGCAGCGTCACGCGCAGCATGTGGTGACGCTATCGAGCCGCGTCAATTTGCGCGGGTCGTTTGCCCGATGGAAACGACTGTGACGAAAACTACTGCGGACTACCGACTGTCGTGGCCAGGGGTTTGTCAGATCCGGCCGGTAGACTCGATCCTGAGAGCTGGGCATAGCGCCCGGCGCATCGCGCTTTCACCGCTGAGTTGCGCGCTGGTAAGCACGAACAAAGGAACGAGCGTGACTGCATTGCAGGACTGGCTCAATATTCGCCCATTCGACCCGAGGGATCACGTCAAGGCATTCATCTGTTCGTTGCGCGGCGTTTCCACAGAGGACGCCGAGGACACCGTCACCGAGCATGTGTTGATCCGGCCGGGCGTCGAGCGCTGCTGACGCACTAGCGACGGTGCCTGCCTGACGGCGCGTTGGCGTCGTCGATGTCGGGTGCATCGGGCGCGTCGAGCTCGGCTGGTTCGTCGGCATGCTCGTGGCGGCCGCTGATCAGCAACGCGAGGACGGCACCGACCACGCAGACGATCGCGGTGATACCGAACATCTCGCCGTACTGCATGGCGAACGCGGTCTTGTACTTCGCCGCCTCCGCTGCGAGCTTGGCGGCGAGGTTATCGGCTTTGCTCGCGGGCAGCGACTGCAGGATCTGGTTGAACCGGTACAGGCCCCATGCGCTGAGCGCGGCGATGCCAACGAGCATCCCGATCATCCTGGCCACCACCACCGCGGCCGACGCGATACCGTGCTGGGCCGACGGCACCACTCGCAGGGTCGCCGAGGTCAGCGGGCCGATCACCAGGCCGAGCCCCAGCCCTGCGATCGCCAGGTCGGTGTCAAGCACCGGCAGTTGAACGAAGCCGAGGTCGTGACGCGCGGCCAGCAGATCCACCGGCCACTGCGCGATCAGGTAATAACCGCTCGCAGCGATCAGCAGGCCCACGCACGCCACCGCGCGGTCGCCGACCTTGGTGGCGATCCAGCCGCCGAGCAGAGCGCCGATCGGCAGCGCGATGAGAAAACGCAGAAGGAGGAATGCGGCTTCGTTCTGATCCTGGCCGAGCACACCCTGGCCGAACAGCTCGACGTTGACCAGCGTCACCATCAGCGCGGCGCCCGCGGTCAACGACGCCCCCAGCGCGGCGAGGAACGGCCGGAAGTGCACACCGGTGGGGTCGATCAGCCGGGTCTTGGCGAAGCGTTCCCACACGAAGAACGCCACCGCGGCGACGAGCGCACCGATCAGCAGGGGCGGACCGTAGGACGGCAGCACCTGTTTGCCGTCTGGTGCCGGGTTGTACATACCGACGACGATCAGCCCGAGCGCGATCGCCAGCAGCATACCGCCGATGATGTCCACCTTCTCCGGGTGATCGCTTCGCGTCTTCTTCGGCAAGCTGAAGTGGATCATCACCATCGCGATCACCGCGAGCGGCACGTTGACCCAGAACACCGCCTGCCAATGGTGGAACACCCAGACCATCGCGATGCCGTACATCGGCCCGAGCACGCTGCCGAGTTCCTGCGCGGCCCCGATTCCGCCGAGCACGCCTGCCCGGTTGCGGGCCGCCCACAGGTCCGCCGCCAACGCCAGCGTGACCGGCAACAGCGCACCGCTTGCGGCGCCCTGCACTGCGCGCCCGATGACCATGACGGTCAGATCTGTCGACAGCGCGGTGATGACCGAACCGATCGCGAACCCGGCGAGGCTGACCTGCAGCAGCATCTTTCGGCCGAAACGGTCCGACGCCCGGCCGAGCAGCGGCATCGCCGCGATGTAGCCGAGCAGATAGCCGGTGACAATCGGCGTTACGCGCTGGATCTGGTTAATCGCGATCCCGACATCGGACATGATGTCGCGGATGATCGTGACCACGACGTAGGTGTCGAGGGCACCAAGCATCACCGCGAGCGCACCCGCGCTGATCGCGATTTGGCGGCTCCGGTTCGAATGCACCGGTGCTGCGACTGTCATCAAACGGCGGGCTTGGTGACGGTGACGGGCTTATCCCAATCCGACAGCGTCATCTGGACGCTGCTGCCTTCCTTCGGCTCCAGCTTGGCCTGCACCAGCTTGTGGTCGCCGTCCTTCTCGATCCACGCCGTGCCGGGGATCGGGCCGGTGGCCGCGATCGGCGGCGCGATCGCGTTCACCGCGTCGGCGCTGACCTGACCGGTCACCTTGACGGTTTCGACGCCGTTGATGGTCTCGGTGCTGTCGGACTTGGGATCGTTGAAGTTGGCGAGCACGTTCGCCAGGCCTTTGTCCGGATTCAAGATGGCGGAGATGTCGTAAACGTCTGCCGCCGGGCCGAGGTCGAGGTAGCTGTCACCGGAAAGAGCGGCGTAGAGGTTCGAGTCGATCACGACGAACTTGGCGTCCACATCGCTGCCCTGGAACGTCAGCTTGGTGTTGCCCTGCGCGGCGACGGTGGGGTCTTGGGTCAAGTCGCCGCTGAGGGTCTTGATGGGGAAGTCTGGGATCTCACCTTCCACGGTCAGCTCGAGGTGCACGCTCTTGAGCGCACGCGTCGCGGTGTTGGAGTCCTTGAGCAGTGTCGCTGCGTCGGGAAGCGATTCGCTCGACTTGTCAGATGACGAGGAACAACCGGCGATCAGGACTGTCGCCGCGAAAAGTGCGGTGAGAATTAGCCAAAGAGATCGGACTGCGTTTTTTGGGCGCGTCTGCATGAGTGCATCGTAGATGGTGGCGCTGCGTACCCTGATTGGCGTGTTCACCGGAATCGTCGAAGAGCTGGGCGAAGTCGTCGGCAAGGAAGACCTCACGGACGCTGCGCGATTCGTGATCCGCGGACCCGTTGTCACCGCTGATGCGGGGCACGGCGACTCGATTTCCGTCAACGGCGTCTGCCTGACGGTGGTGGACGTGCAGGCAGGTGGGCAGTTCTCCGCTGACGTGATGAGGGAGACGCTGGACCGCTCGAGCCTCGGCGATGTTGCCGTCGGCAGCCACGTGAACCTCGAGCGGGCCGCCGCGCTGAACAGCCGGCTGGGCGGACACATCGTGCAGGGCCACGTCGACGGCACCGGACATGTGATTGTTCGCACACCCTCCGAACACTGGGAAGTGGTGCGGATCGCTCTGCCGACCGCGCTCTCGCGGTATGTCGTCGAGAAGGGCTCGATCACCGTCGACGGCGTCTCGCTGACCGTCTCCGGCCTCGGTCACGACTGGTTCGAGGTCTCGCTGATTCCCACCACGTTGGGCCTGACCACCCTTGGCCGGGCGACGGTCGGCACCCAGGTGAACCTGGAGGTCGACGTCATCGCCAAATACGTTGAGCGACTGCTCTCGCACAAAACATGACACAAAACATGATCTAGCAGCAGTTTTACCCCATAGCTCAAACATATTCGCTGAGCACAGCGCGTTGTGGCATCACGCGCCCCGTTCTAGCGTCCTGAGTCATTATTTCGTTCGTCGAACGTGCGCTGGCTGCGAATTTTCGTCCGTCTTTTCGCAGTACGTTCACGTTCGAAGCGTTCAGGGATCTGCGGGGGCGCGACGCGGTGTGTTGGTGTGCCCGCCTTGATGAGCGACAGTGCGAGCGCCGCCCACAGCTCAACCGCTGGACATGCCGACCAGCGGCTTCGCGAAGCTGGCTGCTTAGCCGTTGGTCTCGCGACGATAGTCTTGTTCGCCAATTCTGACGACACTGCTCTACGTCGGGACTGGTCAGCACGCTCAGCTTCATTGCGAATGCACCCAGCGTGGAATCTGCTGTGAGTTTTGCCTGATAAACCTGGTGATCACCTAATAACTTGCTGGTATCAGCAAATTTTGACACCGGCGAATAACCGGGGGGGGGAGAAACCATGAAGAACATTGCAACCACTCTGGGGGCCGTCTCCATCGCAGGGCTGGCGCTGGCTCCGTTGGCGTCCGCAGACGACCCGGTGGTGACACCGCCCGTCACGGCGGGCCCGCACACGTTCAACTACGGCCAGGGTGACTTCCCGATCACCATCGCCTATGACTGCGGCCCGAACTGTTTTACGTTCAACGACTCCCACATCGAAACCGCGCCCCCGGCTCACGACGTGTACCGGTTCAATGGCACCGCGTGGGTGGACGCCGCCAACGGGATCTCGACGACCGACGGGATCACCTTCGTCAACCCGGTCGGTCATACCGCCACCCTCACACCGTAGGCCGCCAAACCAGGGGGTTGCGGCTTAGCTTGCGCGAACACTTCGACAGCGATCGCGTCTGAGAGAAATGCGAATTCTCGGCGGCTGGAATTGGCGCGCGCGATAATAGCTAAGGGCCGGGTCTAGCAAAGGATGCATTCAATGAAGAAGCTGGCAGCAGCGCTGTTGATAACCACAGCAGCGGCCGTCGCCCCGATTGCCATTGCGCCCGTGGCGCAGGCAGACATCTGTGCGGGCGCGCACGGACGCCACGTCGGGGTAGGCGGCTGCACAAATGTCGTCGGTGATGTAGCCGCAGGTGCGGCCATCGCGTCGGCCGCGGTCCCGTACGTGCCGGGCGAGGTGCCGTGTTACACCGTCGAGGGCGTTCCTTATTTCACCCCGCCTGGCGACCCCTGCTGACAGACGCCCAGCAGGCAGCTGGCAATAATCGCCGCTTCGCCGTGGTTCATACTGGACACGGTGACGATGGTTCCGACGGGAACCAGCAAGGGTGGCGAAGATGACGAAGTTGGACTCCGTCGAACGGGCGGTTGCCGACATCGCGGCGGGTAAGGCCGTCGTCGTCATCGATGACGAGGACCGCGAGAACGAGGGCGACCTCATTTTCGCCGCCGAGAAGGCGACGCCCGAACTCGTCGCGTTCATGGTCCGCTACACCTCGGGCTATCTGTGCGTGCCGCTCGACGGTGCGATCTGCGACAAGCTCGGGCTGTTGCCGATGTATGCGGTGAACCAGGACAAGCACGGCACCGCCTACACCGTGACCGTCGACGCGAAAGAGGGTGTCGGCACCGGTATTTCGGCGTCCGACCGCGCCACCACGATGCGGCTGCTTGCCGACCCGACCAGCGTCGCCGACGACTTCACCCGCCCCGGCCATGTCGTTCCGCTGCGCGCCAAGGACGGCGGGGTGCTGCGCAGGCCCGGCCACACCGAGGCCGCAGTCGACCTGGCACGGCTGGCCGGACTGCAGCCCGCCGGTGCGATCTGCGAGATCGTCAGCCAGAAGGACGAAGGCGCGATGGCGCAGACCGACGAGCTTCGGGTCTTCGCCGACGAGCACGACCTCGCGCTGATCTCGATCGCCGACCTCATCGAGTGGCGGCGCAAGCACGAGAAGCACATCGCGCGCGTCGCCGAGGCGCGCATCCCGACCCGGCACGGCGAGTTCCGCGCCGTCGGCTACACCAGCATCTACGAGGATGTCGAGCACGTCGCCCTGGTCAGGGGCGACATCGCCGGGCCGGACGCCGACGGCCATGACGTGCTGGTGCGCGTGCACTCGGAATGCCTGACCGGTGACGTGTTCGGATCCCGCCGCTGCGACTGCGGCCCGCAGCTGGACGCCGCGCTGGCAATGGTGGCCAGAGAGGATCGCGGCGTGGTGCTCTACATGCGCGGTCACGAGGGCCGCGGCATCGGGCTCATGCACAAACTGCAGGCCTATCAGTTGCAGGACGCGGGCGACGACACCGTCGACGCCAACCTCAAGCTCGGGCTGCCGGCCGATGCCCGCGACTACGGCATCGGCGCGCAGATCCTCGTCGACCTCGGCGTGCGGTCTATGCGGTTGCTCACCAACAACCCCGCCAAGCGGGTCGGGTTGGACGGCTACGGGCTGCACATCATCGAGCGCGTGCCGCTGCCGGTGCGCGCCAACGCCGAGAACATCCGCTATCTGATGACCAAACGCGACCGCATGGGCCACGATCTGAGCGGGCTCGACGACTACGACGAAGTGGTGCCGGGCGATATGGGTGGGGCGCTTTGAGCGGAGGCGCAGGGGTTCCCGAGCTGCCACAGATTGACGCATCGGGGCTGACGCTGGCCATCGTCGCCAGCACCTGGCACGAGACGATCTGCGATGCGCTGCTCGACGGGGCGCGCAAGGTCGCAGCCGGTTCTGGCATCGACGACCCGACGGTGGTCCGGGTGCTCGGCGCGATCGAGATCCCGGTGGTAGCGCAGGCGTTGGCCAAGAACCACGATGCCGTCGTCGCGCTCGGTGTGGTGATCCGCGGCGAGACACCGCATTTCGACTATGTCTGTGATGCGGTCACCCAGGGTCTGACCCGGGTGTCGCTTGACCAGTCGACACCGGTGGCCAACGGGGTGCTTACCACCAACACCGAGCAGCAGGCCCTGGCCAGGGCGGGCCTGCCCGATTCGACCGAGGACAAGGGCGCACAGGCTGCGGCCGCCGCGTTGTCGACCGCGCTGACGCTGCGCGATCTGCGCAAGCAAGCATGAGCGCCCACTGGGACCTCGAAGTACGCCCGCACCTGACACCATATTTCGCGTACGGCGTCGCGGCGCTGATCCTGGCCGCTCATGTGACTGTCGGTGTGCTGCTGAAGATTTCGTCGACCGGGGTGATCTTCCAGACCGCAGATCAGGTCGCGATCGCGCTGCTCGGTGTTGTCATCGCCTGCGCCGTATCGCTGTTCGCCCGGCCTCGACTGCGTATCGGGGCGCCCGGTGTGTCGGTGCGAAACCTGCTCGGCGACCGGCTGATTCCGTGGTCCGAAGTTGTCGACATATCGTTCCCGGTTGGCGCGAGATGGGCCAGGGTCGACCTGCCGGACGACGAGTACATCCCTGCGATGGCGATTCAGGCCGTCGACAAGGAGCGTGCCGTCCAAGCGATGGACGATGCGCGCGCTCTTCTGATCCGCTACCGGCCTGACCTCAACGCACACTGAGCGACATCGCGACCTCATCGCGGGCGTTCACTCCTTCTGCGGTCACCGGCAGGAACCCGAGGCTCTCGTATACGCCTCTCGCGACGGTGTTGTCGACCGCAACCCGCAGCGTGACTACGCGTGCCTGCCGGTCTCGGGCCCAGTCAAGGGCGGCGGCGACCAGTGGCCGGGCCAGGCCGTGGCCGCGGGCTGCCGGATCCAGCCAAAGTGAGTACAGGTAAATCGTTTCCGCGTTCTCCTGCTGCGCACCGATGAGCCCGACCGGGCGGTTATCGAGCAGCGCCGCGAACTGCGCGTGGTCGCGGAGCCGTCTGCGCCACTGCGCGGCGGTGAACGACGACTCCTGCCGGTACTGCGGGTCATCGGTACCGAGTGAGTCCGTCAGTGCGCGCAGTCGGACAGCGGCGAACAGCCGCCAGTCCGACTCCGTCAATTGCGCGACCCGTGCGGTCACCGAGGATCGCCCATCACCAGCCCCTCGCGGCGCGGGTCCGCCCCGCCGATCCAGCCGGGGGCGCCGCGCGCTATCGCGGACAATCCGCTGGATTGGTCGGCGAGGTCGACCTGATGGCCGAGCCTGCGCAAGCCCTGCACGAGTGGATCGTTGTCGCCGTTGTCTGCGGCGTCGACGTTGGGGTGTTCTCCTCCCACATTGGTCTTCGGCGAGTTCGCCGCGCCGAAATCCACCATGCCGACGGCCTGCTGTGGGTCTATACCCCAATCAATCATTCCCACAACAGTTTTCACAACGAACTGGATGATCACCGCGCCGCCTGGCGAACCGAGCGTGGCGAACAGCGGGCCACGGTCTACGCCCGACTTCTCGAAGACAAGGGTTGGCGCCATCGTGCTGCGCGGCCGCTTGCCCGGCCCGACGCGATTGGGCACAGGGACCCCGTCGGGGCCCGTGGGTTCGGCGGAGAAGTCGGTCAGTTGGTTGTTCAGGATGAATCCGTCCACCATGTGGAACGAGCCGAACTGCGATTCGACGGTGGTGGTCAGTGCGGCCGCGTTGCCCTGTGAGTCGATGACGCTGATCTGGCTGGTGCCATGTTCGGGGACCTGCACCGGGGTGGATGGCGCCGCACCGAATTCGCCGGGCTTCGCGGTCCCCATGCTGCGCTGCTCGGAGATCAGCGTCGCCCGCTGTGCGAGGTAGTCACTGTTCAGCAAGGTGTTCGGGCTTCCACCCGGCAGCGGAACGAAATCGGTGTCGGCGACGTAGGAGTCCCGATCGGCGTAGGCAAGTCGTTCGGCTTCCGAGATCAGGTGCACGCCCATCACGGACGGTTTTCCGCCGTTGAGGTCCATATCGGTGGGTTTGTGCTCGTTCATCGGGAAGTGTTCGAGGATCCCGAGGGTGGCGGCCACTGCGATACCGCCCGACGACGGCGGCGGCATGCCGCAGATCTCCTTGTCGCGGTACGGCATGCAGATCGGTTCGCGTTGTTTTGCGGTGTAGCCGGCCAGGTCCTCGGTCGTCATCACGCTGGGCGTGCGACCGCCCGTCGTGTCGCCCGCCGCGGCGACGATGGCCTTGGCGATGTCACCGGTGTAGAAGGACTCAGGGTCGGATGCGATGACGCCCAACGTCTTTGCGTACGCCGGGTTGGTGAGTTTGGTCTCGGCTGCCTTCGGACTGCCATCGGGGTTGAGGAAGTATGCGGCGCCGTCGGGGTCGGCCTTCAGCTGCGCCGCCGAGTCGGCGATCGCCGCGGCGAGTCGGGGGCTGATGTCGAAGCCGTCGTCGGCGAGCTTGACGGCGGGAGCGAATAGGTCGCGCCAAACCGTCTTGCCGTGCTGCTGGTGCGTGTCCATCAGCAGCCGGAGGATGCCAGGCACGCCGATGGACCGGCCGGATGCCCTAGCGTCGGGTTTGGGCTCGGTGCGATCGGTATCGGAAATCCAGCGCAGGTAGTTCTCGGTCGCCGCGGCGGGGGCGATCTCCCTGCCGTCGTAGGCCTGCACGGAATTCGCACCGGCGTCGTAGTAGAGCAGGAATCCGCCGCCGCCGATGCCGGACGACTGAGGTTCGACGAGCCCGAGCATCGCCTGAGCGGCGACAAGGGCGTCGGCCGCGGTGCCCCCGTCCTTGAGCACCTGGCAGGCCGCCTGGGTGGCCAGCGGATTGGCTGTTGCCACGGCGTAGTGCGCGGTGCGCACCGCCGTCATGTCCTTGCGGTAACCGGTGGCGACCGGGGTGCCGTTCTCGACCACCGCGCACGGGCCTGCCGCAGCAGGTGGCGCATTCTCCTGCCCACCGCATCCGGCCAGCACAAGGACGACCCCCACCAGCGGGGCCGTCAGCCTACGCAAGGACGGGGTCCGCATCACTCGACGGTAGATCATCGGGGACGTCCGACAGCGGCAGTAACCTGGAATCCGTGCCCGATCCAGCGACCTACCGACCGGCGCCAGGGTCGATACCCCTCGAGCCCGGCGTCTACCGGTTTCGTGATCCGCATGGGCGCGTCATCTATGTCGGCAAAGCCAAGAGCCTGCGAAGCCGGCTGAACTCCTACTTCGCCGACATCTCCGGGTTGGCGCCGCGGACCAGGCAGATGGTGATGGCCGCGGGCAGCGTCGAGTGGACGGTGGTGAGCACCGAGGTCGAGGCGCTGCAGCTGGAATACAACTGGATCAAGGAGTTCGATCCGCGGTTCAACATCCGCTACCGCGACGACAAGTCCTATCCGGTACTTGCTGTGACGCTGAACGAGGAGTATCCGCGGCTGATGGTCTACCGCGGCCCGCGTCGCAAGGGCGTCCGGTATTTCGGGCCGTATTCACATGCCTGGGCGATCCGCGAAACGCTCGATCTGCTCACCCGGGTGTTCCCGGCCCGCACCTGTTCGGCGGGAGTGTTCAAGCGACACAAGCAGATCGACCGCCCGTGTCTGTTGGGTTACATCGATAAGTGTTCGGCACCGTGCATCGGGCGGGTCTCGGCCGAAGAGCACAGAAAGATCGTGCTCGGCTTCTGTGACTTCCTGTCCGGTAAAACCGACCGGTTGGCTCGCGACATGGAACGTGAAATGACGCAGGCCGCAGAGGAACTCGACTTCGAGCGCGCCGCGCGGCTGCGCGACAACATCGGCGCGCTCAAACGGGCGCTGGAGAAGCAGACAGTCGTCTTCGGTGACGGCACCGATGCCGACGTGGTGGCGTTCGCCGACGACGAACTCGAGGCCGCCGTGCAGGTGTTCCACGTCCGCGGTGGCCGGGTGCGTGGCCAACGCGGCTGGGTCGTCGAAAAGTCCGGTGATCCAGGGGATTCCGGCCTTGCACATCTGGTCGAACAATTCCTCACCCAGTTCTACGGCGACCAGGCCGAACTGGGCGGTGCGGCCGATGAGTCGACCAACCCGGTGCCCCGTCAGATCCTTGTGCCGGTACTGCCGCCCAATGCCGAAGAGCTGGAAACCTGGTTGTGCGGTCTACGGGGCTCACGGGTGGCGCTGCGAGTGCCGATGCGCGGCGACAAACGGGCGCTGGCCGAGACGGTCCAGCGCAACGCCCAGGATGCACTCACGCAGCACAAGCTCAAGCGGGCCGGTGACTTCACCGCAAGATCTGCTGCACTGCAAAGCATTCAGGAGGCGCTTGGGCTGGCCCATGCGCCCCTGCGCATCGAGTGCGTCGATATCAGCCACGTGCAGGGCACCGACGTGGTGGCGTCCCTGGTGGTCTTCGAGGACGGTCTGCCGCGCAAGTCCGACTACCGGCACTACGCGATCCGGGAGGCGGCAGGCGACGGGCGTTCCGACGATGTCGCTTCGATCGCCGAGGTGACACGACGACGGTTCGCGCGGCACGTGTCCGATCTGCAGAACACCAGTGTGTTTACCGCGGAAGGGAAATCGCGGCGGTTCGCCTACCCGCCCAACCTGTACGTGGTCGACGGTGGCGCCCCGCAGGTCAATGCGGCCTCGGCGGTCCTCGACGACCTCGGCGTCACCGACGTCGCCGTGATCGGGCTGGCCAAACGGCTGGAGGAGGTTTGGGTGCCGTCGGAGCCCGATCCGGTGATCATGCCCCGCAACAGCGAGGGTCTCTTCCTGCTGCAGCGGGTGCGCGATGAGGCGCACCGGTTCGCGATCACATACCACCGCAGTAAGCGGTCCAAGCGCATGACGGCATCAGCGCTGGATTCGGTGCCCGGGTTGGGCGAGCACCGACGGAAGGCGCTCGTCACTCATTTCGGTTCGGTGGCCCGGCTGAAGCAGGCCAGCATCGAGGAAATCACCTCGGTGCCCGGTATCGGCATGTCGACGGCGAAGGCTGTGCTGGAAGCGCTCGGCGTCGAATCCTCTGCGCCCGCCTCGGTTATCGGAGATGATCAGGGCAGGGCATCAGGATGACGGACCAGGGCGCGGGAGACGATATGCGGGGGCAGGATGCGCCCCGCGGTACAAGTACGGAATCCGGCATCGACGTCGTACTGGTAACCGGGCTGTCCGGGGCGGGTAGGGGCACCGCGGCCAAGGTGCTCGAGGACCTCGGCTGGTATGTCGCCGACAACCTGCCACCCGAACTCATCGCCCGCATGGTCGATCTCGGCTTGGCTGCAGGCTCGCGTATCACCCAGTTGGCGGTGGTGATGGACGTGCGCTCCAAGGGCTTCACCGGTGATTTGGACTGGGTGCGCAAGGATTTGGCGACACGCGACATCACGCCGCGGGTGTTGTTCCTCGAAGCCTCCGACGACATCCTCGTCCGCAGGTATGAGCAGAATCGCCGCAGCCACCCGTTGCAGGGCAACCAGACGCTGGCCGAGGGCATCGCCGCGGAGCGGGCCATGCTGGCGCCGGTGCGCGCGACCGCCGACCTGGTCGTCGATACCTCAGCGCTGTCGGTCCCTGCGCTGCGGGAGACCATAGAGGGTGCCTTCGGCGGTGAGATCGTCGCCTACACGAGCGTGACCGTCGAGTCCTTCGGGTACAAGTATGGGCTGCCGATGGACGCCGATACTGTGATGGATGTGCGGTTCCTGCCGAACCCGCACTGGGTCGACGAGTTGCGCCGCCACACCGGACAGCATCCCGCCGTCCGCGAGTACGTGCTTGGGCAGCCGGGCGCGGGGGAGTTCCTCGACACCTACCATCGACTGCTGGACCTCGTGATCGAGGGCTATCGGCGGGAGGGAAAGCGCTACATGACCGTAGCCATCGGATGTACCGGCGGTAAGCATCGCAGTGTCGCGATGGCCGAGGCGCTGGCCGGACGACTGCAGGGTGGTGACCAACTCACGGTGCGAGTACTGCACCGGGATCTGGGCCGCGAATGAGCTCGCGCATCGTCGCTTTGGGCGGCGGCCACGGGTTGTATGCCACATTGTCGGCGGCGCGCAGGCTCACCCCTCATGTCACCGCCGTGGTGACGGTGGCCGACGATGGCGGCTCGTCTGGGCGGCTGCGAAGCGAGCTCGATGTCGTCCCGCCTGGTGATCTGCGAATGGCGCTGGCGGCCTTGGCATCCGACAGTCCGCATGGTCGGCTGTGGGCGACGATTTTGCAACACAGGTTCGGCGGCAGCGGTGCGCTGGCCGGCCATCCCATCGGTAACCTGTTGATGGCCGGGCTAAACGAGGTTCTCGCTGATCCCGTTGCGGCGCTTGATGAATTGGGTCGGATACTCGACCTCAAGGGCCGGGTGCTTCCGATGTGCCCGATCGCGTTGCAGATCGAGGCCGATGTCGCTGGGCTCGAATCGGATCCGCGGATGAGCCGGGTGATCCGCGGCCAGGTCGCGATCGCAACGACGCCGGGCAAGGTCCGTCGGGTGCGGCTGCTACCGAGCGATCCGCCTGCCACCCGCCAGGCGGTGGACGCCATCATGAGCGCCGACCTCGTGGTGCTCGGCCCCGGCTCGTGGTTCACCAGCGTCATCCCGCACGTCCTTGTGCCGGAGCTGTTCGCCGCGCTGCAGGCCACCACCGCGAGGCGTGCGCTGGTCCTCAACCTGGTCGCCGAGCCAGGGGAGACGGCAGGATTCTCCGTCGAGCGGCATATCCACGTGTTGTCCCAGCATGCGCCTGGGTTCAGGGTGAACGAGATCGTCGTCGACGCGTCTCAGGTGAACGGCGAGCGGGAGAGGGAGCAGCTTATCCGGACCGCGACAATACTTGGTGCTGCGGTTCAGTTTGCTGAGGTGTCCAGACCTGGTACACCTTTACATGACCCGGCGAGGTTGGCCGCGGCGTTGGAGGGGGTCCGCCTGCGCGGAACGGAACCTGGCGGCACCCTTCAGCAGCCGACGATTCCCACACCCGCCCGGATAGTTGACGGACCGAGAGGTGACGACCCGTGGCAATGACAGCCGAGGTCAAGGACGAGCTGAGCCGACTTGTTGTCAATTCGGTCAGCGCGCGCCGAGCCGAGGTGGCGTCGTTGCTGCGGTTCGCAGGGGGATTGCATATCGTCTCGGGCCGTGTCGTCGTCGAGGCCGAGGTCGACCTGGGCATCATCGCTCGCCGCCTCCGCAAGGACATCTTCGATCTCTATGGATACAACGCCGTGGTTCATGTGTTGTCCGCCAGTGGAATTCGCAAGAGCACACGGTATGTGGTGCGCGTCGCCAAAGATGGCGAAGCGCTGGCACGCCAAACCGGTCTGCTGGATCTCCGGGGACGTCCGGTGCGAGGCCTGCCCGCACAGGTCGTCGGCGGCAGTGTCGCCGATGCCGAGGCGGCGTGGCGCGGCGCATTCCTCGCCCACGGTTCCTTGACGGAACCCGGTCGATCGTCGGCGCTCGAGGTCAGCTGCCCCGGGCCGGAGGCGGCGCTGGCACTGGTCGGCGCCGCGCGCCGGCTCGGCGTCAGCGCGAAGGCGCGTGAGGTGCGTGGCGCCGATCGGGTGGTCGTGCGCGACGGAGAAGCCATTGGCGCGTTGCTGACCCGGATGGGCGCCCAGGACACCAGGCTGACGTGGGAAGAGCGCCGGATGCGCCGCGAGGTGCGGGCAACCGCGAACCGACTTGCGAACTTCGACGACGCGAACCTACGCCGGTCGGCCAGGGCAGCGGTGGCGGCGGCCGCCAGGGTCGAGCGGGCGCTATACATCCTCGGCGACACCGTTCCCGACCACCTGGCCGCCGCAGGCAAGCTTCGTGTCGAACACCGGCAGGCCTCGCTGGAGGAACTCGGTCGTCTTGCCGATCCGGTGATGACGAAAGACGCTGTGGCTGGACGTATTCGGCGGCTGTTGTCGATGGCTGACCGCAAGGCCAAACAAGACGGCGTGCCCGATACCGAATCGGCTGTCACCCCGGATCTACTCGACGACGCCTGATCTCGCCCGACCCGCCGGAATTCATGGGATTCTGCCTGCGTGTCGGCTCCATCCGGCGTTGTGACGTTTCTGTTCACCGATATCGAGGGTTCAACCCGTCGGTGGGAGTCCGACGCGGACGCGATGCGCTCGGCGCTCGCCGCACACGACGAGGTGCTGCGGACCGCCATTGAGGCGCATGGCGGTTGGTTGTTCAAGCACACCGGGGACGGTGTGGTCGCGGCGTTCGCGTCGCCGAGGTCGGCCATCGATGCGGCAGTGGCGGCGCAACGGGAGTTGCAGTTGCCGGTGCGGATGGGAATTGCGACCGGCGAGGCGACGCATCAGGACGGTGACTACTTCGGAACCGTGCTGAACCGGGCCGCCCGGGTGATGGCGGCAGGCCATGGCGGTCAGATTCTGGTCGCGGAATCGACCGCGGCCTTGGTCAGTGGACTGGACTTTCGCGATCTGGGGCCGCGGCGACTACGTGATGTGCCGAACCCGGTTGGGCTCTTTCAGGTGCGGGGCGCACACCTTCGTGACGATTTCCCGCCGCTGCGTGCGCTCGACACCAGCCCGGGCAACCTGCGGGCCGCAACCACCAGCCTCCTTGGACGTGGCTCGGAGATCGCCGAGATCAAAGTGGCTGTGCGGTCGCACCGACTCGTCACACTCACCGGGGTCGGGGGTGTCGGTAAGACCCGGCTGGCGCTGGAGGCTGCCGCGCAGATGAGCGACGAATTCCCCGATGGGGTGTGGCTTTTCGAACTCGCAGCTGTTACGGATCCGGCCGCAATTCCCGATGCAATCGCTGCGGTCCTCGGTATCACCCAACAGCCGGGCAAGACGCTGGGGGAGTCGGTGGCCGCGGCCAGCGACGGCAGGATCCGGCTCCTGGTGTTCGACAACTGTGAGCATGTCCTGGATGCCGCGACGGACCTCATCGAGATCGTGCTGCGGCAGACTGCCACGGTCCGAGTCCTCGCGACCAGCCGCGAAGGGCTGGGGCTCCCCGACGAGCAGGTGCGACGGGTCCGCTCGTTGGATGTGGAAACCGCAGTGAATCTGTTCGTCGAGCGTGCGGGAAGCGTCGCGCAGGGCTTCTCAGCCGACGATGCCGAGGTGATCGCCGAGATCTGCCGTCGACTCGATGGAATTCCGTTGGCCGTCGAGTTGGCGGCCTCGCGCATGGCGTCGATGACGGCCATCGAGGTTCGCGACCGACTCGACCACCGTTTCCGCCTCCTCGTCGGATCCCGGCGCGGCCTCGAGCGCCACCAAACGCTGCGCCACGCCGTGCAGTGGTCCTACGACCTGCTCGACGATCCGGAAAAGGCTCTGCTAGAGCGGTGCTCTGTGTTCGCAGGCGGCTTCGACCTGGAAAGTGCCTGTGCGGTAACGAACTCAGATGACGACTTCACCACTCTCGACCTGCTCGACGCGTTGGTGCGCAAGTCGTTGATCGCCGCAGATAGGTCCTCCGGTCACACCAGGTACTCGATGCTGGAAACCATCCGCCAGTTCGCGGAGGAGCAGCTTGCGGACGGTGGCGCTGCCGCCGAATCGCGAACTGCGCACGCCAGATACTTCGCGGCGTGTGAAGCCGCGACCATGAGCGTGTGGGACGGTCCTCGGCAGCCCGAGGCGTACGAGTGGTTCAAGACTGAATTGCCCAACCTGCGTAGCGCATTTCGGTGGGCAGCCGACAACGGCGATCTCGACGTCGCTGCGGTTATCTCGAGTATCGCCGGGTGGTTGGGTGGTCTGGTGGAGAACTACGAGCCGGCTACGTGGGCCGAAGAACTCGTTGCCCCGGCGCGCGCTGTAGGCCACCCGAGGCTGGCGTCGCTGTGTGGGTTTGCGTCATTGTGCTTTCTGTTCGGGCGAATCGATGATGCCCTCGAATACAGCCGAATCGGCCAGATCGCGTTGGAACAGAACCCGCTACAAGTGCAATTCGGACTCGAGCACCATTGGCTCGGCGCCGTCTATTCGGCCATGCCGGTGTCTGACCGCTACGTCGCATTCTTTGAGGAGCGACGAGAGCGAGGTAGCGATAGGTACGGGGTTGCCGATGCATTCGTTTCCATCGCGCTGACGTGGAGCGGCCAAACCGAGGAGGCGCTCTCTATCGCCTCCCGTCAGCTCGATCTGGCTGAAACCACTCTCAATCCCTTCGTCGCGTCCTATGTGCTGATGAGCTACGGGATGGCGGGTAGCGCGCAAGATCCTCCTCGCGCGCTCGACGCACTCCGACGAGGTTTGACCATTGCACGCGATTCGGGGAACCGAACCAACGAATCGTATATCGCGATAACGCT
The DNA here is from genome assembly GCA_902826815.1 of uncultured Mycobacteriaceae bacterium. Lineage (GTDB taxonomy): Bacteria > Actinomycetota > Actinomycetes > Mycobacteriales > Mycobacteriaceae > Mycobacterium. The sequence goes on from CADEGF010000037.1 coordinate 68,948, forward strand.
CGTCCTGACGTTGAATCGGATCGACGGCGACACCGCAGACGACCTGTCCTTGCTCGACTACATCTCCTCGGCGATCGGCAACTTCCACGACTCGAGCAACATCACTCAACTGCGGACGACGCTGGGGCTCTTTGCCAGATTTCTCGAGCGCCGGGGCAATGCGAAACCTGCCGCGACCGTGGCTGGTTTCGCGAGCGTCCTGCCAACAGCGGCACCGTCGGTGCCCGAATTCGGTGCCGCAGTCGCGCATCTCCGCGACGTCCTCGGCGCGCAGACCTTCGAGTCGTTGGCACGTGAGGGCGCCACCATGACCATGGCGGGCGCGGTGGCCTACGCCTACGACCAGATCGACCGGGTCCGTGCGAAGCTCCAACAACTAGCGTGAACGCATGCAGACACTGAGAGTCGGCGCGGCCTATCCCGATCCGCCGTTCAATGGCATGCCCGACAACGGTGGACTGGACATCGACCTGATGACCGCTGTCGCCGACAAACTGGACATGGGCGTCGGGTTCGTCCCCTACGAAGGCACCGACTTCAACGGCATCTTCGACGCGCTGAACTCCGGCTCGTTCGACTGCATCGCCGCCGGAACCACCGTTACTCCCGCGCGCGAGAAGATGGCGAAATTCGTCCCGCCGTACCTGATCTCCGGCCAATCGCTGGCTGTCGACACCCGCAGGCTGCCCGCCGTCCGTTCGGTCGACGATCTCGAAGGACTGACCATCGGTGTCCAGCGGGGCAACACCAGCGGGCCGATCGCCGAGAAGCTGGTCGCCGACGGCAAGGCGGCCCGCGTCAGGATGTACGACTACGGCGGCATCCGAAACGCGCTCGACGACCTCACGTCCGGCGGCTGTGACGCGTTCATGAAGCTCGCCCCCGTGCTGACGGAACTGGTCAAGCCGATCACCGACGTCGAGGTCGTACAGCGGGGAATCTCCACCGAGAACATCGCGATCGCGGTGGGCCGAGACGACCAGGAACTGCTCGCCAGGATCACCGTCGCGCAGTCCGAGCTCGAGGACGACGGGACGCTGCAGCGAATCCGCCGGAAATGGCTGGGCAACCCCTACGCCGACCAGAGCCTCGGAATGCTCTGACCAGCCTTCGCGTGATGGCACTCACACCACTACGCTGGGCCGTGGGCATCACGGCAAAAAAGGGAGATTCACGTGACCATCCGGGTAGGCGTTAACGGCTTCGGCCGCATCGGACGCAACTTCTACCGGGCCCTCGCGGCGCAGAAGGCCGAGGGCAAGAGCACCGACATCGAGATCATCGCGGTCAACGACCTGACCGACAATGCGAGCCTGGCGCATCTGTTGAAGTTCGACTCGATTCTGGGCCGCTACCCCGAGGACATCAGCCTGGAGGGTGACGACACGATCGTCATCGGCGCCACCAAGATCAAGTCGCTCGAGGTGAAAGAGGGGCCAGCTGCCCTGCCGTGGGGGGATCTGGGTGTCGACGTCGTCGTCGAGTCCACCGGCATCTTCACCGCCCGCGCCAAGGCGCAGGGCCACCTGGACGCGGGTGCCAAGAAGGTCATCATCTCCGCGCCGGCAAGCGATGAGGACATCACGATCGTGCTCGGCGTCAACGACGACAAGTACGACGGCAGCCAGAACATCATCTCCAACGCCTCGTGCACCACGAACTGCCTCGGGCCGCTGGCCAAGGTCCTCAACGACGAGTTCGGCATCGTCAAGGGCCTGATGACGACCGTCCACGCCTACACCCAGGACCAGAACCTGCAGGACGGCCCGCACAAGGACCTGCGCCGGGCCCGCGCCGCCGCGCTGAATATCGTGCCGACCTCGACGGGTGCGGCGAAGGCGATCGGCCTGGTGCTGCCCGAGCTCAAGGGCAAGCTCGACGGCTACGCCCTGCGGGTGCCGATCCCGACCGGTTCGTGCACCGACCTGACTGCGGAGTTGAAGAAGTCGGCGACCGCCGAGGAGATCAACGCGGCGTTCAAGGCGGCCGCCGACGGTCCGCTCAAGGGCATTTTGAAGTATTACGACGCGCCGATCGTGTCGAGTGACATCGTCACCGACCCGCACAGTTCGATCTTCGATTCCGGGCTGACGAAGGTGATCGACAATCAGGCCAAGACGGTGTCTTGGTATGACAACGAGTGGGGTTACTCCAACCGGATCGTCGACCTGGTGGCGCTGGTCGGCAAGTCGCTCTAGACAGATGGCTGTCAGGACGCTCGACGATCTACTCGCGGAAGGGGTTTCGGGCCGGGGCGTACTCGTGCGCTGCGATCTGAACGTCCCGCTCGATGACGACGGCACCATCACCGACCCGGGTCGCATCATCGCCTCGGTGCCCACGCTGAAGGCGCTCTCCGATGCCGGGGCGAAGGTCGTCGTCACCGCTCACCTCGGGCGGCCCAAGGACGGTCCCGACCCGAAGTTCTCGCTCGCACCCGTCGCGAAGGCGCTGGAGGAGCGGCTCGACCGCCATGTTCAGCTGGCTACAGACGTGGTGGGCACCGATGCGCTCGCCCGTGCCGAGGGGCTCACCGACGGCGACATCCTGCTACTGGAGAACATCCGCTTCGATCGGCGAGAAACGAGCAAGGACGACAAGGAGCGGCG
>CADEGF010000038.1:0-57200 GCA_902826815.1 uncultured Mycobacteriaceae bacterium
GGCTGCTTGGCCAAAACGCGGTAGGTGAAGGTACCGAATGCGGTGACGGCGGCCGCGACGGTCGCGATGGTCAGCGAACTCACCGCCGCGACGGCGACGAACACGATGGTGGGCAGTGCCGTACACATCGTCGCCGACACCTTGCCGCGCCCGAACACACTCGCTTTGACGGCGTCTTTCCACGTCTGTGGTTGATCGGTGATCGCCGCATTCCTTCTCACGATGTCAGAACATATTATATGAGACGATCGTGTATGTTACGGCTTTACCTGTCACGGTACGAGAGGTTGATATGAAGGTCGCCATCATCGGTGCCGGACTGGCCGGGCTGGCCTTGGCCCACGGTTTGCGGCAATCCGGTGTCGACGTGAGGGTTTTCGAGCGCAACGCCAACGCCGCCGATCATCCGTCCAGTTACGGCATCCATCTCAACGCCGACGGACTGCGGGCGTTGCATGCGTGTCTGCCGTCGGCCAACTGGGCGTCGTTGGACGCTTCGGCAGTCGTCGCACCCGACGTGGTGAGATTCCGTGATCGGCAATTACGGCTGCTGCTGACCGTTGACCTGGCCGCCACTGCTTGCGGTGATCCGATCACCCGGCGCCGTGCGGTGGGCCGCGACGCCCTGCGCGAAGCGCTGCTGATGGGCCTCGACTGCTCGGTGCAGTGGGGCAGGGAGTTTGTCGGCTATGACCACCTCGACGGAGGGGGCGTGCGGGTGCGGTTCGCCGACGGATCCCACGCGAATGCCGATGTGGTCGTGGGCGCTGACGGCGCGAACTCTCGCGTACGTGCCCAGCGCCTTCCCGACTTGGGACGGATCGATCTGGGCATCCTGAACGTCGCCGGCCGTACGCCCCTGACCCGATCCTTGATCGACACCCTTCCGCAGGGCCTGGTCGACGGGTCGGTCAACAACATCGTGCCTGCCGGTGCGGGCTGGATGTTCGTGTCCAGTTGGGCCACCAGTGAGTTCGGTCAAGCATCCGATGATTCCTCGCGGCTGTTGGTGTGGGCATGGGCGGCCGCTGCCAGCAGCTACCCGGTTGACGCCCGAGACTGGGACGGGGCCCGGTTGCGGCAGTGGGTCAGCACGCAAATCGCCCAATGGGCTCCCGGGTTGCGGGCCATTGTCGATGCCAGCGATCCGGCATCGGTCGCACCCGTGGCGTTGAAGTCGATGCCCCAATTGCCTTCGTGGGCGCCGAGCGACGTGACACTGATCGGTGATGCCATACACAACATGACCCCGATGGCCGGAATCGGCGCCAACACAGCACTGCGCGACGCCGATCTGCTGCGCAGGTGTCTCACCGTGGCCGGCCCGGCCGCACCGGTCGCCCGCATCGGCGACTACGAGTCCGCGATGCGCGAATACGCCAATGCCGCCCTGGCGCGCTCAACACGCAACGCGCGCAACGCCACTACCGATCGGCGTGCCGAGCGATTGGTATTCCGCGGGCTGCTACGAACCGCGTCGGTACTCCCCAGGCTCACGCGCGCGATGTTCGGCGCTGAGGCGGTTGGCTCGAAGTACGCCACCGTCGGGGATGTGCGATAAAGATGCGTATGACACCGTATCGCCTGATCTGATCACGGTAGCCTGAGCAGATGCCACGCGCGACGAAGTCACCGAAGGCGGCCAACCGCGCCACCGACCGTCCAGGCGACAGTTCACCGTTCGCAATGGGCCTGCTGCTCCGCAGAGCGCACAACCGCGCAACCACCGAACTGGTTGCGGCGATGCGGCCGTTCGGCCTGGAACTCCGGCACTTCGCCATGCTGATCATCTTGGTCAACAAGGGGCCGACAATGCAGCGTGACTTCGTCGACGTCGCGGGGTTTGACAAGGCCGCCGTCGGCCGCGCGATCGACGATCTGGAGGACCAGGGCCTCGTGACCCGCGAGGGTGTCGAGGGCGATCGCAGGGTGTGGATGGTGGCCATCACCAAGCGCGGGCTGGAGGTCTTCGACGAGGTGCACCGCGCCGCGCAACCCATCGCCGAATCGCTGGTCGCTCACCTCAAACCCGGCGAGTCTGAGCAGTTGATGGATCTGCTGACGCGCTACACCTATCCCGAGATGTAGCGGCCTAGGTCAGGACCGAGCCGGCTGATCGCCAGACATGTAGCCAGCTTGCCTATGATCGTCTCATATGCGACGGTATCACCCGTGAGAATCGCTGTTGCCCTTCTCGCCGGTGCCATCCGCGAGATCCGGGCGGTGTTCGCATGATTCGGCGATCCCGCGCCATGTCCGCGCTGGCCCGGTTCTGGTTGCCGCTGGTCTGCGTCATTGCGGTTGGTGTGGGCGCATTGGGGATGTGGAAGGTGCATCAGATGTCGGCTCCTGGGCCTGTCCTCGCTGTGAATGGTCCACAGGCGCCGGAGCAGTTCACTCCCAAGCAGCTCACCTATGAGTTGGACGGTTCCCTCGGCGACGGCGGGATGTTGTCCTACGTCGACATCGACGGTCATCCGCACACGGTTCAGCTCACCGAGTTGCCGTGGTCGCACACCGAAACCACCACGTTCACCGTTGTTTCCGGCAGCATCTCCGCCCAGGTTCGCGGGGGAGAGGTTCACTGCCGGATGCTGGTGAACGGCGTCGTCCGCGACGAACAGTCAGCGACACGTCAAGACGCCGACGTCACATGCCGGGTGAAGTCCGCGTGAGCGCACACCGCGCCAAGCGCCCGTTTGTCGCGAGGACGGTCCGGGTGCTTTCGATCCCGATCATCGTGTTCTGGGCGTTACTCGCCGTGTCGACAAACACCTTCGTACCGCAGGTGGAACGGGTCGCCGAAGAACTCGCGGGTCCGATGGTCCCGTCGTATGCACCGTCGCAGGTCGGGCTTCTGCGCATCGGCGAGAAGTTCCGCGAGTCCACGTCCACTAGCTTGGCCCAGGTCGTGTTGGAGGCCGACCGTCCGCTGGACGACAAAGATCATCAGTTTTACGACGATCTGATCCAGCGGCTCAGGCACGACACCGCGCACGTCCAGTACGCCATGGATCTGTGGGGTAAGCCGATCACCGCGGCCGGAGCCCAAAGTGTCGACGGCAAGGCCGCTTACGTCTTGTTGCGCATCGCAGGTGACAGCGGCCAGATCGAGGCGAACCAGTCCGTGCAGGCCGTGCGTCACATCGTCGACTCGAACGCCCCACCGCAAGGTTTGAAGGTGTACGTCGGCGGCGCCGCGCCGCTGGCGTCGGACACCCTGACCATCGCCAACAACAGCCTCAACAACGTCACAATCGTCGTGATCTTCTTGATCATCGCGATGCTGCTGATCGTCTACCGTTCTGTCTCGACGGTCTTCATGCCGCTGGCTACGGTGCTGATCGAGATGCTGGTCGCCAAGGGCGTCATCGCCACCCTCGGCCATCTCGGCTACATCGAACTCTCGTCGTTTGCGGTGAACATCGTCGTCGCGCTGTCGTTGGGGGCCGGGACCGACTACGGCATCTTTCTGATGGGTCGCTACCACGAGGCCCGCCAAGCGGGCGAAAGCCGTGAGGACGCGTACTACACCGCTTTCCAGGGTGTTTCGCCGATCATCATCGGCTCGGGTCTGACGATCGCGGGGGCGGGGTTCTGCTTGAGTTTCGCGCGGCTGAACTACTTCCACACCATGGGACCGGCGGTTGCCATCAGCATGGTGTTCACGATCGCCGCCGCGCTGACGCTGGGCCCAGCCATCTTGACCGTCGGCAGCTTGTTCCGACTGTTCGATCCGAATCGCGTGGCGACAGCGCACCTGTACCGGCGCATCGGAGCCAGTGTGGTGCGCTGGCCGGTGCCGATCCTCGCGGCCAGTTGCGCGGTCGTCATGATCGGAGCCGTCTTCGTGCCGACCTACCGGGTCAGCTACGACGACCGCAGCTACCAGCCCGCCGACGCCCCGGCCAACCAGGCTTTCGCCGCGGCGGATCGACACTTCCCGCAGAGCAAGCTGTTCACCGAGATGCTGATGGTGGAGACCGATCACGATATGCGTAACCCGGCGGACTTCATCTCGTTGGACCGAGTAGCCAAGGCGCTCATTCGTCTTCCCGGCATCGCGATGGTGCAGAGTGTCACCCGCCCGTTGGGCCGCCCCCTGGAACACGCCACCATTCCCTACCTCTTCACTACCCAAGGCAGTGGTGCCGGCCAGCAGCTGCCGTTTGCCGAGCAGCAGAACGCCAACACCGAGGAGCAGGCCAACATCCAGGAGGAGTCAGTGGACGCCTTGAACAAGACGATCGAGCTGACCCAACGACTCGCCGACGAACTCCATGCGACGGTGTTGACCATCGACGATCTCAAACAAGTCACCGACGACTTGAATTCGCAGATCGCCAACCTTGACGACTTCATCAGGCCACTCAAGAACTACTTCTATTGGGAGCCGCACTGTTTCGACATTCCGATCTGTTGGGCGTTCCGTTCCCTCTTCGATGCGCTGGACAATATCGACAAGCTCGACGCCGATATCGCCAACGCCGCGATGTCACTGGAAGCCGTCGATGCGCTGCTGCCGCAACTGATCGCGCAGCTGAAAATCACGGCGAACGATGCCCAGGCTCTGCAGGCGATCGTCGTGAACTCCTACGGACCGGCGAACTTGCAGTCCACCCAGACCGAGCAGACGTTCGACGATCTGATCAACGTGGGCAACGACTTCGACAAGTCCCGTAGCGACGACTTCTTCTACGTCCCGAGGGAAGCCTTTGACAACGCAGACGTCAAAACCGACATACAGCTGATGATGTCGCCGGACGGCAAGGCCGCTCGCTTCATCGTCACTCACGAGGGCAACGCGCTTGGCCCCGAAGGCGTCGAACACGTCGAAGCGATTCCCGACGCGATCAAGATTGCGTTGAAGGAGACCTCGCTGGCCGGCGCCAGGATCTTCATCGGCGGAGCGGCATCCAATGACAAGGACATCAAGACCTACGCCGCTTCGGATCTGCTCATCGTAGCGATCGCCGCGTTCATCCTGATCTTCCTCATCATGTTGATACTGACCCGAAGTTTGATGGCCGCGTTCGTGATTCCCGGTACGGTCGCGTTCTCGTTCGCCGGCGCATTCGGGTTGTCCGTCCTGGTCTGGCAACACTTGATCGGGTTGCACCTGCACTGGCTGGTCTTGCCGATCACGTTCATCATCCTGGTGGCGGTCGGATCGGACTACAACCTGTTGCTGATCGCCCGCGTGAAAGAAGAAATCGGAGCCGGGTTGAACACAGGCCTGATCCGTGCGCTCGGCAGCACTGGTCGCGTCGTGACCTCGGCGGGCCTGGTGTTCGCGTTCACCATGCTTGCGATGCTCATCAGCGATCTGAGGACGATTGGACAGGTGGGGTCGACGGTCTGCATCGGACTGCTGTTGGACACGCTGATCGTGCGCTCGTTCGTGGTGCCGTGTCTGCTGCGGATCCTCGGGCCATGGTTCTGGTGGCCCGCGCTGGTGCGGTCGCGGCCGCTACGTGAACCGACGGACTTTCCGGGAGTGACTCGATGAGTATCAGTACGGGCCTGTACGGCGTCCTGGCATTCGCATCGTTGGGGGCTGTCGTGGTGTTTTCCGCTGTCGCAATGGCTGGTGTGCAGCGCATGCTGCGTCGCGCGGCGTTGGTGGACGGTGATGACGTCGGCACAGCCGCAGCGGTGATGCGAAAGCTCCGCAAGCGTGAGCGACTCTCCGACGAGGAAGTCCCGCTGGCCAGGCAAGTCATCGCCGATCGCCGCTCCCCGTTGGCCTATGCCATCCCCGCCGCCCTGTTCAGCGTCGGCTGCTTCTTTGTGTTCGGCAGCCTCGAGCAATTGCACGGGGCCACCCCGTCGGAGCGGACCTTTCTCGGTGTCATTCCGATGTTCACCGCCGCCAACCTCACCGCCCAACTGCTGCGAAGCGCACGCTTGAAGAATCGCTTACCGGCGCGATGAATTACACCGCGGCGTCGGGGTAGGCGTAGCGGGTCAACAGATCCAGGAGTTGTTCGGACTCCCCGGGAGCGAGGTGGCCAACCAGGCCCGCGTCGATGCCGAGGGCACTGACGTGAGCCTCTTCAAAGACTTCGATGCCGCGGGCGGTGATGTCGGGCAGCCAGATCCGCCGATCGTGCGGGACGCCAACGCGTTTGACGAAGCCGGCATCTTCGAACTCCGGCAGCGAAGCGGCGGGAAAGAAGGCGCTCGATGACTTGTCGTCCGGCCCTTCGCTGCGGTGGTTGGTCCATCCGGTGTTTCGCGCTTGACCAGGCCGCGTTTCCGGTGATTACGACGGCAGATTGGTCGCCGATGACGGGGGCGACCGCGCGCTGCAGGCGCTCCGTCGGCCGCGAAACAAGAATTGCGTGCCGTCGAAAAACGAAACGAGTAGTCGACTACTCGATGTATGTCGGTACTCGGCGTGCATTAATTGATCACACCGCCGGTGCGATTGCACTGGGTGCACCGACGGTGGGGGATTGCTGACTGCGGGAAGGTCCGATCACGGATGGGACGCGCTGTTCTTGTCCGTCAGCTCCCAGTCGTGATGTGAGGTCGCTCCAATTGGGAGGTGTCCATGAACGATGAGACTGCACACCATGCCTCAGGTGACCTGTCGGCCATCGCGAGTCGGCTGAGGCTGGAATCGACAGCCGAACATGCAGCGCTGGAAAGGATGAGCTCACTGCTGGACGACCCGACTCTCCAGGTCCTTGAACGAGACGTGCCGGTCGATGCCACTGCATTGCTGACAGCTGCTCCCGACTGGGGCCGTGGCGGCACCCTCGCCGCATCGATCGGGCCGTTCGCCGGTACCGATGGGCGGCGCTTGTGGTTCGACTTCGTGCAGCTGACGCGGCTCGTGCCCGTGTTCCTGGCCGGCGACACGAAACCGGCGGTGCTCTTCTCGATCCGCCAATGGCCGCTGCGGGTAGGCGACTCGGTTCCCGTGCTTGAAATCCTGCGCCTACTTCAGCAGCGGTACACACTCGGGCCGGGCAGCGTGTGGATCCGTGCCGACCTCCTCGCCGTCGGGGCTCCGCCGGACTCGTATGTCGGGCTGCGGATTGCTGAAGGCCACGTGATCTTCACACCGCGACCGGTGTCCGCCGGCGGACGTCTGACCATGCCCGCGGGCGGTCGCTGTGCGCTGGAGCTGTCGTTCGACCCGCCGACGACGGCACCTAGCGCCCTCACTGCCGGCAAGGACGCCGCCGACGCCGTCCTACAGGTGCCTGCCACGGCGACATTCGTGCTCGGTGGACACCACGCCGACGAGACTCGCGTGGCCGACGCCCACTGGGAGCTCTTCGGTCAGACCATCGACTTCCATTGGGACAGGGCAGCGGCCCGCTACGAGCCCGATCTAAACGCCGTACTGGTTCCGATGACGCCATCGGTGGCCCAGCTCGACCCTTCATCCGTCGAATCCACGCTCGCCGGCATCACCGGCGCGGCACCGATCGACCGGGCCGGATGGCTGCTTCCTGCCGCGACCATCGACATCACCAAACCGCCTGTAGCCGGCGGCGCAGGCGGGCTCGCCGCGCTGGGCGGCGACGGACTCTTCATGACGTGGACGGGGCTGCAAGACGGTCCCGCGCGTCTGCCTTCGCCGTGGTTCGTCCTGCTGCCGGGTGTGGCCGGCGTGCTCGACCAGCACGCCGGCAACATCTACGCCCACCAACGATTCGAACTCTGGGCAGACGCGCAGTCGCAGTTCCGCAGCGAGCTGGAGTTGCGGTGGTCCGACTCGTTCCCGGTGACCTTTGTATCGGCGGCATCGGGTGCCGACGTCGTCATCACGACCGCCGCAGTCGACGCCCGTCTCGACCGCCCCGTCGACGTGCGTGGCACGCCGCTGCCGATCCACACGCTCGGCTCGCGGCTGAACCTCGCCGTCACCGAAGTGCCCGGCGCCGAACCGTACCGCACCGTGGCCATCCGCGACGACGACGTGCTCAACGACGCACTCCAACTTGCCGCGACGTCGTCTGTCGAGGCCGGTGGCTCGACGTCGCTGGCAATTCGCAACGCGCTCTTCACCACAACGCCCGTTGCCACCTTCACCCTGTCCGGGCACCTGCTCGATCCCGAGGTCGCCGACCACGGCACGGTGACGCTTGGCTTCGGGCTCTACGGCCTGCTGCCCACGCTGCCCGATCCGTACGCCGCCAATGTCGGCTGGTTGCTGGCGGGCCCGTATTCGCGCCGTGTCTCAAGCGTTGCCGAGCTGCTCCTGGCAGCCGTCAACTGGACGCGTGGCGTCGACGTCGACGCCGACGACGTGGCGACCGGCTTCTCCTTTGCGCCAGTAGGCAATCTGGCCGACATGTTCCAGCGGTGGGGCCTGGCACGCGCACATCCCGTCGCCGGCCGACCGAGCCGGGACATGACGAGCTCGATCGCCGCGACGACGAGTGGAACAAACGACCCGGCCGACGTACGCGCAAGGGCGCTCATGACTGGGCGGCAGAGTGCCGAGGCGACGTGGAACGAGTACTTCGACGTATTCGAGCGAGAGCAGTTCGCACTGCTCGACGTGTCCAGCAACGCCGACCAGATGGGCGTGAGCTTCGCATTTCAGAGCCCGCGCGGGGCGGTCGACCGCTCGCGTGCGGCCCGCGAGTTCCTCACCGCCGATGCGGAAGCCGGCCCCGACGACTTCCCGCTGCAGGTGCGCGATCTCGATCTGTCGGCCAAGAGCCGTTTCGTGCGGGCCTTCACGGTGCCGCAGATCAGCTGGGAGCCACTGGCCAACCTGACGGCACCGGACACGTCTATCGACCCGCCCTTCGGTTTCTTGTTGTTTCCCGACGACGGCGGACCGACTCGATTGTTCAACGACGCTGCCACCGTCGTTCCGATCGCGCCGATACCCGTGCTGGAGCACCTGGAGAGCGATTTCCACGAGCGTCCCGACGGGTTCACCGGCGGGCTGTTCACGCTTCCGTTCGGTCTGCGGGCAGCCGCAGAGTTCAGCCGCACCAATCAATTGCCCGACCGTCCGGGCACTGGTGCGAAGTTGGCCTTCAACGCCGAACGGTTCTCCGACGGGACGCTGGTCGGCGGTCTGCAACTGCGCGTCGACGCTCCGGAGAACCTGCCGGAGAGTGCGATCTTCAAAGGCGCGACGGTGCAGTCGAGTAACCTGCTGACCCCGAGCGGCACGCCGACGGGAACCGGCGCGCTCGGCGACAGCGTCGGCCAGGTCTTCAACAACGAGTTCTTCCTCGACCCGCCAACGGGGGTGCGCAACCGCGGCGTGCCGGTGACGCGCATCGACTTCTCCGGCTATGGGGCGAGCCTGTTCAGCCGCTGGGACAACCCGAACGCCGTCGTGGCCGCCACCAGCCAGGCCCACTTCGACGTGTTCGTCGGCCGCACCGCGCACGAGGTGATCCAGATCCGCAGCCTCCTCTACCCGTGGGGGGTTCACGTCGTTCGCACCATCACGATGTTTCGCGGCAGCAACGGCTACACCTTCCGCTACGACTCCGGCTGGCAGGCCGAGAGCCCCGGCGTTTTCGACTTTCGTTACAAGGCCTACGACGTCGGGTATCCGCGCCCGCAGCTCGATATGCCCAGTCCGTTCGTGTTCCACCCCGGCCTGGTGCACGGCGTGTTCAACGTGCGCAATATCCATGAGACGCAGGCGGTTCCCGACTTCACCGACACCTGGAACAAGAACAACGGGGACACCTACCTCGACGGCAACAGCGTGCTCCACGTCGTCGATGCCGGAACGCCGGCAACCGACCGGACGCGATCGGTACTCCTGCGACCGGTCTACTTCGACGCTGACGTCGAGATCGAAGGCGTCACATCGGGAGCTTCCGGCGGTCGGGTGCCGTCGAAGGGGATGCTCGGATACGTTCAACTGGCGCCCCGCGGAGAGCCGATCAACGCTGCACTGTTCACCAAATTGCTTGTGTCGCAGTTCGGTTCGATCGGCGGCTCGGTCGACTGCGGAATCGACGTGGCCGCCAGCGGCCAGCCCATGCGAATCAGCCGCGTCGACGTGAGTCCTTCGACGGACGGGTCCGGCGGCCCGATCTTCGTCGGATCGGCACGCGGCGCGGTGACGCTGCCCAAAGACGGTTCGTGGAGTGTCGTGCAGCACGATCAGGGCTCGGGCGAAGTGACGCCGCTCGATCCCCAGGTGCCGGTGCCCGTCGTGCGTCGCGGTGTCCTCAACGTCGCGACGGGCACAACCGACACGACTGCCGCCGACCTGGTGCGCCTTGCCAATCCCGTCGACCTGGTGGCCGCCCTCACGTCGACCTCGCGCAACTTCGGGCTGCTGCAGTCCACCGGTACGCAGAAGGCGCTGTTCCGCCTCCCCGCCTTCAGTCAGGGTGTCGACACATTGAAGAGCGTCGCGCCGGACTTCGCCGACGCCTACCGCATCGTCAACTCGACGTCGGTGTTCCCGAACGTCGCCGACGCAGTTCCGTTGGCGCTTGGCGGCTTCGAGACCAAGATCATCAAGGAGGGTTACAGGCTCGTCGACGCAGTGGATCCGGACAAGATCTTCGAGCAGGTCCTGCCACGTGGCCCGCTCTTCCTCATCAACGAGTCGTTCCTCAAGCTCTACGTCGAGTACGCGCCGACGGACAAGAACGGCACCTCGCTGGGCAATGGCACCGTGAAGTACGGCTTCGATTCGGCGGCGGCAGCGACGGCCGACAAGTGGCTGGCGAAGGTCAACGACATCGGCATGGTCGTCGACCTCGGCCCGATGCAACGAATCATGACCATCCGGGGCAAGTTCGACGCCGCCAACGGAAGCCAGCCCGGCTTCATCGAACCCGAACTGGTCTTCAGCGATGCGCTGCAACCGGTGATCGACATCCTGCAGGTGCTGCTCTCGCTCTCGACCGGGGACTATGCCGACGCCATGAAGAAGGGCCTCGACATCGCCATGAGCAACGGCGCCGACAGTTGGAACTACGCGTTGCACGCCCGCCAGGAGATCCCGGTGGTCAAGTTCCCGCCGGAACCCCTCTACAGCACGTCGGCGGTCAACCCGTTCAAGCTGGAAGCCCACCTCGCCATCGGCGTGTACTTCAACGAGACGATGGAGATCCCCAGCAGCCCAAAGCAACTCGTGCCGTCGGCAGGAGCGTTCCTGCAGTTCGGCGGAAGCCTCTCGGTGATGTGCGTCAGCCTTGCCGCCGCCACCGTCTACGCCACCGGATCGGTCGACCTCATCACCGCAGCCGATATCAAGACCGGTCCGGCACTGCACATGAAGTTCGGATTCGGATGCGAGCTCGTCGTCGGACTCCCCGTGGTCGGCGGTGTGACGGTGACCTACATGGTGGGTGTGCAGATCGACCTGGACACCGGCTCGATCACGGTCGGCGGATTCCTTCTCTTCAGGGGCCGCGCCGAACTCCTCGGCGGGCTCGTCTCGGCGCAGATCCAGATCGAGGCCAAGGGCAGCGTCAAGCGCGAATTCGGTTCGGACAGTACCGAAATGATCGCTCAGGTCACGTTCGGTCTCGACATCAGCATCTTCCTCGTCATCAACATCAGCTTCTCGCAGAGCTGGCAAGAGTCCCGTCAGATCGCTTGAGGCACAAGGCCTCAGGAAGAGGAACCGCCATGTTGGATCCGCGATGCAGCATCTTGACCTTCCCGCAGCGCTTCGACGGCACGCACCTGCATCTGCGGGTGCTGATCGTGCCGAAGCTCGGACCGGCCTGGGACGGCAGTCCACTGCAGCCGTTCCTCGAGAACGTGCCCGCGGCGGGCGACACCGCCGTGGCCTTTGCCGACGCCGACCTTGCGCTGGAGGCGCGGGTGCTCGACGGGCTGGGCCGCTTTCCGGTGGACACGCCGGTCGACGCCACCGTCGCGCTGCCCGATGCCAGCGGCGTGGCCACCGATGCGCGCGGCCTCTTCGAAGCGCTCGTCGCCCCGGTCGCCGGCCGGTTCACCCTCGCGGCCACGCCGCCGCGCCTGGCCGAATCGGCCGCCGACGGGATCTCGCTGCGCAAGCACCTGCCGAGCAGCTACCGCGACTCGTTCCTGTTCACCGGGCCACGGCATCCCGGCGCCACCACCGACGACAGCTACTCGTGCGCCATCGCGAACGCCGCGCCGCCCAATCCGGCATTCGTCACGACACCAGACGGGGTGAGCTGGGGCCAGATCTACGCCTACTGCCTGCGCCACCCGCAGCTGGCCCGGCGCCTCGGCCTCATCCGCGAGGGTTCGTTCGAAGTCGACGGCCGGTTCGCCGACGGCGGGTTCGTCTACGTCGACCTGGCCCACGGGAGTGACTACGCACCACAGCAGGCAGCCGAACCGACTCTGCTCTCGCGCTACGCGGCCCGCATCCCTGCGCTGGAGGCGGGCACCGCGCGTCAGCTCTTCGCGGCGGTCCAGTTCCCCGTCCTGATCGACGACCCCGCCGTACCCGGCCCGCCGCCCCTGCTCGGCAACTACGACCAGGTGTTCATCGAGGCGTCCGAATACGACGACGGGTTCGCCAAGGTGGTCCACGCCGTGCAGCCGGTGAGCCAGAACCTGTTGGCCGAGGAGCCCGACGGCTTCTCGCCCCTGACCGACATCGGCATCCGCGCCGGCTGGGACGACGAGCAGATCCTCATCTGGCAGAGCAGGCAGGTCGCGGCCGACGCGACGGTGCCTGCCATCGGCGGCGTGGCGCAGCGGCTCGACGCGCCGCTCGGCGCATTCGCCTACCGCCTCGACGCCCGCGAGCTCGGCGACCCGGCCTGGCACTCGCTGGTCGAGGTGCGCAGCCGGGCGCCGCTCGCCCTCGACGGCATCGCCATCGGCGACCCTCCGGACGAGCCGTTCACCGGTGAGCTCGGTGTGGAGGTGCACCCACAGTCCTTCGACGGCGTACAGCCGGCCCGCAACCTGTGGCTGCCCGCCTACCTCGCGCAGTGGAACGGGCAGTCCGTCGTGCTGCCCGACGAGATCGCGGCCGACCTGTTCCACACCGAGGAGGCCGTTGGGACGACGGCGTCACTGGGCCGCATGTACGACGGCGTCGGTCTCGACGAGGTACCCCTGCGCTACGGCCATACCTATCAACTGAGGGTGCGGCTGACCGACCCGACCGGTGGCGGGCCGCTGCCGTCCGACGAGCCGATCAACGCAGGCCCGTCGACAACCACCAAGGTGGAATTCGTGCGCCACGTGGTGCCGGAACGGGTCTCGCTCGCGAACCTCCCGACGTTCCCCGAGCAGCCGTCGGGGAGTCTGTTCACCGACGACGTGTTGGAGCTCAGACGGCCCGTGCTCGGCTACCCGGCCGTCATGTTCACCGGCAAGTACGCCGACCCGGTGCCGCTGCTGCAGGCCGCCTCCGATGAGGCCGTCGGCAAGGGCAGCTTCGGCATACCCGACCCCGACGTGACTCGGGTTCAGATCGTCGTCGAAGTCCAGGCGCTGCGGATGGACAATCTGCTGTCGAGCAACAAGCGCGAGCCATACGCCGAGTTGTACCGCACCGAACGGGAATTCGATCCCGCAATGGACAGCACGCTCGAGATTCCGTTGACGTTCGACGACGCCGCGGTGCTCCGCTTCGGTGTGCCGGGCGACCTCGGCGACTTGGGCGTCACGCAGGCCGAGATCGATGCCCGCAACGATCTTCCGCTGCCAACCGCCCGGTTGATCCGCCTCACGATCATCGCCCTCGCCGACGAGGACGCGACCTACTTCGCGGAGGGCGCAAACGTCGGCAAGCCACTTCAGATCCAGGTCCGTCGCGAATCCGTCGACGAGACAGCGATGTTCGCCGCCGCGACCCCGGCCTCGATGATCCGGGCGCTGTGGCTGCAGCCCGATCCGCCCCCGTCCAACGACGGGACAATCGGTTCGCTGTTCTTCCAGCGCGGCGCCGACGCCAGTCCCAGCATCGTGGCGCGGCTGGCCGCCGAGGTCGACGTCGACGCCAAGGGCCTCACCCTCGTGGGGCGCCGCGGCGAGCGCATCGTGTTCGGTGCGGCGCGCGGCATCCGCCACACGATGGCGCCGGACAACTCGTCGCTCACGCTGGCGGCGAAGGACGACCTCGTCAACCAGTGGATCGTCGCGCTGACGCTGCAGCTCGACCGTGACTGGACCTGGGATGGGTTGCAGCCGATCGGTTTCGACGTATTCCGCACGAAGCGGTTCAAAGGCGGCGGAGACGTCGACGACAATGCCGGCAACCCGATAGGCCAGTGGGAGGTCGTCACGACGGCATCGCAGCTGGCCATCGACCAGGCTGATCGCACACACACTCGCCTGGTCTTCCTCGACGCCGTCGAACCGAAGCCCGCGGATCCCAACGCCTTCCCCGATGTCATCGGGCTCGACTACCGAATCGAACCGCGGTTCGCGTCACCTCCCGACGACGCCGACCCGGCGCTGGAACTCGAGGTCGAGCTGCCGGTCACCACAGCCCCGGCCCAGGTACCGCGGATCGTGTCCGCGGGGTTGGCGTTGTCCCCGTACAGCCGCAACGACACGTACTCGGAGACGGGCGCGCGCCGCCGCTTCCTCTGGCTCGAACTGTCCGAAGCGCCACTCGACCCGAACGACGAGATCTTCATCCGGATGCTCGGATATGCGCCCGACCCACTCCTTTCCGACCACCGCTTCGAGACGTTCGTGCCTCCGGAGGAGTCGCCGCTGCCGATCGACCCCGAACTCGTCCGCGTCATCAGCCCTGGGATGGCCGACGACCACGCCGGCCTCGCCGCCATGACGCGTCTGGAGGCGTCCGATGACAGCCCGACGCACTACCTCGTGCCATTGCCGCCCGGTCTCACCGTCGACAGTCCCGAGCTGTTCGGACTCTTCACCTACGAGCTGCGGGTCGGTCACGCCGACATCTGGTCGACCGCGCACGGGCGCTTCGGCCGACCGTTGCGCAGCACCGGTGTACAGCATCCCGCGCCGACGCTGTTCTGCACGGTGCAGCGCACGCGCGACGAGCTGATCGTGGAGGCGCCGTACGCCAAAGCCGTGCTGAACGGCAAGAACATCACCGCCGATCCGCCTCGAACACAGCTGTGGGTGTTGCTCTATGCCCAGGTCCGCCAGGCCGACGGTGCAGACTGGCGCAACATCCTGCTCGACGATCGGCGCCTGCGCTTGCAGCGTCGGCTGCGGCCATCCGCGAGAGAGACGTTCTTGGCCACGGCGACGCTGCCCGGAGCGTTCCAGAACCAGGACGCACCGGCGCGGGGGGCGACGGCATGGCGTCAGGACGAAATTGAGAGGCTCCTGCTTGCGCTCGGTCTTCCCGCCGATGCACCGCTGAGCGTGTTGTGTGTCGAGATGATGCCGACGTCCGCGGCGCTGCGCCCGCAGCGCTCATCGTTGCGGGAGTCGACGGTTGACGCGACCGAGTTTGCGAGTGCGATGGTCGCGCAGCGGGGTGGGACGCGT
This sequence comes from uncultured Mycobacteriaceae bacterium, assembly GCA_902826815.1. Lineage (GTDB taxonomy): Bacteria > Actinomycetota > Actinomycetes > Mycobacteriales > Mycobacteriaceae > Mycobacterium. The sequence goes on from CADEGF010000038.1 coordinate 15,400, forward strand.
CAGGCGGTCGACACCACCGCTGATGACGAGGGGCGGCCGCTGTCGGACGAGCTGGGCCACCACCGCATCCTGCGCACGTCGCCGTTAGTGGCGGCGCCGCCGATCTGCTGAGGGTGCCGATGAATGTGCGCTGAGACCAGATGTCAATGTGGCAGAAGGGAATGTGGCAGAAGGGAAAGGCCGGAGATGTTGCCAGAAAGACCGATACCGGTTCCACAGGATGCTATCGACGCCGTAGTTTCGTTGCGTGATCGGTTGAACGCAGAATATGCCGGCAAGTACACGGTTGGCGTTGGGCTGAAGCAGATAGGTACGGAGTACACCGATCAGATCGCCATCTGCGTCCAGGTTCAACATAAGAAGCCTGTTGACGACGTCGCGCGAGACGAGCTCGTTCCACCCGAGTTTGGTTCGTATGTCACGGATGTCGTCGAGTTGCGGCCGGTTCTCGCCGATGACAACGCGCCCTACGATCCGCTGCGCGGCGGCATCCAGATTTCTAGAAATTCTGATGACGGTGTGATCGCTCCGCCGTCAGGCACATTGGGAGCGATAGTCAACAATCGCGGCACCGGGAAAGCACAAGCGCTGACGAATGCCCATGTCGTGAAACAGTCCGGCAGGACGGTCTTTCAACCGGGACAGGCGCAGCCGACTGCGTCTGTTATCGGCACAGTGGGTGCATTGCAGTGGACGCCCAATTATCCCTATCCGTACTATCTCGACTGCGCAGTCGTCGACCTCGATGATTCCCTCAACCCCCCAGAAACTTCTGTGCAAGACATCGGCCCTGTGCAGGGGGTAGCCACACAATTGCCCATGCTGGGTGAAGTGGTGAAAAAGCGCGGCATGCGGACCTCACGGACCGACGGCTTCGTGGTGGCAATCATGAACACCGGCACCGCGCCGGTCTACGACCAGTTTCTGATCAGCGGTGCCGTTCCCTTTGTCTCAGTGTGGGCAGGGAAGGGCGATTCGGGATCGGTCGTGCTCAATGCCAGCGATGAGGTAATCGGCCTCCTTTTCGCGATTCATGATCCTGATCTCGGTGTTGACATCGGAAGTCGCGGTATGGCGATGCCGATCTACGCTGTGCAGGAGGCGCTTCAGGTCGACATCGCGACTTAGAGGCCCCGTCTGGTTGTCCCCCAATAGCCGCGCCTGGTTACTTCTCCCAACCTAATGCGATCCAGGTGGTCTTGAGGCCGGTGTACTTGTCGAGGGCATGTAACGACAGGTCGCGTCCGAACCCGGATTGCTTGAAGCCTCCGAACGGCGTCTGCGCACTGAGCGCGTCGACGGTGTTGACCGACACCGTGCCCGCGCGCAGCGCGGCCGCAACACGATGCGCCCGGGAGAGGTCTGTGGTCCACACAGAAGCAGCCAGGCCGTAGACAGTGTCGTTGGCCATCCGGATGGCCTCGGGCTCGTCGTCGAACGTCTGCACCGCGAGAACTGGACCGAACACCTCCTCGGTGACCAGCTCGGCGGTGGGCGCCAGATCGGTGACGATCGTCGGAGCGATGAAGCAGCCTCTTCCGTCGACCGTCTCCCTCTGCCCGCCCATCACGATCCGCCCTTGCGAGCCGGCGCGGTCAATGAAGCCGAGCACGCGTTGGGTGTGCTCCTCGTCGACGATCGCACCAAGTACCGACGCCGGGTCCAACGGATTTCCCGGCGTCATCGCCGTGGCCTGCTCGATGAGCCGGCTCAGGAATTCTTCCGCGATCGGCGCGTGCAGGAGGAGTCGGGAATTCGACGAGCACACCGCGCCCTGGTTGTAGAACGCGCCGAAGATCGCCTTCTCGACCGCCGCGTCAAGGTCGGCATCGTCGAAGACGACATTCGGGCTCTTGCCGCCGCACTCCAGCCAAACCTGCTTGGCATTGGAGTCCGCCGCGTAGCGCAGGAAGCGCTTTCCGGTCTCCGTCGACCCGGTGAAGGCGATGACGTCGACGTCGCAGTGGCGCCCCAACGCCTCGCCCGCATTCGGTCCAAGGCCGGGCACCACGTTCAGCACGCCGTCCGGAACGCCGGCCTCGACGGCCAATTCGGCCAGCCTGATCGACGAGAGGGGTGCCTGCTCAGCGGGTTTGAGGACGACACTGTTGCCCGCGGCGAGCGCAGGCGCCACCTTCCAGACTGCAAGGTCCAGTGGGAAGTTCCACGGTGTCACGGCACCGATGACGCCAAGCGGCTCCCTGGTCACCAAGGCGAGGTTGCCGGGTTCGGTCGGCGCGATCTCGCCGCTCTGCTTGTCGATCGCCTCGCCGTAGAACGCGAAAAGGTCAGCGGCCGAGGGCACGTCGACGTTGTGCGCCTCTTCGACGAGCTTGCCCATGTCCATCGAGTCCAGCACCGCCAGTTCGTGGCTGTGCTCGGTGATGAGCTCGGCCAGTCGTTGCAGCACCTTCTTGCGGCGGCTGGCCGAGGTCTGCGACCACGAGCCGGCTTCGAACGCCGCACGCGCGGAAGCGACGGCGGCGTCCACGTCGGCTGCCTCGCCCGACGACACCGGGGCGATCACTTCACCGGTGGCGGGGTTCACCGAGTCGAAGGTCGCGCCGGACGTCGCAGCGCGGAAGCCGCCGTCAATGAAAATCTCTGTACGAGGCTTGATCTCGTCAGCGATCCGGGTCCAGTCGTCAAGCGTGGTCATCCAGTCACCTCGGGGATCATGCGGGCCGGTTCGACCGGCGTGATGGGCAGGTACATGACAGGCTCACTCGCCAGCTCGGCGACCTCGCGGAGATACGGCACCGGCCCGACCGGTTGTGGCTCGTCGAGTTCCTCGGCAAAGCGGTGGCCGGCCCAGACCGCGGCGGCGATCGTCGACGGCGCCCATGCGTCGCCGACGGCCTTCACACTCGCCAGACCAGCCTGCTCCCACTCGGATTGACGCGCGTTCAGCTCGTCGAACAAGCGGTTCTCCGGCAACCTGGCCGTCACCAACACCACCGAGTCCACCTGTATCTGATCTGCGTCGCCGGTGAACATGCATGCCGTCGAGACGCCATCGGCGGTGATGGCGGTGACGGCCGTGTTCGCGCGCACGTCGACGCCTGCGCGGATGAGCCGTTTGCCGATCCGCATCACCTCCATGGTGTTGACCGTCCACTGTGACGCGTACGCCGCAGGGGTGACCAGCACGACGTCGAGCCCCTCTTTGGCCAGCAGTTCTGAGACCACGCCACCCAAGTAGTAGTGGTCGTCGTCGAACACCACGACCCGACGGCCGCGGGGCCGGACGCCGGCCATGATGTCATCGGGAGTCAAGACGCCGGCGTTCTCGGCGATGTCGATCGGGTGAGTGTGGAATCGCCCGACTCCGTCTCTGCGCCAATGGGATCCGGTGGCGATCAACACGTGGTTGAAGTCGTTCTCGATGATGTCGTCGGCGGTCATTTCGCTCTGCATGAAGACGTCGATGTTGTCGAGCCTGCGGATCTGTTGGGCGCGATAGTCCACCACCCGGATCCATGCTGACAGCCCAGGTAGCTTGGACTCGCGCTCGACGCGGCCGCCGAGCACCCGGGTTGCTTCGGCCAGGCTGACGGTATAGCCCCGGTTACCAAGTGAGCGCGCGGCTTCCAAGCCTGCAGGACCTGCGCCGACCACCAGGACGTGCGAGTCGGATGCCTTCGGGCGAATACGCTCGGGATGCCAGCCCCGCCGGAATTCCTCTCCCATGGTGGGATTCTGCGTGCATCGGATCGGCGACATGGTGAAGTCACCGGAGACGCAGATGTTGCACCCGATGCATTCCCGGATGTCCTCGAGATCCCCGGTCTCGATCTTGCGGGGTAGGAAGGGGTCGGCGATCGATGGGCGCGCTGCGCCGATCATGTCGAGCACGCCGCTCTTGATCTGGTGCACCATCATGTCCGGTGAGGTGAACCGGCCAACGCCAACAACAGGTTTGGTGGTCAGGTCCTTCAAGCCGCGCACGTAGGGTTCCTGTTCGCCCTCTGGTCCGAAGCGTGAGGTCACCGAATCGTCTTCCCAGCTGCCCAGAACGAAATCCCATAGATCGGGGTGCTCGCCGAGCATGCCGATGACTTCCTCGATGTCGGCACGGTTGATGCCTTCGTCGCCGAGGAGTTCGTCGATAGTGATGCGGCAGGCGATGGCGGCCCTTCCGTCGGCCTCTTCGCGGGCGTCCTCGAGGACTTCGCGCAGGAACCGCGCGCGGTTGGCGATGCTCCCGCCGTATTCGTCGGTGCGGTTGTTGTACCGGCGCGAAAGAAAGTGGTGCAGCCCGCCGAGTGCGTGCCCGGCGTAGACGTAGACGATGTCGTAGCCGGCCTGGATGGACCGGCGTACCGCGGCCCGGTGCCAACGCCGAACGTCGGCGATATCCGCCTTGGTCATCGCCCGGGCCTGGACCGGATCGTTGGAGAACGTGGCGACCGGCAGATGTTGCGGACTCAGCGGGGTCTCCCGGCTGATCAGGTTCGGACTGTTGAGCCCGTTGTGTGCCAACTCGATGCCTGCCAGCGCACCGCCGTCGTGAATCTTGTCCGCGATGCGCGCGACCGCCGGGAGATCTTGGTCGTCCCAGAGGCGGAGTTCGATGAAGGGGCCGATGTCCGATGTCGGGTGGATCTCGACCTGTTCGGTGCAGACCACGGCCCAGCCGCCCTCGGCCTTGACCTGCCGCATGTACGCCTCACCCGACGGATCGCGGTATCCCATGCCGTTGCAGTGCGGCACCTGGTAGAAGCGGTTGCGCGCGGTGACCGGCCCGATCTGCACGGGTTCGAAGAGGATGTCGTATCGAGGGTCGCGCATGGGGTCGCTCCTGCATTCGTCGGGCCACTAGTAATCGTCGTGTCATCTCTAACCTGGGTCAACCAGTGGTTTCAGCGGTTTTGCATCTGTTTTGACGATGGGTAAGCAATGCTGGTGGTTCCCGAGTCGGGAGGAGACCAGCATGCGCCGACGTCCCGACGTCACACTCACCCAGCTCCGGTACTTCGTGAAGGCCGCGACGCACTCCTCGATGACCAAAGCGGCCGACGAGTTGCACATCGCGCAGTCGGCGGTCTCGGCCGCCGTCAGCCAACTCGAACAGCAGATCGGAACGCAGTTGTTCATCCGGCACCGCGCTCGCGGCTTGGCTCTGACCGCAGCCGGTGAGGAGATGTTGCGTGACACCCTGGCCCTGTTGGCGCATCTCGACGAGGTGCTCGACGGCGCGAGCGGCCGCGTCGACCAGGTGCGCGGGACGGTGAGGTTGGCGTGCTTCACCACGCTGACGCCGTTTGTGCTGCCTCGGCTGCTTTCCGATCTCGCGGTTCGCCATCCCGATCTCGAGGTCGAGGTCATCGAGACATCGGCCGACGAGGTACGCACGGTGCTGCGCAACGCGACGGCCGAACTGGCCATCACCTACGACCTGGCGCTCGGAACCGGTGTCGAAGCCGAGCATCTCGGTGTCGCGGCTCCCTACATCGTCCTACCGCCAGAACATCGGTTGGCCAAACGCAAATCCATTCGGTTGACAGACCTCGCCGATGAACCGATGGTGCTGCTCGACCTTCCCGACAGCCGGGACTACTTCGAATCGATGCTTGCCAAAGCCGGTGTGACACCCAATGTCCGACACCGCACGGCCAACTACGAAACGGTTCGCGGGCTGGTCGCACGGGGACACGGGTTCTCGATCCTCAACCAGGTGCCTGCGCACCGCGATACCTACGATGGGGGCACCGTGGCCGCCGTCGCCATCCGAGACGACCTCCCCGGGCTGCCGATCGTCCTTGCCCGACTGCAGTCGATGCGTACTACAGCGCGAGCGCGTGCTGTCGCTGCAGCCGCCCGTTCTATCTTCGCGGATCAGGATCGTGGGACGTCTGTCGGCGTCATCAGTCGCTGACGGATCGCGATCTGAGTGGCGGCGTCGACGGCCGTGCCCGCAAGAGCGAGCGCGCCTTGCGCGATAGCTACCTCGGCTGCGGAAGTAATTGTCGCTGCGGCGAATTCGGGCTGATGGTTGACGGCAGGCAGGGAGTCGATGCCGATATATGGATGTATCGCGGGCAGTACCTGGGAGACGTTGCCCATATCGGTGGATGCCCGCGCCATCATCGTGTCGGGTCCTGAGCTGAACCGCCGACCCGCCGCAGTCGCCCTTCGCTCGTAGCAGGCGAGAAGTTCTTCGTCGGTCCGAAACTCCGCGTACGGTTTGGATTCAGGCGTGACCTCGAGTTCAGCACCAGAAGCCAGCGCACCCGCTTCGAAGCAGCGCATCACACGCGGTTCGACATCGGCCAGTTCGGCAAGGGTCTCGGCGCGCACGTACCAGCGTCCCTCGGTGCGTTCGGCGATCGCGTTCGGAGCCTCTCCGCCACGGGTGACCATCCCGTGTACCCGGACCGACGACGGCAGCTGCTGACGCAGCAGTCCGATCGCGACCTGGGCGATCGTGAACGCGTCCGCCGCGTTGATGCCGCGCTCCGGATAGGCCGCGGCGTGCGCGGACTTTCCCCGGTATTCGATGTGGCTGTGCGACACGGCGAATGGCCGTGCCCGGACCACGTCGACCGGCCCGGGGTGGATCATCGCGGCTGCGTGCTGTCCTTCGAAACCGCCGCGTTCGAGCAACTCGATCTTGCCGCCGCCACCTTCTTCTGCCGGGGTGCCGATCACCGTCAGTGTCAGGCCAACGTCGTCGACGACGGGCACAAGTGCAAGGGCGGCGCCGACGGTGATCGCCGAGATGAGGTTGTGACCGCAGGCATGCCCGAGGCCGGGAAGTGCGTCATATTCGGCACACAGCGCGACGTGCAGGTCCCCACTGCCGATATGCGCAGCGAACGCGGTCTCGAGCCCGCAGTACCGGTCGGTGACGCTGAATCCGTTGTCCGACAACTCGCCTGCGACCCTCCGCGCGGAACGGAACTCCTCCCAAGCGGTTTCCGGGTGGTCGTACAGATCCCGCGACAGCGTCACCAGAGAGGGGTGAGCCGCGGTGACACGTTCGGCGATCACGTTGTCGACACTCGTCATTGGTCGCCAGGCACCCCATAGGACGGCGCGCGGGTCGGGTCGATGCCGCGCACCCGATAGTCGTCCTTCTGCGGCTTCCACAGCTGCCAGAGGTCGATCAGATCGTTCACCGGATCGTCGGCCCAGTCGACACGCAGGTCGCTCACCGGCCACGGGACGTCTTCGACCACAACAAGACCCGCGGAGTGCACAGGACCTTCCTCGCCGCCCGCGGCCAGTGCCGCGCGGAAACCGTCGAGCAGGCGTTCTTCGAAGGCTGCGGAGTCGCTCTCTGCGTAGCCGGTCAGCAGTTCGGCGATCACCCGTTCGTCTTTGAGCATGTTTCCGGCCGCCACTGCTTGGTCGCCTTCCGCGTGGGTGTGCAGTCCCAGACTGTGCGCCCCGGAGTGCACAGCGGTGTTTCCGTGGCTGTCGACGACAGTCAGCTGCCGGTAGCCGGGGAACTCTTCGTGCGCCAGAGCGGCTTTGAGCGCACCCTCGGCGTCCGCGCCGCCGGCCAGTGAGTCGAGGGCGAGCGGCCCGAGCGCCGGATTGGTGACGTTCTGTGAGGCGACGACACCGACATTGGCCCGCGTGTGCGCACAGCGCGACGCGACCGCAGGGCTGGACGAACAGATGACGATGCCGAATGCGCCCGTGGCGGGATCTCGCGCAACGAGAGAGAACGTCATCGGTCGGTTCCGTTCAGCTCGCTGATGACTGCGGTGGCGTCGATCTCCACCAGCCACTCGGGACGGGCAAGCGCCTCGACGACCAAACCCGTCGAAACCGGGTAGACGCCCTTGAGCCAGCGCCCCATGACCCTGTACACCGTTTCGCGGTAGCGAATGTCGGTGAGATAAACGGTGACCTTGACGATGTCACGCAACGAGCTGCCCGCCTCGTCGAGGAGCATTGAGATATTGCTCATCGCCTTCTCGGCCTGAGCCTCGACATCGCCGATGCCGACCGATTCTCGGGTGTCGAGATCCTGGCCGATCTGCCCACGCAGATACACCACTCCACCGGCGACGACAGCCTGACAGAGGTCATTGTCGAGGTTCTGTTCGGGGTAGGTGTCCTTGGTGTTGAAGGGCCGGATCCGCGTGTGGGTCACTCCTGGGGTCATCGGTGGTCTCCCGGTCGTATGTTCACGTCAGGCCTTGTAGGCGAGGTAGCTTCGCTGGATTGCAATCTGGTCGGCGAGATATTTGGCGTCGTGCCATACGCCCCAGATGAAGCTCGATCCACGCCGTGACAGCCAGGGTAGGCCGAGGAAATACAGTCCGGGCTCGGACGAAACACCGCGCTGGTGCATGGGCTTGCCGTTGTCGTCGAACGCATCGACCTGCAGCCACCCATAGTCGAACGCAAAGCCGACCGCCCAGATGATCGAGGTGACTCCGGCTGCGCCGAGGTCGAGCTCTCCGACGGGGTCGGTCACACAGGCCGGATCGGGGCCGAACACGCGGGCTTCCGGCTCCTCTGGCAGGTCGATGCCGGTGCGGGCGATGTAGGCGTCGGCCTCGTCGAGCATGGTCAGATAGTTGGCGTCGCCGTTCTCGATGTTGGTGGCAAGGTCTCCGGCGAAGCGCATCACGCCGTTGTCGAACGGGCCGGCCATTCCCAGCAAGGTGACGCCGCTCGAAGCCAGGTCACGGAAGTCGACGGTGTTTCCGCCGTTCGCGCCGCTGACCGCGATCGTCACGTGCTCGGCGCCGCGCGGAGGCGCCGAGGCATCCCATTTGCCCAATACCCCCAGCCACCAACAGAAGTCGCGGCCGCGATAGCTTCGCGGCGGCCGGTCATGCGGCCCGACCGCCAGATAGACCTGGCGACCTGCCTGTTGGAGTTCGTCGGCGATCTGCACGCCCGACGAACCTGCGCCGACAACGAGGACGGCACCTTCGGGTAGTTGTTGCGGGTTGCGATACCCGCTCGAGTGAATCTGGTGAATCCCCGCGCTGTCGGGAACGACTGTCGGAATGATCGGCCGCTGAAACGGTCCCGTTGCGGCGACGACGAAGCGTGCATCGATCGGTCCGTCGGACGTTTGCACACAGAAGCCCGCGCGACCGTTTTTCCTCCGTACCGAGGTCACCTCGACGCCCGTACGAATCGGTGCGTCTATTTTCTCGGCGTATGCGACGAAGTAATCCGCGACCTGTTCCTTCGTGGCGAAACCGTCCGCGTCGATGTTGAATTCTTGGCCCGGAAATCTGTCGTGCCAGGCGGGGCCGTTGGCGACGAGGGAGTCCCATCGCCATGAGCGCCACCGTTCGGCGACGCGGTCGCGCTCGACAACGATGTGCGGCACGCCGAGCAGTCCCAGATGTTCGCTCATTGCGATCCCGGCTTGGCCCGCACCGACGACGAGAACCTCGGTTTCTTGGCTCGGCATCTCAACCTCCGGATACGTCGGGCGAACTCGTTTGTTGGTTCCATGATTCAGGCGAAAACTGCATCTGTACAACTCATAAATTCGATCTAGTACATCGGCAAAAGCGATTCACTTCGGAGGGTTCACCCATCGCCGAAACGACATTCCGGTACCGAAAGTGCGAGTAAAGGGGTGCTGGAATGTCGTTTCGCGAAGGCATCTTTCAGACGTCCCAGACGATCGGCAGTGATTTCGCCGCCCGGGTGAGCCAACCGTGCACTAACGGCGGGCGGTTCGGGTCCAGCCGGAGGTTGGGGAGCTTCCGGAACATTTCTTCGAGCACCACTTCGCCGATCGCACGAGTGACGATGTGACCGATGCAGAAATGAGAGCCGAAGCCGAACGACAGATTGCCCTGATCGGGGCGGTCGATGTCGAAGAGCTCCGGGTCGGCGAATCGTTTGGGATCCCGGTTCGCAGAGCCGATCACGAGGGCGATCTCGGTGTGCGCGGGGATGGGAACGCCACCGAGAATGACATCTTCGGTCGTTAGCTTCTCGGTGAATCCGAATGGGGGAAGCCAGCGCAGTCCCTCTTCCACGGCCGCTCGGGCCCAGGTTGCAGGATCCGACGCGACCCGCCGGGCTTGGTCCGGCCGGCCGAACAAGCCGAGCAACGTGTTGGAGATGAGGTGCGCCGGCTCTTGGAACCCGCCGACGATCAGCACGCCGACTGTGGGGGCGATGTCGGCGATGGCGCGCAGTTCGCCCGGCGGCATTCCCTGGCGGAGAAGATGATCCAGGCCGCTTTGACCCGGATGCTCGACGAGGTGGGGGATACGCGCTTCGAGGTAGTCCCATACCTCGGCCTTGATGTCCTTGACGCGTTCGGCGACCTGGTGGTCTCGGCCGTAGTCGACCAGATAGTCGGCGTAGACGTGGAACCACCGACTCAGCGTGGCGTCGTCGACGTCGGTGAAACCGAGTACGTCGCCGATGACGCGCTGGCTGATGGGTTCGAAGATCTCGAGGGTGGCATCGGCCGCTCCTTTCGGCCGGATCGCGTCGATGTAGCGCACTACGGTCTCGCGGATTCCGTTCTCGTAATACCCCTTAACGGCTTTGGGTTGTACGGGCACCCTGGAAGCATTTCGCAATGCCCGATGCTCATCACCGGTCATGCTCATCACATTAGGGCGCCCGTAAACGGTTTCGTGTGCCTCCTTGGTGGGGCCGAAGACGGTGTCGTTGGCGCCCGCCTCCTTGCACAGGTCCCAGGTGGTGACGAGTACACGTCCGGTCTCGGGTACGTAGACGATCGGCGCCTCGGCTCGCATCCAGCCATAGAACTGATACGGGTCGTCTTCAAGAGCCCGTAACGATACGTCTGCGACGATATCGAAAGCAGATCTGACCGGATCGGCCTGTCTGACTAAGGATTTCGCTGGCATGTGCGGGCTCCGGGCGGTTCAGATGCCGCGGTCAGCAGATGGTGCGCGGGATGCGGCCTCGCGGACGCCGCGCCCTCGCCAGTATCCGATCACCGCGATCAGGATCACCACGATCAGAGTGCCGATGGTGAACGCTTCGAAGTTCAATTGCGAAACACCCCACACGTCTTGGAACGAGTACTCCAGGCCGAAGAGGCTCTCGATGGTGCCAGGGAAGACCGCGACCCACGAACCCAGAACGATGAAGCCAAGCACCACGCCGGCAAGGACGTAGAAGCCGGTAGCGCCGCCGGGAACGCTGTAGGGGCGGTGCACATCGGGAAAGTCCCTGCGCAGCTTCATGACTGCGGGAACGATGAGCAGGTAGCTGATCAGCAGTGTGGACACCGCCACGGTCAGGACGACGACGAAGACCGATGCGGTGGTGCCCTCGACGAGCGTCGAAGCGGCGATGGCGAACACGGTGGACACCACGCCCGACAAGATGTTCATCCGGACCGGGGTCCCCAGCCTTTCGTGGAATTCGCCGAAGAATCCGCCGAAGAAGGAGCCGTCGGCGGCGGCCATCGCCTGCATCCGGTCGGTGGCCATCATCCACGCGCTGCCCTGAGTGAGCAGAGCGAATACGAACAGCAACGAGGTCAACACCGTCAGGAACCCCGCTGCGGGTCCGTAGACGGAGTAGGCGCGCTCCAGGGCTGCCATCACGCCTGCGTCGGCGATCTCGTCTGCCGGTGTGGCCCAGATGATTGCCAGGACCGGAAGGACATAGGCCAGCATGGTGATGACGCTGCCTCGCCGGATGGCTGCCGGCACGTCCTTCTGCGGGTCGTGCATCTCTCCTGCCGCGGAGTTCGGCGCTTCGAATCCCAGGTACGCAAAGAGTGCGATCGGCACGATCGCGAGAAATCCCCCCGTGGTCGGGGTCAGCGACGACAAGGTGATGGGCTCGAAACCCTCGCTGAAGCCGTAGATAACGGCAGTCGCCACCAGGCTGATCAGTACCAGGAGTTTGGCGATCGCGCCCGCGCTGATGACGTTCTTGCCCTTCTGCAGGCTCACGATGGCCAGCGTGATCGCCACCCAGATGAAGATCAGCTTGAACAGGTAGTCGCCCGCACTGCCGGGCTCGATGCCGAAGACATATTCATTCCAGACTTCAGAGGCGATGAAGACCAGGGAGCCGCCGAGCCAGATCGGATTGGTGATCCAGTACAGCACCACGGCGATCGCGGCCCAACTGCGCCCGAACGCGTACTTGACCCATTGATAGGGCCCGCCCTCCTGAGTGAATGCACCACCCGTTTCGGAGAAGATCATTGCTGACGGGACAAGGAACGCACCCGCGAGGAACACCGCCCACAGCAGACCCTCGGGCCCTCCCGAGGCCATGACGCCGATCGTGTCGACGCTGATGACCGCCGCCACGATGAACAGGACGATGTCGCCGCGGCGCAGCGTCTTGATCAATCGGGATTCCTGCTCGGCGGCCAGTTCGGTCGATGCGGTGACGCCGCCGGGTCGAACGCGATCGGGTGTTTCCGTCATGACAATCTCCGTTGTGTGGGACGACCTGGCACGATCACCGCGACCACGCCGTGGTCATGTGACGCAAACCACTATGCGCCTCAGAAGATCAGCTGTAAAACACAAGAAACTGACTTATTGCATCGCCAAATCCGATGCAGTGGTACCACCCTCAGAGTGCCCGTAGGCCGGCGAGCGTCCTTTGCAGCAGTTCACGTCGTTCGTCGATTGTCATCGAGTCACCCAGGGGTGCGCGCACCCGCAGATAACCCTGTGTCACCAGGTCGTCGACCAGGTACCGCGTCGCGCCGAGCGGCAAGGACAGACCAGCGGCGATCTCTGCGACCGTGGTGCTGTGCACGCACCACTTCAGGATCTGGCCCCGCACGTCATTTCTCGGCCAGCGCGGCGGCTTCGCTGCGGTGTCAAGCGTTTCGACCGGAGCCTCGAGTGGCGCCAGCGCGTACGGCCGGGCCAATTTCGGCGCTGGGGTCTCCGGTTCTCTGAACCAGTCGTCGATCGGTTCGTCCTTGGTCTCCGACTGCTGAGGCGCGCCGGTGTGCTTTCCCCGGGCATGGGGCGAAGTGCGCAGCGCCTTGTAGTTCTCCAGGAACCACAAGGCCTGGTCGGCGTGCACCGAAGCACGCAGCTCGTTGGAGACGACCTTGAGTACGGTGCGGTCGGTGTCGATGACGAAGGTGGCCCGTCTGACCGGCATCAGCCGGCCCAGCAGGCCACGACGCCGAGCGTGCCGACCACGCCGGGCCGCCTCCCGCGCCGCGACGGATCTACGCAGCTTGGCGAGCCTGCCCCGGCGCACCCCGAATAGCTCGGACACCACACCGTCGGCGTCGGAGAGCAGCGGATAGTCGAACGAGCGCTGTTGAGCGAAGTGGGCCTGCCTGTCGACGGTGTCGGTGCTGATGCCAACTCTCTGCGCGCCCACCGTAGAGAATTCGCTGCTCAGATCCCGAAAATGACAAGCCTGCATGGTACAGATCGGTGAGGACGCGATGGGGAAGAAGAACAGCACAACCGGCCCGCTGGAAAGGAGCGCCGACAATGTCCGAGGCCGACCGGTGTGGTCGTACAGCGTGAAGTCAGGCGCCTTGTCGCCCGCGATCATCGGCAAAGACTAACGCGGGAAGCATCTGCGCGACGCGCCACTCCAATAATCCGGTCCTTCTCGTCGAGGGTTGACGAGGTCAAACGGCGGTATTCCGCCGCAACGGCGACGGCGTCGATAGCCTCGTGCAGGTGTCTTGGCCCCGCATGACGCCGAGCGAGTCGAGTCGCAGCACACGCACGACCCGCCGGTCGGCGAGTGCGCTCTTCGCAATTGTGGCGCTGGCCTACTCCGTAGGTGCAGTGGTGTCCTGGCAATCGTTCGGTGCTCAGATAACCCCGGCGTTCTTTCCCGCTGCCGGCGTGACAGCGGCAGCGATGCTGCTGACACCACGCTCACGATGGTTGGTCATCGTCGCTGCGATCGTTGTCGCCGAGCTTGCCGTCGATCTCTATTACGGTGCCGGCGTACGCACCGCGTTGGGATATGCGTTCGCCAACTCGGTGGAGCCTGTCGTCGGGGCGTCGTTGGTGTTGGCCTGGTGCAAAGGCGTGCCCGACCTTCGGAAGCGTCGCGATCTGGCGAAGTTTCTGGCCGGGGCATGTGTGGCGGGGCCGTTCGTGGGTGGGTTGATCGGCGGCGCGGTGAGCGCCGTCTCGAACAACATCGCCTTGGCCACGGCCGTTGCGCACTGGTGGGCGGGCGACGGTATCGGCGCTCTTGTGGTCGGTGCTCCAATTCTTTTATGGCCCAGGCAAGCTCACAAACTGCGGACTCGTCTCCCCGAGACCGCCGCTGTGCTCGGCGTCACCGCGCTGCTGTCGTTCGCGGCGCTCTGGTGGCATGCGCCAGTGACATTACCGTTGCTGCCGGTGATGCTGTGGGCGGCGCTTCGGCTCGACGTGATCGGCACCGCACTGGCCGGGGCGGTGGTGGCGTTCACCGTCAACTACATGACGGGCACCGGGCATGGTGCATTCGGAGAACTCGACGTCGCGCAGCCGGTTCGGCTGGCGGTGACACAGGTGTTCATCGCGGTGATGGTGCTGGTCGCCATGCTGATCGCGCAAGAAGCCGCCGGCCGCGTCGCGGCGGTCAGAGCAGGAGAAACCGAACGCCGAGAGCGTGATCGGCTGCAAATACTGGCACAACTGGCACAGCGCCTTTCGGCCGCGCTCACGCCGAGCCAAATCGGCGACGCGGTCGTCAAGCGGCTGTTCAACGATGCAGGGGCACAAGCAGTGGCGCTTGGCCTGGTAACGGCTGATGGACTCCGGCTGGAGTGGGTGAAGACGGCCGGCTACCCGCAGCTCGTGCACGACAAATTTGGAGGTGGAGTCCCGCTCGATGACCTCACGGCTGCGACCGAAGCAGTGCGTACTGGCCTCCCGGTCGTGATGGGCAACTCGGTGGAATACCAACGGCGGTACTCCGAGAACGCGGACCTGATGGCGTTGACGGGCGCAGAGGCGTTGGTGAACTGGCCGCTGACCTCCGGCGCCAAGCCGATCGGCGTGCTGAGCATGATGTGGACGCGGCCCCAAACCTTGGATGCTGCACAGTTGGCGTACATCTCTGCCGTCGCAACAATGGTCGGGCAGAGCCTGGTGCGCGCGCAGGTTTATGCCGACGAGCATGCGCGGGCCGCGGTGCTGCAGGCCGCGGTGCTGCCCACCGAACCGGCGGATGTCGCCGACCTTGACGTGGCAGTCAGCTACCAACCGGCAGACGGTGAGCACGGGCTCGGTGGCGACTGGTATGACGTGATGGCTTTGCCGAAGCAGCGGGCGTACCTGACGGTGGGTGACGTTGTGGGGCATGGCCTTCCGGCCGTCGAGGACATGGCGCAATTGCGCAGCGCGGGACGGGCCATGGCCTTACAAGGACTACCGCCCGCCCAACTGTTGGCAGAGCTCAACAACTTCACTGCCCACGCCAGCCACGGAAGGTTCGCCACCATGGCCGTGGCCGTGTTCGATCCGCAGGCCGGTGCGCTGACGTACGCTCTGGCCGGTCATCCGCCTGCGTTGTTGCGTCGCTCGCGCGACGGGAGAGTCATCCGACTTAGCGACGCCCACGGCCCAGTGCTTGGGCCGATCCGCGATGCCGCATACACCGAAGGTCAGGTGCGACTCGAACCGGGCGACATTCTGGTCATGTACACCGACGGCCTGATCGAGGGGGGCGGCTGGGATATCGAGACTGGTATCTCGAAGGCGCAGCAGCTGATCGAAGGCTGGGGGACGAAGGTTGAGTTGAACGAGGGGTGCAGGCAACTCACCGAAACGCTTGCCGCGCCCCCTCGCCGAGATGACGTCTGTGTTGTCATCGTGCGCCTGCGGGCCGAGTTCGAAGTTTCCAGTTGATATGGATGGCATCGCCGCTGCCAGCGGACACACGGTTCTCGCTGAGGCCGACGGAACGGCGTATCGGTCGTTGCGGCAACGACCCGTAACGAGGGCAGAGCGTTACGCCCTCGGCAAGAGCCTGCGTAAGCGGGTGCCACGCAAGTCGCTAGCCGACTGGACAGCGCCTTCTGACCGTCCAAACCCTGTCGACCTCATCAATGTCAGTCACCGGGGCAGGGTTGACCGGCTGATCCCGATCCGGGTCGGTCGCATGGTCGAATCGCCGTACGGATTCCTGCGCGGAACCGCGGTCGTGATGGCCGAGGATGTCGCGAATCTGCCCGCAACGGGAATCACGCCGGTGGTGTGCGGTGACTCCCACTTCGGCAACTTCGGCTTTTACGCATCTCCCGAGCTGGATCTGGTGATCGACCTCAACGATTTCGACGAGGCGCACCCTGGCGGTTGGGAGTGGGACCTGCGTCGGTTGGCCGCGAGTATCTGGGTCGCCGGACGTCACAACGGGACGTCGGAAGACCACTGCGGCGACGCGGTGCGGTCCTGTGTGGCCTCGTATCGTCACGAACTGCGGCGACTCGCCGATCTGCCTTTGTTCACAAGGTCTTTCGTTCGGCTTGATGTCGACAGGCTGGCCGCCGAGACGGCGGGTCCGCTCAACGAAGAGGTGATGCGGTCGGCGAAAAGAGCGCGCCACCGCACAGGTGACCGTGCGCTGCCCCGCTTCACCCACGAGGTCGATGGTGAGCGCAAGATCGTCGAGGAACCACCCCTGATCACGCGGCTGCCCGAGCGAGAAGCGGAATTATTTGCCGAGGCACTCGACGCATATCTCGAAACGCTGCCCTCGTACTGGCGACGTGTTCTGGGTGGCTACACGTTGGTCGACGTTGCGCACAAGGTCGTCGGGGTGGGCAGCGTCGGCCTTCGCGCCTATGTGGCGCTGCTGGAAGGTTCATCGGAAGAAGACGTTGTTTTCCTACAGCTCAAGCAAGCTCGCCGATCGGTGCTCGGGCGCTACGTGCACGGCGAATCGGCATGGCACGCGCACCAGGGACAGCGGGTCGTGGAATACCAACAGTCACTGCAGACGGTTAGCGATCCGTTACTGGGCTGGACCACGATGGATGGTCTGCAGTACTACGTCCGGCAGTTTCGGAACATGAAGGGGCGCATACCTTTAGATGCGATCGATGCGGCCGCGCTGGCCGACTATGCCGGTGTGGTCGGCCAGCTCCTGGCCAAGGGCCACGCAAGGACCAGCGGCGCCTCGATGATCGCCGGGTATATGGGGAGCTCCGATCGGGTCGATACGGCACTGTGCAAGTTCGCGCGGCGCTACGCCGACCAGACCGAAGCCGACCACGCCGCTCTGGTCAGCGCCGTCGACCGCGGACTTCTGCCCGTCGAGCGCGGGGTTTAGTCAGCAGCGTTCGCGCCGGTCGCGGCCGGCACGGCTCCCGACCTGCGCAATGCGGGCGCCGCAGTCGTCGATCAGGTGGTCTGCGTCGGCGGGAACCTGATCACCAGTCGATCACCGAAGGACCTGGACGCCTTTGCCAAACAATTACGGACCATTTGGCCAACACACCGGCTCACCGCTAATCGGAGCCGTCGGCGTGATTCTGGTAGCCATCAGGTGGGTCTTTGGGTGGAGGTTTGTCCAGCCAAGCGCGAAGGCGGACAAGCTGACTCAGTACCAGGCCGGCTCCGAGCACCAGCGCTATCGCGATGACGATGATGGCGGTCAACAGTCACCTCCTCGGTGAGCCGCTCAGCCGTGCGGCGCCTCTGAGATCTTCGTGTCTTCCTTGCCGAGCGTTTGGCAATAGATTACGGCCGAGGCCTTTGTAGCGGTGATTTCCAGATTCGTCGGATCCTGGCCGCTGCTGTCCTTCAGCATTTTGCTGACTTCGTCGTTCTGTTTCTTCTCGTCCTGGGTGAGGAAGTCCTTGCACTTCGTGTCGCCGCCGGTATTGACGATCTCGGATGCCGAACATCCGCTCATGGCCGCTGCTACCGCTGATGCAGCCAGGACGGAGTAGACGATGCGATTCACTGAAGACCTCTCTCGCGCGGGTATGGCAGGGGCTAGATACACAGAATTCGCTGAGTTGAAACCTCGTCGCCCTGTTTTGCTGGCCAGCCTGGTCCGACCGACTTCCAGACCTTCTACCCGCGCCATGGATACACCGAGGCGGCACGCGGCACGCAGGACGGATACGATCGCGTCTTCTACGCCAAGCAGATTTCAGCGCGGAGGTGTACGTGAGCGAACACAAAACCATCGATATCCACGGTGAGCAGCTTGCCTACTACGACGAAGGTCAGGGCGAAGCTCTTCTGCTGATTCACGGGATGGCGGGCAGTTCTCAGACGTGGCGCGAGGTCCTGCCGCGACTCGCCAAGAAATACCGGGTAATCGCGCCCGACCTGCTCGGGCACGGACAGTCCGCCAAGCCGCGGACCGACTACTCGCTTGGGGCGTTCGCGGTCGGGTTACGCGACCTGCTCGACGAACTCGACGTCGACTCTGCGACCGTAGTCGGCCACTCGCTCGGCGGCGGAATCGCGATGCAGTTCCTCTACCAGCACCCTGACTACTGTCGGCGGCTCATCCTCATCAGCAGCGGGGGCTTGGGTAAGGATGTCGGTTGGATCCTGCGCCTGCTTTCGGCTCCCGGGGCTGAACTGGTCATGCCGATGATCGCACCGGGATTTGTTCTGCGTGCCGGTGATTCCGTCAAGTCGTGGCTGTCGTCCATGGGGCTGCGGTCACCCCGCGGGGCCGAGATCTGGAATGCGTATTCGTCGTTCTCCGATGCTCAGACCCGCGAATCGTTCCTGCGCACCCTTCGCTCGGTCATCGATTACCGCGGACAGTCGGTCAGCGCCCTGAACCGGTTGCGACTCAGGGCCGACTTACCCGCGCTGGCCATCTGGGGCGAGGACGACGCCATCATCCCGGTCGATCACGCGTATGCCGCGTTGGAGATGCGCCCGGACTGCCGCCTCGAGGTCCTGCCGGGCGTGGGTCACTTCGCGCAGGTCGAAGCCCCCTCGCAGGTCGTCGACCTCATCGACGATTTCATCACCTCGACCAGTTCGGCGGTTGCGCACGACGCATGACTTGCCGTGGCCCGCGCCATGCGCGGCACCGGCCAACTCTTATCGGTGCCACCTCGACCATGCCGCCTGCTTCGTGGTACCCGCGACACCGGCGACGTCACCCCACGATTGGGATTCGGCCAGGGTTCGGGCCGACAGTCCCAAGCATTCACCGAGATACTGGCTGAGGCCGAGTAGCGCTTGGAAGGCCGCCGGGTCGCTGCTGGAGGTGAGCGCACCGAGCAGTGTGCGCACCTCGGCCTCGATATCGCTCGGGTTGCGGTTCATGCCAGCCGAACCTCGCGGATGTCATCCGGGTCGTCGAAGCCCCGCGTCCACGACACTTCAGGCCAGTGCCACGTCGCTGTCCCGACCGCGGGCTGATATTCGACCGTATACAGCGTGCCGAAACCGGCCTCGAACTGATCGTTACGCATCGGGGGTGCCAACATCGCCGCGACCAATTGACTGCTTGTTGTTGTGTCGGTGAGCAATTCGTCGAGTCGCGACAGTCGTCCGGCACTGTTGAATCGGGCGGCGTGGGCGGAGCGCTCGACGTGGTCGAGGCGGTGGTTGGTCGTCGCGCGCAGCGCGCTAACCTCGGCGGGTTGTCCCGGTGCAACGAAAACGGTCGCGTGACCGCCTGCGCTGTCGACCAACGCGATGTTGTAGGACTGCGAAACGGGGATCCGCCGCAGCGCGTCCACCGCCTGCTGGACAGTCGTGCAGGTTTCCAGGATGTAGCGCAAAACCATTGGAATTCCGAAGCCGTCGCCGACATCGGCGCGGCCACCGAACGTCAGCGAGACAGCCAATCCGTCTTCGTTCATTCCGTCGAGCAGTCCCCAGAGCATGTCGCTGGTGCCGAGCACACGGCGTCGCCCTGAGTAGTCAGTGGACGCGATCACGGCTTCGAAAAGCGCTTGGTCGTAGTCGTAATTGCGCACCAGCGCGGGCTGGTCGCCCGGCAGCACTGCTTGCGAGCAGCCGACGGCGAACGCGGGCAGGCGCCACATCGACAGCATCCGTGCGGCGACGGAGTCGTTGCCGCTGAGGTCGCACAGTCGCTCCCATGTTGGAACCAGTTCGGGCATGTAACGGGTGAGGGCATCGCGACACTCGCGTAATGATGGACGTGCGGTCAATCCCTCGCTGGTGTACCAGCGGCGGTACGCCGGCCACGTCGCGTCGTACAACGCCTGCCAACGAGGCCCTGGTTCGCCCTCTCGGTAGGCGTGCACCGTCATAACACGGCCAGCGACCGGCGCGTGTGCTGCGCAGCTCAACCCGTAGGTGACCCACTCTCGCCAGTGAGCGTCGGGAGCGGGAAATGGGACGGGTGTGGTGACCTCGAGTACTGCGTTCATGCGTCAAGGTTTACTTGACGCTAGACCTCGCGTCAAGTTTTCCTTGACGCTGTTTCCGGCCGCGTCGCCGGGGTACTTGACCGCCGTTCACCTATGAGACGGGCGAGCGATGCCGCTTGGCAATGAATATCTGAAGGGCGTTTCGATGAAGGCAGTTACCTGGCACGGCAAGCGGGACGTACGGGTGGATACAGTCCCGGATCCGAAGGTGGAAGAGCCGACGGACGCCGTCATCGAGGTGACGTCGACCAATATCTGCGGGTCCGACCTGCATCTTTACGAGATTCTCGGTGCGTTCATGAATCCGGGGGACATCCTCGGCCACGAACCCATGGGGATTGTGGCCGAGGTCGGGTCGGAAGTCACGAATCTGGCACCGGGCGACCGGGTGGTGATTCCGTTCCAAATCTCCTGCGGCAGCTGTTTCATGTGCGATCAGCAGCTTTTCACTCAGTGTGAGACGACACAGGTCCGCGATCAGGGGATGGGTGCTGCGCTGTTCGGCTATTCCGAACTTTATGGCCAGATACCCGGTGGTCAAGCCGAGCTGCTTCGCGTGCCGCAGGCTCAGTTCACCCACATCAAAGTCCCCGACGGGCCGCCGGATTCACGGTTCGTCTACCTCTCCGACGTCCTGCCGACGGCGTGGCAGGCGGTCGCCTATGCCGAGATTCCCGCCGGTGGCTCGGTGACGGTACTGGGACTCGGGCCGATCGGCGATATGGCGGCCCGCATCGCCGCGCATCTGGGCTATCAGGTCATTGCCGTTGACAGGGTGCCTGAGCGTATCGCGCGGGCCCAGGCCCGCGGCATCCCCACAATCGACCTCAATGAGCACACCAATGACCTCGGTGACGTCATCCGCGGCATGACCTCAGGTCGTGGCACCGATTCGGTGATCGACGCTGTCGGGATGGAGGCACACGGTTCACCAGTCGCCAAGTTCGCTCAACAGGTCACCGGACTCCTGCCGGACGCGCTCGCCAAGCCGATGATGCAGAAGGCTGGCGTTGACCGCCTCGATGCCGTCTACTCCGCCATCGACATCGTCCGCCGCGGTGGCACCATCTCGCTCATCGGCGTGTATGGCGGTATGGCCGACCCATTGCCGATGCTGACCCTCTTCGACAAACAGATCCAGCTGCGGATGGGGCAGGCCAACGTGAAGAAGTGGGTCGACGACATCATGCCGCTGCTGACAGACGACGACCCGCTGGGCGTCGACTCCTTCGCCACGCACACTTTGCCGCTCGACCAGGCGCCGCACGCCTACGACATCTTCCAGAAGAAGCAGGACGGTGCGGTCAAGATCATTCTCAAGCCATAGCGCCGGCAATCGACGAAAGGTAGGGTCGGGGCGGCTGACGGGTAAGCGTGCGGTGATCACGGGAGGCGACAGCGGTATCGGTCGCGCGGTGGCCATCGCGTTCGCACGGCAAGGCGCTGACGTCTTGATCTCGTACCACAATGAAGATGACGACGCCGCCGAGGTGGCGCGGCTGGTCGAGGACGCGGGCCGCACATGGGTCCTGGTTCGTCGGTGATCGGAAGTTCGTCGGTGAACTCCGACATGCCATCACCGACGCTGGCGCCCTACGCCGCGACGAAGGCCGCGATCGCCAACTTTTCCGCCAGCCTGGCTCAGTTGTTGGGGGAGCAGGGCATTCGAGTAAACAGCGTTGCTCCGGGGCCGATATGGACTCCGCTGATCCCGGCCACAATGCCTAACGAGAAAGTCGCCAACTTCGGTGACGACACCCCGCTTGGGCGGGCGGCGCAGCCCGCTGAACTTGCTCCGGTTTACGTGATGTTGGCTTCCGACGAAGGCAGTTACGTCTCCGGTGCGCGGGTTGCGGTCACCGGCGGCCGGCCTGTCCTCTAGGCCTGCTGCGGGACGCTCGGCCATTTCGCCGGAACAGGCCGAGGTCGCACGAGCCGCGGCCACCAGAACCATCGGCCGAGGAGCGCGGCGATCGACGGTGTCATGAACGCGCGGATCACCAAGGTGTCGAACAACAGACCCATCCCGATCGTGGTGCCCATCTGGGCGACCACGACCATGGCGCTCACCGACATCGACATCATGGTGAACGCGAACACCAGGCCTGCCGCGGTCACGACCGACCCGCTGCCGCCCATGGCGCGAATGATTCCGGTGTTGATCCCGGCCGGGATCTCCTCCTTCATCCGCGCCACCAATAGCAGGTTGTAGTCCGCGCCGACCGCCAACAGGATGATGACCGCCATCGCCATCACCATGAACTCGAGATCCAAGCCAATGATGTGCTGCCAGAACAGAACCGACAGCCCGAATGACGCGCCGAGCGACAGCACCACGGTGCCGACGATGACGGCTGCCGCGACGACGCTGCGCGTGATGAGCAGCATGATGATGAAGATCAATATGAGCGCGGCGACGCCCGCGATCAGCAGGTCGGTCGCGTTGCCGTCGCGCATGTCCTTGAAGGTGGATGCGGTGCCGCCGAGGTAGACCCTCGACCCCTCCAACGGCGTGCCTTTGATGGCGTCGAAGGCGGCGTTCTTGATTTCGTCGATGCGCTCGATACCGTCAGCGCCGAGCGGGTCGTTTTCGTGGGAGATGATGAAGCGGACCGCGTGGCCGTTCGGCGAGATGAAGTTCTTCATCCCGCGCTTGAAGTCTGCGTTGTCGAAGATCTCCGGTGGCAGGTAGAAGGTGTCGTCGTTGTGGGAGTCGTTGAACGCGTTACCCATCGCGGACTGGTTCTCGTTCATTGCGTACTGCTGATCCTGCTGGCTCGACTGAGTCGAGTGCATCGTCAGCATCATGTCCCGCATCCTCTTCATCGACTCGATCTGCGGCGGCAACATCGTCTGCAGCTGCGGCATCAGCGTGTCGAGCCGCTCCAGATCCGGAAGTAGCGCCTGGATGTCGTCGGTCAGGGTGTCGACGCCGTCGAGCGTGTCGAAGATGGCCCGCAATGAGTGGCACACCGGGATGTCATAGCAGTGCGGCTCCCAGTACAGATAGCTGCGAACAGGGCGGAAGAAGTCGTCGAAATCGGCTATGTGATCGCGCAATTCGGCAGTGTGAATCGTCGTGTCCCGGATTCTTTGCACCATGGAATGCGTGACGGCGGTCATCTCACCCATCAGCGCGCTCATCTTCGTCATCGCATCGATGGTCGTCTGCATCTCGTTGGCCTGCGTCAGCATGTCGTCCATGCTTCTGTCCGAGTACGAACGATTCAGCTCCTGGAGGGTGCCGCTCATGCTCATTTGGGCCGGAATCGTGCTGAACTTCAGGGGTTTACCTTCGGGACGGGTGATCGATTGCACCCTCCCGATCCCGGGCACCTTCGTGATGGCCTTGGTGATCCGCTCGATCACCAGGAAGTCGGCCGAGTTGCGAAGGTCCTTATCTGTTTCGACGAGAAGCATTTCGGGGTTCATCCGCGAGACCGGGAAATGCCGCTCGGCCGCCGCGAATCCCTGTTGTGAAGGCAGATCGTCGGGTAGATACAGCCGGTCGTTGTAGCTGGGCCGGTAGCCCGGCAGGGTGAGCAGACCGATCAGGGCGAGAAGGACGGTCATGGTCAGGATCCAGCCCGGCCACCGGACGACGGCAGCGCCGAGGCGCCGCCAAAACCGAATCCGCATGGCGCGCTTGGGCTCCAACAGTCCGAAGCGGCCCGCGACGGTGATCAACGATGGCCCGAGAGTCAGCGCGACGAGCACCGCGACCACCATCCCGACGAAGAGCGGGACGCCAAGCGTTTGGAAGTACGGCAATCGGGTGAACGAAAGGCAGAAGGTGGCGCCTGCGATCGTCATCCCCGAGCCGAGGACGACGTGGGCGGTACCGTGAAACATCGTGTAGTACGCGGACTCCCGGTCCTCCCCGACCGAGCGGGCCTCCTGGTAGCGCCCGATCAGGAAGATCGCGTAGTCGGTTGTCGCGGCGATCGCGAGGGTCACCAAAAACTGGGTCGCGAACGTCGAAAGCCCGATGAAATTGTTGTAGCCGAGGAACGCCACCACACCACGGGTCGCCGAAAGGCTCAATATCAGGATCGTCAACACGAACAGCACGGTGACGATCGAGCGGTAGAAGAACAGCAGCATGGAAACGATGACGACGACCGTCACGATTTCGATGGTCCTGACGCTCGCGTTGCCCGCGTTCTCCTGGTCGGCCTGTAGTGCGGGCCCGCCGGTGACGTACACCTTGACACCTGGCGGGGGAGTCAGTCCCGCGACGAGTTTCTGAGCCGCGATGACCGATTCGTTGCCGAGTGCTTCACCCATGTTCCCGGCGAGATACACCTGCACGTAGGCGGCCTTGCCGTCTTCGCTCTGCGCTCCGACGCGTGTCAGCGGGTCGCCCCAGAAGTCCTGAATGTGCTGGACGTGCTTGGTGTCGGCGCGGAGCTTGGCGATCATGTCGTCGTAGAACCGGTGGGCGTCCTCACCGAGGGGTTGGTCGCCCTCCAGCACGATCATCGCTGAGCTGTCCGAGTCGAACTCCTCGAAGACCTTGCCGATGCGCATCATGGCCTGGACCGACGGTGCGTCCTTGGGGGACATCGAGACCGCCTGCATCTTGCCGACCTCTTCGAGCTGCGGCACCGAGACGTTCAGCGCCGCGATGAGCGCGATCCAGCCGATGATGATGGGGACGGCCAGCCGCCGGATCCACTTGGCGATGCCGCTTCGCCGCGGCTGTTCAGCGCGGGTGTCGGTGTCGAGCGTCGGGGCGCTCACCAGTCCATCATTCGCATTCAATAGACAGTCTTATCAGATCTGACCTCCGGCCGACGAAGGCTTAAGGCCGACATCGCGAGTAGATTGCCGCGCGTGAGCGAAGACAGAGTTCGTGTTCAGGTCGGTGCCGGCGGCATCGCAACGGTGACGATGGTGCGCGGCGACAAGCACAACGCACTTGACCAGGCGATGTTCGACGGTCTGATGAATGCCGCCGAACAGCTGGCAGGTGACGCGTCGGTTCGTGCGGTCGTACTGCACGGCGAGGGCAAGAGCTTCTGCTCCGGGTTGGACGTCGCCAGCTTCATGGGCGGCCGCGGCGGCACGGGCGTCCTGCTGACCCGCGAGGACGATCGGCTGGCCAACTTCGCTCAGCGGGTTACCTACGACTGGTCGTTGGTGCCTGCGCCGGTGATCGCCGCGATTCACGGCAATTGCTTCGGCGGCGGTCTGCAGATCGCGCTGGGCGCCGACATCCGGATCGCAGCGCCCGATGCGAAGCTGTCGGTCATGGAGATCAAGTGGGGTCTCGTCCCCGACATGGGCATCACGCAGACGCTTCCGCGACTGGTGCCTGTCGACGTCGCGAAGGAGTTGACGTTCACCGGGCGCGTTGTTTCCGGCAGCGACGCTTCGGCGCTCGGGCTGGTCACCAGCACCGCCGACGACCCGCTCGCGTCCGCGCTGGCACTCGCGGAAGAGATCGCGCAGAAATCTCCTGACGCCGTTCAGGCCGCCAAGCGCCTCTACAACGAGACCTGGGTGAGCAACGATGCCGCCGCCGCCCTGGTGCTCGAGTCCGAGCTTCAGGCCGGGCTGATCGGCAAGCCGAATCAGCTCGCCGCTGTGATGGCGGGGATGTCGGGGGAGCAGCCAGTCTTCGCCGACCCGGGCACCGAGACGGCGGGCTGACCGCGTGGGAGCGCTGGACGGCCGGGTCGCGTTCATCACCGGAGGGGCACGCGGGCAAGGGCGCGCGCATGCCCTGGCGCTAGCGGCAGAAGGCGCGAACGTCGTCATCGCCGACGCACCCCGTCCGATGGATCTGACGTACCCGCTCGGCACCGAGGACGATCTTCGGGTCACCGGCAAGCATGTCGAGGAGCTCGGCTCGCTGTGCATCCCGATCGCGATGGACGTGCGCGACCCCGCTGCGGTGGCCGCCGCGATCGAGGAAACCGTGAGCAGCTTGGGAAGTCTCGACATCGTGGTGGCCAATGCCGGGATCGTGAGCACAGGTCCGCTGGACGAGGTGACCGACGAGATCTGGCGTCAGCTGATGGACACCAATCTGACGGGCGTGTTTCACACCCTGCGGGCAGCCGTCCCGGTGATGCGACGACAGCGTTTCGGCCGGATCGTCGTCACCTCCTCGATGGGCGGCCGGATGGGCATCCCAGACCTGGCGGCATATAACGCCACCAAATGGGGGGTCATCGGGCTCGCGAAATCCTTGGCCTTGGAGGTCGCCAAGGACGGCATCACCGTCAACGTCATCTGCCCGACCACGGTCCACACGCCGATGGTTCAGCCCGAGGGTGACGACGGTGTTCCCGACGAATTGGTCCGGCGAATGATGAAGGCGAATCCGATTCCTGCGCCGTGGATTGAACCCGAGGACGTCAGCCGCGGGCTGCTGTATCTGGTCACAGATCCGGGCGTCGTCACCGGAAGCGTCCTGGAGATCGGCCTCGGCGGCAGCGCCCGAATTCACTGACCCGGGCTACGTCATACGGACTCCTGTGAGCTCTTCCGACACCGACCACATACGCACCGCATTCGCGTTGTCGCGCAGCGGTTTCCAGAGCTTCTGTGCCCCGGGAGGTCCGCCGACGTTCCCGAGCCACTGGGGTCCGTAGAACGCGCCGTCCTTGGCCTCGGGCGAGGTAGCGGCCATCAGGGCCCGGCGCTTGGCGTTGTCGACGGTCCCCACGATGGGCAGCGCCGCCGGGCGAAAGGGTTGCCTCGATCGCGCAGGGCTTCATCTTTCCCGCGACGAACGCGATCACCTCTTCCGCCCTCGCAGAGCGAGGAGTTCCGACTGCTCTGGAAGGAGCACGAGGTCGGCATCAGGCCGCGCGACATCAAGCGATACCAGCATCCCGACGTGGGGTTCCTTGAGCTCAACTGCCAGATCCTGTTGGACCCCGAGACGTCACACTCGCTACTCGTCTACACCGCGGTGCCGGGCAGTGAAAGCTACGAGAAGCTTGCGCTGCTGTCGGTGATCGGCGCGCCTTCACTGAAGTGAGCTCAACAGAGTCTCGACGGTCTGCTTCTCCGTCGCGAGGTCCGGCTTCTTGGCGCGCAACGCGGTAAGGGTGCTGTCGATCTGCCCGTCGAGGACAGTCCAACCGATACCGTCCAACGGCTCGAGGTTCGATTGGTCGTCGTCCCAAGCGGTTTCGAGGTCCTTGATCCGTCCGGTCGCAGCGCCTTGGTCGCTGGCTTGAAGCTTCGTGAGCGTGTCGGCGACGATGACCCGAAACTTCGCCACCTCCGCGGGTGGGAAGTTCGCAGTCGCCGATTGTCCCGGTGCGAGTGTCACAGTGACGGCGGGTCCGGACTCGCTCTCGCTCGCCGCGGCGGTGGAGTGCGGCTGTCCGGCGGCCCACACGAGCACCGCACCGGTAATACAGGCAATGGCAGCGTAATACCCGTGCATCACCTTTTCGCGGCGCTTGTTCACGGTAGGGGCGGTCGGTTGGTCGATAGGCTGCGCGATGACGTCGGCGCGGGTGATCGACAGGTAGACCACCGTGGCGAGGATTGCGCTCAAGAAGATCACGCTGGTGACCGCGACGCCCAAACCGAGGCCTTGCTGATCCGTCGGGAATCCCAGCCAGTCACCGAGATTGGCGCCAAGTGGTCGCGTCAGGATGTAGGCCAGCCAGAAGGACAGCACAGCGTTGGCGCCCAACCACCAGCCGACAACGATCGCGGCAATGAGTCCGATCGGTAGCAGCACCGACGTACCGGGGCCCCAGCCGGTGAGTTCCAGGATCCAGTCACCCGCCGCGGTGCCAAGGGCGAAGGTGACCAGAATCGCAAGCCAGTAGAACAACTCTCGCGGGGTCGTCGTGATGCTGTGGATCGACAGAGTCCGTTCGCGCACAAACCACACACCGAAGACCAATGCCAGGACCGCAGCGAACACGCTTGTACTGAGTGCGAGCGGAACTCCCAGATTGTCGGTGAGGATGTCGGTGTAGAGAGTGCCGGTCACGCTCACCACCACAACGGTCAGCCAGTACACGAACGCCACGTAGCCGTCCAAGCGCAATTGCCATCCCAGAACGGCGATCAACACGACCGTGAAAATCAATGCGGTCGGCACGAGTCCGACGCCAAGGGTCATGTTGATCCAGTCGGCGAAACTTTCTCCCACGGTGGTGCACAGGATCTTGATGACCCAGAACCACACCGTTACTTCGGGGACCTTGCTGAGCATTTGGCGCGGGGATCTGACGACTTGCCGTCTCGTTGTCTCAGTCACAACGCCCGACCGTAGAGAGGGGTAGCTGAAGCCCGGCTGAAAGCGTATGAGGCGCTTCTTCTTCAGCCCCTACACAGGTTCACTTTCGCACTGTGGACGCACAGCCAGGTTGGCTGAAGAAAGGAAAGATCATGGCTTACAACAGAAAAAGAGCTGTAGCTGCGGCCTCGGCGATTCTGGCGGCCGGTGCGATCGGCGTGGGCGCCGCCGTCTCCAATGCGCAGCCTGCCCCGCCACCCCCTCCGCCACCGACGCCGGTCCTCGACATGCCGGACGTGCCCGGCGTCGTGGATACCCCCGAACCCGGAGATACGCCCGACGTGCCCGGTGAAGTGGATCTTCCGGAGCCTGGAGACACACCGGATATCACCCCGCCGCAATCGGCGCCTGGGCAATAGAAAGGGTCGGGGGCGTGCGAACGTGGTGCACGCCCCCGCAGTCGGGCCACACTGGTGAGGTGAGGATGGCCAGAGCGGTGCTTGCGATGCCATCGCGATGGACCGTCAGGTTGCGGACGTCGGTCGCCGCGACACTGGTCGTGACGCTGTGTCTGGTGCTCGCCGGTGCGGCACTGCTCTTCGTCCTGTTCAGGTCCCTGGAGGGTTCCGCACGCTCGACCGCAGACGCCCGCGCCCATCAGGTCGCCGACCAGCTGTTGACCGAGCCCCCCGCCGATCTGGACCGGTCGATGCTGGCGACTGACAGCCAGGTCGGCGTGGTTCAGGTGGTAGATCCGAGTGGACGGCTGGTCGCCCAGTCGGTGGGCAGTCCGGCCACTCCGCTATCCGGCCGGAGATTCGACGCAGGCGCATCGGAGTTCCTCGGGCGGGTGCAGATCGCCGAGGACGATCTGTGGGTCTCCGGCATCGGTGCCGACACTCCCGCGGGTCCCGTGACGGTATTGGTCGGCGCTGATCGCGAGCCGGTGGAGAACGTAGTCACAACCGTCGGTGTATTGCTCGCGGTGGCGGTTCCAATCGTGGTCGCACTGGTGGCGTTTGGTACGTACCGGCTCGTCGGCTCGGCGCTGCAGCCGGTCGAACGCATTCGGGCGCGAGTGGCGTCGCTGACCACAGACGAACTGGCCGAACGGATTCCGGTTCCGCCTGCCGACGACGAGGTGGCGCGGCTGGCCGTCACCATGAACGACTTGCTTGACAGGATCGCGGTCGGGCAAGCTGCCCAACGGCGATTCGTCAGCGACGCATCACACGAATTGCGCAGCCCTCTCGCAACCATCACCGCAGCACTCGATCTTGCGCAGGTGCGTCCCGACGAATTGGACCGTGCGCTGATCGAGGACTCGCTGCTGCCCGAGACTCGGCGGATGGCTCAGCTTGTCGACGATTTGCTGCTGCTTGCGCACGCAGACGAGCGCACGCAGAAACTAAAGCAGGTCGATGTCGATTTGGACGACATCATCTATGCCGAAGCGGAGCGGATTCGAACTGTAACCAAACTGCTGGTGAAGGTCTCCGTCAAGGCGGTGAGGGTTACCGGTGACCCACAGGCGCTTTCGCGTCTGGTGCGGAACCTGGTGGACAACGCCGTCAGGCACGCGCACGGTGACATTCGCCTCGAATGCGGGCCGGTAAACGGTCATGCGCGAATCACCGTCGCCGACGACGGGCCGGGCATAGCCGCGGCAGAACGGCTCAGGGTCTTCGATCGCTTCGTCCGTCTCGATTCTCCGCGTACCCGTGAAAGCGGCGGAGCCGGCCTTGGTCTGTCGATCGTGGCGGAGACGGTCGGCGCACACGGCGGACGTGTCAGGGTCGAGGAGTCATCCAACGGCGGAGCCTGCTTCGTCGTCGAGCTTCCACTAAGCGTCAATGAGCCGGTATCCGACGCCGCGAACGGTCTCGATGCGCTGCCCGGAGACCGGTAGGTCGAGCTTTCGGCGTAGATAGCCGATGTACACCTCGACGATGTTGTCATCGCCTTCGTAGTGCGTGTCCCAGACCGATTGCATGATCTCCGTCTTGCTGACAACCGTGCCGCTGTGCCGCATCAGGAATTCGAGAACGCTGAATTCCCTGGGAGTCAACGTCAATTCGACACCGCCCAGGGCGACGCGGCGTCGTGCGGGATCGAGCTCGAGGTCACCTGTGGTCAACACCGCCGGACGCTCGGGTGCGCCGCGACGCAGCAGCGCGCGAAGCCTGGCGAAGAGCACCACGAACGAAAACGGCTTGACGAGGTAGTCGTCGGCGCCAAGGTCGAAGGCATCGGCGAGATCGTATTCGCCGTCCTTGGCGGAGAGCATCAAGATCGGTGTCCACACTCCGCGCGCGCGTAGCCCGCGGACGATCTCATAGCCGCTCATCCCTGGCAGCATGATGTCGAGGACGATCGCATCGAAATGGTCCGTGGTCGCCGTTTCGAAGCCATCGTCGCCGCGGTGCTTGACCTCGACGGAGAAGCGCTCTGAGACAAGCCCGCGACGGATGGTCTCTGCCAGGCGGACCTCGTCTTCAATCACCAGTACGCGCAATGCTCTGTCCCGTCGTATCGGTACTTGCCCAGTACAGCAGAGGTGCGTTGGCAACCGCACTGCTCTTCAGCGTTACTTCAGGTTGAGGCTGGGACCGTGGTGCGATGACAAGGCCTGCAGCCGTCCGCGCGTTTGTGGTGCTGACTGCCCTCGCCGCAATCGGGATAGCTGTGACGGACACAAGTCAGAATGACGAACCCTCTTACCGCGCGGGGTACGTGGCGGCGTCGAATCCGAGGTTCGTGCGCTCCGCGTTGTCTGACCGGGGGTTGAGTTCCACCTCGTTCTGCGCGGAGCTTCTGACACGCGAGATCACCGGCTCGCAGCAGACCGGCATCCGTGGCAGCGAATTCCGCCGCGGGTGCGAACACGCAGTCCACGACGCCATGGAGTAGGTGGGCTGATCGCGGCATGCGGAAAGGAGGTTTGTGGCCACGCGGTGACGGGAAAGCCGGTTGTGCTGTTCCGCGAGGAGGCGACCATGGCGACAACCGCTGACACCCAGAGTGTGATCCGCAGTCTCATACCCGCCCGAATCGACCGATTGCCGTGGTCGTCGTTCCACACCCGGATGGTGGTCGCGCTGGGTGTGGCCTGGATCCTCGATGGTCTCGAGATCACTATCGCTAGCTCGGTGGCCGAGACGCTGACCCAGCCCGAGACGCTGGGCCTGTCCTCCGCGGCGGTCGGGCTCCTTGCCACCGTGTACCTGGCAGGCGAGGTGGTCGGCGCACTGTTCTTCGGGCGTCTGTCCGACAGGCTCGGCCGACGGAACCTGTTCCTGATCACGCTGGGTGTGTATCTCGTTGGCAGCGGTCTCACCGCGTTCACATTGGGCAACAGCGGAGGCTGGATCGCCTTCCTCTACCTCACCCGGTTCATCGCAGGCATGGGCATCGGCGGGGAATACGCTGCCATCAATTCGGCGATCGACGAACTGATCCCGGCGCGATACCGGGGCCGGGTCGATATCGCGGTCAACGGCACGTACTGGGCCGGCGCGATCCTCGGCACGCTCGGCACGTTCATCTTCCTCAAGCAGATGGACCTGAGCCTGGGCTGGCGGCTCGCGTTCCTGATCGGCCCGGTGCTCGGCCTGGTCATTCTGGTGGTCCGGCGGAATCTGCCGGAAAGCCCGCGCTGGCAGGTCATGAACGGACGGGTGGACGAAGCCGAGAGCTCGATCTCGCGAATCGAACACGAGGTGGAAGCCACCGGCGTCGCGCTGCCCGCCGTCGACGAGAGCAAGGCCATCGAGCTGAAGCCGACCGAAAAGATCGGCTATCTGGCGCTGACCCGGGTGCTGTTCCGCGAGTACCCGAGCCGATCGATCCTTGGCGCAACGCTGATGATCAGCCAGTCGTTCCTCTACAACGCGATCTTCTTCACCTACACGCTGGTGCTCGGCAAGTTCTACGGCGTGGCTTCCGAGGCGACACCGCTCTACCTGATTGCATTCGCCGTTGGAAACCTCTTGGGGCCGTTGACCATCGGGCACTTCTTCGACACCATCGGCCGCAGGAAGATGATCGCGGGCACCTACCTGCTTTCGGGTGTGTTGCTGGCCGTCAGCGCGGTCCTGTTCAACGCCGGGGTGCTCAACGCGATCACCCAGACGATTGCCTGGTGCATCATCTTCTATTTCGCATCGGCCGGTGCCAGCGCTGCCTACCTGACCGTCAGCGAGATCTTCCCGCTCGAGGTTCGAGCCAAGGCGATCGCGGTGTTCTTCGCCATCGCGCAGTGCTTCGGGGCCCTCGGACCGGTCATCTACGGCGCGCTCATCGGCGACGGCTCCAAACCGTTCCTGCTGTTCCTCGGCTATTTGCTCGGGGCGGCGGTGATGATGGCCGGCGGACTGGTGGCCTGGTTCCTCGCGGTCGATGCCGAAGGCAAGTCGCTGGAGGACGTCGCGACCCCGCTGGCAGTCGCAGGCGCCCGCCGCACGGGTTCGATCCGCGCGGAGGGGGCCGTCCGGCCTCGCTCACCCTGAGCCGTCGAGACGCCGCGGTTGAGGTTGAATTGCGCATGTGGTGGACGCTAAGTCGGCGGGACGGCCCAGGGACGCCTCGATCGATACCCGGGTGCTCGCGGTGACCCGCGAGTTACTGATCGACTCCGGTTGGGACGAACTCAGCATGCGGTCGATCGCCGCCCGCTCCGGCGTCAGCCGGTCGAGCCTGAACCGCCGTTGGTCATCGAAGGCCGAGTTGGTTCTGCATGCAATCCTCGGCGCGACGCCGGACCTGGCGCCGTTCGCCGACACCGATCGGCTCGGCTGGGTGCAGTGGGTGGTGCAAGGCAGCCGTCAGTTGTTCACCCGCCCGGAGGTGATCGCCGCGGTGCCAGGGCTCCTGCTCGCGATGGCCGAGAGCGACGAGATGCGCGCCCGGTTATGGGCTGACTTCAGCGGGCCTGCGGTGGCGCTGTTCGCCGGCGCCGACGCCGACGCCGACGAGGCGGCTGAGCACGACGCCCGCGCCGTCCTCGCGATGGCAGCAGGCGCGGCGCTGTTTCTCACCACGGTCGCCGTCGAGGATGGCACCGATGCGCTATATGCCCGGATCGCTGCCATCCTCGGGCAGGTCGTGACCGGGGAAGGACGCGACGATCGCGTCGATGGGTGAGCGCCACGCGATGCCCAGATCGTTGAGAGTGGCCGAGTCGTCGGTCGGTGTCGCCGCGGTGAGCAGAAGCGCCGCCTCATAGCTGAGGCCGTCGCCCATCGCGACGACGTTGGACAGCACATCACCGACGCGGCTCAATCCGCGGAACATGCGTTGGCTCACTGGGACTCGGGTGAATCGCCGCCCGGCCCCGAATTCGAGTGCACTGATCATGTCGTCGAAGGCGACGAGATTGCCGCCGCACAGGTAGCGCCGTGGGCCGCGGCCGGGAGTCAGCACCGCGGCATGGACTCTGGCGATGTCGCGAACGTCGACCATCTGCATACCGCCGCGGACACCACGGGATCGAGGCCGGCTTTCACAGCGCGCGTGAGCACCGACTCCGTGGCGTAGGCGTTGACCTCCCACATCAGCGTGCGGCGACGGTTGTCCGTGCCGACGACTCCTGCGCCGTGGATCAGCGCGTCGCAGCCGTCGAGCAATTGGTCGATGACCGCCGTGTCGCGGACGTCGCCCGCCAACACCTCGATCTCGCCGGACTCGGCGAACCGGCTCAACACCGGTGCGCCCACGACGTCGGGTGCGACGAGCAGGCGCACTCGGTGACCCTCCGCGAGAGGAGGCGGACACAGTGTGCACCGATGTAGCCGGTCCCTCCGGTGACGCCGATCAGCATGGTTCTCCTCGTCTGCGGTCGCTACGGGCGCTGCGAACTCGCGTGCTATATTACGATGCCAATGGTATCGAAATTAGTGTCTGATCCTAAAGCCGAGCATTCGGCGGCATCCTCGCAGCCTTCACGCCCATGGCGCTCGGGCCGTTGACGCTGAAGAACCGGTTCATCAAGGCCGCCACCTTCGAGGGCCGGATGCCGCGCGGCGAGGTGACCGACGCGCTCATCGACTTCCACACCGAGGTCGCAGACGGTGGCGCGGCGATGACCACCGTTGCCTACTGCGCGGTCTCACCCGGCGGACGGGTGCACCGCGACACGATGGTGCTCGATCGGCGGCGGGCCACTGCGTTGCGGCGATTGACCGACGCGGTGCACGCCCGCGACACTCTGGTGTGCGCACAGATCGGCCATGCGGGGCTCGTCGCCAATACCCGGTCCAACCGGATGCCCACACTCGCGCCGTCAACGCGATTCAGCGCGCCCGCAATGGGATTGGTTCGGCGAGCCACCGTCCCGCAACTCAACGAAGCGATCAATGAATTCGGAGCGACGGCACGAAACGCCGTCGAGGCGGGTTTCGACGCCATCGAGATCCACCTCGGCCACGGATATCTGCTCAGCTCGTTCTTCAGCCCCAACCTCAACAAGCGCAAGGACGGCTTCGGCGGTGACACGATCCGACGCGCCGAACTCGCGCGCCGGATCATCGAACGGGTCCGCGCGGAAGCCGGTGACACCGTTGCGGTCACCGCGAAGTTCAACATGGACGACGGCGTCCGCGGCGGATTCTGGTTGACCGACAGCCTGCCGACGGCACGTCTGCTCGAATCCGACGGCCACCTCGATGCACTCGAGCTGACGGGCGGCAGCTCGTTGCTCAATCCGATGTACTACTTCCGGGGTGAGGTGCCGATGGCCGAGTTCATCGCTTCCCAGCCCGCCTTCGTCGGACTCGGACTTCGCCTCATCGGAGGGCGGATGTTCCGCACCTACCCGTTCGAGGAGGCCTTCTTCCTACCGCTGGCCCGGCAATTCCGCGACGCGCTCACGATGCCGCTGATCCTCCTCGGCGGGTGAACACGATGGACACCGTCACCGACGTCCTGTCCGAGGGTTTCGAGTTCGTCGCCATGGCGCGCGCCCTGCTGCGCGATCCGGACCTCATCAACAAGTTCAAGGCCGACAGCGCGCGCGAGGGATTGTGTGTGCACTGCACGAAATGCATGGCCACCATCTACGACGGCACGCGGTGCGTGCTGCGGCCGGAACCGTCGCACCCGGTCAGCTGATCGTCGTCTTTATAGCGCGCACCTGTTTTCGTCGCTCCCAGGGTGTCGGGGTAGCGTCGAACGGGTGAATCTCGGTCCGTGGGGTGATCTCACGATATTTGCCGCAGTGATGGAAATAGTCTTCGTCACTTGCGTATTCGTATACATCGGCCGACTGGAGAGACGGACGTCCCACCCGCTAGGCGAAGTGGTGGGCGCTCATAAGGCGGTGCTCGCCAAACTTCGCAAGCGCGAGCCGATGTCGCAAGAAGAAGTGGACTATGCGACCGAACT
This sequence comes from uncultured Mycobacteriaceae bacterium, assembly GCA_902826815.1. GTDB lineage: Bacteria > Actinomycetota > Actinomycetes > Mycobacteriales > Mycobacteriaceae > Mycobacterium. The sequence continues at coordinate 51,252 of CADEGF010000038.1, forward strand.
GGTTGACGATGCCCGGTCGCCACTTGCCTACGCGATACCCGCCGGCCTCTTCACCATCGGATTCTTCTACGTCGTCGGGTGCCTCTTCATGCTCCACCTCGACGGCGGCAACCCGTCGTTTCGCACGTTCGTCGGCGGCATCCCGATGCTGACCTCCTTGAACATCGCCAATCAGCTGCGCAGGGTCGCGCATTTGAAAGGTCGACTGGCCGACGTGCCTCTAGCCCCCGTCGTCCCAGAGGGAGAGTTGGCGGGCCGGCCGGCGTGACTCGGACGGCTGGGCAGATTGCCTTGCCGGGCGTTGACGCACGTTCAGCGGCCACCAGAACCATCGACCCAGCAACGCGGCGATGGACGGTGTCATGAACGACCGCACGATGAGCGTGTCGAACAGCAGCCCGAGTGCGATCGTCGTTCCGATCTGACCGAGGATCCGGAGGTCGGCGAATACGAACGACGCCATGGTCGCCGCGAACACCAGCCCGGCCGCGGTCACCACCGAGCCGGAGCCTGCCATCGACCGGATGATGCCTGTGTTGATGCCTGCGTGGATCTCCTCCTTGAACCGTGAGATCAACAACAGGTTGTAGTCCGATCCCACCGCCAACAGCAGGATGACGGCCAGCGCCAGCACAATCCAGTACAACGGGATACCGAAGAGGTCCTCCCAAATCAGCACGGAAAGCCCGAATGAGGCACCCAACGACAACGCGACGGTGCCGACGATGACGATCGCGGCGACGATGCTTCTGGTGATGAACATCATCACGAGCAGAATCAGGCAGAGCGCGGCGATCCCGGCGATCATCAGGTCGTACTTGGCCCCGTCCTGGATGTCTTTGTAGGTCGCCGCGGTGCCCGTGATGTAGATTTTGGATCCGGCCAGCGGCGTTCCCTTGACGGCCTCCTGCGCTGCATGCCGGATCGGGTCGATATGCGAAATGCCTTCTGGTGTAGCGGGAATGCCGTCATGGGTGATGATCATGCGTGCGGCTTTCCCGTCCGGTGACAGGAAAAGCTTCAGCCCGCGCAGGAACTCGGGGTTAGTGAACGCCTCGGGGGGTAGGTAGAACGAGTCGTCGGTCTTCGACGCGTCGTACGCCTGGCCCAACGTGGTGGCGTTCTGCAGTGCCGCTTCAGTCTGGTCGTTGATGCCAGAGGTGGTGGCGTAGTTCGTCAGGGTCAGGTCGCGGTTGGTCTCCTGGGTGTCGATCTGTGGCGGAATCAGCGCGACCAGCTTTGGCTGCAGTTCGTCCAGCTTGGCGATGCTCCCCGACACGTCACTCAGTTGCGCGGTCAGCGCGTCGATCCCGTCGAGCGAGTCGAAGAGTGACCGCAGCGCGGCGCAGGCCGGAATGTCGAAACAGTGTGGCTCCCAGTAGAAGTAGTTGCGCATGGGCCGGAAGAAGTCGTCGAAGTTGGCGATCTTGTCACGCAGGTCGTTCGCCGTGGCGACAGTCTGTTTGAACGCTTCGCTCTGCTCGTGGGTGATGTCGCCGGATTGTTGTTGCAGCGCAAACTGTTGCCGCAAAACGTCAATCGAGTTGTTGATGGTGTCGACCTGCTTGAGCAGATCCGCACCGCGGGCCTGTTGGAAGGGCAGATTGTTGATCTGAGACGCGCTGCCCGCGCTGATCTGGAAAGGAATCGACGTATGGTCCAACGGCGTGCCAAGCGGTCGGGTGATCGACTGCACCTGAGCGATTCCGTCGGTGTGGAAGACAGCCTTGGCGACGCGCTCCAGCAGGATCATGTCGGTGGAATTACGCAGATCGTGGTCGGCTTCGACCATCAACAGTTCCGGATTCAGCCGCGCCTCCGAAAAGTGGCGTTCAGCGGCCGCGTAACCGACATTCGCGGGCGCGCTGGCGGGCATGAAGGGACGGGCGTCGTAACTCGTCTTGTATCCCAGCAGGGAGAGCAAGCCGATCGCGGCGATGGCGACCGTGGCCAACAGGATGGGGGCCGGCCAACGGACGATGGCCGTGCCGATCCGCCGCCAACCCCGCGTACGCATGGGGCGACTGGGTTCGAATAGACCGAAATGGCGGCCGATGACCAGCAGGGCGGGCGCCAGGGTCAACGCGGCCACCACGGCGACGAGGATGCCGATGCCTGCGGGTACGCCCAGGCTGTTGAAGTACGGGAGCCGGGTGAAGCTCAGACAGAGCACCGCACCGGCGATCGTCAGGCCCGAACCCAAGATGACGTGCGCGGTGCCGTCGTACATCCAGTTGAACGCCGACACCCGATCCTGCCCACCTAGGCGCGCTTCATGGAAGCGGCCGAGGATGAAGATCGCGTAGTCCGTTCCTGCGGCGATCACGAGCAGCGTCAGCAGGTTGGTCGAATACGTCGACAGCTCGATGATGCCTGCGTTGGCGAGGACAGCGACGACGCCTCGGGACGCGGTCAACTCGATCATCACCGTGAAGATCACGAGGAACACCGTGGTGAGACGACGGTAGAGCACGAACAGCATCATCATGATCACCCCGAGGGTGATCAGGGTGGTTTTCAGGGTGCCGTGGCGGCCGACCTCGAACTGATCGGTGACCAGGGGGGCGGCACCGGTGACATAGGCCTTGATGCCAGGCGGCGGGGGCGTGTCGTTGCCGATGGCGCGCACCGAGTCGCCCGACTCATTGGCCAGCGACTCGCCCTGGTTACCGGCGAGGTACAGCTGCACCAGCGCCGCCTTGCCGTCGGCGCTCTGCGAGCCCGCCGCCGTCAGCGGATCGCCCCAGAAGTCCTGAATGTGCTGGACGTGCTTGGTGTCCTTGGAAAGCTTTTGGATCAAGCCGTCGTAGTAGTGGTGGGCCTCGGCGCCGAGCGGCTGGTCACCCTCGAGGACGATCATCGCCGAACTGTCGGAATCGAATTCGTCGAACACCTTGCCGATGCGTTTGGCGGCCTGCAGCGACGGCGCATCCTGGGGACTCAGCGATACGTTGTGTGATTCGGCGACGGTCTCCAACTGCGGCACAAAGACATTCGTCAGCACCGCAAGGGCAAGCCAGAAGACGGCGATCAGCACAGAGAACCGCCGGATCGTGCTCGCGATCCGGTAGGGCGTCGTCGGGCGTTCTGCCGCGTCGGTTAGGTGATGGCTCATCCGGACTTGTCCAGGCAGTAGGTGACGTGCTTGGGGTCAAACGGAACGATCTCATTCGCGCTGCCACTCGCGGTCGACGTCACGTCCTGTGATCCGAAGATGGCATTCAGGCGATACACAGAAAACCCAGCGATCGCGGCGACCAGCACCGCCACCAGCAGCATCCACCGTCGCATCAGTCGGCTTCGGATCGAAAACCGCTGCATCCGTGACCCTTTCGACGGACGGTTAGATCAACTAGGTTGACAGTACGGTACGCCATCGGACACCAGAACGAATCCCCGGCCCAGCGGCTTTAGATGATGTTGAGTTCGGTGCGACGGTACTCGCCTGCGAAGCGAGTGGCGTCGAAGGCGGTGACGTCGACGGCGGGCTCGGAACCCAGATAGAGGTCGCGGACCGCTTCCCCCACCGCGGGCCCCTGCAGGAACCCGTGCCCGGAGAAACCGGCCGCATACAGGAAGCGGAATCCGCTGGTATCAGCCTCTCCGATGAGGGCGTTGCAGTCCGGCGTCATCTCGTAGAGCCCGGCCCAACCGGAGGCGAACTCCACGCCGGCCAACGGCGGCGCGAACTGTGCCAGCGCTGCGCGCAGCTGGTCATGCCAGTCGGTGGTCACCGACGTGTCGAAGCCGACCTCCTGCCCCTGGTCGGCGATCCCGATCAGGAGCCCGGAGCCGTCGTCGTTGCAGTGAAAGTAGGCGGTGGTGCTGTAGTCGATCGTGAACGGTACCGGCGGTGGCCGCGGGTGAAGCGTTGTGGTGAAGGCGATCTGGCGACGGAGGGGTTCGATCGGAAGATCCACGCCGACCATCGCGCCGATCTGCTTGGACCAGGCGCCACACGTGCAGATGACTGTTGGAGTAGCGAAGACACGCCCGTCTCGGGTGTGCACGGCGACCCGCTCGCCATCGGACTGTTCGATTGCGACGACGGGGGATGCTGTGCAGATCTCGGCGCCGAGTGCGGCGGCGGCATCAGCGTAGGCACTGACCACCGCACTCGGCCGTGCGAAGCCGTCGGTGGGTGACCACGCCGCGGCGACAACCGCGTCGTCGTCGACATAGGGCGAGAGCTCAGCGGCTGCGGCCGCGGTGATCATCCGGCTGTCGACGCCGAGCGAGTTCTGCAGCTCGATGCTCGCCTGGTAGCGAGCGACGTCGGCGTCGTCGCGGATCAGGAAAAGGTAGCCGACCTGCTGGTAGCCGATGTCCACGCCGAAGTCGTCGTTGAAGCGATGGAACGCGGTCAGGCTGCGGGCACCGAGCTCGATGTTGGCCGGGTCGGAGAATTGCGCCCGCACACCGCCAAGGGGTTTACCGGACGAACCTGACGCGAGCTCGTTGGCCTCCAGCAGCACGATGTCGCGCACGCCCGCCAGGGCGAGCTGGTACGCGGTGCTGGCGCCCATCACCCCGCCGCCGATGACGACTACCGTCGCGTCCGTCATATGTCGAGCATCCGCCGCATCATCTGGTTGAGCTGCGCGCGCAACACCGGACCGTCGACGTCGGCGAGCAGCGGATGCATGACGGAGACGCTGATCGCGCTTGACAGCATCGCCGCGTGGAACCGCGCCTCCACGCCTGCTTCCGTGCCGAGCAGTGCGGCGTACAGGCGTTCGATGAACCGTTGAAAAGGCTCGTATTCCGCTTGAAGGCGGAGTATCACGGGATCGAACATCGGGACGCTGAAATCGCCGCGGCGATCGATGGCCTGTTCGATCATCCGGTCGAGAAGGATCTCCCGCGCGCGCGGAGGGTGTCCTTCTGCCTCTGCGGCGTCGAGCGCATCCTCGAGCTTGCTCATCTCCCGCTCGGTGATCGCGATGACGATTTCTTCCTTGGTCTTGAACTGCCGGTAGACGGCGGCCTTCGTCACGCCCACCTCGTCGGCGATCATCTGCAGTGACGTCCCGCTGACGCCACGTTCGGCGATGAGTTTCAGTGCCGCGTCCATCACCCGGGTCTGGGCGGCGGAACGGGTGATCGCGCTGAAGATGCGGTCCTCCTGTGTGGACGTCACGCGTCGAGGTTAGCCGAGGATTGACCGTCCGGTTGCCGATCGGCTACCGTCCGAGTTGCCGATCGGCAACTGACGACATGCGGGGAGAGAACTCAACGATGAGACGACCTGACGGTGAGCTGATCCTCTTCTGGACGTTGCCCGCGGTGGCGATCATCTGGATCTCCGCGTTCTTCCTGTTCCCCGGCTTTGTGCACCCGATGTCGCCGACCATGTCCGCCGAGGAGGTCGCCAGCTTCTATCAGGACGAAACTGCGCGGATCCGCTACAGCATGATCCTGTTCAACTGGTTCGGTGTCGGACTGATCCCCATCGTGATCCTGCTGGCGATGCAGATTCGCCGGATGGCGCACCGGACGCCGATCCTGTCCTACTGTCTGATCGCCTGCGCGGGCGGCCCACCCACGATCTTCCTCATCGCCAACATGTTCTGGCTCCTCGGTTCGTTCCGCCCGGACCGTGCGCCCGAACTCACCCAGTTGCTCAATGACCTCGCGTGGATCACCTTCACCGTCCTCGTTCCCTACTTGATCGCGCAGTGCCTGCTGCTCGCGCTGGCGATCTTCTGGGACCATCAGGACCGACCGGTTTTCAAACCGTGGGTCGCACTCTTCAACGTGGCGATAGCGGTTGCGCTTGCGCCTGCGGCCTTCACCGCGCTGGCGTTCACCGGACCGTTCGCCTGGGATGGCGTGTTGTCGTTCTGGGGCAAGAACATTGCGATCGCTGTCTGGATCCTCGTCATGGGAGTCGTTCTCGGCCAGAACATCCGGGCGCAGCGAGCGCAGGAGCAGGTGGCCGCATGAGTG
>CADEGF010000038.1:57300-69958 GCA_902826815.1 uncultured Mycobacteriaceae bacterium
GCGTCGACGACGGAATTGCCGACAACCGCTGATCCGCCTGCCGGTTCACGGATGAGCAAGCTGTGGTGGAACGTTCAGTTCCACCCCAAACGCGAATTGTGGTTCGCGTGGTGGGTGATGGTCGTCTTCTACAACCTGTACGGCGTGCTGTTCTTCTTCGTCACCCGCGTGCAGCCGCCGCCGAGCCCGGCATGGGACACCCCGACGGTGGCGCGCTGGTTCGCCGGCCATGGCCCCGGCGTCATCGCCGGATTCGCCATCGTGTTCCTCGTCGCGGGAATGTGTGCGCCGATGAACGCCCTGCTCGCCTATTCGATGCGGAGGATGTCGGTGAGTCGGGTGTGGGCCTACTCCTACCTGATCATCTATTCGCTGGCCGCCGTTCCGGGCATGCTGGTGATGGCCATGGCGATGACGGTGGCCGCGTTCCGACCGGACCGCGACCCCGAAATCATCCACTGGCTCTACGATTTCGGCTTTCTGTCGTTCAGCGGCACCATGGGCGTGTTCCTGATCGGCTCGTTGGTGTACATGGTGGCGATCCTGCTCGACAAGAACAATGTGTTTCCCAAGTGGTTCGGCTATCTCGGCCTCTGCAATGCGTTGACCGAAGTGGTGGTCGCGCCCGCGTGGATCTTCCAGCGCGGCGCCTTCGCGTGGAACGGCGCGATCGCGTGGTGGATCAACATGGTGGTCTTCATGCTCTACACGGGCGTGTTCATCGTGCTGCTGCGGAAGATGATCGAACGCGAGGACTTCGGCACCGGTCCGTTGCCGGACCTGGAAGCCAAGGAGGCGTCGCGATGACGGAACTTGCAGGCACACCTCGGTCGGAGGTGGACAAGCACGCCAAAGCCGTGCCGGGGCAGCCCGACATGTGGATGTTCGTCCTCTTCGAGACCCTTCTCTTCACCGGGTACTTCTCGGTCTATCTGGTCTCCCGCACCCAGGATCGCGAAGCGTTCCTGGCTTCGCAGGCCGATCTGGATCTGCGCGTCGGAGTCTTCAACACCATCGCCCTGCTGCTGAGTTCCTGGGCGATTGCGCGGTGTGTGCAGGCGTCACGCAACGGCGACTACTCCGGCGCGCTGAAGAACGCCTTCCTGACGGCCTCGTTCGGCGTGGTGTTCCTCGGCTCGAAGATCGTGGAGTGGGTCACCGAGATCCGGATGGGGAACACGTTCACCAGCGACGAATTCTTCTCGCACTACTTCTTTCTGACGTCGATCCACTGCATCCATGTACTGATCGGCTTCGTCGTGCTCGGTGTGGTGATCTACCAGCTGAGGAGCCCTGCCCGGCGCTCCCAGCAACTGGTCGAGACCGGCGCGACCTACTGGCACACCGTCGACTTCCTGTGGGTCCTGATCTTTGCGTTGCTCTACGTCGTGAGGTGAATCGTGAGTGCCACATACAACAAGAGACTGCTGATCGTTTGGGTCATCCTGACGTCGTTGACGCTGATCTACATCGCGATCGATCACAGCGCCGACGGCGACGGAACGCTGCGGGCCAGCACCGTGGTGACAGTGAGCGCGATTGTCATCGCACTGGTCAAGGTGCGCATCATCTTTCGTGAGTTCATGGAAGTGCGCCATGCGCCCCCGCTGCTGTGCCGCATCACCGACGGGTGGGTGGTGCTTGTCGGCGTCTGCCTTCTTGGCAGCTACTTCGTCGGCTCGGCGATCGCGGGTTAGGGATTCCGTTCGGCATTCCTCACCGCGAAGGCGGTCGTTGCCCCACGCTGTCAGAGTGAACTGGGATGCGTGGGTGAGGAAGTTCGGCGGCGCTCGCGAGCCGCGCTTCGACGTGCTGTTCGACCCCGTGAAGATCGGTCCCGTCACTGCGAAAAACCGCTTCTTCCAGGTACCGCACTGCAACGGCATGGGCTATCGCGACGTTTCCGCACACGCGATGATGCGGCGGGTCAAGGCCGAAGGCGGCTGGGCGGTGGTGTGCACCGAAGAGGTCGAGATCCATCCCACCACCGACGTCACCCCCTATATCGAGGGGCGGCTCTGGGATGACCGCGACATTCCGGCTCACGCCCGTGTCGCCGAAGCGATCCACGACGGCGGCGCCCTCGCCGGTATCGAGCTCACCCACAGCGGAATGGCCGTCGCCAATCTCGGCACCCGAGAGGTTCCGATGGGACCTTCCGATCTTCCCGTCCTTTCGGCTCATCCGGTTCAGGCGCGCAGCATGTCGAAGGTGGATATCGCCGCACTGCGTGCTTGGCATCGCGGCGCGGTGCGCCGGTCTCTGCGGGCCGGCTACGACCTGGTCTACGTCTACGCCGGGCACAACCTCGGTGTCGCGCAGCACTTCCTCTCGCCGCGGTACAACCACCGGACCGACGAGTACGGCGGATCGTTGCGAAATCGCACGAGGCTACTTCGCGAACTCATCTCCGACACCGTCGAGGAATGCGAAGGGCGTGCCGCAGTCGCGGTGCGGCTCTGCGTCGACGAACTGTCCGGCCCGCGCGGTTTCACCCGCGACGACATCGGTGAGGTGGTCGCCGAACTCGCCGAGCTGCCCGACCTGTGGGACTTCATGGTCGGCGACTGGGCAGTCGATTCCTCGCCCTCGCGGTTTGCGATCGAGGGATCCCACAGCGAGCGCCTGCGGGGCCTCAAACAGCTCACCACCAAACCGGTGGTCGGCGTCGGCAGGTTCACCAGCCCCGACTTGATGGTTGACCAGATCCGTTCGGGCATCATGGATTTCATCGGAGCGGCACGTCCCTCGATCGCTGACCCGTTCCTTCCGAACAAAGTCGAATCCGGGCTTGCCGACGACATCAGGGAATGCATCGGCTGCAACATCTGCGTGTCAGGCGATCTCACGATGTCGCCGATTCGCTGCACGCAGAACCCCACCATGGGTGAAGAGTGGCGCCGCGGGTGGCATCCCGAATACGCGCCCCCCGCCGCTCAGCGGTCGGGATCGGTGTTGGTGGTCGGCGCAGGACCGGCGGGCCTGGAAATCGCCAGGAGCCTCGGGCATCGGGACTGCAGCGTCACACTGCTGGAGGCCGGGCGCGAACTCGGCGGCAGGGTGCGCAGGGAAGCGGCCCTTCCCGGCCTCTCGGCGTGGATTCGTGTCGTCGATTATCGCGAGCAACAACTCGCCAGGCTCGACAGGGTAGAGGTTCACCGGCAGAGCCCCGTCAGCGTCGACGACGTACTGGAGTTCGGATTCGCCCACGTCGTCGTCTCGACCGGCGCGGCGTGGCGCGCCGATGGGGTGGGCCGATGGAATCATCACCCCATTCCCATCGCAGACAGTGCGAATGTGCTGACGCCCGACGACATCATGTCGGGTGTGCGCCCGGCCGGATCCCGGGTGGTGATCTTCGACGACGACCACTACTACATGGCGGGGATCCTGGCCGAACTCCTCGCAAGCGAAGGGTTCTCCGTCACCGTCGTCTGCCCCAAGCCGCAGGTGTCGGGCTGGACCGCGAACACGCTCGAGGTCGATCGGATCCAAGCCAGGCTCATCAACGCGGGCGTCGCGCTGCACACCAGTCAGGCGCTCGTCGGAGTGGATGGGGACGCGGTGACGGTGCAGTGCGCCTACACCGGTGCCGAGTCCGAACTTGCTGCAGATTCCGTCGTGCTGGTCACCGCCCGCCAACCCAACAGCGGCCTCTACCTAGGGCTCGAAGCCCGAATCGGCGAGTGGGACAGCGCCGGAGTGCAATCCCTCCGCAGGATCGGCGACGCCGATGCACCGTCGACCATCGCCGCCGCGGTGTACGCGGGACACAAAGCCGGGCGTGAATTCGAGAATGATGACGCTGACCCGGCTCTGGCCATCCGGCGCGAAGTCACGGCGCTATCCGACGGCTTCCCGATTTGAGCTACCAGCCCGCCCTGCTGGCCAGGTCGATGGCGAACGAGTTCACGAAGCGGCCCGCGCTGGGTCCGCCGTTGCACGAGCCGTCAGATTCGCCGGGACGTTTCACCCACAGGAAGGCGTCGACGTTCCCGTTTCCGGTGTCCGTCGTCGGCGCGGCGCCGAGCGCGCGTCCGCTCGGGTTGCACCAGTACATCTCGTCGTCGGTCGGGCCTGCGCCGTTGCGTGAGGTGTCGATGACGTAGGGCTTACCGCCGGTCATCCCGGAGATCGCGTCGCCATATCCCATCGACTCTTCTGTGGTGAAGAAGTTCGCGGTATTCAGGCTGAAGCCCCGCGCCTTGGCGATGCCGACCTGGTTGAGCCGGTTGGCCATCTCGTCGGCGGCGACCCACCGCGAATGGCCTGCGTCGACGTACACGGCCGTCGCCGGGTTGCTGGTGAGTCTGTCGACGGCATAGCTCATCAAGTCGAAGCGTTCCTGGCGCTGGTCGCCCGAGAGGCAGTCGGCCATGGCGAGCGCATCGGGTTCGAGGATGACCGCCGCAGGCCCGGATCCGATGGCGCCTGCGACGCCGTCGATCCACCCTCGGTAGGCGTCGCCGGAACCGAACCCACCCGCGGCGTAGCTGCCGCAGTCGCGATGCGGAATCCCGTACAGCGCCAGCACCGGCATGGTGCCCGCGGCCTGCGCATCGACGATGTACTTCGCGTCAACAGAGGGGGTGGACAGGTTGTCCATCCAGTACGCCGTCGGTGTGTTGGCGATGGACTCCAGCTGGGGATTCGGCGGATCGACGGCATCGGCAGCGGCCCTGGCCTTGGACTTGGGATTGACGTAGAAAGGCATCCCGGCCAGCGGATTGCCGTCGGCGGCCAGGCGCACCGAAGGGGCCGGACCGACCTGCACCGGTTCGGGGCTGAGAACCATGCCGGCAACTGCCGCAACTGCCAGGAAGGGGGTGATCCACCGCGCGACTGCGCCTATCGCTGAGCACATACCCCGAAAACTTAGTGCCCAGGCGGCGTCTGTTGGTTGGCGGGGTTCAGTCGATCGCGGCGATGTCCCCGTCGTCGACGAACACCAGGCTGCCGTCGGAGAGCCTGACGGCCCACCGTCGTGCGGCATCAACGATGTGGTGTTCACCGATGTCCACCGCCTCGCCGGAAATGCCACCGAAGTCCTCGACGACAAACCCGTAGACCTCCTGCGGCGTGCCCGGGTATACGCGCACTGCAGCGTCGACCTTGACCTGTCCCGCATCACCGGCCGCTGTATCGCCCCGCGATTGCGTCATCGGTCACCACTTCCTCCCAGAGTGTTTACCTGCCCGTCAACTATCGCACGTCCGCCGAGGTCGGGCGGGCTTTTGGTGAGCACAATGCGCACAAGGTGAATTTCGCCGGTATGTCGGCCTTGTGCGCACAAGCGTGGCTTCTTGCCTGTTCAACCGTAACTTTCGGGATAACAGTAACCGAAGATACGGAGCAGGAAATGCTTAATCCATTGCGCGCCATGCAGATTCGAGGCGGAACGTCGAAGGGCGTGTACCTGTTGCGTGAAGACCTCGAGCCCTACGGCGACAACCTCGACGCGGTGCTGTCTGCGGTGATGGGCGGTGCGCCCCGGCAGATCGACGGCATCGGCGGCAACGCCACCACGACGAGCAAGGTGGCGATCGTCGGACCTTCGGACGAGGACGACTTCGACGTCGACTACCTCTTCGCACAGGTCGACCCCGAAACCGGCACCGTCGACAAGACCCCCACCTGCGGCAACATCCTCACAGGCATCGGGCCCTTCGCCATCGAGCGCGGCCTGGTCCCCGCTGCCGGCGAGACGACCACCGTGCGGATTCGCCTGGTCAACACCGGTGCCAGCGTCATCGAGACCGTTCAGACCCCCAACGGGCAAGTCTCCTACCAGGGCGACACGGCGATCGCCGGTGTTCCTGGTAGCGCAGCCCCGATCCAAGTGACCTTCACCGACTTCGCAGGCGGCACGACGGGCTCGCTGTTCCCGACCGGACACCGGACCGACTTCATCGACGGTGTCGAGGTCAGTTGCGTCGACGCGGGTGTGTGCGCGGTAGTGATGCGCGCCGCGGACCTGGGCCTGACCGGGGCGGAGACCCCCGCCGAGATCAATGCGAACACCGACTTGCTGAGCCGGGTGGAGCGCATCCGGCTCAAGGCAGGCGAGCTGATGGGCATGGGAGATGTGGCGGGCAGGGTCGTGCCGAAGGTCATGTTGATCTCCGACACCGACGGAGCCGACGTCCGGTCCCGCTACCTGGTGCCGACGTCGTGCCATCCCGCCCACGCCGTGACAGGCGCGATCAACCTCGCCTCGACGGTGTCGATCCCTGGCACCGTCGCCGACGGTCTGGTCGGAACGTCCGCTGGCGCCGACACCGTCAAGATCGAGCATCCGGGCGGTGTCATCGAGCTGGCGGTGACGCTGGACGGCGACGCCCCCGTCGGCGCGCGCCTCACCTCCACCGCTCGCAAGCTGAGCGACGGAACCGTGTTCTTCGAACTCGACGACAACTCCGACGACAACACCGAAGAGAAGTGATTCCAATGGCTACCCAATTCATCAACCGGTACGGCCGCTGGGCATTCGCCGCAGCGCTGATCGCAGTCCTCGGCCTGGTGTTCACCGCAGTGAAGCTGCCCGCCGGGTGGTTGATCGCGGGCATGGTCGGCGCCGCTGTGACGGCCATCCTCTTTCGGCGGCAACTGAATCCGCCGGCCAAGGCGATGGCCGCCGCACAGGGCGTCATCGGCGTCGTCGCGGTCGAGCCGCTGACGAAGCTGTCGGGCTCCGACCTGATTCACTTCGCAGGCTGCGCGGCGTTCTCGGTCACCATCACACTCGGACTCAGCGTTGTGTTCGGCATCATGCTCGCGCGGTTCGCCCCCGACCTCGGCACGGCGACGGCGAACCTGTCACTGATCGCCGGTGGCGCCAGCACGATCTCGAGCATGGCCCGCGAGCTCGGCGCCGACGAGCGCTACGTGGCTCTCTCGCAGTACCTGCGGCTGACGATCGTGGTGTTGACGATGCCGATCGTGTTGAGCCATCTCGGCACCGCCGACACAGCGCCGGGACTCGTTGGTGCGCATGACGTCTGGCACTGGCCGGGTCTGCTGGCGCTGGCGGCCCTGGTGTTCGCGGGCGGCCACCTGGCCAAGTTGGTCCGGATGCCCGCGCCGTATCTGCTGGGACCGCTGGTGGTCGCCATGGTGCTCGCGCTCGTCGATCCCTCGCTGGATCTGCTGATGAACCCGACGACCGTGGTGACCAACATCGCCTACGTCGTGATCGGCTGGCAGGCGGGCGGCGGTTTCGCCGTCGACATACTGCGCCGGTTCGTGAAGCTGATCCCGCTGACGCTGATGTTCATCGCGATGACCATCGCGAGCTGCTTCGCCGTGGCCCTCGCGGTCAGCAGCTGGGCGGGTGTTTCGCTGGCCGACGCCTACCTCGCGACAACTCCTGGCGGCATCTACGGTGTGCTCGCGATCGCCAACGAGGTCCACTCCGGCCCCATCGTGGTCACCCTGCAGGTTCTGCGGCTGGTGACGATGGTGTTGGCGGCGGGCATGATCCCGAAGATCATCGGCTGGCTGAACAGGCGCCAGGCCGTCACCGCCGCTGCATAGGCGGCCTCTCGGCGGCGACGAACTCCTGCTCAGGCCTACCGGTGGTGCCGTACCGCAGCTGGATCTTGACCTCTCCGGAGTTGGCAAGCGTCGACAGGTACCGCTGCGCGGTGGCCCGCGATACCCCGATCTCCGCGGATACCTCAGCCGACGACATTGGCTGACCTGATGCACGAAGTGCCTGTAGCACAAGGTCCTTCGTCGGTGACGCCACGGCGGTGGGGGACTGGACCGGCGCGAGCTTCGGCCGCAGGGCATCCAGCGCCGCGTCCACCTCCTTGCCGCCGAGATTGGTGCCGGACAGGATCTTGCGGTAGCGCGCGTAGCCTCCCAGCCTCGCCGCGAGGTCCGCGGGTGCGAATGGCTTGACGATATAGCTCAACGCCCCTGCGGCGATCGCGGCGCGAATCGTCGGCGCATCGGTAGCGGCACTGAGAACCATGCTGTCGCAGTGCAACTCGCGGACGAAGTCGACACCTGACCCATCGGGTAGGTAGACGTCCACCAGTGCCAGGTCGACGGGGTCGGCCTTACGGGCCGCGGCGAGCGTGGTAGCCGTCGTCGTCACCGTGAAACCCGGCAGGGCGTTGACGATGCCCGCGTGCATGTTGGCGACCCGGAAATCGTCGTCAACAACGAGCACCTTCAGTTCTGTGCTGCCCATTGGGCTTCCTCCTCCACCATCACACCCGGCAGTCGGGCGATGAACTCTGCGCCGCACAACTCGGCGTCCGGGTTACCGGGGCTCGACAGCCGGATGTCGCCATCCAGCGCGCGAGTGATCTGACGGGACAGCGCCATCCCGATGCCGCGTCCCCCTGGGATGCCGGAGTCCGGCTTCGTCGACTTGCCTTCGGTGAACACGTGCTCGACGAAGTCCGGCGGAACTCCGTCGCCGGTGTCGGCCACCGTGATGTGCAGTGTCGAATCATCTTGCAGCAATTCGACTTCCACCATCTTGGCCTCACTGACACCGGTGCGTGCCGCGTAGATGGCGTTGTCGAGCAGGTTGCCGAGCACGGTCGTCACATCAACGGGTAGGGCGAGCCGACCAGGGACCCAGGTGTTCTCGCCGAGCGTCAGCGTGACTCCCGCCTCGCGGGCGGCGGCGGACTTGGCGGCCAAAAACGCCTGCAGAAACGCGTCGCGGATGGCGTCGATACCCGGAATCGCCGAGCCAAGCGGACCCGACCCCAACAGCTCCTCCACGTACTGGGCCGCTTCGTCGACATGGCCGCTGTGCAGCAGGCCGTTGAGGAGGTGCAGCCGGTTGGCGAACTCGTGGCGTTGGGCGCGAAGGACGGTGCTCATCAACTGGACGGCATCGAGTTGTCGGGTCAGCGATTCGATATCGGTGCGGTCGCGCACGACGAGAACGGTTCCCAGATCGCGTCCCTCGCGCGCCACGTGTCGCGCCGACACCACAACAATTCGATCGCCGACTGTGGCGAGTGTGGGCGTCGGTTCGGCGGATTTGAAGACGTCGAGCACGCGAGGTGTCAGCCCGATGTCGTCGACGGGTCTGCCGGGTTTGTTCTCGATCGCGAGCATGTTGCGCGCAAGATCGTTGACGAACGTGACATTCCAATCGGTGTCGACGGCCAGCACCCCTTCGTCGATGCCGTGCAGCACCGCCGCCTGCCCGCGAATCAGCTCGGCCATCTCGGATGGCTGCAGGCCCAACGTCAACCCCCGCCATCGCCGGGCCAGCAGCACAGAGCCCACGACGCCGATCATCAACGCCAGGCCGACGAGAATTGCCGCCTTGCGCACGTCCGACCACAGTTGATGGTGGACCTCGACGGTGGATATCCCGACGCTGACCTCTCCGACCACGCGGTTCGAATTGGGGGCATAGACAGGAACTTTCGCGCGGACCGAGCGGCCGAGCGTGCCTTGCTCACGGTCCACCACCTCGCGGCCAGCCAATGCCTCCGCAGGATCGGTGCTGACGTGCTTACCGAGTTCGTCCCGGTTGGGGTGGGACAACCTGATGCCCTGGCGGTTGGTGATCACGACGAACAGCAGGTGTGCGTGCCTCTGGACCTCGGTGGCCAACGTCTGCAGCTGACCGTTGGCCAAAGCTTCGGTGAGTTCCGGGCTCGGGGTGAGCGGGGCGGCGTCATAGCGCTCGACGTCGGCGCGGACGGCGGGGGCGTAGGCGATCGCACGCGCGACATCCAACGACTGTGTCTCGTATTGGGAAGCGAGCCGGTCGTGGCTGAAGAACGCGAGCAGGCCGCCGGCCAACCCAAGCGTGAGTGTCACAACGGCAACCTGCAGCACCAGCACCTGGGTGGCGAGGCGCAGATCCACGCGCCGGATCCGGACCATGGGCAAAGCGTACGTCGGTGCACTGAGCACAATGCGCAAAACCTCGAGATCGCCGGTTGCGCGGGTAGTGCGCACAAGCGAGCCACGGCGCCGGTCGGTCCGTAATTTCGGTCCCAATCGAAGGGGACCGCAATGTTGATGCAAGCCGACAGCGATGCCGCGCGGTTGCGCGAACTCGGATACGAACCGGAACTTGCGCGCACTCTGTCCGTGCGGGACTTAGTGATTCACGGATTGATCTACATGGTGCCGCTGGCGCCGATCGGGGTGTTCGGGATCCTCTACAACATGTCGGCGGGCGCGGTTGCCGCCGTCTATGTGATCGCGGCCGTGGCGATGTTGTTCAGCGCCATCAGCTACAAGGAGATGGCGCAGGTGTTTCCCGTCTCCGGCTCGACCTACAGCTACGTCAGCCTCGGGACGAACCGCTTCCTCGGATTCGTGTCCGGCTGGGCGATCCTGCTCGACTATCTACTCTTGCCTGCGCTGCTGTGCGTGCTCTCGGCAAGCGCGATGACCACGATCCTTCCCTCGGTGCCCGCCTGGATGTGGGTGGTGTTCTTCGTTGCCGTTACCGCAGTGACAAACCTCCTCGGCATGAATGTCACCGCGAAGATGAACAAGTACTCCCTTTGCATCCAGCTCGCCATCCTTGCTGTGTTCCTCACCTGGGCAGCGGTTTTGGTTATGCACGGACAGGCTCACCTGACTCTGGACCCGTTCCATCCGCACGGCGGCGCGTCGTGGACGGTGGTGGCGGGAGCGATCCCGGTGGCGGCCTTCAGCTTCCTGGGTTTCGACGCCGTGTCGACGCTCAACGAGGAAGCCAAGGGCGGCGGAAAGGCCGTGTCCAAGGCGACCATGCTCGTCATGTACATCTCGACGCTGCTGTTCGTCGTGCAGGTCTACTTCGCGTGCATCCTGGTGCCGAACGGCACCCACTACGCCGACGGGACGGCGGCCAACAACGCCTTCTACGACCTGGTCGGCGACATCATGGACAACAAGTTCAAGATGTTCATCGTGCTGAACTCGGCGCTGTTCGCGGCGTTGGGCAACATGGCCGCGGCCAACGCCACCGCTTCCCGGCTGGTTTACAGCATGGCGCGCGACGGGCATCTGCCGAAACTGTTCGCCAAAGTGACCGGAAAGCACAAGGTGCCGATGAACGCGATGGTGATGATCTGCGGGCTTGCGCTGGCGATCGGGATCTTCGGAGTCAGCCAGGCAAGCCTGCTCACCACACTGGTGACCTTCGGGGCGCTGCTGTCATACATTCTGATGCACTTCAGCGTCATCACGCACTTCTTCAAGCGCAACGGGAGCCGGCGGTGGTTCACCCACCTGGTCTCCCCGTTACTCGGTGCGGCGATCCTGACCGTCGCGCTGTGGGACGCCGACGCCAACGCCAAGATTGTCGGAATCATCTGGCTCGCCATCGGTCTCGGCGTCGCCACCTATCTTCGGATGTCCGGGCGTGACCTCAGGACTTCCGAGGTGTGACGGATTCGGGCGTGCGCTTTGGCGGCGGCGACGGTACCACTGTGTGGCGAACCGGATCGCCGCCGCCAAGCCGCCCACGAGCGCTGTGAGCTGAACCCAGTAGTTCTTCACCGACTCGAGTACGCCGTTGAGCCATCCGCCTACACCGGGGGATGGTTTCTCCATAGCGTGCACGGGAATTCGAAGGGGCACCGTCTCGGTTGTGACGCCTCCATCGGCACCGGGACACGAGATGACGGCCTGGAGTTCGAGATCCCCTGACACGTGCGGCTGCACCTGCCAGCTGAACAGAATGCTGACGTCGTCACCGATGGACTTGTCGATGGTGTCCAGCGGCGTGACCGTCGCATCCGATGCGATCACGGACAGCTTCGCCCGCACGATCGTCCCCACCGTGACGTTGACGGGCAGGGGCTCCCGTGGCACGTCGGTCGGAACGGTTGCCCTGATCATGGCTTGGAGACGCTGGGCATCGCCGATGCTCAGCGCGATGTTGTCGGTCTTACCCTCCGCCAAGAAGGCGGGCGCATGCCACTCGGCGTTGCGCGTGATCAAAGGTCCTACATCGGGCGGCGCCGGTGCGGACGGAGCCACGGTGAAGGCGTGCGAGGGGTTGGGGCCAGGGGGAGCCGCGGGAGCCCCGGGAGTCGCGGGAGCTGCGGGAGCTGCGGGAGCCGCAGAGCTTCGTGGGCTCATGGTCAGTGTCTGGCTGGGTGGGCTGGCAGCGCTGGGTGTACTGGGGCTTGCGGCGTCTCGCGATGACCCGCAGGCCGAAAGCATGAGCGCAGCAAGCCCTGTCGCGAGTAGCGGTACGACCCTGGTGCTGCGCATTGCAACAACGTAGGCCCGGCGAAACAGGTGGACACGAGTAGTCGACTACCTGTTTTCGCCGGACCTGCGCGGAGTGCCCGGTCATGCCGGGTTGATCTCGTCCAGGCTCCTTCCCGTGGTGCGCGGGCCGAAGGGCACGAGCACCGCGACCGCGGCGGCCAGGGCGACCAGCACGACGGAGAACATCGCCGCGGCCCCGTAGTGATTCAGCACCGGGATCAGGATGAACGGGAGCGCAGCGCTCGAGAGCCGCGAAACCGAGTACGTCCACCCGACTGCCGTCGCCCGGACGTCGCTGGGGAAGATCTCTGCCTGGTAGACGTGATAGATGTTCGAGAAGACGTTGCTCGCTGCGGTGGTCAGCAGTCCGAACACGACGATCATCGCCGGCGCGCTCACCGTCGCGAACAGCACGCCACACACCGCCATTACGGCGACCGTTGCCATGATCAGATAC
>CADEGF010000039.1 GCA_902826815.1 uncultured Mycobacteriaceae bacterium
CAGCCCGCCGCAAAAATCCACCGCCATCACGTCCGACGAAAAATCGAGGCTAGCGGCAGCGCTCTACCCTTCGAACGGCTCATCAGGCCAGCGTGCAGTCTCCTCTTGCTCGCGCTGATCTTCCCCGCCGGGCCACTCGCCGCCGCCAGCGACCCAGGCCGCCCGCGCAGCCTTCCACGCCTGCCACGCCCGCGTCGCGCGCCAGCCATCGCGGGGCGCATCGCTCGGCGCCCACCGCTCGACATCCGGCGTCGACGCCATGAACACCTGACCTGCGTCGAACGTCAGCAGCTCGACAGCCGGCCGCGTCACAGCCTTGACCTTGCGCCTCACGGCGCAGCGTCTTCGATGATCCCGGCCGGTAGCCGCAACGCGGTAACGAGCTTCGCCAGAACGAGCCTCTGCTGCCGTGACTCCACGAGTGCCGGATGCACCCGAACACCCTGATTTGAGTCAATTACGAGCGTCCTTCCGTCGAGGATGGCCTGCAATAGGTCCAGTTGATCGACTGTTCGGCACGCCTCACGTAGCAGTGCTGCCTCGTGTTCGTCGGGGTCAAACTCGTCGGTTACGGCTTTCCACAGCCTTTTACCGCCGGTGCGCAGGCCGCGCGGGGTGGTAGTCATCGTTGCCTCCTAAGGGCCAAATTCTTTGAATCGACGGGGAGAGACGCTCGCCTATGCCTTCGAGGTGCGGCGCGCGACTTGGCGGGGGTACTCCCCCACCCCTTCGCGAGTGAAAGGTGGGGTGCGGTGGCCGCGCCGCGCTGCTGATGCCCCGAGAGAGTGAGGCACCGCGCGCAGGTCGCGGCCACCGCGAGCAAGCACCACGCCGAAGCCCTGGCGCGGTGCGTGCGGGCTCATCAGACGAACGCTGAAGTGCCGCCGACGGCACGCTGCCGGGCCGCCGCCTTCTGGGCTTCGCGCTCCCACGCGGCGTACAGCGGAGCCGCCGCCGCGAGTGCCTCGTCGGCTGTGGGGTACCACAGTTCGGCGCCCTCCCGCATCGCGTGCAGCCACCGCCCGGTGACGTTGAGCTCGCCGCGGTGATGCTGGGCGGCGATGCGCGGGTCGCGGTACTGGGTGCAGTCGAACTGACCGGCGCGGGCAGCGGCCAGGCCGCCGCGTGTCAGATAGCTGTCGCGGGTTTCGTAGAGCGCAGCCAGCTCGGCGCCGACGACCTCAACCTCGGCGAGGGCCTGAGCGTCGTCGTGGCGGCCTTCGCGCACAAGCTGTTCCAGCGATGTGCCGTCCAGTTGGGCCACCTTTTCGAGCTTGCCGATTGCGTGATCGGCGAGGACGCTGAGCGCGGCGTGCAGTTCACCGCTGGCGGCGAGGATCGCTGAGAGCACACGGGTCGCGGCGATGATGCGGGCCTGCGCGTACTCGACACGCAGCCGCGAGGTGCCGAGGTCGGCGAGCAGCAGCCGAGCGATTTCGTCGCTGTCGGCCCCGGCCACGATCGCGTCGCGCATCGCTGTAGTTGCGGCCTCGCGGGGCGTGTCGGCTTCGATGCGGTCCAGGACGGCCACCGCGGTTGTGACGGCGGCGGGCAGTTCGATGCCACGGTCGGTGATCTGCGTGAGTGCGTTGCGTGCGCGGTACGGTGCACCGTCGCGTCGGTCCCATGCCATTATTCTTTTGTCTCCCTTATGGTTTCGTGTTGCTAGCTGCTGCGTGACCCGTTGGCGTAGCCGCGTAGCGCGGCGGCGGCCTGCTCCTTACTGGCCCTTCCGGTACGGCCGACGCCGCGGCTGCGGCGCAATGCCTGCGCGGCACGCTCCATCGGGTCGTCGGATTCCTGCGGCGGCCGAACCCGCGCGAGCAGGTCGGTCACCTCCGACTCGGACATGGCGGCGAGCCGCCGCTCGGCCTCCGGTGACAGTTCCGTCATTCGTGAATCTCCTTGCCTTGCAATGCTTCTGCGTACTCGCGCACGGTGCGCTCGTCGAACGTGAGCCGGTCGGCGACCAGCTCCCCGCCGAGGTCGGCGGCGTGGCGCTGCGTCCGTCGCACCCCCCACCCGAGCAGGGCCGCGGCTTGGCGTGTACCGATCCGCGATACACCCAATTCTTCCCGACAGACCGCCGCTGACTGTCGCCGCGACGACACCTCTACAGCAGCCGCTAGGCGCCGGTGAAACGCCCGCACTTCGTAGGCGCATGGCCGCCCGGCCACTGCGCGCTCCCGGATCAACGCACCGATCAATTCCGTCACCGCGCGGGCCTCGTTGTTGTCAAGCGTCACCATTGGTGATCACCTTCTGCCAATGTTTGGAGCGGGTAGTACGTCTGTTTACGTCCCGGCGCTGAGAGGCTGCAGCGCAAGCCACCGCCTCCTCGGTTGAGTCCAGTAGGCGCGGTCAGTTTGAGCACCTGGCCGCGCACACGGCGGGTGAAACCGCGCGCGTCGACGATGACGTGATCGACGCTGCGGACCCGACCACGCGACGACTCTTCGTAGAACCCGAGCCACCCATCGATCGGTCGCCACTGCTCCGCGGTCGATGTATTCGCTGATCGGTTCGGCCGGCGTGGGCATCGCCGCAGCTTGGGAGGGTGATCGCCGGAATCGAGGGGGTTGCTGCCGAACGGTGTTGCCACCGCGCGGGCGTCGACGCTCATCGCGGCTGCATTTCGATGCGCCGGGTGGCCGCCCAGACTGCCGCGTACCTCAGTGCAACGAAACCCTCAACATCGGGTGCGGGGATCACTTCGCAGGTATTCATATCGACTACGCCGAGGATCGTTCGCCTGCCACCGGTGTCGTTTATCTGGATGAGTGCCATGTTGGCGTCGAGCGCGCGCTCGGTGCCGTCGGTTTTGGTGTAGACGACGACGTGATCCGGTTTTACGTGGGCAACTGAAACGGTCGTCCAGGTGGTTGTGGTGTAACTCATGCGCCACTCTCTCTATTTAGTTGTGGTGTTGTGCTGCAGTTTTGTGTGTAGTGGCGCTAGTGGCGCACCAAAGGTAAATCAGTCCATGTGGTGCTCGTTAAGCGATTTACTGTCAGTGCGCCACTTGCGCCACTCATCAGTCAGATGTCTTTGATGCGACGGCAATACCGGTGCGAAATCGTGCGCCGCCAGTGCCCTTCGCCGCCGTGAAACCCTTCTTGTCGAGAGCCTGCCCGAACCGCTTTTCCGATATCTGCTCGGCGCCGTCGGCGGCTCGCCACCGCTCCCACGCGGCGAACAAGACCCGCGTCGTCACCTTGTTCACCCGACTGCCGGTCGCACACTCCTCGTCGATGAACCGTGCGATGGCGTCGCTTTCGCGCTCGTATTCGTTCGTCGCACTGAGCACCTGCGGTGGCTCGGCGAGCCCGCACTCGCGGTACACCTGCCAACCGGCGACGGCCCACGCGAGCACCGCGTCGGCCTCTGCTTGCAGTTTCTCGTCGAGGTGCGGGTCGCGGTCGCTTTCGGCGATCACGACGTCGAACGGGATGACGCGCAAGCGACGCCACACGGCGGGATCGTCGCCCGACACCTTGGGCAGGTGGTTGGTGACAAAAAACGCTGTGTGGGAGGGTGCGAACTCCACCAAGTCACGGTGCATGTGGCGGGCTTTGATTGTGTCACCACCGGTGAGCCGCTTCATGGTGGCCTCGGCTAGGCGCCGCCCTTCGTCGCTTTCGGACACGACGACAAGCCGCCGCCCGAGTAGATCCATTTGCCCCGTCGGGTGCGCGCCTTCACGCGCCATGAACAGATCGGGGTCGGCAGGCGCGGCGTAGTCGCCCAGTGCGAACAACATCGCCCCGTACCAGGTGCCTTTGCCGTTGGCGCCGGTGCCAGTGAGGATCGGCAGGACGTGCTCAGCCACCTTGCCGAGCAGTGACAATCCCGCCACCCGCTGCAGGTAGGCGCGCACCTGCTCGCCGGGGAGCACCTGGCCGATGAAACGCGGCCATGCGACGGCGGGGGCCGTCGGATCGTATGCGCCGCGAGTGACTTTGGTGATGCGGTCCCGCGGGTCGTGCTCGCGTACTTGCATCGTGCGCAGGTCGAGCGTGCCGTTGGCGACGTTGAGCAGATACGGATCGGCGTCGAGGTCAGCCACGGTCGCGGCGAGCAATGCCGCCGCGATGCCAAGTACTCCGGTGATGCCGTTGTTGCTTTCGCATTTGACGACATCCTGACGCAGCGGCTGATTCACGACCGACTCAGCGAGCGCTTCTCGGAACACATCGAGTACAGCGCGCTTCGCCGCCCCGCAGTCGTCGAACGCCCAGCGCGTGCCGTCCCAGTAATGCCAGCCGATGCCGTGCACGTGCAGCAGTCGGTCGGCGTGCGAGGCGGCGAGGCGGTAGGCCATGCGAACCTGGCCGCTGTGCTCCTCCTCGTCTCGGCGCGGCGATGGCGGGTCGACCCATTGCACTCCTCGCAGTCCGATCGTCTGCAGGATGCGCACCTGGTCGCATCCGTTGCGGCACGCCATTTCCAGGTTCTTCTGGCGGGATTTGATGCTGAGTGACATATCGGAGGGGTTGTGCGCCGAGCAGAGCGGGCATTGCACGTTGTGCAACACCGCGACACCGGCTTTGTCGTCGGGTATGTGGACACCCCACCGCTTGAGGGCAGCTTTCCCCTCGATGTAGGTGACACCCTTGGCCCCCGCGGTCATGCGCCGGTCTCGAGGCTGGCGATGAAGTCGAGGATGGCCTGTTCGGAGACTAGGCGCCTGCGGCCGATAGTCACTGTGCGGAGCTGGCCGCTGTTGATCAGGCGATATCCCGTCGCTCGGCAGATGCGCAGGCGCTGCAGGGTCTCTTCGACGGTGTTGAGTTGGGCGGGCGTCGCCGCCACGAGGTCAGCCATAGCTACCCCTATTCTTTTGTGTGTATTCGGTTGTGTCGTGCTGTTTGAGACTATATGGGCGGGTGAGTTCAAACCTGCTGCCATGCCGCGTGTTTCAACGCACCGCAGTATCTGGCATGAGTGAATGTGCTGAGTCCGCGCGCGGTATATCCTGCAGCGATGACAACTCGGCGCCAACTGCCACCGCAGATCAAAAAGGTTGAGGTGCTGGACCGCAAGAGCGGGAAAACAACTGCGCGGTACCAACTTACGGTCGATTCTGGAGCCAATGCCGAGACTGGCAAGCGTCAGCAGGTGCGGCGTCGCTATAAGACGGAACGAGAGGCGCGCGCTGCGCTCGCCGAGATTTCCGATGCTGCGGTGCACGGCATGTTTGTGCCGCGCCGCGCCAACACGATTCGCGAGGTGTGCGAGAGCTACGTCGCGGGCCGTCACCGCCTGCGCGAGACGTCCAAAGCAAAGTTGAGCTATGACCTGCAGCCGTTGATCGAACGCTACGGCGATGAGCCCGTGCAGCGGCTGACAAAGGCTCATGTCGATGAGCTGGTGGCCGATCTGCTCGCCGGTGGCACGACTACCGCCAAGGGCCGCACGCGGCGCCCGTGGGGGGCCATCGCGGTGAACAAGTTCACTCAAACGGTGGCGATGGTTCTAGCCGACGCGCAGCGCCAGGGCCTCGTTGCGCGCAATGCCGCCGAACACGTCGATCCTGTAGCGGTTGGGCACTGCACTGTTGACACCTACACGGAGGCAGAGGTGTCGACGTTGCTGACGTCGATCGCGGGGGACCGGCTCGCTCACGCTTGGGAGTTCGCGCTGTGCGGGCTTCGGCGCGGCGAGCTTGCTGGGCTGCGGTGGCTCGACATCGACCTCGACGGCAAAACGCTCTCAGTGAATAACAACCGTGTGGACGCTGGCGGCAAGGCGGTGGAGAACGATCCAAAGTCGGCAATGTCGCGTCGGACGCTGCCGCTGCCGGATCGGCTCGTGTCCGTGCTCAGGACGGCGAAAGCCCGACAGGCCGCCGAGCGGTTGGCGGCAGGCTCGTCGTATCGCTCGGGCGAGTACGTCGTGAGCAATGAAGTCGGCGACCCGTATCACCCGCAGGTGCTGTCTAGGTACTGGCAGGACGCCGTGAAGGCGGCGAAGCTGCGGCCGATCAAGCTGCACGCTGCACGCCACACGGCGGCCACCGCGATGCACCTGTCGGGTGTGCCTATTGCGGTGATCGCGGCGTGGATCGGGCATAAGGACGCCAGCCTGACGATGCGGCTCTACGCACATTCGCAGGACGACGCGTTGAAGGCCGCTGGTGACACTTTCAACCGGGTTGTGACAACGTCGTGACACCGGGGCCGGGATTCGAACAGATCGAACGGCGTTGCCGCAGTTCAACGTGGAGCCGATGACGGGAATCGAACCCGCGTATTCAGCTTGGGAAGCTGATGTTCTGCCATTGAACTACATCGGCTAACCCGGCAGCCGCCGGTGACCACGAAGGCTAACACCTCAGCGGCTACGCTCGTCGGGTGCTGCTCTCAGATCGCGACATCCGTGGCGAGATCGCTGCCGGACGTCTTGGCATCGACCCCTACGACGAGAGCCTGGTGCAGCCGTCCAGCGTCGATGTCCGGCTCGACAATCTGTTCCGGGTGTTCAACAACACCCGCTACACCCATATCGATCCGTCCATGCGGCAGGACGATCTGACCAGCCTCGTCGAGCCCAAAGAGGGTGAGCCCTTCGTTCTTCATCCCGGAGAGTTCGTGCTCGGTTCGACGCTTGAGCGGTGCTCCCTTCCCGTCGATCTCGCGGGCCGCCTCGAAGGAAAGTCGTCGCTAGGAAGACTCGGGTTGCTGACACATTCGACGGCCGGCTTCATCGACCCGGGTTTCAGTGGGCACATCACGCTCGAGCTGTCCAACGTCGCGAACCTGCCGATCACGTTGTGGCCCGGCATGAAGATCGGCCAGCTCTGCCTGCTGCGGCTCACCAGTCCGGCTGAGAACCCGTATGGCAGTGCAAAGGCCGGATCGAAGTATCAAGGCCAGCGGGGACCGACGCCGTCGCGGTCGTATCAGAACTTCATCAAATCGATGTAGAGCTCGGGGCGGGAATTCAATCGCGGCATTCGCGTTTCCCTGATGCGGGTAGGGTCAACTTACCGGCCCCGGTGAGTATCCGTGCCGTCGCGATCCGGCCAGGACTTCACCGCCACCAGCAAATGCGGTTGCCTGTAACGCCCGCCCTGGTAGAGGCGATGAAGTAACTAGTTGTCGGCTCGCGTGGTACGACTACGCGCCGGTGGCGTAGAGAGCGTAGCAAACTTTAGTGGAGGGTCAGTGGACATCGTATTAGGTGTGTCGATGACACCTACGACGGTCCGCATGGTGCTGGTCGAGGGCGAAAAGGCCGACGGCGTAACCGTCGACCACGATGTTTTCGATATCAACACAGCCGACGGCTCAGCAACGTCGAATGCGGCCGAACAGGTCGCCGCAGCAGTGCTCGGAACCCAGGAGAGCGCCGCCGCGAGCGGACACCATCTCAAGTCGATCGGCGTCACGTGGACGCACCATTCCGATGCGGCCGCTCTGCGCGACACCCTCGATGCGCGCGGCGTCGAGGACGTCATGCTCGTCTCGGCCGGGCACGCGGCCGCGTCGCTCGCCCAGGCGGTCGGCCGCGCAATCGGTTACGACACCACCGCGGTGCTGTTCATCGAGAAGGACATCGCGACCATGTCCGTCGTCAAGACCGACGACGGGTCGGTGGTCAAGGTCTTCACCCGCGATCTCCACGACTCCGACGCCATGGCCGTCTTCACCGAGATGGCCCAGTCCGTCGAGTCCGCTGAGTCTGCCCCGCAGGGGCTGTTCATCGTCGGCTCGGGCGTCGACGCCGCAGCAGTCAAGACCCACCTGGAGAACCTGGTCTCGCTGCCCGTCAGCGCTCCCGATGAACCCGAGCTGGCACTAGCCCGCGGCGCCGCGCTCGCATCGGCACACGCGCCCGAGATGGAGGCGTCCACCGCAGGCCTCGCTTATTCGCAGGATCGCGACGGAACCACCGCGGCCAGCGCGTATCCCGAACCGGCAGGCGTAGCCACCCAGATGGCAGGCATCGCCACGCAGATGGCGCCGGCAGGCGCATCGGAGGCGTACTCGGATTCGCTGGCGTACTCCGACGAGATGGCCGAGGCCGACCCCGAGCCGTTCTACGAAGACGAGACCCGCAAGCCGTTCCTGCTCGTTGGTAGCGCGCTGACCTCGATTTTCGTTGTCGGCGTCGTGGCGCTCGTCATTTCGCTGGCCGTCAGCATCCGGCCGACCGTCGACCAACGGCCGAGCCCCGGTGAGTCACCGGTGATCCCGAGCCAGGCCGCGCCCGCACCTGCGCCGGAATTGGCGCCTGTCGCGCCTAAGCCGGCCCCGGCCCCGGCCGCGCCGCCGCCGGAGACCATCAAGGCGCCCGTGCCGGTCGTTCAGCAGGCCCCCGTGGAAGCGCCGAGGACGGTGTTCGTGCAGCAGCCTGCGCCCGCACCCGCGGCACCCGCCCCTGCGCCGCCGCCCGCAGCACCGCCGCCTGCGCCCGTGCCCGCTGCGCCGGTGATCCCCCCTCCGGTGCTGTCGCCGCCGATCTTCAACCCGCCGGCGTACTACCCGCCTCGGCCGCCGATCTACATTCCGCCGAAGCCGCCGGTATGGGTTCCGCCATGGCGTGACCAGCCCCAGAAGCCGCCGTGGCAGCCGCCATGGAATCCGCCGCAGCAGGATCCGGATCCGCCACAGCAGCCGCAGTTCCCGCAATTCCCCGGCTCGGGTTCGGGTTCTGGCGGCGGCTCGGATGGTTTCCCCGGCTCGGGCTCCGGCTCGGGTGGTTTCCCTGGTTCGGGATCGGGTGACTACGACGGCGGTGGATCGCACTCCCGCGGAGGTTCGGGCGGGGGCGGCTGCTTCCTGATCTTCTGCAGCAGGTAGCGCGGCGCCCCCAGCCGGTTACCTGCCGTTGGTTTCCCGCTTGGTGTCGCGTAGCAGTTAGCTCATCGCGGCCGCCTATATAGGCAGTATGCGATGCACCGTATTTGGCACCGGCTACCTCGGGGCGACACATGCCGCCGGGATGGCCGAACTTGGTCACGACGTTCTCGGTGTCGACATCGACCCCGGCAAGGTCGCGAAGCTCGCGGGCGGTGAGATCCCGTTCTACGAGCCCGGCCTGCGAAAGGTGTTGAGCGACAATCTCGCCGCGGGCCGGCTGAACTTCACGACGGACTATGACGCTGCCACCGAATTCGCCGACGTGCACTTCCTCGGTGTCGGCACACCGCAGAAGAAGGGCGAGTACGGAGCCGATCTGCGGCATGTGCACGCCGTCATCGACACGCTGGTGCCGCGGCTACGACGGGATTCCGTGATCGTCGGAAAGTCGACCGTTCCCGTCGGCACGGCCACAGAGCTCGGCGCAAGGGCACGCGGTCTTGCCGCCGACGGTATCGACGTCGAAATCGCTTGGAACCCTGAGTTTCTCCGCGAAGGCTTCGCCGTTCACGACACTCTGCATCCCGACCGGATCGTGCTCGGTGTGCAGCCCCACTCGGTTCACGCCGAAGCCGCGATGCGCGAGCTGTACGCACCCCTGCTCGACGAGGGGGTGCCCTTTCTGCTCACCGACCTGCAGACGGCCGAGCTCGTCAAGGTGTCGGCCAACGCCTTTCTCGCGACGAAGATTTCGTTCATCAACGCGATCTCG
This sequence comes from uncultured Mycobacteriaceae bacterium, assembly GCA_902826815.1. GTDB lineage: Bacteria > Actinomycetota > Actinomycetes > Mycobacteriales > Mycobacteriaceae > Mycobacterium. The sequence continues at coordinate 9,577 of CADEGF010000039.1, forward strand.
GAAGTGTGCGAAGCTGTCGACGCCGACGTCACACTGCTCGCCGACGCTCTCGGCTACGACCCGCGCATCGGCCGCCGGTTCCTCAACGCGGGCCTCGGCTTCGGCGGTGGCTGCCTGCCCAAGGACATCCGCGCGTTCATGGCGCGCGCAGGTGAGCTGGGCGCCAACCACGCGCTGACGTTCCTGCGCGAGGTCGACAGCATCAACATGCGGCGCCGCGCCAAAATGGTCGAGCTGGCGACGAAGGCGTGCGGATCGCTGCTCGGCGCCAACGTGGCCGTACTGGGAGCGGCGTTCAAACCCGAGTCCGACGACGTGAGAGATTCGCCCGCGCTGAATGTGGCTGGCCTACTGCAGCTCAACGGCGCCACCGTCAACGTCTACGACCCCAAGGCGATGGAGAACAGCCAGCGGCTCTTCCCGACCCTGAACTACTCGACGTCGGTGGTCGAGGCGTGCGAACGGGCCGACGCCGTGCTGGTGCTCACCGAGTGGCGGGAGTTCGTCGACCTCGATCCGGACGAGCTGGCCGACACCGTTCGCGCCAAAGTCGTTGTGGACGGCCGTAATTGCCTTGATACGGCGAAGTGGCGGGACGCAGGCTGGCAGGTGTACGCGCTCGGCAAGAGCAGCACTGTTTGACGCTTGTACAACAACGTCGGCGGTCGTAAGCTCGACGCTATGAGGCAACGAATCCGCTGGTTCGCGCTGCACGGCGTCGTCCGCGGCCTCTCGAAGTTCGGTCTTCGCAGCGGTGACCCGCAGGCGCGGCTCATCGCCGATCCCGAAGTACGGGAGAACCCGGGCGCCTTCGCCGACGAATGCCGCGACCGGGGCCCGGTGATCCGGTGCCGCGCCGTGCTGATGACCTTCGACCACGGCGTCGCGCACGAACTACTGCGCTCCGATGATTTCCGGGTAACCGAGCTGGGCGGCAATCTGCCCAAACCACTGCGCTGGATCGCCAAGAAGACCGACCCAGGCCTCCTGCATCCGCTGCGTCCGCCGTCGCTGCTCTCGGTCGAACCGCCCGACCACACGACGTACCGCAAGCTGGTGTCGTCGGTGTTCACCCCGAGAGCAGTTGCGACGCTGCGCGAGCGGGTCGAGCAGACCGCCACCGCGCTGCTCGACCAACTCGAAGGCGACACCGCCGTCGTCGACATCGTCGACCGCTACTGCTCACAACTTCCGGTCACCGTCATCGGTGACATCCTCGGGGTGCCCGACGAAGACCGTCCCCGCATCCTGCATTTCGGCGAGATGGGTGCGCCGAGCCTCGACATCGGGCTGTCATGGCAGCAGTTCCAGCAGGTGCACGAGGGCATCGTCGGGTTCAACGGCTGGCTCGCCGACCACCTGCAACAGTTGCGCCGCAATCCCGGTGACGACCTGATGAGCCAGATCATCAAGGCCTCCGACGAGGGGCCGCAACTGAACTCCGACGAGTTGCAGGCGCTGGCCGGTCTGGTGCTGGCCGCCGGCTTCGAAACCACAGTCAACCTGCTGGGCAATGGGATTCGGATGTTGCTCGACGCGCCTGAACATCTCGAAACGCTGGCTGCCCGCCCGGAGTTGTGGCCCAACGCCGTCGAGGAGATCCTGCGGCTGGAGTCCCCGGTGCAGATGAGCGCGCGCATCGCGTGCAAGGACGTCGACGTGGCAGGCACCCGGGTGGGGCGGGACGAGTTGGTGGTACTGCACCTGGCAGGCGCCAACCGCGATCCCAAGGTCTTCACCGATCCGCATCGCTTCGACATCGAACGCGACAACGCGGGCAGGCACCTGTCGTTCTCCGGCGGCAGGCACTTCTGTCTCGGCGCAGCGCTTGCCCGCGCCGAAGGCGAAGTGGGCCTGCGCACGTTCTTCGAACGCTTTCCCGACGCGCGGCTGGCGGGCAGCGCCGTTCGCCGCGACACCAGGGTGCTGCGCGGCTGGTCATCGCTGCCGGTTCAGCTGGGGATATCCCACGCAGTACGGTTGTGACGTGGACGTCAGCACAGCACTCATCGAGGAGACCGCGGCGTTCGGTGAGCTGATTCGCGGTGCCGATCCGGCGACCCCGGTCCCGACCTGTCCGGACTGGACGCTGCAGCAGTTGTTCCGCCATGTCGGCCGCGGAAACCGTTGGGCCGCACAGATTGTCGCCGACCGGCGGGACAGCGCACTCCACCCGCGGGAGGTCCGCGACGGTAAGCCACCCGACGACCGGGACGCCGCGATCGACTGGCTCAATGCAGGCGCACAGCTCATCCTCGACTCCGTCGACGACGTCGGCGCCGATACCGAGGTCTGGACGTTCATCGGACCAAGGCCCGCGCAATGGTGGATCCGCCGCAGGGTGCACGAAGCGACGGTGCACAGGGCGGATGCCGCGATCGCGCTCGGCACCGGCTTTCAGCTCACTCCCGAGGTGGCCGCCGACGGGATCGACGAATGGCTCGAGCGCATCGCCGTCGAGGCGGGCGCCGAGTCCTCGCCGCTGAACGCTGGCGAGACGCTGCATCTGCATGCCACCGACGCCGGGCTGGGAACCGCAGGGGAGTGGACGATCACCGGTACCGATGCGGGTATCGCGTGGTCGCACGAGCACGGCAAGGGCGACGCGGCCCTGCGCGGAGGCGCGCAGGACTTGCTGCTGGCCGTTGTCCGCCGCCAGACCGCCGCCGACGGAGGCCTCGAGGTTTTCGGCGACACCGCCGTATGGGACGGGTGGCTGGACCGCACTTCGTTCTGAGTGGCGTACGTTTCGAGCATGACGACTTCGGAGATCGCAACCGTCCTCGCCTGGCATGACGCGTTGAACACCAAGGATTTCGACACGCTACTGCAGGTGTCCAGCGACGACATCGAGTTCGGCGACGCCAACGGGGCGGGCCAGGGCCACGAAGCCCTGCGCGAATGGGCGACCTCGTTGGGCGTCACGGCCGCCGATCCGGGACGGATGTACGTCCGTGGCGGCGTCGTCGTCGCCGAAGAGCAAGACGGTGACGCGGTGGCTTTCCGGGTGGTCCGCGATCACGTCACCTCGGTGTTCCGGCACGCCGACTTGCCTTCGGCGTTGGCAGCCACCGAGCTGACCGAAGACGACCTCACGAGCTGACGCGCACGGCTCCCGCTCCGCCCGATCTCGATTCTTAGCAAAATCTCAGGCTTGCCGAAGGGGCAGTCCCCGCGGCTGAAGGAGCCTCGCCGCCACTTTCCTGGCGGTGGATTGTGCCGTGTCGCTAGCACTTGCGACCTGCGTCAGGAGGCAATGAGCGAGTTTGCTATCCAGCCGCGTGGTTGGACCACCTCCAAGGCGTATCAAAAGATATAGCAAACAAACAGAATGCTGCTTCTTGGATGAAGAAGAGTTGCTGGATGCCTAACAGCCTGAGTTTCAGAGCGTTCTCCGGCAATGCTGCAGTGCACGCAAAGCGTGCCAGCGCTGACTCGCGGCGGTATTGCTGCTCTGGCCCCAAGCTGGGGTGACACCGTGCGATATGCGCACTGAAATGCAGTTTCTGCACACATCCGCTGGTTATTGGACATCAGCCTGGGCCCGGTGACCGCCACACGCCTCGGCGACCCCGATCACGGCTCGACTGATCGACCAAATTCAGGGTCTGTATTTGTCGACAACGAAAAAATTCGCTCAAAGATGGATGCAAGTGCTTGACGGCTGTAATGGCAAAGTTCTACATTGTGGCTGCCCTATCGTTCACAAGCGCCGCGAGGCATGTCCTGGCGTGCAGTCGTACTCAATTGGGGGTTTCCCACGTTGTCCAAGCACCGCAAGACCACGCGCATATCGGCTCGCCAGTACGTCGGTACGGGAGTCGGAGGAGCAACGATGGTCGGCATCGGCGTGCTGCTTGCCGCGCCCCCGGGGTCGCCGGCACCGACCAGTGCCACTGCGGCAGTGCAACTGGCATCCTTCGATTCGGTGCTGGCTCCGCTGTCCCCGGAGGCGGGGGGCGCTTGGTGGCTGGATAGCCAAAGCTTGTTCGGCTCCGCGGGCACACCGACTGCACTGGCCGCTGCCGTCGCCGATACGTGTGGATTGGTTTGCAACGGCGCCGCCGGGACCGAAGAAAACCCGAACGGGCAAAACGGCGGAATCTTGTTCGGCAACGGCGGCAATGCGTTCAACGGTGGCGACGGCGGCAACGGGGGCCTGTTCGGCGGCAACGGCGGGGCCGGTGGTCACGCCACAATTGCGGGTCAGGCCGGCGGTAACGGCGGCAACGCCGGAGCGTTTGCGTTGTTCGGTGACGGCGGCGCCGGTGGAAACGGTGCGGCCGGCGGCGCGGGAATCAACGGCGGTAGTGGCGGTGCTGGCGGCAATGCCGCAATGTTGTTCGGCGACGGCGGAATTGGCGGCGCTGGGGGCGCCGGCTGGAACGGTGTCAACGCCGTCAACCCCTCGTGGAATAACGGCAGAGCCTGGTCCTCCGCTTCGGAGGCGCCCAACGACTACCTCGGCCAGGGCGGCGATCTCATCGCTCCCAGGGCAGCCGACGCCAACGATGCCGATCAGCCCGGTCAGGCGGGCGGTAACGGCGGCAATGGTGCCGATGCATTAGCAGACGGCTATGCCATCGGGGGCAATGGCGGCGACGGCGGTGACGGCGGTGCGGGGGCACCTGGCGGTGACGGCGGTGACGGCGGCTTCGCCTACGCGGGCGCTGATTACCCCGACCCCGGCGAGGCCGGTAGGGGCGCTACCGGTGGTGACGGGGGCGACGGCGGCGACGGAGGTCTGGGCGCCGATGGCGGCAACGGCGGTGCGGGCGGCAGCGCCGCAAGCCCGGATGGTGGTGCCGCGGGCGACGGCGGCGACGGTGGTGGGGGCGGGACCGGTGCTTCCGGTCTGAACGGCACCGGCGGCGGCAGCGGAGGAGCCGGCGGCAAAGGCGGCCTCTTCTCCGGGACGGGCGGATCTGGCGGAGCAGGCGGGCCCGGCGGCAATGGCGGCAACGGTGCCAGTGGGGGCGACGGCGGCAACGGCGGTATCGCGGGCGTCGGCGGCAACGGTGTGACCAACGGCGCGTCGGGCTCGGGCGGCAGCGGCGGGTCCGGTGGCAGCGGCGGTAACGCAGGCACCGGTGGTGCCGGCGGGTCCGGTGGATCGGGTTCCCTTGGTAGCTCCGGAAACTCGGGCTCCTACGGCTCCAACGGCATCGGTGGTACCGGTGGCACCGGCGGCACAGGAGGTACCAGCGGCGGCGCTACGGCGGGCGACAGCGGCAATGCAGGACACGGGCCTTCGGGTACAACCGGTGGCGCCGGGGGTGATGGCGGAGCCGGAGGTTCCGACTAAATAACCCCGAGCTGACCGAAGACGACCTCACGAGCTGACGCGCACGGCTCCCGCTCCGCCGGGAGTGGCGAGGACGGCCGCGATGGCCGTGGTCAGCGGCACCGAAAGGGCGAGTGCGATACCGCCGACGGCCGACCGCGCGATCTCGATGGCGACGGTCTCACTCGTCAGCACATCGCCAAGCGTCCGGTCGGCGACGCTGAACAACAGCAGAAGCGGCAGCGCACTACCCGCGTAGGCGAGCACCAGCGTGTAGACGGTGCTGGCAATGTGGTCACGGCCGACCCGCATCGCGCCGAGGAAGATGCCCCGGCGCGAGCTTCCGTCGCCGACCTGGGCCAGCTCGAACACCGTCGACGCCTGCGTGATCGTGACGTCGTTCAGCACGCCGAGCGAGCCGACGATGAAGCCCGCAAGCAGCAGCCCGGTGATCGAGACGCTGCCGAGATAGGTCGCGACCGCGTTCGTCTCTTCCTCGGACAGACCGGTGATATGGGCCAATTCGATTGCTGCCCAGGATAACCCGGCGGCAAGCAGAAGCGATGTCAACGTGCCGAGCAACGCCGCACTTGTGCGCAGGCTCACCCCGTGCGCCAGGTAGATGACGACGTAGAGGATCGCCGCCGACGCAACCAGCGCGACCGGGATTGCGGCCCCGCCGTCGCGCAGCGCGGGCAACATGAATATGACCAGCACCGCGAACGCGACGACGATGCCGATCAGCGCGCGGAACCCGCGCCACCCGGCGACCGCCGTGATCACCACCGCGAAGATGACGGCCATCGCGATCAGCGGCCAGGTTCGCTCGTAGTCGTAGAAGGAGTAGGTGGTCGAGCCGGTCGGGTCGACCTGTCGAGTGATGCGGATGTGCTCGCCGACCGCGAGTTGTGGCTGACCCGCCCCGGTGCTGAACTCGAGCAGCGTGTTGGCTCCGCTGTTCGGGCCGGAGTCGATCGCGATGAGCGCCTGCACGCACGGGGTGTCCTCGCCCTTGCCGGGTTTCGGCGTGGTCGTCAAAACCGTTCCCACCGACTGGTCGCCGCAGTCCGCAGCGCTGGTGGACAACACATGGCCGGCCTCGGTCGTGACGGCACCGCCCGCGGCATTCTGATACGGCAGCGGGATCTCGACCTTCTGCTGGCTCGGCCAGAGCCAGGCGGCACCGGCAAGGACCACGACGCCGATGGCGATGAGCAACCCGACGACGATCTTGGCGGCCAACGGACCGAACGGAGACGGGCCGTCCAGGGAATGCGAGTGGGCGTGCGAGTGCGTCACCCGGATGAGGGTAGAGGCAGGACCTGAACGGGTCGGTCAGTAGTCGGCGGTCATTGCCGGTAGCTGGTGAGGAAGTTGCCGAGCCGTTCGATGGCGTTGGTGAGATCGCGCGCCCAGGGCAGGGTGACGATGCGGAGGTGGTCAGGGGTGGGCCAGTTGAACCCGGTGCCCTGGGTGACGAGGATCTTCTCCTGCAGCAGCAGGTCGAGGACGAGTTCTTCGTCGTCGTTGATCTCGTAGACCTCGGGGTCGAGACGGGGGAAGACATAAAGCGCGCCTTGGGGTTTCACGCACGACACCCCGGGGATCTCGTTGAGTGCGGCGACGGCCGCGTCACGCTGCTCGAGTAGCCGTCCGCCGGGCAGCACCAGGTCTTCGATGCTCTGGTGACCGCCAAGCGCCACCTGGATGGCGTGCTGGGCGGGCACGTTGGGGCACAACCGCATGTTGGCCAGCAGGCTGATGCCCTCCAAGAAGCTGACCGCGTGGTCTTTGGGGCCGGTGATGACCAGCCAGCCTGACCGGTAGCCGGCGACCCGGTAGGCCTTCGACAGCCCGTTGAAGGTCAAGGTCAAGAGATCCGGAGCGAGGGTGGCCAGGCTGATATGGGTGGCGTCGTCGTAGAGGATCTTGTCGTAGATCTCGTCGGCCAACAGCAGCAGCTGATGCTTACGGGCGACCTCGACCATCTGCTCAAGGACTTCGCGGGAGTAGACGGCGCCGGTGGGGTTGTTCGGATTGATGACCACCAAGGCCTTGGTGCGGTCGGTGATCTTGGACTCCAGATCGGCGACATCGGGCGCCCAGCCCTGGGTCTCATCACACAGATAATGCACCGGGGTGCCGCCTGCCAACGACGTCGACGCCGTCCACAGCGGATAATCCGGGGCCGGGATCAACACCTGATCGCCGTTGTCCAACAACGCCTGCAGCGTCATCGTGATCAACTCCGACACCCCGTTGCCGAGGTAAACGTCGTCGACGTCGAACCGGGGGAAGCCCTCGACGAGTTCGTAGCGGGTGAACACCGCGCGCCGGGCGGCCTGGATGCCCTTGGAATCCGAATAGCCCTGCGCATACGGCAACGCCTGGATCATGTCGCGCATGATCACATCGGGGGCCTCGAAGCCGAACGGTGCCGGATTGCCGATGTTGAGTTTCAGGATCCGGTGACCCTCAGCCTCCAACCGCGCCGCATGCTCGTGCACCGGACCACGGATCTCATACAGGACGTCCTGCAGCTTCGTGGACTGGGCGAACGTGCGCTGCTTCGGGTGGTTCCCGGTTGCATGAAACGGCACGTGGTGGGTGGTCACGTCGTCCATGGTCTCACCGATGGCAAATTGAATTTGCCGATCGACACCGGGCTGTGACCTTCGGCCAAATCAGCGCTTACCCGGCGGACGTGCACCCTTGGCGATACCAAGGCCCTTTACCGGCGGTGCCTTCTCCTGACCATCGCCTTCGCCGGAAGGCTCAGGTGCAGGCGCGGATTCGCCGTTGTCCTCCGGTTCAGGCTGTGGTTCAACGGGTTTGGTGGCAGGAGCGGTCGGTGCCCTTTTGGCGCCGGGCCTGCGCGCACCTGCTGCGATGCCAAGGCCCTTGACTTCCGGTTCTGGCTTGGCGGGAGCTGCGGGTGCTTCGCCAGCAGGCTCCGCCGGTGCTTCCGCTTTGGCCTCTGCGGGGGCGACTGCCGGCGCGGTCGCCTTCTTCGCGCCTGGTCGACGTGCGCCCGCTGCCATGCCGAGTCCCTTGACCTCGGGCTCGGGTTTGGCGGGTGCTTCTGCGACTGGTGCTTCGGCCTCGACTTCTGCGGGTGCGGCTGCCTTTTTCGCGCCTGGTCGCTTGGCGCCCGCGGCCAAACCGAGTCCCTTGGCGGGTGCGGCTTCGGCCGGTTTGGCTTCCGCTTCTGCCGGTGCCGCGGCGGTCTTCTTGGCACCTGGGCGCTTCGCTCCGCCTGCGAGGCCGAGTCCGGTCACCGGCTTCGTCGCCGTATCCGAAGCGACTTCGGCCTTCGGTTCCGGCGCGGCCTCCGGCTCGGCTTCGACCGTTTCGACTTCCACCTCCGCAGGTGCTTCGGCCGCCTTCTTCGCGGCGCGTTCCTCGGCTTCCGTTGCGGCGGTGCCCTTCTCGGGCAGTGTGACCGAGCTCAGGTCGAGCGATCCGAGCAGCAGCTGCGCCACGTCGAGAACCTCGGCCTTTTCGATGTCCCGTGCGGCGGAGACTTCGTCGACACCGTCGGTCATCATCACGCGGCAGAACGGGCAGCCGGTGGCGATCTTCGACGCGCCGGTGTCGAGCGCCTCTTCGGTGCGTTCGGTGTTCACCCGCTTGCCGATGTGCTCTTCCATCCACATGCGGGCTCCGCCTGCGCCGCAGCACAATCCGCGGTCAGCATGGCGCGGCATCTCGGTGAGCTTGGCGCCCGACGCCCCGATGAGTTCACGCGGCGCGTCGTAGACCTTGTTGTGCCTGCCGAGATAGCAGGGATCGTGATAGGTGATGTCGGAGCCCTCGCCGTTCACCGACTGCACCGGCAACAGCTTCTTGTCCCGGATCAGCCGGTTCAGCAGCTGCGTGTGGTGCAGCACCGTGTAGTTGCCGCCGACTTGCGGGTATTCGCGGCCCAGCGTGTTGAAGCAGTGCGGGCAGGTGACGACGACCTTGCGGTCCACCCGCTCGACGCCTTCGAACAGATCATTGAGGGTCTCGACGTTCTGCGCGGCCAGCTGCTGGAACAGGAACTCGTTGCCGGAGCGGCGGGCCGAGTCGCCGTTGCAGGTCTCGCCCTCGCCGAGGACGAGGTACTTCACGCCTGCGACCGCAAGAAGTTCGGCGACGGCCTTCGTGGTCTTCTTGGCGCGGTCCTCGTAGGCGCCCGCGCAGCCGACCCAGAACAGGTACTCGTAGCCTTCGAAGGAGTCGACGTCCTTGCCGAACACCGGCACGTCGAAGGAGACCTCGTCGATCCAGTTGGTGCGGTCCTTGGCGTTCTGGCCCCACGGATTGCCCTTGGTCTCAAGGTTTTTGAACAGCACACCGAGCTCGCCGGGGAACTCCGACTCCATCATCACCTGGTAGCGGCGCATGTCGACGATGTGGTCGATGTGCTCGATGTCCACGGGGCACTGCTCGACGCATGCGCCGCAGGTGGTGCACGACCACAGCACGTCGGGGTCGATCACGCCGCCCTGTTCCAGGGTGCCGACCAGCGGGCGGGTGGCCTGCTCGGGACCCGAGCCCATCACCCGTTCGAAGCCCGACTCGGGTACGTGGTACTCCTCGTCGTGCTTGGTTTCGATGAAGCCGCCGTCAGTGGATTCCAGCTGCTTGGAGACGGGCTCGTCGTCGGGTGCCGGCTGGTCTCCGAGGATGTAGGGAGCCTTGGCGAACAGATGGTCGCGAAGGTTCATGATGACGAGCTTCGGGGACAGTGGCTTGCCGGTGTTCCATGCCGGGCACTGCGACTGGCAGCGGCCACATTCGGTGCACGTGGTGAAGTCGAGGTAGCCCTTCCAGGTGAAGTCCTCGATCTTGCCTCTGCCGAGTACGGCGTCCTCGGCGGGATCCTCGAAGTCGATCCGCTCGCCGTTGTGCTCGACGGGCAGCAACGGGCCCAGCCCGTCGGGCAGCCGCTTGAACGTGACGTTGACCGGCGCGAGCCCGATGTGCAGGTGCTTGGAATGCAGCACGATCAACAGGAAGATCAGCATGACGGCGATGTGTCCGAGCAACGCCAGCGTCTCGATCCACTCATTGGCCGATTCACCGAGCGGATGCAGGATCGCGCCCATCAAGTGTGAGAAGAAAGCGCCGTTGCCGTAGGGCAGGGCACCTGTGTTGGCGCCGGAGCCGCGGACAAGGGCGTAGGTCCAGATGACGTTGAAGATCATGAAAAGGATCAGCCAGGCGCCACCGGTGTGCGAACCGTAGAACCGGGAGTCGCGGCCGTGCTTCTTGGGCTCGCGCGCGATTCGGATGATCGCGAAGGTGATGATGCCGAGCAGCACCGCGACGGCGAAGAAGTCCTGCAGGAAGCCCAGCGCGTCCCACCGGCCGACGAACGGGATGTGGAAGTCGTGATCGACGACCTGACCGAACGCTTCGACGTAGACCGAGCCGAGGATGAAGAAGCCCCACATCGTGAAGAAATGGGCCATACCGGGGATCGACCACTTCAGCAGCCGGGTTTGCCCGAAGACCTCTTCGAACTGCGTGGCGATACGCTTGCCGAGATCGTCCTTGCGGTTGTTCTCGACGCTGGTCTTGGCGCCCGACCGGATCAGATTGGTCAGGAACAGGACTCGTTTCAGCGCGAATACCCCGACGACGACGAGCATCAGGGCCACGACGATGATCCTGATCAGCATCTGGCTCTCCACCACGTGCCTCCCGTTCCTAAGTTACCCGAAGGTAACTTATCCCAAGTTACCCGTCGGTAACTTATGCGTGATGCCTGCTCATAGTTGCATCTCGCCGGGAAAGCCCGCTACACAGGCTGGCCTAACCTACGGCTGGGGCGTCAGGATGGGCTCCAAGATCGGCGCGATCAGTCCGGGCTTTGCCGGAGCCTTCTGTTCTCCGCCGTTGCCCGTACCCGCCTCGGTCCCGGTTTCGGTGCCGGTGCCGCCGGTGCCCGTACCCGTTCCGCCGGTGCCGGTGCCGGTGCCCGTTCCGGTTCCGGTTCCTGTCCCGCCGGTGCCGGGGTCGATCGGAGGTGTGCCCGTGCCGCCGGTGCCCGGGTCGATGGGAGGTGTGCCCGTCCCCGGAGCGGTCGGTGGGGCCGGATTCTCGGGTGCCGGAGCAGGCGGCGCCGGCTCCGGTTCAGGTGCAGGCGCGGGCGGCGCGGGCGCGGGAGCTTCCGGGGCAGGCGCGGGCGCGGGGTGCTCAGGCGCCTGCTGGACGACCGGGGCCTGCTGTTGCGGGCGCGGCGCGTACCGCGGCTGGGGCCGAGCCACGACGGTCGTGATCACAGGCGCCTGGGCAGGGGCGGGAGCCTCCGCGGCGGGCGCCTTCGGCTCCGCAACGGGTGCGGCAGGGGCGATGCTGGACGAGGTGCCCGCCGGCACGGTCGAGGTGTCCCTGGTGATCGCGGTCAGGCCGAAGACCGCTCCGGCTACCACGACGGCCGCTCCAGCCAGTCCGAACAGCAGCGCCGGACTGCGTCGACGCAACGGCGGCTGATCTTCTGACTCGGTGTGCTGGAACTGAACCTCGGGCCTGCTGTCGGCAGGAGTCGACAAGTACTGGTCCTCGAGATAGGCCTCGGTGTGCAGGACGTCGTACGCATCGTCGGAAACTTCGGACCACGCCAGCGCGCCGCCGACTGCAGCGGCGGCGGCGACCGTCGCGGTGGCAGGCGCGGCAGCAGCCATCGCCGTCGCTGTCTCGACGACCTGGCTCCGGTGGGCGATCAGCGCGACACCTTCGGCGGCCGTCAGCTGCGGCTGCGGCGTGGTGACCACAGATGTGCGGAGGTGCTCGGAGAGCCGTTGGGTGATCAGCGGGATGCGCGCACCGCCGCCGACCGTCGCAACGGCCGAGATGCTCGCCAACGGAATGCGGTTGCGCTCGAGCGTGTCCGCGAGGGTGGCGAGGAAATCGTCGAGTGGTTCGTCGATCAGGTCGTCGAGCTCCATCCTGGTCATCCGGACGGTGGTCTCCAGACCTGGGACGTCGACCACGATCGCGGTGGCGGTCTCGTCCGACAGCCGTTCCTTCGCGCGCCTGCACTCCTCACGCAGCACGCCGAGCGAGCCGACCATCGAGGTGCCCGCGGGGTCCGCGCCGGACGCGTCGAAGATGCCCGCGACGACGGTGGTCAGGATGGCCTGATCGATCTGGTCACCGGAGAAGTCGGGCACACGGACCGTCTCGCCGATCGGAGCATCCTGCGCCTCTGCGTCGACGAGCGTGATGCTGGCGCCGCTGCCGCCGAAATCGCACAGCACGATCACACCCGCGGTCGGAAGGCCCGGATTGGCGCGCAGTGCCGTCACGGCGGCTGCGGCGTCGGACACCAGCGGCGACCGGGCCAATCCCGGCTTGCTACGCAGCGCGCCCCGCAGCGCTTCGACCACGGCCGGGCGCCAATGCGCAGGCACTGCGACCGCCACCTCCGACACCGGCGCCTTGGCCGCGGTGCGGGCCACCCCGTCGAGCGCTTCGACAAGCAACATTTCCGGCCGGTATTTTGAGCCGTCCTGGGCGACAATCGGGACCGGATCGCCGACACGGTCGACGAACCCGGTGAGCGTCAGGCCGCGATCGAGGGTTACCGCTGAGGGGCGGATGACGGGTCGCTGACCGTCGCCGGTACCGGCCAGGTTGGTGGCTCCAACGGTAAGGCCAAGCGAATTGCCCTTGCCGCCTTGAGGATTCGACATGTCACACCTCTGCGTCAGTTCGATAGCGAAACGATTGAATCGACACTAAGCCGCAGGTAGGCGAAGCGGATCGGTGCTCACCCCGGCGCCAGAACGAGACCCTTAGGGGAATTCGATTAGGGGATTTAGGTGCGTTAGGGGATGTGGCGGGCCGGTCAACTCGGTGGGCCCAGCATCGCCCGCAGCATGGAAAGCATCTCCGACCGGGACTCCGCTCCCAACCTGCGGCGAATGCGGGCGACGTGGTGCTCGACGGTCTTGGCCGAGATGAACAGCTGGCTGCCGATATCGCGATACGGCATGCCAAGCAGCAGCAGCTCGGCAACCTCACGTTCACGGTCCGACAGCCGCGATGACTGCTGGCGCTGCGAACCTGTCTGGGCGGTCGTCGCAGGGGCCGGGTCAAGGCCGTCGTCGACGGCGCTGGTCAGTTTGAGGTCGCGCGCCAACTGCAGCATCGCACCGGAAACCCGTCCGTCCGGCGTCTGCAGCGCGGCCTGGCCTGCCAGCCGGGTGGCATCCGAGGTCAGCCCGAACTGGGACAGCGACCTGGCGGCGGCGGTGACCTCGGCGGAGTCGACATGGTTGGCCAGCACGCGAAGCCAGGTCCGCCCCGCACCCGAGAGTGCTTTCGCGAACGCGCTGCTGCCGGCCGCCGAGGTCAGTGCATGGCCGTGCGGGGCGACCGCCTCAGGGGAGTTGGCCAGGATTCCGGCATGAACACCCGCCCAGTGCAGGGGTACCGACCAGAGCACGGGGCTGCCAAGAGACTCGAGGAGGGCGAACGCCTCGTCCAGCGCGTGCTGAAGCCGGTCGACCTGGCGCATCCGCGCGGCGGCGACCCACAACTCACCGAGCGGGAGCAACGAGAAGAGGTCGACGGAGTATTCGGCGAGCACCTCCATGGCGGCGTACCAGTGCTTCTGAACCCCGCCGCCGTCACCGCTGCGCCGCGCGATCGCGGTGTTCAGCGCGGCTGCCCACAACGCGTCGCGGCGATGCAGAGAAGCCTCACCGGCGGACGCGGCGTCGGCGGTCGCCGCAGCCAGCTGACCGTCCTGCATGCGCACCCAGCCGAGGAGCAGGCGGTGCCGGTGCGCAGAGAACGCGTCATCCCCGCCACGGATGCCTGTTCTGCTCCTCGCGTCCGCACCTCGCACCGCGCGCCCGATGACGCTGCCTGCGCGGACCGGGTCGCCGCCGTGCAGGGCCGCGAGCGTGACCAGCGCGGCGGGACTGTCCGGTGCGACGCCGGGCTGGTGCTGTTCGGTGGTGATGGCCTGGCCGAGCCGTGCGATCGCGACGGGGAACGGTTGATCGAGCGACAGCAACAACCCCTCGGCCAGATTGTGGGCCGCGCGCGCGGTTGACGTTGGCGGACCGGTACTTTCGGTGCTCAGCGCTGACCGGGCGGCCGCAGCGTCACCCGCCGCGATCGACACGACGGCGCTCGCGGCGCTGATGTAGGCGTCGGGATACGGGCCAAGCCATCCGAACAGTTCTGCCGCCTGGGCCACCCCGCCGTCGTGCGCGGCGATACTCGCTGCGATCCGCACCGCCGCCGCCCGCTCGGCCGGGTCGTCGGAAGCCAGTAGTTCGTCGGTCAGCCTGCCCGCGGTCGCGCAGTCGCCCGTCATCGCCAACGCGTCGGCGAGGCGGGCGCTCACGGCGGTCGCGCCGGCTTCCGCCGCTGCGCGGTAGAGCTGTGCGGCCTTGGCCGGCTGGTCGCGATGATGGGCGGCGAGGTCCGCAAGCGCGGTGGCAAGCCGGTCATCCCGCAGCCCGTGGTCGGCCATCCGCAGCGCGAGATCCGGTGTCAGCGTGGTCAACTCGGTCTGCGAACACAGCAGCGCGATCTCGACCTCGTGATGGCGGGCTGTGCCGATGATCGCGGCGACGCCGAGGTGCACCGAACGCAGGAACGCCTGGCTGTGGGAGGGCTCGATGAGCCCGCTGGCACGCGCACGGTCGACCAATCGCGCCGCCTCGTCCGAGCCGACGCGGAGTGTCGCCGCGAGGTCGTCGGCACCGAGTTCCGGGCTCAGCGATGACACGAGCAGGGCGTCGAGCACCGGTTCCTCGACGCGGCGCAGGCGCTCGATCAACGCGAACCTGGCCGCCTCCGCGGCGGCCTTCGTCGCGCTGTCGCCGTTGAGTGAAGCAGCGGCGGCGATAGCGGGGCGAAGCAGGAAGGGCAAGCCCGCTGTCGAAACCATCAGCGCCCGAACACTTTCCGGTGATGGATGGCCGCCGGTGGCCAGTGCGGCCCCTTCGGTGACGTCGGACGCGGTCAACGAGCCGAGCGTTATCACGGGATTCTCGCGTTCGAGCGCGGTGGCCAGCGCCCGCAGCCCCTGGCGTTGGGTGAGCGGTTGGGCGGCGATGACGACCGTCGCGCGGGGGTCGGATACCCGTTCGGCGAGCTGGAGGAGGTCCTCGTCGTCGAGCAGGTGCGCGTCGTCGATCACGATGGCGGCATCCGGATCGTCATCTGGTCGCGGTGCCCGGGTGATCACCGCGATATCGGCCGACCGCAGTGCGTTCCGTGCCAATGCGAGCACCGAACTCTTGCCCGTGCCGATACCGCCGGACACCAGAAATCTGACCTTGTCGGCGGGCGCCGCGATCAACGCAAGGACGGCCTCGCGGGCCGCAGGAGGTATGTCGGTCAGGGCAACAGGTGCGGGTCCGGCCATTGTCGATGCTCCGCGTCATCAGCCGTTCGCGGGAGCCGGCTCCGGTTCCGGCTCTGGTTCGGGCTCCGGCTTCGGCGCAGGCGGCGACGTCGTCGTGGTCGTGGTGGTCGTGGTGGTGGGTGTGGTCGTGGTGGTTGTGGTCGTCGTTGTTGTCGTAGTTGTGGTGGTGGTCGTGGATGACGTGGTCGTCGGAGACGTCGTGGTCGTGGTGGTCGACGACGGCGGTGGCGGCGGTGGCGTGATGATCGTGGTCGTCGGCTCGCCGTTGGAGCCCGTCACTGTGACCGTCGTCGGTTCGGCGGATGTCGGCGGTGGCTCCGATGACGGGCCGATGGAGAAGGTCGTGCTCGTCTCGGTGACCGGGCCGAGCACACCGCTGCCGCCCGTCAGCGTGATCGCCAGGCCCCCGATCGCGAGCAGCGCAGCGACCGCAGCCGCACCGAAGAGGATCGGCGGCCGTTTGTACCAGGGCAGGGGAGCGGGTTCGGCGTCGTATTGCGGTTCCTCGCTCGGCGCGAAATCCACCGGCGGCCGGGCACCGGTTGGCCCGGAGTAGACGTCGGCGGAGTAGTCCGAGCCGGTGTAGGGCACCGGTTCGCCGCCGGGGGCGTCGTCCTGCGACCACGCCAGCGCGCGATGCGTCGCGGACGGGGCGCCGTCGGCCGCGGACTCGCTGGCGGCGAGCCCGGCTGCACCGGCAGCCCACGCGGTCGGGGCGATACCCGTTGCGGCATCGGCTGCGGCCGACAGCCCGGTCGGTGCGTCGGCGGCCAGATCCTGGTCGGCGAGCAGTGCCGCGCCCGCTGCCACGTTCAGCTGCGACTGGGGCGTGGTGATGACGGGCACGCGGAACTGTTCGGACAGTCGTTGGGTGACCAGCGGTATGCCCGCGCCGCCACCGACGGTCGCCACCGCGGCGAGGCTCGCGGGTGCGATGTTGTTGCGCTGCAGAGCTTCTCCGATGGCGGCGAGCAGGCCCGCGAGCGGTCCGGCGATCAGGTTGTCGAGCTCGGTGCGGGTCAGTCGGACATCGGATTGGAAGCCGGGCAGATCGACCGGAACCGCGGTCGAGGTCTCCGCCGAGAGACGCTCCTTGGCCAGTCTGCAATCATCGCGCAGGCGGGCCAGCGAGCCGACCGCAGCGGTGCCCGCCGGGTCGGCGTTGTTGGCATCTGCGACGCCGGCGATAACATGGTTGAGGATCGCCTGGTCGATCTGATCGCCGGAAAAGTCTGCGTACCTGACGGTTTCGCCGATGGGCGTGAGGGGTGACGGGTTGGCACCCGCGTTGGCGAGCGTGATGCTGGTTCCGCTGCCGCCGAGGTCGACGAGTGCGATGACGCCTGCGGGCAGACCAGGAGCGGCCTGCAGCGCGGTGAGCGCGGCGACGGAGTCCGGTATCAGCGCGGCAGGGACGCCGCCGGGTGCCAGATTCGGCTTGTCCCGCAATGCTCCGCGCAGCGCTCCGATCACCGCGGGTCCCCAATGTGCGGGCACCGCGATGGCGACGGGCTGACCGCCGCCAACGGTGTTCGCCATGGCGTCGAGCGCCTCGACGAGCACGCGTTCGGCGCGGTGCGAGCTGCCGTCCTCCGCGACGAGGGGGACGGGGTCGCCGACCCGTTCGACGAAGCCGGACAGCACCACACCCGGCTGGTTGAGCGCAGGATTCTCGCCGACGACACCGACCTCGGGTGCGCGGTCGCCGAACAGCGTCAGCACCGCACGCCGCATCACCGGCGGATAGCCGACGCGGGCGGCGACGAGATTGGTCGCCCCGATGGACAACCCGAGCGAGGTGCTCATAGAAGACTCCCCTGTATCGGCCGCCCATCACGATAGCGGCCGAACGGCCGCCGAACAGCGGATCCCCCTAATGCGGCAGAACCCCTAACGGCGAGTCCCCTAACGCCCCAATCGCAGGGGAGGGTTCGCCACCGATCTCGGAATCACCTGCAGCTGGATAGCATCGTGGCTAACCGAAGGGCTCTCGCCCGATGCAAATCGCAACCGGAACGCAATAGGAAAGTAGGTGAGTCATGGCAAACCCGCTACTCGACTTTGTCATGTCGTTGGTGCGGGACCCTGACGCCGCCGCCCAGTATGCCGCCGACCCGGCGGGGGCCATCCACGCAGCCAATCTGGCCGACGTGACCAGTGCAGACGTCAACGCCTTGATTCCGGTTGTTTCGGAGTCGCTGTCGACGGCGATGCCGAGTACCGGCGCGGAATCGCTCATCGGCGATCCGGCCGGCAACGTGTGGAGCAGCGGCGCGGCGACCGCGGCGTTCGATGCATTCGACGACCATCTGTCGGTCCCGACGATCGATGACGGGCACAGCATCGCGTCGAACGTCATCGAGCAACCCGGCGACTCGCTTCATGCGGGCCTCGACGCGCTCGACGATGCGGGAATCCCGGCGGTCGCCGATTTCGACGATCCGTCGACGCAGCTCACGGGTGGAATCATCGACGACGCGCCGCTGGTTGCCGACGCCACCGACACCGACTGGCAGTCCGTCGTCGACGACGCGCAGCACCACCTGGACACCGGCGACACCGGATTCGACATCTTTGATTAGACGCACAAGCACGTCCACAACGGCGCGGCCACCCACGGTCGCGCCGTTTTGGCGTGTAGAAGCCCCGCTGACCTGCACAAGAGCCGCTATCCCCAACTACCCCCTAATCCCCTAATGGGATACCCCCCACAATCCCGGCATCGAGCCCCGTAGGGATGGGAGTCGACCCCGTTTCCGCGGGGTGGCCGGATCCATAACGTAGTTCCCAGATCGCCGGACAAGCCCGGTGACCAAGACAGAAGAAACACTCACCCGAAAGGCAATCCGATGACGAACCCCATCTCCTTCCTCTTCGACTGGCTCCTCGGTCTCACCCGGCCCGGCGCCGACCCGTCCGACGTTCGGGCCTTCATCGCCAACCCCACCCAGGCCGCTTCGCAGGCGATGGGCACCGCGGTGACCCAGGCTCAGCTGACGCAGGCTGCGTCCGCGGTCGTCGCTCCCGCGGCGGTCTACGGCGGAGGCAATGCGGTCCAGGCTCTGCAGCACACGGTCGCCGACAACAACGGCCTGACCTTCGCGCCGCAGCGGACGTTCGCCCCCGAGACGGACTTCGCCAGCCACAATGACACCGCGTTGGCCAGCGGCAACGACATCGGCAGCCCGCGGGCCGGTGAGGACGTTCAGCAAGGCGTCGGCAACTTCGACCTGAGCTTCGGTGACTTCACCTTCGGTGACAAGAACACCGCGTCGGACGGCAGCGTGGTCAACACCGGCAATGGCGACGTCGACAACACCAACGTCAAGGGCGACGGCAACATCGTCGGCGACGACAACGACGGGAACAACACCGGCGACGTCCATGCCGGGCAGGGCTCCAACGTCAACGCAGGCGGCATCGACAACGACATCGATGACAGCGGCAACGACGTCAACACCCAGGCGGGCGGCGACGTTGCCACCAACACAGGCAGCGGCCAGAACACCCAGGTCGGTGACATCGACACCAGCGGCGGCGGCGCTTCCGGCGGCGACGGTGGCCACGGCGGCGGCGGCCTGATCGGCATCGGAAACGATGGCGGCGACGGCGGCGGCGCGGCCGGTGGTTCCGGCGGCGGGGTGATCATCGCCCCGACGCAGACCACCACCACCAATACCAACAGCAACAACCAGACGGCAGGCGACGACATCAACAATGTCGACGCAGGCGGATCGCACGCTCCGGTGATCGTCGGCACCGAGGACGACCACTCGGTCTCCTCGGGCGGTGACGTGACCCAGGTCGATCACGTCAACGGACCTGTCGACGCCAGCCACGACGACAACTCGACGCACCACCAGTCGGGCATCGACGTCGACCTGTTCTAAAGCGATACGCACAACGCCCGTAGCGCAGCTGGCGGGGATCGTTCTTCGATCCCCGCCAGTTGGCGCGTCTACCGTTAGGGCACCATGACCCAACCCAATGACCCGCGAAATCTGAAGGTCATCTTCGAGCTGATCGATCACACGCGCAAGATCGCGGAGCTGAACGAGCGCGGGGATCTCTCCGAGCGGCTCGAGCGGGCCAGGGTGCGCATCTCCGATCCGAAGATCCGCGTGGTGATCGCGGGCCAGCTCAAGCAGGGCAAGAGCCAGCTGCTCAACTCCCTGCTCAACGTTCCGGTGGCCCGCGTCGGCGACGACGAGACGACCGTGCTCGCCACGGTGGTGTCGTATTCGAAGCAGGTGTCGGCGCAGTTGATCGTCGCATCGCCCGACGGCGCCGAGCCGTCGGTGATCCCCATCGCACCCGCCAACTTGCGCAACGATCTTCGTCGCGCGCCGGAGGCCGGTGGCCGCGAAGTGCTGCGGGTCGAGGTCACCGCCAGCAGTCCGCTGCTCGAAAAGGGCCTTGCGTTCATCGACACCCCGGGAGTCGGCGGCCACGGGCAGCCCCACCTGTCGGCCACCCTCGGGCTGCTGCCCGACGCCGACGCGATGCTGATGATCAGCGACACCAGCCAGGAGTTCACCGAACCCGAGATGCGGTTCATCCGGCAGGCGCACGAAATCTGTCCGCTGGCAGCGATTGTCGCGACGAAGACCGACCTCTACCCGTACTGGCGGGAGATCGTGGCGGCCAACCAGGCTCACCTGTCGCGGGCAGGTCTTTCGCTTCCGGTGATCCCCGCCTCGGCACTGCTGCGCAGCCACGCGGTGGCGCACAACGACAAGGAACTCAACGAGGAATCCAACTTCCCAGCCATCGTCAAGTTCCTCAGCGAAAGGGTGCTGTCCCGCGAGAACGATCGCATCCGCGACCAGGTGCTCGCCGAAATCCGTTCAGCTGCAGAGCATCTGACGCTCAAGGCGAGCACCGAACTGTCGGCGCTCAACGATCCCGACACCGGCGAACGGCTGAAGAACGAACTCGAGCGGCGCAAGGAGGACGCGCAGGACGCCTTGCAGCAGACCGCGTTGTGGCAGCAGGTTCTCACCGACGGCATCGCGGACCTGACCTCGGACATCGATCACGACCTGCGCGGCCGCTTCCGCGCGATCACCCAGCACACCGAGAAGGTCATCGACGAATGCGACCCGACCAATCACTGGGCGGAGATCGGCACCGAACTCGAGGATGCCATCGCCACGGCCGTCGGCGACAACTTCGTCTGGGCCTACCAGCGTGCCGAGGCGCTCGCCGAGGAGGTGGGCCGCACATTCACCGAGGCCGGGCTGGATGCGGTGAAGATGCCGCAGATCGACGCAAGGGAGATGGGCGCAGGCTTCGGCGAGCTGAAATCGCTTGCGCGGCTTGAGGCCAAACCGATCAAGACCGGGCACAAGGTGGTTACCGGCATGCGGGGCTCCTACGGCGGCGTGCTGATGTTCGGCATGCTGACCTCGTTCGCCGGATTGGGGATGTTCAATCCGCTGTCGCTGGGAGCGGGGCTCCTCCTCGGCCGCAAGGCCTACAAGGAGGACATGGAGAACCGGATGCTGCGGGTCCGCAACGAGGCGAAGATGAACATGCGCCGGTTCGTCGATGACGTGGCATTCGTCGTCGCCAAGGAATCGCGTGACAGGCTCAAGGGGATCCAGCGCCAGATTCGCGACCACTACCGCGGGATCGCCAATCAGGCCACCCGCTCGCTCAATGAGTCACTTCAGGCGACGCTCACGGCCGCCAAGCTCGAGGAGAACGAGCGCAACACCAGGGTCGCCGAACTCGAGCGCCAGCTCAACATCCTCGGTCAGGTGACCGACCACGCGAACAGGATCGCGGCGGCCGCGCCTGGGTCGGCCCCGCAACCGGTGGGCCGCAGCTAGGCCCGCCAACCCCATCGGCGGTGCTAAGGCCAGGTGAATAAGCTGGTTGACCGGAATGAGCACGAGCGATCAGGTGCGCGCGATCCTGGGCGGCACCATCCAGGCCTACAGGGCTGATCCGGCGTACCGTCAGCGCCCCGACGTGCACAACGAGTTGGACCGGATCGGTCGCAGGCTCAACCAACCCATCCGCATCGCGCTGGCAGGCACGCTCAAGGCCGGTAAATCGACACTGGTGAATGCGCTTGTCGGCGAAGACATCGCACCGACCGACGCCACCGAGGCGACCCGCATCGTGACGTGGTTCCGCAATGGGCCGACGCCCAAGGTCACCGCCAACCATCGCGGCGGCAGACGATCCAATGTGCCGATCGCCCGCAACGGCGGCCTGACATTCGATTTCGCCAGCCTTGACCCGGAGGACGTCGTCGACCTCGACGTCGAGTGGCCCGCGGCCGAGTTGATCGACACCACGATCATCGACACCCCGGGAACCTCGTCGCTGTCGCGGGATGTCTCGCAGCGCACCCTGCGGCTGCTGGTCCCCGAGGACGGTTTCCCACGCGTCGACGCGGTCGTGTTCCTGCTGCGGACTCTGAACGCCGCCGATATCGCACTGCTCAAGCAGATCGGCGAACTGGTCGGCGGATCGGCCGGGGCGCTCGGCGTCATCGGGGTGGCCTCCCGTGCCGACGAGATCGGCGCGGGACGCATCGACGCGATGCTTTCGGCGAGGGATGTGGCCAAGCGGTTCACCTCGGAGATGGACAAGACCGGCATCTGCCAGGCCGTCGTCCCGGTGTCGGGGCTGCTGGCGCTGACCGCGCGCACGCTGCGTCAGAGCGAGTACGTGGCGCTGGAGAAACTCGCGGGCGTGGACGCCGCCGAACTGGCCAAGGCGATGCTCTCGGTCGACCGCTTCGTCCGCGACGACTCGAAAGGCGCAGAACTGCCCGTCGACGCCGCTACCCGCGCAGCCCTGCTGCACCGGTTCGGCATGTTCGGCCTTCGCATCTCGATCGCCGTCCTGCGCGCCGGGGTGACCGACTCGGTGGGGCTGGCCGACGAGCTGCTCGAGCGCAGCGGCCTCGTCGCGCTGCGCGACGTCATCGACCAGCAGTTCGCGCAGCGCTCGGATCTGCTGAAGGCGCATACGGCGCTGTTGTCCCTGCGTCAGATCGTGGAGAGCAACCCGATCTATGCGACGCCCCACATCCTTGCCGACATCGACCCGTTGCTTGCCGACACGCACGCCTTCGAGGAGTTACGCCTGCTGAGCCAATTACGCTCGCGCCACACGACTTTGAACGATGACGAGATGGCGTCGCTGCGCCGCATCATCGGCGGTTCCGGCACCGACGTGGCCAGCAGGCTCGGCCTGGCGCCCGACGATCCGTACGACGGGCCGCGTGCCGCATTCGCGGCCGCGCAGCGGTGGCGGCGGCGTGCGGACCATCCGCTCAACGATCCGTTCACCACCCGTGCATGCCGGGCGGCCGTGCGCAGCGCGGAGGCGATGGTCGCCGACTACTCGGCCCGCGGCCGCTGAGCCGCGCAGCGTTATCCGCCCGGTAGCGGAATCGGCGGGATCTGCGGGATCTGGGGCACCTGCGGGTTGCTCGGCGGCGGTGTCACCGTTTCGGTGACGGTGCTTGTGCTGGTGCTCGTGCTGACCGACGGGCTCGACTCGGTCGTCGTCTCCGTGGTCGTCGTCTCGCTGGTCGACGGCGTCGTCTCCGTGATGGTCGGCGGCGGTGGCGGTGCCTGGGTGACGGTCTGCGTCGGCGCGACTTCCGGCGCGGACGACGTCGACGTCGACGTCGTCGTCGTGGTGGTGGTCGTCGCCTCGGTGCTGCCCGACGAATCGTCGGACATCAGGCTCACGGCCAACCACACGATCAGCGCGACCAGGATCGCTATGAGGGCGCCGAATCCGATCAGCGCGGGAGGTTTGCGGTACCAGGATGTCGGCTCTTCCGGCGGTTCGCCCGGCTGCTGATAACCGCCGGGGTCGCCGTAGTTGGCCGCGTAGGCGGTGGGCTCACTGTCCGAGTAGTAGTTCGGGTCTTCGGGTCCATTTCCAGCCACGGGCACCGATAGTAGGCGCTCAGCCGAGTGGTCCTGGACCCAGTGTGCGGGTGATGTTGAAACGCGGGCGTCGAGAAGTGGGGCCGCCGGGGTTGTCGTCGTCCTCACGCTGGCGGGGCCGCGTATAGGTCGGCCTGCTGCTCTCACTGCTGCCGCTGCTGGTGGTCTCCGACGAACCCGAGGTCGTCGGAGGGGGCGGCGGTCCGTTGATCTCGGTGGTGGAAACCTTCGGGGTACTGGTGATGGTCGGGGTTGTGGTCGTCGCGGAGGTCGCCGATTCCGTGGTCTCGGAGAACGACGGGTCGACGAAGTCCATCGGCGCGCCGGCGGGCTCGTCACCTCCGCTCACGAACATCACCGCTGCGACAAGGACGCCGATGACGGCGATGCCTGCGACGCTTGCGCCGATGACCGCGCGCGGGGAGTTGTGCCACGGCTCCTCTGCGGGCTCGCGGAGCTCGTCGTCAACGTCGGGACCCGTCACGGCCACCGATGTTAGTCCAGCGCAGGGATTACCTCCGCGGCGAACAGGTCGAGGTGATCGAGGTCGGCCATATCCAGAAGCTGCAGGTAGACCCGTTGCACGCCGATCTCGACGAACGGGGCGAGCTTGTCGACGATCTCGCTCGGAGTGCCGACCAACGGCGAATCGCCGCGGAGTTCGTCGGCCTCGCGCCCGATCGCCGCGGCCCGCGCAGCCACCTGGGCGTCGTCGCGTCCTGCACACAGCACGAATGCCGCCGAATACGTCAGGGAGTCCGCGGGCCGCCCCGCATCGGCGACGGCGGCGCGCACGCGGTCATAGGTGGTCGCCATGCCGTCCACCGGCATGAAGGGGGCATTGAACTCGGCGGCGAACTTCGCGGCGAGCGCGGGGGTCCGCTTGGGGCCTGCGCCGCCGATGATGATGGGCGGATGCGGCCGTTGCACCGGTTTGGGCAGCGCAGGCGAGTCCGCGACAGACTGGTGCTTGCCTGCGTAGTCGAAGGTCTCACCGACCGGCGTCGTCCAGAGTCCGGTGATGATGTCGAGTTGTTCGCGTAGCCGCTCGAACCGTTCGCCCAGCGGCGGGAAGGGGATGGCGTACGCCTTGTGCTCCGCCTCGAACCAGCCTGCGCCAAGGCCCAATTCGACGCGACCGCCGCTCATCTCGTCGACCTGCGCAACTGATACCGCGAGGGGGCCCGGGTAGCGGAAGGTGGCGGAGGTGACCATGGTGCCGAGCCGGATCGAGGAAGTCTCGCGGGCAATTCCGGCAAGCGTCACCCACGAATCGGTTGGCCCTGGCAGCCCGTCGCCGCTCATCGCCACGTAGTGGTCGGATCGGAAGAACGCCGAATAGCCCAGTGCCTCTGCGGCTTTGGCGACAGCAAGCTGGTCGGCGTAGCTAGCGCCCTGCTGGGGTTCGACGAATGCGCGGAAATCCATGCCTTCAGCCTAGGGCTCGTCAACCTAATGGGTGGATTTGTGCAATCGCTCAAAGGCGCCCTCGAGGGTTTAGTCCATTGTGTCCTCGCATAACACGCTTACCGGGGTTGATGCTGGCAGCAGAACACCCCGCGAGTCGGAAGGCCGGAATACGAATGAGCACGCGAGACGGAATCATCGGCGCTGTGCCCGCTACACAGATTCCCCGTTACGCGGGCAAGGGCACCTTCGCCCGGATCGCCGACATCCATGAGGTGTCCGACTACGACATCGCGATCCTCGGTGTGCCGTTCGACGGGGGCACCTCGTACCGGCCTGGCGCGCGATTCGGCCCGATGGCGGTGCGCCAAGCGGCGCGCACGCTACGCCCGGGCTACCACGTCGAACTCGGGGTGGCCCCGTTGGAGCACGTACAAGTGGTCGACGCCGGCGACGTGACGGTTACCCCGTACGACATCACCGAAGCCTGCCGCCAGATTCAGAATCACGCCGCCGACATCCTGGCAGGCGGCGACCGGCGGATCGTGTCCATCGGTGGCGACCACACCATCGCGTTGCCGAATCTGCGCGCCCTTCATGCCAAACACGGTCCCATTGCGCTGGTTCATTTCGATGCCCACCTTGATACCTGGGATACCTATTTCAACGCCCCGGTGACCCACGGCACGATCTTCCGGCGGGCTTTCGAGGAGGGTCTGCTCATCGAGGACCACTCGATTCACATCGGGATCCGCGGCCCGGTCTACGACCAGATGGACCTCGACGATGACGCCAGGATGGGGTTCAAGATCATCAGGGCAGGCGACCTCGACGTGTTGGGAATCGAGGCGGCGGTCGACGTCATACGCCGCCGGGTAGACGACGTACCGGTGTATTTGTCCATCGACATCGACGTGCTCGACCCGGCGTTCGCGCCGGGCACCGGAACCCCCGAGTCGGGTGGGCTGACGGCGCGCGAGCTGCTACGCATGCTGCGCAAGATGACTGGCCTGAACATCGTCGGCGGCGATGTGGTCGAGGTGGCCCCCGCCTACGACCACGCCGAAATCACCTCCGTGGCAGCGGCGACAGTGGTCTTCGACATCGTCAGCCTGATGGTCGCACGCACCCGCGCCGGTCTGCCCGTCAACGGTGAGGTTGTCAGCACGTCCACGTAACCCAGTAGCATCGTCGATACAACTCAATATGCCGCTGACGTGTTGCGGGAGAACCTCCGTTTTCGGAGGCGCCGTAGGAGCAACTCCTCCCCGGGAATCTCTCAGGCCCAATACCGCGACGTCGAGGCAACTCTGGAGAACAGCGCACGCGCGCTTACCGAAGGGGAACGGCGCAGCCGCGCTCAAACTCTCAGGTCTCAAGGACAGAGCGGGGAGGTGTCACCACAACTCGCGTTGGATAAGCCGACGCCAGGAGACCGGAGTCACCTCATGACCGACAGCACCGTAACTGTCAACGACGACAACAGCTTCCGCGCCCGTCACATCGGCCCCGACCGTGCTGCGCATGCCCACATGCTCGACGTCCTCGGATATCCGTCCGTCGACGCGTTGATAAACGCGGCCGTGCCCCATCAGATCCGCTGGGCGGAAGGGCTGCGACTGCCCGCCGCGCGATCTGAGCAGCAGGTGCTCGACGCGCTGCGCACCCTGGCCGAACGCAATGAAACGCGCGTCCAGATGATCGGCCTCGGCTACTTCGACACCATCACCCCGGCGGTACTGAGGCGCAACATGCTCGAGTCACCTGCCTGGTACACCGCCTACACGCCGTACCAGCCGGAGATCTCCCAGGGCAGGCTCGAGGCGCTGCTGACGTTCCAGACTGTCATCGAGGATCTCACCGCCCTACCGGTCGCGGGCGCCTCGCTGCTCGACGAGGCCACCGCGGTGATGGAGGCGGTGCTGTTGATGCGCCGCGCCGGCAAGTCCACATCCAAGTCCAATCGTGTTGTGCTCGATGCCGATTGCCTGCCGCAGACGCTGGCGGTGGTACGCGGCCGGGCCGCCGCCGTCGGGATCGAGGTGCTCGTGGTCGACACGACAAAGGGCATGCCCGACGATGACGCGTTCGGCGTGGTGTTGCAGTCGCCCGGCGCCAGCGGCGCGGTACGCAATCTCACTCCGCTGATCACCGCGGCGCACGACCGCGGCATGCTGGCAGCGGTCGCGGCCGATCTGCTTTCGCTGACGTTGGTGGCGGCCCCTGGTGACCAGGGCGCCGATATCGCCGTGGGCTCGGCGCAGCGGTTCGGGGTGCCGCTGTTCTTCGGTGGTCCGCACGCGGGATACATGGCGGTCCGCTCCGGGTTGGAACGCATGCTGCCAGGACGCCTTGTCGGCGTTTCCGTCGATGTTGACGGTAAACCCGCGTACCGACTCGCGCTGCAGACCCGTGAACAACACATCCGCAGAGACAAGGCGACCAGCAACATCTGCACCGCGCAGGCCCTATTGGCCAACGTCGCGGCAATGTATGCCGCCTACCACGGTCCGGAAGGGTTGCGCGCCATCGCAACCCGGGCCCACCGTCACGCCGTCGCGCTTGCGGCCGGGTTGCGGGCCACGGGCCATGAGATCGTTCACGACCAGTTCTTCGACACGGTGATGGTGCGGGTGCCTGCCCGCGCCCAACAGGTCGTTGCGGCAGCCGACAGTGCGGGTATCAACCTGCGTCTGGTCGACGCCGACCACATCGGCATCTCCTGTGACGAGTGCACCACTGACGAGGTGATCCGGAGCGTGCTCAGTGCATTCGGCGCCACACCCGCCGCGATCGTCGACGATCCGCACGCCCTACCACCCGATGCGCTCCGTACGTCGGAGTATCTGACACATCCGGTGTTTCACCGGCACAGGTCGGAAACAGCAATGATGCGTTTCCTGCGGGAACTCTCCGACAAGGACCTCGCGCTGGACCGCACGATGATCCCGCTCGGTTCCTGCACGATGAAGCTCAATGCCGCTGCCGAGATGGAACCGGTCAGCTGGCCCGGGTTCGCCGGAGTGCACCCGTACGCACCCGCAGAACAGACTGCGGGATATCTCGAGCTGATCGGCGACCTGGAATCCTGGTTGGCTGAGATCACCGGATACGACCGAGTTTCTCTGCAGCCCAACGCCGGATCCCAGGGTGAGCTCGCAGGCTTGCTGGCCGTCAACGCCTACCACCGGTCTCGTGGTGAGCTCAACCGCGATGTCTGTCTGATCCCACAGTCGGCGCACGGTACCAATGCAGCCTCAGCGGTGCTTGCGGGTATGCGCGTGGTCGTGGTGCAGACGGCCCCCAACGGCAATATCGATATCAACGATCTGAAGTCGAAGCTGGCCGCGCACGAGGGCAGCGTCGGGGCGATCATGCTCACCTACCCGTCCACCCACGGCGTCTACGAGAGCGATGTGCGAACAGTGTGCGATCTCGTCCATTGCGCCGGCGGGCAGGTTTACGTCGACGGGGCCAACCTGAATGCTCTTGTCGGACTCGCAAAACCGGGCGAGTTCGGCGGGGATGTATCGCATCTGAACCTGCACAAGACCTTCTGCATACCCCACGGCGGGGGTGGCCCCGGGGTCGGGCCGGTCGCCGTTCGGTCTCACCTGGCGCCCTTCCTACCCGGCGACCCACTGGCCGCCGCAGGGCCCGCCCCCGTGTCGGCGGCCAATCACGGATCGGCGGGCATTCTGCCGATCACATGGGCCTACCTGGCCCTGATGGGACCGGACGGGCTGACGGGCGCGACCAAGGCCGCGGTGCTGGCAGCCAATTATCTCGCCACCTCGCTGTCGGCCTGCTACCCGGTGCTCTACACCGGCGAAACCGGACTGGTCGCCCACGAATGCATCCTCGATCTGCGTGAGATCACCAAACGCACCGGGGTGACGGCGGAGGATGTCGCAAAACGGTTGATCGACTATGGCTTTCACGCCCCGACGCTGTCATTTCCTGTCAACGGCACGCTCATGGTGGAACCCACCGAATCGGAGGACCTGGCCGAGTTGGACCGGTTCGTCACAGCGATGATCTGCATCCACGACGAGATCAGCCGGGTCGATTCCGGGGAGTGGACGCTGGAACAGAGCCCGTTGCGCCAGGCGCCGCACACCGCCGAGCAGGTCACCGCCGCAGAGTGGCTGCTGCCGTACAGCAGGCACTACGCCGCGTATCCCGTTGCCACCCTGCGACTCAACAAGTACTGGCCGCCCGTTCGCCGTATCGACGGTGTGCACGGCGACCGCAATCTCGCCTGCTCGTGCCCGGCGCCGGAGGCGTTCCAGACCGATGAGGCGCAGATCCTCGAGGAGGCCTTCGCATGACCACTGAACTCACGCCGGCTTCGCCTCTGCTCGACGAGCATCGGGAACTCGGTGCGACATTCACCGATTTCGCCGGGTGGTCGATGCCGCTGAGATACGGCAGCGAACTCGCCGAACACCGGACGGTGCGCGAATCCGCTGGCCTGTTCGACCTGTCTCATATGGGCGAGATCGCCGTGACCGGCCCGCAATCCGCCGAGGCATTGGACTTCGCGCTGGTCGGTGAGGCGTCCAAGATAGCCGTCGGAAGAGCCAAGTACTCGCTGATCTGCGACACCGACGGCGGTGTTATCGACGACCTTGTGGTGTACCGGCTCAGGGATGAAGACTTTCTCGTCGTAGCCAACGCTGCCAACGCTGACCCGGTCGCACACGAACTGGTCTTGCGGGCACAGGAATTCGACGCACTCGTGGACGATCAATCAGCGCAAACCGCCTTGATTGCCGTACAGGGGCCTGCCTCGGAGGGCATCGTGGCCTCGCTCGTGCCGGACGGCCAACGCGAAGCAGTCAGGGAGCTGAAGTACTACTCGGTGATCGACGCACGGGTAGACGGTATCGATGTGCTGCTGGCTCGCACCGGCTACACCGGCGAAGACGGCTTCGAACTGTATGTGTCCAACGCGCGGGCTGTGGCACTGTGGCGGTCCCTCCTAGCTGCCGCCAGGGCCGCAGGTGGGTCGCCCGCAGGCCTGGCCAGTCGCGACACCTTGCGGCTGGAGGCCGGGATGGCGCTCTACGGGCATGAACTCAGCCAGGCGACGAATCCCTACCAGGCTGGTCTCGGCAAGGTGGTGAAGCTCGGCAAGAACTTCGTGGGTCGCGATGCTCTGCAACATGTTTCCGAGCTGTCGACGGATCTGGTTCTTGTCGGGCTGAAGGGCTCGACACGAAGGGCGGCCAGGCCCGGTTACACCGTTCACCAGAGCTCCGCCGGAGCCGCGGTGGGAACAGTCACGTCGGGGGCCTTGTCGCCGACCCTTGGCTATCCGATCGCGCTGGCCTATCTCGACGCCACCCTCGCCGAGCCGGGGACCGTTGTGAATGTCGACATCCGCGGCTGCCGTGAGCAGTTCGAAGTCACCCCGACGCCGTTCTACCGCCGTAAGCGATAGGGGATCATCATGGCTGACAACACGTTTCCCAATGATCGCAGCTACACCGAGGACCATGAATGGGTGCTGATCGCGCCTGGCTCCGCACTACCCGATACACCGGTGAAAGTCGGAATCACCTCCGTCGCCGCCGCAGCGCTGGGTGATCTGGTCTTCATCGACCTGCCCGAGGCCGGATCATCCGTCGCCACAGGCGAAGCCTGCGGTGAGGTGGAATCGACCAAGACGGTGTCGGAGCTGATTCCGCCGGTCAGCGGCACTGTCACAACAGTCAACTCGGCCGCCGTGGACGACCCCACCGTCGTCACCTCCGACCCCTACGGCGCCGGCTGGCTGTTCGAGGTGGCGGCGACCGCGGCGGGAACACTGCTGACCGCGACCGAATACGCAGAGATGAATGGAGTTTCGTCATGACCATCCTCGACGAGCGCCTCGCCGATTTCGACCCAGAGGTCGCGTCGGCGATCGGCGACGAACTGCAGCGGCAGCGAGTCGGCCTGGAAATGATCGCGTCGGAGAACCACGCTCCGCTCGCGGTTATGCAGGCGCAAGGTTCTGTGTTGACCAACAAGTACGCCGAAGGGTATCCGGGGCGCAGGTACTACGGCGGCTGCGAACACATCGACGTGATCGAGCGCCTCGCCATCGACCGGGTGAAGACGCTCTTCGGCGCGGAATTCGCCAACGTGCAACCGCATTCAGGTGCGCAGGCCAACGCCGCGGTGACGCACGCACTGATCAAACCCGGCGACACGATTCTCGGGCTGTCACTGGACTGCGGCGGGCACCTGACGCACGGCATGCGACTGAACTTCTCCGGCAAGCTGTACAACGTCGCCGCGTACGGGGTGTCCGAGGAGGACTACCTCATCGACATGGAAACCGTTGCCGAGGCAGCCCGTCTACACCGGCCGCAGCTGATCATCGCCGGCTGGTCGGCTTACCCGCGTCAGCTCGACTTTGCCCGGTTCCGGGAGATCGCCGACGAGGTCGGTGCGTACCTGATGGTGGACATGGCCCATTTCGCGGGACTGGTTGCCACCGGGCTGCATCCGTCACCGGTGCCGCACGCCCACATCGTCACCTCCACGACCCACAAGACGCTCGGCGGTCCGCGCGGCGGCGTCATCCTGACCCGCGATGCCGACATCGCCAAGAAGATCAACTCGGCTGTCTTCCCCGGCCAGCAGGGCGGACCGCTGGAACACGTCGTGGCCGCCAAGGCCGTCGGATTCAAGATGGCCGCCCAGCCGGAATTCGTTGAACGGCAACGACGATGCCTTCAGGGCGCGCAGATTCTCGCCGCCCGGCTGAGTCAACCCGACGTGAAGGAAGCAGGGATCACGGTCCTCACCGGCGGGACGGATGTGCACCTCGTGCTGGTGGATCTGCGCAACGCAGATATCGACGGGCAGCAGGCCGAGGACCGGCTCGATGCCGTCGGTATCACCGTCAACCGCAATGCGGTGCCGTTCGACCCGCGGCCGCCGATGGTGACGTCCGGACTGCGCATCGGCACACCGGCGCTGGCCGCCCGCGGGTTTGGCGACGAGGACTTCGCCCGCGTCGCCGACGTCATTGCGGCCGCACTGATCGCCGCGCCGGGCGCCGAGATCGATCACCTTGCCGCTCAGGTTCACCAGTTGGCCGAGAAGTTCCCCCTCTACCCGGAGCTGTGATGCCGATCAGCGTTTTCGACCTGTTCTCGGTCGGCATCGGACCGTCGAGCTCGCACACCGTCGGCCCGATGCGGGCGGCGGGCATGTTCGTCACCGAACTCGTCGCGCGCAACGGGCTCGAGCGCGTTGCGGGCGTCCGGGTGGATCTGTACGGCTCTCTGGCCGCCACCGGCGCGGGGCATGGGACCATGCCTGCGATTCTGCTCGGTCTCGAGGGCTATCGACCCGACACCATCGAGACACATGTGATGGAGCGGCGGCTTGCAGCGCTGCGAGACGAGGGCAAGATCCAGCTCAATGGTCGAATTGACCTCGCGCTCAACGAATCCGATATGGTGCTGCACCCGTCGCATCAGCTCGAATACCACCCCAACGCGATGACGTTGACTGCCACGGCGATGCTCGGCGAGACCGTGCACTGCGAGACGTACTTCTCCGTCGGCGGAGGCTTCGTCGTCACCGAAACGGAATCGACAGACCGGGGAACAAGGAACCCCACCGACGGTGGCGCCTTCCGCTCCGCGGCCGAACTGCTCGCCATCACCGAACGCGACCAGCTGTCTGTCAGCGAGGCGATGATGCGCCACGAGTGTTCGATCCACGCCGGGATCACGGACGCACAGGTCCGGGCCCGGCTTTTGCACATCCGCGATGTGATGGTCTCCTGCCAGGACAAGGGCATGTCGAGGGACGGCTACCTGCCCGGCAACCTTCGCGTCCGCAGGCGCGCCAGGGACTGGTTCATCCGCCTCGCCGCCGAAGATCCGCACCGAGATCCGGCCTTCGCCGAGGACTGGGTGAACCTGGTGGCGCTCGCGGTCAACGAGGAGAACGCCTCGGGAGGCCGCGTCGTGACGGCGCCGACCAACGGCGCGGCGGGCATCATCCCTGCGGTCTTGCATTACGCACTGCACTACACCCCCGCGGGAAGAAGCGATCCCGACGATGTCACCGTCCGGTTCCTGCTGGCCGCCGGAGCGATCGGCTCGCTCTACAAGGAGAAGGCGTCGATCTCGGGCGCAGAGGTGGGCTGCCAGGGAGAGGTCGGGTCCGCGGCATCGATGGCAGCCGGTGCGCTCGCTGAAATCCTCGGCGGCACAACGCAACAGGTGGAGAACGCCGCCGAGATCGCGATGGAACACAGCCTCGGCCTCACCTGTGATCCGATTGGTGGCCTTGTGCAGATCCCGTGTATCGAACGCAATGCGATCTCGGCGGGCAAGGCTATCAATGCCGCCCGCATGGCGCTTCGCGGCGACGGCACCCACCGGGTGAGCCTCGACCAGGTGATCGAGACGATGTGGGCGACCGGGATGGACATGAGCGCCAAGTACAAAGAGACCTCGACCGGTGGACTGGCCCTCGCGGTCAACATCGTCGAATGCTGAGCGACAACCAAGGAGAAAGTCATGGCAGAAGCAGATGTCGTCGTCCTCGGCGGCGGCCCCGGCGGATACGCCACCGCGATCCGCTCGGCCCAGTTGGGGCTTTCGGTCATCCTGATCGACGAGCAGATGGTGGGCGGCACCTGCCTGCACCGCGGGTGCATCCCGACCAAGGCATTGCTGCACGCGGCCGAGGTCGCCGACACCGCCCGCACCGCAGCTCAATTCGGCGTCACCGCGACCTTCGAAGGCGTCGAGATCGAGAACCTGCACGCCTTCAAGAACGCGGTGGTGTCCCGCCTCCACAAAGGCCTGGCAGGACTGATTGCCGCACTTGGTATCACAGTCGTCAACGGCCGTGGCCGGCTGACCGGGCCGACCACAGTCGACGTGAACGGCGACATCATCACCGGTTCGTCGATCGTCTTGGCCACCGGGTCGGCGCCGAAGGTGCCGCAGGGCATCGCGATGTCCGGCAGAGTGCTCACCAGCGATCAGGCTCTCGAGCTAGACGCCATCCCCGACTCTGCGATCATCCTCGGCGGCGGCGTCATCGGTGTCGAATTCGCCAGTCTCTGGGCATCTTTCGGGGTCAAAGTGACTCTCGTCGAGGCGTTGGAGCGATTAGTGCCAAGCGAGGACGCAACCATCTCCACCTACCTCGAGCGATTGTTCCGCCGCCGCCGTATCACGGCGAAGACCGGTGTGCGAGTCACCGCGATCACTTCCGACGAGGACGCGGTGGCTGTGACGCTGGAATCCGGTGATGTGCTCACCGCAGACGTGCTGTTGGTTGCGGTGGGACGTGTCCCGCGGACGTCGGAGCTGGGGCTCGCCGAAGCCGGGGTGGCTGTGAGCGGTGGCTTCGTGCTGGCCGACGGCGAGTTGCGCACCAGTGTTCCCAACGTCTACGCCATTGGCGACATCGTCAGTGGACTCCAGTTGGCGCACCGAGCATTTCAACACGGTATCTTCGTCGCCGAACGGATCGCCGGCCGCGACGCCGAACTGGTCGCCGATATCGGCATCCCGCGGGTCACCTACTGCCATCCCGAGATCGCCTCGGTCGGTCTCACCGAAGAGGCGGCCATCCAACGCTACGGCGAGGGAGTCGAAACCGTCACCTACGACCTCGCAGGCAACGGGCGAAGCCAGATCCTCAAGGCGTCCGGCGCGGTCAAGCTGGTCGTCGACCCGGCAGGCGCAGTGGCGGGCGTGCACATGATCGGCGACGGGGTCTCGGAGCTGATCGGCGAAGCCCAGCTGCTGTACAACCTGGGTGTCAAGGCGGAAGAGGCGGCCCGGTTCGTACACGCCCACCCGACGCAGAACGAGGCGCTGGGTGAGGCGCTGATGGCGGTGTCGGGAGCGCCGCTTCACCTACACGGGTGAGGCGGCGCCCGAGCGGCGCGCGGCGAACTCGTCGTCGAGGATTCCGACCAGCCGCTCGACCATCCACTCGGTGAGCAGGCGGCCTTTGTCGGCGCTTGCCGCCACGGGGGAGGACAACGTCCCGCTCGCGGTCGACATCCGGGTATCGATCGGCAGCACATCGTGGTTGACCACCCGCTCCGGTGCGTCGGCCGCAATGCGGTCGGTCCTGACCAGAGATGGCTGGTGGTGCAACAGCAGCGAGGTTTCGATGACGGCGGCATGCTCGAGGGCCAGTCCGGGGAAGCCCTCGGGCCAGATGGCCTGCTGACGGTCCGGGGTGAAGTCGGGATTGACGTCCTCGATGACGACGATCTTCAGGTCCCGGTGTTGTTCGGCGATCAGGTATGCCGGTTCGTAGATGAATCCACTGTTCTCGTAATGCCAGTTGTACAGCACGATGTTCCGGAACCCACATCGCTTCAGCTCGCCAAGGATGTCTTCCAGCAGCGCGATGAACGTGGTGGCGCGCAGCGACAGAGTTCCCGGAAAGTGTTGTCCACCACCGCTGCCTGGACGACTGCGGTAGCCGAACGGGACGAACTGGCCAACGATGAGATCGCACTTCCGGCTGGCCTCCGCCAGGATCCTCTCGGGGATCACCCAGTCGGTGCAGACCGGCAGGTGATGGCCGTGCTGCTCGGTCGAGCCGATCGGGATGGCGATCGGGATATCGGCGCGGGCCGCCTCTGCGATTTCCGACCAGGTCATGTCCCGGAACAGCCGCGACGGGTTCTTGTCAGTCATGCCGAAACTCCGATGGTGCCTGCGGATACGCAGGTTGACCGGCCGCCGTCGACGACGACGTGCGTGCCGACCAGATAGCTGGCGCGTTGCGACAGCAGGAAGACCACGGCTTCGGCGATCTCCTGCGGTTCCGCGAAGCGGCCGACGGCGACGCTGGCGGCATTGTCTGCCATCTCGGATTCCGGGTCGGCCGTCCCGTCGAACTCCGCGAACAGCAACGGCGTCTTGGTGGTGCCGGGGCAAACCGCGTTCACGCGTATCCCCCATGAGGCCAATTCCGCTGCCGCACTGCGCGTCATCGCCACAATCGCGCCTTTGGTGGCGGTGTATGCCACGTAACCCGGCTGGCCGATGAGGGCGAGCTCGGAGCCGGTGTTGACGATCGCGCCGCCACGACGGGCCTGCATGACGCGGGCCGCCTCGCGCAGCACGTAGAACGAACCAGCCAGGTTGATCGCAACGAGATCTCCGAACATCTCGTCCGACGTGTCGACAAGTGGTGAGACCCTGGAGATTCCGGCGTTGTTGTGCACCGCGTCGATGGGGCCCAGCTCGACCTCGGCCTGATCGAACGCCGCCCGGACCGCGCCGGGGTCGCGCACGTCGGTGCTGACGGGCAGCGCTCGGCGGCCATGCTTCTGCACGAGTCGCACTGCGTCGGCCAGATCGTCTTCAGGCCTGGCAAGGAGGGCCACGTCGGCACCTTCGCGGGCCAGGGTTTCGGCAGCGGCCAAGCCGATTCCCGACGATGCTCCGGTTACCAACGCGATTCGGTTCGTCATTTCACCCATGGCAACCACGTTGCCTTCCCATCTCCCGGGCGGCAACGGACGCTGTGTCACAGGTTCAGCTCCGGCGTTTGTGCGGATGCACAAGGCGGGTTTACCGATTTGTGCGAATTCCTTCTCCCCCGGCCGGTGTGACGCACGCATCATTAATCGCGCAGCAGCCCTCTGACCTGGAGTACGACTGGTGAACACCGGAACTGACGTCGAAGAACCCGATGTCCTCATTGTTGGCGCCGGAGCGTCCGGCGGGGTGGCGGCCCTTGAGCTTGCGCGCCACGGTCTCAAAGTCGTCTGCCTGGAGCAGGGCGGCTGGAATGTTCCCGACGACTTCACCGCCGGAAAGCCGGAATACGAACTGACCCGGCTGAAGCAGTGGAACGCCAGCCCGAATGTGCGGCAGAACGAGGCCGACTATCCGATCGACAGCACGGACAGCCCCGTCGAACCTCTGATGTTCGCCGGTGTCGGTGGCAGCACCATCATGTTCTCCGGGCACTGGGTCCGCGCCATGCCGTCCGACTTCAAAGTCAGGACGCTGGATGGCGTCGCCGAGGACTGGCCGTTCAGCTACGAGGACCTGAGGCCGTTCTACGACGAGATCACCCATCACATCGGAGCTTCCGGGCTGGAAGGTGATCCCGCCTATCCCGACCCGCACACCTTCCCGCTGCCACCGTTGCCGATCGGGAAGTACGGTCTTGTGGCGGCCAAGGGGATGGACAAGCTCGGCTGGCACTGGTGGCCTGCGCCGAACGCCATAGCCTCTCGCAAGTTCAAGAACCAGGAAGGCTGCATGCGTTACGGCGCCTGCGAATCCGGCTGTCCTGTCGGCGCCAAGGCCAGC
Source organism: uncultured Mycobacteriaceae bacterium (assembly GCA_902826815.1). Classification (GTDB taxonomy): domain Bacteria; phylum Actinomycetota; class Actinomycetes; order Mycobacteriales; family Mycobacteriaceae; genus Mycobacterium. The sequence continues at coordinate 46,891 of CADEGF010000039.1, forward strand.
ACCGACATCACCCATTGGCGCGATGCGATCAAGCTTGGCGTGCAGCTGATCACCGGTGCCAGGGTCAGCCAACTGACTGTGGACAACCGCGGCCTTGTCACCGGCGCCGAATACATCGACCGCGAGGGCAACATTGCCCATCAGGCGGCCCGGGTAACGGTGTTGGCGGCCAACGGAATCGGCACACCGAGGCTTCTGCTGAACTCGGCATCGTCGCTCTTTCCTGATGGCCTGGCCAACGCGTCGGGTCTCGTGGGCAAGCGGCTGATGACCCATCCATACGCATCGGTGTACGGCGCGTACGACGAGGAGATGGAGACCTGGCTCGGCCCTGCCGGTCAGTCGTTGCAGTCGCTGCAGTTCTACGAGACCGACACCGACCGGGGGTTCGTCCGCGGGGCGAAATGGAATCTCATGCCGACCGGTGGCCCTCTTGCCCAGACACTTTGGGAACGCGGGGAGAACTGGCGCGAAGGCTTCGGCCCGGCGTTTCACCGGCGGCTGAGCAGACGGTTCGGGCGCTACACCGAGTGGGGGATCACCACCGAGGATCTGCCCGAGGAAAGCAACACGGTGACACTCGATCCCGACGTCACCGACTCCGACGGGATCCCCGCCGCCAAGATGCATTACACGATCGGCGATAACTGCGAGCGGATGCTGAAGTTCAACGTCGAGCGTGCAATCGAAGCACATCAAGCCGCCGGTGCCATTGAGGTGCAACCCATTCCGGTAGTTCGGCACAGCGCGTTTCACCTGCTTGGCACTGCCACGATGGGGTCCGACCCGGTCACGTCCGTCGTCGACCAGTGGGGTCGGGCACATGACGTCCCGAACCTGTTCATCATCGACGGCAGCGTCTTCGTCACCTCGACGGGCGTGAACCCCACCGCGACGATCATGGCCATCGCCCTCCGGTCGATGCGGCATCTCGTCGAAAACCGACACAGCATCCCGACTGCAGTCTGAGGAGGACCCATGCTCAGTTCCGAACAGCGGATGGTTTTCGCGGCGTTGGCCGAAACCCTCATTCCGGCAAGTGAAAACATGCCGTCAGCCACGACCGCCGGAGTCGCCGACGCCGTGCTCGACCTGGTCCTCGGGTACCGGCCCGATCTGGTCGACGCATTCACCGCGGCGCTGGCATTCTGCGCCGACCTCGACCCAGAACCCGCGCTCGACGCACTGGCCGCCGAGCACCCGGACCAATTCGAAGCCCTCACGGTGCTGGCCTCGGGCGCCTACTTCCTCAGCCCCGCAGTCAAAGCGGCGATGCCCTATGATGCCGCACCCCGGCCCGCGCGCGACGACCTGGACAGCTACGTCGACCTCCTCGAGGCCGTCGTAGACCGCGGCTTCACTATCCGCTGATCCATCCGGATCAGTGGCCATAGCAACGTAAGGACTCATCTCATGCAGCAGGACAGCAGCTCGGTCGTCGAGGTTCTGACAATTCAGCCGGTGCCCGAATCCCAGCGCACCGGGAAGGTCAGGCACCTCTTCTCCTTCTGGTTCACCGTCCAGATCATTCCCCTCGCGGTGGTCACGGGTCTTCTTGGTCCGACCATTTTCGGCCTCGACGTGCTATCGACGATCGTCGCGATCGTCGTCGGTAGCTGCGTCGGCGCGGTGTTCATGGCGCTGCACTCGGCGCAGGGGTCGGCTCTTGGCGTACCGCAGATGATCCAGGCGCGCGCGCAGTTTGGAATGTACGGCTCGCTCTTGGTGATTGTGGTCGTCATCCTGGCGTACGTCGGCTGGATCGTCTCCCTGATGATTCTGGCCCAGGAGACGTTGGTCGCGGTCTTTCCAATGTTGAACAGTGTCTTTGCGCTCGCGCTCAGTACGACGCTCACCCTGGTCATCGTGGTGTACGGCTACAAGCTCATTCTGCGGTTGAACCGGTTGATGGTTTGGCTCTCGGGTCTTGCCCTTGTGCTCACCCTCGTCTACACCACTGTTGCTGCGATGAACGGCGGAGCCGGCGGTTCCGGTGGCTCCTTCAACTGGGTCGGATTCTTGGGCATGGCATCGATCGCCGGGATCTGGCAGCTGTCATACGCCCCGTATGTCTCGGACTACTCACGCTATCTGCCGACGGCGACCTCTACCCGCGCCGCTTTCTACTTCACGTACTTCGGCACTGTTCTCGGTGGCATCGGCGCGATGGTCGTCGGTGCACTGATCGTTGCCGGCCTCGGCTCCGATGCCTCGCTGGCCAACTTGTCGAGCATCCTGCCCGGTCCGCTGTTCGTCTTCGTGATGCTGATGTTCTTTTTCGGAGCCATCGACGCGGGCGTCATCAACATGTACGGATCGACACTGTGCGTTCTGACCTGTATCCAGGCCTTCAACCTCAAATGGTCGCCGAAGTCGTTGGCCAGGAATATCATCGCTACGGTCCTTGCGGTGGCGGTGTTCGTCACCTCTATCGGATTCTCCGATGACTTCCTCGTGGAGTACTCCAACTTCATCGCGATCCTGACCTATCTGCTGATCCCGTGGAGCATCGTCAACCTGGTCGACTACTACATCGTCAGGAAGGGCCATTACGACCCCGCCTCGTTCAGCGACCCGAAGAGTGGTTACGGCGCATTCAACGTCCCAGCCGTTCTCAGCTACTTCCTCGGCTTTCTTGTGCAGATCCCCTTCATGTCGACCGCGTTCTACCAAGGTGCAGTCGCGTCGAGGACCGGTGGTATCGACACTGCGTGGATCGTGGGGACGATCGCTACCTTCTTCATCTATCTCGGGCTGATCAGGCTCTGGCGCACGCGCACCCCTCAGGCGGAGGTCTCCCTTGACGCGCCCCAGCCGGCGGCCGACCTGTCGACGCGGTAAACCGGGGCAGGCGATGGCGTCCCTGCGCTGTCGTCGAGTCGATACGGTTGCCTGGTGAGCATCACGGTCCGTGAGTTGCTGGACATGCCACACCTGGAACTGCGACTGCACTCCGGGAAGGCAGGCCTGGACCGCCAGGTGACGTGGACGCACACCTCGGATCTGCCGGAACCGTGGCAGTGGGTCACCGCGGGAGATCTGTTGATGACCAACGGCATGTCGTTTCCGTCGGCGGCGGCCGAGCAGGAACATCTCCTCGAGGAACTTCATCGAGTGGACGCCAGCGCACTGGCGATCGGCGAACAGATGTACTGCCCGAGGCTGACCCAGCGCTTCACTCGCGCCAGTGAACGTCTGGGGCTTCCGGTGCTGTGGATCCGCTATCCGATGCCGTTCGTTGCGATTTCGCGTGCCATCGCCGAAGCCACGCTGCTCGAGCAGTCCCAGCGGCTGATGCGCACGGCCCGAATCTATGACGTCCTGAGGCGCACCACCGCAGGGGATGTGGCGCGGTCCCGCGTCGCCGATGCCCTCACCAAGGAACTGCAGTGCGCGGTATACGTCTGCGACCGGGTCACCGGGGAGGCGTATCACCCGGACGGACCGCATCCGCCCGACGACGTCAAGGAAACGGTGCGAGCCGCGTCGCAGGGGACGCTGGCCGCAGGTGCGCGTTCGGTCCTCACCGCAGGCGGGGTGGAGGTGTTGGTCGGCGAGGTACCGACTCATCAGCAGGCGGTGCTTGCCGTCATCCGTGAGGGCGCGGTGGCCCTCGACGGTGTGCTGATCCAGCATGCGTCCACCGTGGTCGCACTCGAAACGTCCCATACCCACCTCGCCCTCGAACACACAAGGCGGTCGGGTGCCGAGCTGACCGCACAGCTCATCGACGGCCGTATCGACCAGCGCGGCGGGCGCCGCCAACTACAGGCCTCTGGGCTGGACCCAGCCGCATCGATGTTCGTCTCGGCCGCGTGTTCCGACGACCAACGGCTGCGCGACCTGCATGTCGCCCTGTGGCGCAGGCGGATTCCGCACGTGACGGCCTTCCGCTCCGGCACCGCCCATGCCGTCGTTCCCTGCACCGACGAGGCCGTCGATGCCATCGCCGATTCACTGGGGCCGACGGCGAGGATCGGTGCCAGCCGGGTGATGAAGACGGTGGGACGATCGGCTGAGTCTGCTCGCGAGGCGACATGGGCACTGGGCACGGCCCAGCGGACCGGGGATGACGTGGTGCGCTACGGCACCGCCACCTCTTGGGTGGGCGTCGGCGGTGTCGATGATGCGCAGGCGATGGTCGAGCGTTGGCTAGCTCCGCTGATCGAGCACGATGCTGCGCATCGGACCGGGCTGGTGGAGACGCTGGAGGCGTTTCTGGCCAACCAGCGGTCATGGCAGAAGACCGCGGCCGCGATGAATGTGCACCGCCAGACGGTTCTCTATCGCGTACACAAGGTCGAGGAGCTCACGGGGGCACAGTTGTCCGATACCGCCGACATCGCCCAGCTGTGGTTGGCACTGCGGTCACGTGACCTGCTGGGCGGTCGCTGATTCAGAAGCTGTCGACCTTGTCGATGCTGACGAACATGCCGTGTTTGGTGGCTTGGTTGGTGAACCGGGTGCCGTCGCTTGTCGCTTCGATCGTCCAGCCGACGGCGCTGTAGGTGCCGTAGTCGATGGTCTTGACGGGGATGTCCCCGAGGTTGCCGACGACCCACCGCAGGCTTCCGTCGGCGGAGAGGTTGACGCCGTTGGCACGTTCGCCGTCCTGCATCGGCGAGTTGGTGAACGGTGCCTCACAGCCGACGGACTGCTCGTCGAGCTGGCAGCGGGTCTGGCCCGATTTCGTCTCGATGAACACGTATCCCGACTCCTGCGGCGCCAGCACCTCGGCGGCGGGCGGAGACACCGGCGGGGACGTGCGGGTGGTCGTCGGTGGCGCCGCGGTCGGCCTGCTAGTGCTCGGCCGCGATGTCGGGAAGCTCGGCTCGGTGGGCCCGCCGCCACTCGTCACCGGCGTGCCCTCGATATCGGATCCGCACCCGGCGACCAGTGCCATCGCGGCGAGCGCGGCCGCGAAGATCAGTCGCGCCTTCATCGGTTCCTTCGGATCTTCCGGCCCACCGTTTCGACGGCATCCGCCGCCGCCTGGCCAACCCCCTCGACGATTCCGGACAACCCATCGCGAAGGCCCCGGATCAGCGGATCCTGCGACTGGTCGAAACCGTCCTTGTAGTGCTTGGCCGCGGCACCGAGATCGTCGTTGAAGCGGGTCTTGCCGTCGTCGCCGCGCTTCGGGTAGTCGCCGGCCAGTACCTCGCCGTAGCCGCCCGAATCCACCCACTGTGTCAGTGCGGCTGCCCGCAACACCGAGAACGGATGGGTTTCGAGTTCGAGGTTCAGCAGCTTCAGCACCCCGTCGCGCATGTCGCCAGCGCGCTCGTAGTCGCGAGCCTGGGCGAGGAACGCCTCGGAGTCGAGCTTGTCGATGCGGTGGCCGCCTGCGAGTTTCATCTCGACGCGGACGGCGGTGTCGAAGTCCTGTGCGCACAGAAGGCCTGCGCGGTCGCCCGACAGTTCGGATTTGCGTTGCCATTCCATCAGCGCGGCGACGATCGCCCGCAGTGCCCACCCGCCGATCGGGATGAAGCCGAATGTATTCGCCAGCCGAAGCAGGTGCATCAGCATCGTGCGGTACACGGCATGCCCGGACACGGCGTGTCCGAGTTCGTGCCCGACCACGAAGCGCATCTCATCGTGGGTCATCAGGTCGTACATGCCGGAGGTGACGACGATGAACGGGGTGTCCATGCCTATGCACTAGGCGTTCACCGCCGGGGATTGCAGGACGAACATCTCCGGCTTGTCCTGCGCGTCCAGCACGTCAACGCATTCGTCGAGCAGCGCGTCGAGGTCGCCGAACTGACGGGGCCCCACCCGTGCGGCGCTGGCCAGGTAGAGCAGCCTGTGTTGGCGTTCCCGCAGCATGGCCGCGAGCACCTTGAGGACCTGGTCAAAGCCCTTCAAGCGGCGAAGCGTGGTGAGTGCGACGCGATCGGCCGGGTGTTCCCACGCGCGTGAGCTGATGTCGGGGAAGGTTGTCCGCTCGGTCACCGCACCGAGCGTAGTGAACGGCTTCTTGGAAGGCGCCGTTACGCCGCCACGAACTGGTTGTCCAGGAACTGCTTGTAATCCGGCAGCGTGACGCCCTTGTCGATGTTGCCGTTCTGCTTGGCCCAGGTGCCCAGCGCGGTGAGGTCGTCGGACAGCGTCGGCTGCAGCTGGAGTGTGAAACACGGCGTGAAGCGGGTGATCATCGTGGACGTCGCGCGTCATGCGGGGACGTCGACGGCCGTGGTGAGCTACGTGGCGCCATCGAAGCCGAAGCCAGATTTCGGTGGCAGCTGCTCCTGACCGGCAACACGGGCTTCGACCCGGCGGTCGAACTCGAGCTCGCGAAATCGTTCGTCGATGCGGGTGTCGACGGGCCGCTGGTGCCCGAAATATCCCCCGATGGCCGTGCGGTTTCCGCGGTCAGCGAGGTATCGCGTATCCCACTGGTGTGGGTGCACAACAACCGCGGTGTCGCCGGACCTCACCGCGTGTGCTCCGATCACGTGCGCGCGGGCGCGCTGGCCGCCGACCACCTCGCGACCGTGCACGGTTGCACCGCAACGGTACTCGTCGGCGGCTTCGCCGACGAACATGTGCAGCACGGCGACCGCGACACGGTCCGTAAGCGGTTCGAGGGCTACACGTCGGTGGTGGGAGAGCCGCAACGGCACGTGACCACAGACCTGACGTTGGCGGGCGCCTATCGCGCCGTTCGGGACGCTATCGAACGTGACAGTGTGCCAGACGGTTTGGTGGTCGGAACGTTCGTGCAGTCGACGGCTGCGCTGCGCGCGCTCGTCGACACCGGAGCTCGGGTGCCCGCTGACGTTCCGGTTGTGACGTTCGACGGCGACGCGAGGAACGAGTACGCGCCGCTTGCGCTGACCGTTGTACAGGAGGACGTCGTGGAGATCGCGCGCCGGTCGATCGACCTCGCGCTCGGCGTCGCGGCCCACGAACTCGACGCGCACTTGGGGGTGCGGTTGTCGGTGGCCGAGAGCTGCGGCTGCGGCAGCGGCCCTCGCTGATCAGAGGCGGGCAATCCGTTGCCGGCGTCAGGCGGGAATTCCGCGCCGAGCCGTTTCCGCGAATGCGTCGAGTGCACCCAGAACCGCGGGGGCGCGCCAGGCGCATGGAGCTTTGGTGGAATCGGGGCGCACCGAGACGCGGCAGGATGGCAAGACATGTGGGGACAAAAGATCGGATCGTGGATCGGCGTGGTTGCCGGCCTGGCATTCGTTCTCGTCAACGCGGGCAAGCTTGCCGAACCATGGCCGGTGATCGTGCGGGCCGCGGCAGTGGTCGCGGCCGCTGTGGTGGGGCTCGTATTGGTGCGGACCCCGGGGGGCGGGGATGCTGCGCCTCCCGATCGGCGAGCCATCCGCGTCTACGGATGGTGTGTGACGGCGATGGTCGTCGCGATCCCAATCGGCGCCGCCCTGCTCAATGGCCCATTGGGGCTACCCAAACTTACGGTCGTTTGGGTCGTGGCCGTCGTCGGTGCGCATTTCCTGCCGTTCGCAGCCGCCTTCCACGCGCCGGTGTTCCGCCCGCTCGCGCTGACGCTGATTGCGGTGGCAGCCATCGGCGCGGTGGCCACGCTCCTCACCGGCGAGGTCCCCGCGGCAGTGACCGCTGTCGTCGCCGGGTTTGTGTTGCTTGGCTTCGCGGCTCGCCCCCACCTCGAGCAGATGCCAAATATCCGAAACCGCCGAGATTGAAGGTACTTCGCGTCCACTGGCGCAAGACAACTCGCGATTATGAGCCGCAGCCGCGGTGACGGCCGCGCGCGACAACGAGGTGTACGAAGAGTGGAAATACGCCGAGGATCACGGAAACCCGGATGCGACTGGTGCGCCTATGTGGGTCGCTGGTCGGTGGATTGGACGTAGCGCGTCGCTTCGGCGGCATGCTCGGATCCGACGTAGACGTCGTACCGTTGGGCTTCGAGGGTCTGCACGCTGGAGAAGTCGCGTCGACCGCGCGTGGACCAGTGCGCGGCGTAACCGAACGCCGCACCCCAGATTGCACCGATGATGACGGCGATGAGCACCACCCATAACCACAGCGGGCCTACGGCGAACAATGCGAAGAGCAACCCGATCAGCGCGCCGAACCAGGCGCCACTGGCCGCACCGGCAAGAGCGGCCCTACCCTTCGTCATCCGTCCGGTGACGTGCTCGACGGTGCGGACACCGTCACCCACGATGCGGACATGCTCCACCGGGAATCCTCCGTCGGACATGCGGTCCACCAAGTGTTGGGCCGCCAAATAGTTGTCGAACGACGCGACGTGGTGCAGCGGGTGCGAAATATGTTGCTGATCGGGTGTATCAATTGTGGGGTTCGTCATCTGTAGCTGTTCCTCCTAAACCAGGCACTTTTGGGCGGGTCAGCGCGGGTCAGCCGGGGTGGCTGCGATGGGCCACACCTCGGGGATCGAGCTGTACAGCCGGTGGTGTGCGAGCTGGTGCAGCATCTGGGGCAAGGCGCCGGGTGGCACCTGCCCGTCGAGGTCGGCGACCGCCTGCAGTACGGTCCTGGCCACCTGCCGCTTTGGCAGGATCCCGTCGAACTCGGCCATCAGCCGTTGGGCAACATCGTCCACCGACTCCGAGCTATCCAAATATGTGGTCATCATTCCTTCCTGTTCGAGCCGGATGTTCTTCCTCCATCTTGATCGCAGAACGTGCGAACCGACCTGACGGTTACCTGACGATCCCCGATGCAACTGCGCTCTCGCGGTTGGCCCGGCATGCTGGTTGTGACGTCGGGGATGGCCGTGAGGAGGCGATGGGTGTGGCGCGGCTGCGGTCCGCGAACACGGCACGGTCCGTTCGACAAAGGCCGGGCAGGTGAGCGCTACGCTGCTGCTCGTCGAGGATGACGCCCGGATCCGGGTGTCAGTCGCGCTGGCCCTGACCGACGAGGGCTACCGGGTCGTCGAGGCGGCAACCGGGGAGGACGCGCTGCAACGGCTCGCCGATCCCGACGCCGTCGTTGACGTGGTTCTGCTCGACCTCATGTTGCCCGGCATCGACGGGCTGCAGGTGTGTCGCGCCATCCGGGAGCTTGGCGACCTGCCCGTCATCATCGTCACCGCGCGCACCGACACCGCAGAGGTCATCGCCGGCCTGGAAGCCGGTGCCGATGACTACGTCACCAAACCCCTGGACGCCGGCGAACTCGCTGCCCGCATCCGCGCCCTGCTGCGCCGAGTACGCACCGACGAGGGCATCGGCGGCGGGATGGCGGCGGTGCTCGCCATCGGCGAGCTGCGCATCCACCCGGCCGAGGGACGGGTGCTGCGCGGCGAAACGCAGATTCAGCTCACCAAGACCGAGTTCCGACTGTTGTGCGAGTTGGCCGCCGCCAACGGCCGAGTGGTCACCCGGGAAGAGCTTCTCGAGCGGGTCTGGGAGTACGGCTATTTCGGCGATACCCGCCTGCTGGACGTCCATATCCGCCGGCTCCGTCGCAAGATCGAACCCGATCCGGCCCAGCCGTCACACATCCTCACCGTGCGCGGGATGGGTTATCGGGTGCCGTCGTGAGCCGAGCGACGCCCGCCGGGCTCATCCGGCGCAGCGCCAACCGGCTGCCACTGCGGGGTCGGGTGATGGCCGCCCTCGGCCTGGTGTCATTGCTGGTTACCAGCGTGCTGGCGGTGCTGACCTGGAATGTGTCCAGCAGTTACATGCTCGAGCAGCGGGAACGCAGCGCGGTTCGGCAGGCAACGGTGCACGCGCGGCTGGTCGAGAGGGTCCTCGAGCGGGGATCCGAACCGCTCACCGAGGTGTTGGCCGTGCTCGGCTCGGAGATCGAGTCGGCCGTACTGGTGATCGACGAAGGCCGGTTTATCAGTAGCGGCACCTCAGTGGATCCGAATCACCTGCCCGTGCCGCTGTTGACGACGGTTCAACGGGGTCAAGCCGCAGACCAGCGGATCCTGCTGGACGGCGTGCCCGTCCTGGCGGTCGGCCTACCGATGCCGACGATACCGGCCAGCTACGTCGAGGTTTTCCCGCTGCGCGAGCTGGACCGGAATCTGCGGCTGCTGAGCTGGGTGCTGGCCGCCGGCACCGTGGCCTGCGGCCTGGCCGCGGTGCTGCTCGGCCGCTGGGCCGCCAGCCGCGCGTTGCGGCCGCTGCGCGGGCTGACCGCTGCCGCGGCCATCGCTGCGGGCGGTGACCTGAGCGTGCGCCTCCCGCGCACACGCGACCCCGACCTGCGCCCTCTGGCCGACGCGTTCAACGACACCGCCGAACATCTGCAACGCCGGGTCGAACGCGACGCCCGGTTCGCCGGAGATGTCAGCCACGAACTGCGCTCGCCACTGACCACCATGGTCAACGCGATGGCGGTGCTGCAACGCCGCCGCGACGAGGTGCCTGACACCGCCCGCCGGGCCATCGACCTGCTCGCCGCCGACCTGCACCGGTTCCGGCGCATGGTCGGTGACCTGCTCGAAATCTCCCGGCTGGACCAGGGCCAAGATCAACTCGCCTTCGAGACCCTCGACCTCGCCGAGCTGGTCAACCATGCCACCGTGCACCTAATTACCGACAGCAGGCACGCAGTTCTCCGCATCGATGCCGCTCCGCTCGTGCGCGCCGACCGCCGCCAACTGGAACGTGTGATCGTCAATCTCATCGAGAACGCCGAACGGCACGGCCACGGCCTCATCCGGCTCGCCGTGCAGCGCCGCAACGGCCATGCCCGCATCGAGGTCGACGACGCCGGACCCGGCGTACCCGCCGCCGACCGGGAACGGGTCTTCGAACGTTTCGCCCGCGCCCCCACCAACCGCGAAGCCGCCGACACCGGCGTCGGCCTCGGCCTGGCCCTGGTCGCCGAACACGTCCGCCGCCACGACGGCAACACCTGGGTGGAAGCCCGCCCCGGCGGCGGCGCGCGGTTCATCGTCGAACTCCCCGAAGCACCGCCGTGAATCATCGACACACGCGCACCCTCGCCGGCGTCGCCCTGGTGGCCAGCGTCGTCTCGGCCTGCGGGGTCAGCCTCCAGGACGAACCCCAGCCGATAGAACAATCCACCCCGCAGCCCACCGCGACCCCGACGACAACCTCGCGCTGAATTCGGGAGAGCTCTCGCGCAGACGCAACCAGCGATTCACTGATTGTCCAGCTGCACAACGACTTTGACGTCACCGTCATGGCGGTCCAGCGCGTCGGGCCAGTCCGCTAGCGGAACCCGCCGGGTCAGCAGTCCCGCCAGCCAGGTCGGGTTCGCCGCGGCGAGGGCCTGCGCGCCGGAGCGGTAGTGGCGCAGATTCGCGTTCACGCTGCCGACCACGACGTCGTTGTCCAGCACGAGTTCGTCGTTGATCCGACCGGCGGCGACCGGGATGGTGCGCCGGCCGCCGGAGAGCCCGGTCAGCACCGTGATCGCGTTGGACCCGGTGCGCGCGAGGACGTCGAACACGAGCTTCGCGGCGCCGGTGGCCTCGATGACCACGTCGGGAGCGACATCGGGTAGGGCAGTGTGATAGCGCGCGCCGAGGTCGCGCACGAGATCAGGTTTCGGCCCGGCGGTGGCGCGATCGAGCACGTGTACGTCAAGCCCGCGCTGCGTGGCGATGAGCGCGGCAAGCAGCCCGATCGGCCCGGCCCCAGTGACCAGCGCCACGCGCGGGCGCGACACCGAGCGCGACGAGATCCGGTCCACCTGCTCCCACGCCTTGGCCACCACGGACGCGGGCTCAGTGAGCACGCCCAGCTCGCCGAGGCGCTCGTCGACGCGCACCGCGAAGCCTGACGGCACCGTCCACCGCTGCGACCCGTAGCCGTCCAGCCCCTTGATGCCACGCTCGGTGTATCGCCCATTGCGGCAGTAGTCCCACTCACCCGCACCGCAGGGCCCGCATGGGACCGGGTCGGGACGGCGGACCACCCCCACCACCAGGTCGCCGACGACGTAGCCGGATCCCGGCGGGGCCTCGCGGACCCGACCGAGAGACTCGTGGAACCCGACCATCCGATCCGCACCGGGCGGCAGCTCGCCGTGCCCGCCGTGCAAGACCTCGGTGTCCGTGCCGCAGACCCCGACCAGCAGTCCGTCCACCAGCAGCTCGTCCCGACCCGGAGTCGGGTCGGGCAGCTCGCTGACGCCCGCGCTTGAGGGGTCGCCGGGGATCAGCGTCGCCGCCCTCACCTTGACGCTCCGTACAGCAGCGCGGCGCTCCCGGCCAGGCCGAGATGGCTGAACGCCTGGGGAAAGTTGCCGAGGAACGCGCCCGTTCCGGTCTGTACCTCCTCGGCGAGGAGTCCGACATCGTTGGTGCGCTCTACCAGCCTGCCGAACATCGCTTCCGCCTCGGCGCGGCGACCCGCCCGCGCGAGTGCGTCGACGAACCAGAACGAGCAGATCATGAACGCCCCCTCCTGGCCTTTCAGCCCGTCCGAACCCCGTTCATCGCCGGTCCGGTAGCGCTCGACCAGGTCGCCGTGCTTGAGTTCGCGTCCCACCGCGTCCAGCGTGGATAGCACCCGCGGGTCGTCGCCGGGCAGGAACCCGACCGCGGGTAGCAACAGGGTCGCGGCGTCCAGCTCGGTGTCGCCGTAGGACTGGGTGAAGGCGCCGACGGTCTCGTTCCATCCTTGTTCCAGTACTTCGGCGCGCACCGCGTCGCGCAGCGCTGCCCACTGCTCGACCGGCCCGTCGAGCCCGAAGTCGGTGACCGCGCGAACCGCGCGGTCGAAAGCCACCCAGACCATGACGCGGGAATGCGTGAAATAGCGCTCGGGCCCGCGGATTTCCCACAGCCCCTTGTCGGGCTGCTGCCAGATCCGCGTCAGGTGTGCCATCAGCTGCCTCTGTAGCGCCCATGCGTTGGCGTCGGGCTCCAGGCCGCGTTGCCGTGCGACGTGCAGGGCGTCCATCACCTCGCCGTATACGTCGAGTTGCAGCTGGCGGTACGCGCCGTTGCCGAGCCGCACCGGCTGTGCGCCGTGGTACCCGGGCAGCCAGTCGGCTTCCCATTCCACGAGGTGCCGCTCGCCGCCGATGCCGTACATGATCTGCGTGTCGGCTGCGTCGCCCGCGACTGCATAGAGCAGCCAGTTCCGCCACGCGGCGGCTTCGGCGCTCAAGCCGAAGGCGTCCAGTGCGATCAGGGTGTAGGTGGCATCGCGCAGCCAGCAGAAGCGATAGTCCCAGTTCCGTTCGCCGCCGGGCGTTTCCGGCAGCGACGTCGTCGGGGCGGCGACGATGCCCCCGGTGGGCGCATAGGTGAGCGCTTTGAGGGTGAGCAGCGACCGCCGGACAGCCTCGGCGTGTGGGCCGTCGTAGCGGATCTGACTGCTCCACTGTGTCCAGAACCGCTCGGTGGCCGTCACCGCGTCGACGGGCGAGAGCGGCGGGGGAAGCCGGTCGGTGTTCGCGACCCACTGCATCGTCCAGGTGTACCGCTCGCCCGCGCGCACGGTGACTCGGCCGCGATGGGCCCGTTCGCCGGGCACCGGCTCGGGCAGAACATCACCGCGCAGCAGCACCGCCTCCGGGCCCGCCACCGCGAGGATCCCGCCGCCCGTGCGCCGCACCCACGGCACAGCATGCCCGTATGCGAACCGCACGATCCAGCTCTGCTCCACCTCGACGGTCCCGCGAACTCCCTCGATGATCCGGATCACCTCCGGGGAGTCATCGGTGTCGGCGGCCTCGGGAGTCATGGTGTCGATCAACCGCACGGTGCCGTTTGAGGTGTCGAACTCGGTTTCGAGGACCAGCGAGTCGCTACGGTACCGGCGCCGGACCTCGCTCACGGGGCCAGACGGTCTGATGCGCCAGTGCCCGCTTGAGTCGTCGCCCAGGATGCGCGCGACGCAGCACGATGAGTCGAACCGGGGCAGGCAGAGCCAGTCAATCGAACCATCGAGGCCGACCAGGGCCGCGGTGCGCAAATCGGCGAGCAGCGCGTAGTTCTCAATCGGGCCGGGTGAAGTCATGACGATGCGCACTGGGGCCGCGGATGCCGGGATGCCGTGACCAACACCGGCAGTGCGTTGGCCGAGACTGCTCCCAAAGAGATTCTCGTCGTGCCAATTCCGTCCACGACCTCATGGTGCCAGTGCGCACGAGGGGTGTCGGTCCCGGTAGGTGACGAGGACGACCGACGGCGCCGACGAGTTCTGCGTCGTCCCGGTTATAGCGATGCCGCCTGGGTACGTCCGAGACGTGATAGTGCGACGGATACTCATATTCGCGGGGGTCGTCGCGTTGATCGTCGGTGCCGTGGGTCTACTTGCTCCCGTGTCGGTTTCGCCTGAACGGGAGCCTTCGGTCGGATGCGGAAGCGCCATAGCTCCCGACATGTCAGCCGCCCGCGCCAACGACGACCAAAGCGCCGCCAACATCCCTGTTCCCGGCGGGGTCGTTATCGACACCAATTTCACACGGCTATGTCAGATGGACCTCGCTGATCGCCGGATCTGGACGATCACCCTGGCTGTCGCAGGAGTCCTCGCTGTAGTCGGGGCCCTCGCGCTCGGCGCGTTTTCCAACCGAAGAACGCCGTCTCGATCGTAGCGCCGCAGCGCCTTGAGCTGCCCAGACTGCTGGAGACGCCCAAACATCGCTAATTCTGCGTGGGACACGCCTCGATGGGAACCCGCAATACCAGCTCCCCGGACTTCTCGAATCGGAACGTTACGTCAACCGCCTTCCCGGGTGTGGCGTTGTCCTTCATGCCTCCCAGAGTCACGGTGATCGGCTTGTCCGGCGCGGCAGGGTCGTCAAGGTTCTCGACGGGTTGGCCCGCGGCGATCGTGGTTTTGGGCGGAATCTCCAATGTCGCAGTCGGCGAGATTCGTACAATGTCGGCGGCCTCCGTCGTGATCTCCAGCAGGCGCTCCGATTCCGCGGGTCTGATGTTGGACGCGGTGAAACGGAGATCAGCGTCGTCGCCGACCTGTATCGCGCACGAACCTGGTACGAACCTGGGCACGATAAACGCGTTTTCGACCGATGTCGGCTCGGTGTCGGTGCCCGATCCCCGGTTCGATGAGTCAGTGTCGACACCGTTTCCGCAACCCGCTGCCAGCGCCATCAGTAGCGCGGCGCCAACTGTTGCCGATCGTCGCTGTCTCGTCGGATGGACCATGGGAGCCGGGGTTACCCGATCTGTACCGGACTAATCCAGCGAGGATGCCGAGTGGGCAGGTACGAGTGGGCAGACGGCATGAGACATCGGTGCGTAGATTCCGCGGCTCGCCGGGAACAAACCGCGGATGGTGGCCGTTGACCATTTCGACAAGTTGAGTCGATTGGACTCAAGTCTGGCTTGACACGGAGATGTCAGTCGTAGCAGGCTTGAGCGCGGTCCACTCAGACCCTAACCAAGCTATTTCAGGAGGATCAACCATGGCTCGTGCGGTCGGAATCGACCTCGGGACCACCAACTCCGTCGTCGCGGTACTGGAAGGTGGCGACCCTGTCGTCGTCGCCAACTCCGAGGGCTCCCGCACCACCCCGTCGGTCGTCGCGTTCGCGCGCAACGGCGAGGTGCTCGTCGGCCAGCCCGCCAAGAACCAGGCGGTGACCAACGTCGACCGGACCATCCGTTCGGTCAAGCGCGAAATCGGCACCGACTGGTCCGTCGAGATCGACGACAAGAACTACACACCGCAGGAGATCAGCGCACGCATCCTGCAGAAGTTGAAGAGGGACGCCGAGGGCTACCTCGGTGAGGACATCGTCGATGCGGTGATCACGGTCCCCGCCTACTTCAACGACGCCCAGCGCCAGGCCACCAAGGAGGCGGGTCAGATCGCCGGGCTCAACGTGCTGCGCATCGTCAACGAACCGACCGCTGCCGCGCTCGCCTACGGCCTGGACAAGGGCCAGAAGGAACAGACCATCCTGGTCTTCGACCTCGGCGGCGGCACCTTCGACGTCTCGCTGCTGGAAATCGGCGAAGGCGTCGTGGAGGTCCGTGCCACCTCCGGTGACAACCACCTCGGTGGCGACGACTGGGACGACCGGATCGTCGAGTGGCTCGTCGACAAGTTCAAGGCAAGCGCGGGCATCGACCTGACCAAGGACAAGATGGCGATGCAGCGGCTGCGTGAGGCCGCCGAGAAGGCCAAGATCGAGCTGTCCAGCTCGCAGGCCACGTCGATCAACCTGCCGTACATCACGGTGGACGCGGACAAGAACCCGTTGTTCCTCGACGAGCAGCTGACCCGCGCCGAATTCCAGCGGATCACCCAGGACCTGTTGGACCGCACCCGTGCGCCGTTCAAGTCGGTGATCGCCGACGCCGGTATCTCGGTGTCCGATATCGACCATGTGGTGCTGGTGGGTGGTTCCACCCGCATGCCCGCGGTGGCCGAGCTGGTCAAGGAGCTGACCGGCGGCAAGGAGCCCAACAAGGGTGTCAACCCCGACGAGGTCGTCGCGGTCGGCGCTGCGCTTCAAGCCGGCGTGCTCAAGGGTGAGGTGAAAGACGTTCTGCTGCTTGACGTCACCCCGCTGAGCCTTGGCATCGAGACCAAGGGCGGCGTGATGACCAAGCTGATCGAGCGCAACACCACGATCCCGACCAAGCGTTCTGAGACGTTCACAACGGCCGATGACAATCAGCCGTCGGTGCAGATTCAGGTGTATCAGGGTGAGCGCGAAATCGCTTCGCACAACAAGCTGCTCGGCAGCTTCGAGCTCACCGGTATCCCGCCAGCCCCGCGCGGCGTGCCGCAGATCGAGGTCACCTTCGACATCGACGCCAACGGCATCGTGCACGTCACCGCCAAGGACAAGGGCACCGGCAAGGAGAACACGATCAAGATCCAGGAAGGCTCCGGCCTTTCCAAGGAGGAGATCGACCGGATGATCAAGGACGCCGAGGCACACGCCGAGGAGGACAAGAAGCGCCGCGAGGAAGCTGACGTCCGCAACCAGGCCGAGTCGCTGGTCTACCAGACGGAGAAGTTCGTCTCCGAACAGCGTTCTGCCGAGGGCGGTTCCAAGGTCCCCGAGGACACCCTGACCAAGGTCGACGGCGCAATCGCGGAAGCCAAGACGGCGCTGGAAGGCACCGACATCTCCGCGATCAAGACCGCGATGGAGAAGCTGGGACAGGAGTCCCAGGGTCTCGGCCAAGCGATCTACGAGGCCACACAGGCCGAGCAGGCCGCAGGTGGCGCGGGCGCACCCGGTGACAGCGGACCGTCCGACGACGACGTCGTCGACGCCGAGGTTGTCGAGGATGATGATCAGGAGAACAAGTGACTCGTCCGTTCAACGACGAAAACCAGCCGCAGGAGCCGGTGACTGTCACCGACAAGCGGCGAGTCGATCCCCAGACCGGCGAGGTACGTGAGCAGGCAACCGGCCCGGCCCCCAGTGGGCCGGCGCCGGGGGCCGCCGCGTCGGGTGACGCCGACCAGGTCGCCGAACTGACCGCAGACCTACAACGGGTTCAGGCGGACTTCGCCAACTACCGCAAGCGGACTCTGCGCGACCAGCAGCTGATTGCCGATCGCGCCAAGGCCGGCGTCATCGCGCAGCTCCTCGGCGTGCTCGACGATCTCGACCGGGCCCGCAGCCACGGCGATCTGGAATCCGGCCCGTTGAAGTCGGTCTCCGACAAACTGGTGACCGCTCTTGAGGGGATGGGTCTTTCAGGCTTCGGGGCCGAGGGAGACGAATTCGATCCGGCGCTGCACGAGGCTGTGCAGCACGAGGGCGACGGCACCCACCCCGTCGTCGGCAGCGTGATGCGACGCGGCTACAAGGTCGGCGAACAGGTGGTACGCCACGCCATGGTCGGCGTGGTGGACACCGTTCCCGCGGCAGGCGAAGCGGATGCGGCGGAGAACATCGACGCGCCGTCCGACGAAGCCGCAGAATAAGCACGATTACGTCAACCTTCGTGAGAGGTAAGCGTGAGAGGTAAGGAGGTGACGCGGTATGGCCCAACGAGAATGGGTCGAGAAGGACTTCTACAAGATCCTCGGCGTCTCCTCTGACGCCGACGAGAAGGAAATCAAGCGCGCCGCGCGAAAGATACTCGCCGACAACCACCCGGACAGAAATCCGGGTGATGGGGCGGCGGAGGAGCGCTACAAAGCCGCCTCGGAGGCCAAAGAGGTTCTGGGCGACACCGCCAAGCGCAAGGAGTACGACGAAACCCGAAAACTCTTCGCCAACGGCGGCTTCGGCCGCGGCCGGTACAGCGGCGGCGGTGGCGGAAACTTCGGCGGATTCGGCGGCGGCTATAGCTCCGATGGCGCCGATTTCAATCTGAACGACCTGTTCGACGCGGCAGGCCAGACCGGCGGCGCCAACATCGGCGACCTGTTCGGCGGGCTGTTCGGCCGCGGCGCACAGCAGCCGCGACCAACAAGGCCGCGGCGCGGAAACGACCTCGAGACCGAGACCGAGCTCAGCTTCATGGAGGCCACCAAGGGTGTGGCCATGCCACTGCGGCTGACCAGTCCTGCGCCGTGCACGAATTGCCATGGCAGCGGGGCGCGCCCGGGTACCAGCCCGAAGGTGTGCCCGAACTGCAACGGCGCGGGTGTGGTCAACCGCAATCAGGGCGCGTTCGGCTTCTCCGAACCGTGCACCGAATGCCGGGGCAGCGGCTCGATCATCGAGCAGCCGTGCGACGAGTGCCATGGCACCGGCGTCACCACCAGGACCCGCACCATCAATGTGCGGATCCCACCGGGCGTCGAGGACAAACAACGCATCCGGCTCGCCGGACAGGGTGAGGCGGGGTTGCGCGGTGCGCCATCCGGCGACCTGTTCGTGACCGTACATGTGAAGCCGGACAAGGTATTCGGCCGTGACGGCAACGATCTCACCGTGACAGTCCCTGTGAGCTTCACCGAGCTCGCCCTCGGTACCACGCTTTCGGTGCCGACGCTCGAAGGCAAGGTCGGCGTGCGGGTGCCGAAGGGGACGTCGGACGGGCGCATCCTTCGGGTGCGTGGCCGAGGCGTGCCCAAACGCTCCGGCGGCCATGGTGATCTGTTGGTCACCGTCAAGGTCGCGGTGCCGCCCAAGCTCGAGGGTGAGGCGGCCGAAGCGCTGGAGGCCTACGCGAAAGCCGAGCGGGCAAGCGGATTCGATCCGCGGGCCGGTTGGGCCGGTGCGTGATGAGCGCTTGCATGAAGAACCGAGGGCACTGATGGCGGGCAAGCGGTCCGAGGACCGGGAGTCGGCGCGGACCTTTCTGATCTCGGTCGCCGCCGAGTTGGCGGGTATGCACGCGCAGACGCTGCGCACGTATGACCGTCTCGGTTTGGTGAGCCCGCGGCGCAGCTCTGGCGGTGGGCGACGGTATTCCCAGCGCGATGTCGACCTGCTCCGCGAGGTGCAGCGGCTGTCCCAGGACGAGGGCGTGAATCTCGCTGGTATCAAACGGATCATCGAGCTGACCAATCAGGTCGAGGCGCTGCAGTCGCGGCTCTCGGAGCTGGCCGGTGAGATCGAGCGACTCCGAGCCAGACCGGGTCGCGACATCGCCGTGGTGCCGAAGAGCACAGCCATTGTGGTCTGGCAGCCGCGGAAGAACCGCTAAGACACTAAACTTGCCGCAGCCAGATTCGGTTGCGCCCGAATCTATTTCGGACCTATTTCGGTCTCCACGGGTAATCGAACGTCTCCTGGTTGACTGAGGGTCCCGACACGTGATTTATCACGCCCACGGCCAGTCCCATCCGTTCGACAAGAGGAAACCATGAAGCGGTCCTGCTCCCGGCACTAGCCCAACGATGTCGTTGAGAATATCCTTCTGTTCATCGCGAGTGTCCTGCGAGTCTCCCCGTTGCACCGCGGAAACATACTGCGATATATCGCCCGCGAGGGTAACGAGTCCGACCGGAGTCCCCACAAATAGATCGAAGGCTTCGCTGAGTGCCCAGCCCACTACGGGGATAGTAAGCAGCGCAGCTGAGACAATGTCTATACCGTTGCCGATCTGCTCGATCCGGTCCTCGTACGTGTTATTTGGATCGGGACACGTATGAGTCGCATCGCAACCTTCGCCGCTGCCGGGGTCGGTCTCGGCGTTCGTGGTGACTTCCAGGGGAGGAGCGCTGTCAGGACTCTCGTTGCCTGCCAGGTCAACGGCCCGCGCGGTGTAGTGGTACGTCACTTCGGAATTCAGGCCGGTATCCGTGTATCCCTCGCCTGGGCTCACGATGCTGACTAAGGATCCGTCTCTGAAGATTTTGTAGGCGACGATCCCGACATCGTCGGTTCCACCCGACACTAGAAGATCGACGGTCGTGGTCGTTCTGTCGGTGGTGGTGATGGTCGGGGCGGTCGGGGGAGTTACGTCGTCGGCGAACGGGTCGTTATTGAAATGAACTATGAGGGCGTAGGTGTTCTGTTCGGTGATTGTTTCCCTCGGGCCGGAAGGTCCGTCCGGATAAGCGAAATTTTGCACGATGAGGTTTTGGACCGAGACCGATTGGCCGGGATCGAGTCGTTGGACCGACAGGATCGGAATTTCCTGGTCAAAGACGGGTGAGCCGTACTCGCCGTAGTCGACGAGTTCAGTGACGACATAGAACGTCCCTTCGTCGGGACTGTCGACGGGTCGTGTGACCGTGTAGTTATAGGTGACGATTCCGGACCCTGTGTCATTCGGGGGTGTGAACGTCGGTCCATCGCTGGAGGTCAGCCAACTTGATTGTGGGACAGAGGTCAGCCCTTGAAAGCCCGGCTGGGCTTTCAAGTCAGCGAGGGTCCCATACAGGTCGGGTGACACGATCGGCGGGTATGTCGGTGGCGGGGAGTCCAAGGTCGCGGCGAGAGTCTGGGGCAGGTCGGCGGCCATCGCATCGGTGGCGGTCTTGGGGACCACGGTCAGACTGGTCGTGGCCGGTGCGACCGCGGGGGCTTGCTTGGCCGAGAGTTGTTCCAGCTCACGACGAACCATTTCCAGGCCGCCGAGCAGTGTCATTCCCGAGAATGGTGCGGCGGGATTGTCGTCAGCGGTCGCGCCCATATCGATGGCGGTAAGTAGCCGGGACACGATGCGCTGGACCGGTCTCGCCTCCGCCGTCGCGGTGACACGTGTGGCGCTATCGGCAGCGCCGACGCCGATGCGGGAACCGGTCTGGTCCTTGGCGCTGTTCGAGGTGGGACGGTGCGCCGCTGCGTACTCGGCGGCGGCGCTGTGAAGCGCAGCACCGCTGTCCCGAGTTGCTTGCAGCGTCTGGGCCACCACACCGTTGGCGTCAAGTGAGGATTGCGGACTACCCGGAGGATCACCTACTGGCGTGCTTTTGGCGGTGAGTTCTTGATTGGTGTGCCGGCTGGTGGCGGGCTTTCGATCGGTGCGCCTGATCTGCTGTGGTGACCCGGTCTTCTCGCCAGAGATCGACGATGTTCCAGTGGTCCTTCCGGTGCCGAATGAGGAGGTGTGTGCCCCGCCAGTGCTGCTGACCACACCGACGGTCATCTTTCGCAGGTCGTCGACGGCGTGCTTCACGTAGCGGTGTACGACCTCACCAAGATCAGCGTGCCGTGCGGGCAAGCTAGAGGTATCCGGGGCGCCAGAGCTCTGGCCGGTGTCGTCGCTCTGCGCGGCGGGCTGGGAGTCTTCGCCGTCGGCCCACGCCACACCCGGCGTGGACACGATTGCCGCACCGATGCCCAGTGCGAGGGCCAGCGCACCGACACGCCCGACATGAACGGCGTAGCTGGAGGAGCGCGCTCGTGCGCCGCGGCGCGGGTTCGCGGCGCGATGACGTGACTGAGCGTCCTGGTGATGTGAAGTGGCTACAAGCATGACAACCCCCGGTGCGAGACCGGGTTCACCCGGTTCCTTGAAAGATCCCCCGCGAATCACTCAGGGGTGCGGCTTAGCTTAGAAGCGGTGAGGATTGCATGGCGAAACTTGGAAAGGCCTGGGTAAATATTTTCGCGTGCAACAATTGACTTCCGCCGGAAGCGGTGATTCCTAATATATCTGCAGCTCATAGCGATGGAAATGATTTTGCCGTCCATCGCTGTGGCAGATATTGCATTCGTGCGGGGCGGTTATCGTTCAGTTCTAGCAATTTCTCAGCAGTAACTGAGGGTTGGTACTGATGATTGCGAGATGGCGTTCGTCAGAGAACGCGTTGATCCATTCCGCGATCGTGTCGTTGGTTGGCTGCGGCGGAGTGCGAAGCCGAGCGGCTCGGGTTACCTCGGCGGTAACGCGGCCGTGCGCCCGTCGGTGTTTCCGAATTTGGCCAAGCATGGTGGTAGCGGCGAGTGCGAGCGAATCCCTGATGCCTCAACCGGTTTGAGTATCGGTGGGCTGCTGGTCCTGGTCGGGCTCTCTGAAACCTAGTTGTTGGTGGGTGGTGGTTGGGGTTGGAATGGGTCGTACCACCACCATT
>CADEGF010000040.1 GCA_902826815.1 uncultured Mycobacteriaceae bacterium
CTTTCGCATATCTACACACCGCCGAACGCAAGTTTCGCGAAAAATCCGGGCTAGCCACCTCGCTCAAATCGCTTTGCTTGTAAGGGATGACTCCTGCGCGTTCACCGTGTTAGCGTTTGCTCGACTTGGGGGACGAACACCTGCGTCCACCGCGTTGGCATGAGTAGGAGAGCTCAATGGCCGGTAAGCACCGCAAGCGTTCGCACGTTCAGACTGAGGTTGCCAAGCGCGGAGGCACCGGCCTCGCAGCGGCTGCACTCAGCATCACCGGCCTGTCGACTGCGGTCGTGACGGGTACGACGGCAGCCGTCGCGCCGAACGTGCAATTGATGGCGCTGGTGTCTGCCGCCAACTCGACGTCGCAGTTCTTCGCGGGGTCGTCGTACTACGGGACTAACTGGACGACTCAATACGGCGAGCAGCAGGTCGTGCCGTTCTTCCGGGGGCCGCAGGGTCTCGCGGATGTGATCAACGGCGTCCAGGTCGACGACAGTCAAACTGGCGTCACGGCTTCCGGGTGGGGCGCGGGCCAGACGGGGACAGCGCTCGGGATTCTGGACCAGAATCAGAACCAGGACGCCCTCGACAGCATCGGGCTGGTCATCCTTGACAACAACACCAACCGCGCGGGCGGCGGGTTCTGGACGACCTACGCGGCGTTCGCGCCCTTGCTCTTCACGTCCGCGGATCCCACGCCGAGCGATCTGGAGCTCGGTGGGCCCCTGTTGGACGTCGCCTACGAGTACAACATCAACTCGAGTGCCGCTGTCGACCCACTGAACCCGTTCGCCATCGGCAATAGCTTGGCCGCCTACGCATTCGGATACGGGGCGGAGAACAGAGGCCTGCAGATCACTCAGGCGACCGACGGCGGCCCACTGACGTACACCGCGCCCGACGGCACACATACGGAACTTGTCAACGGCACACACTATGTCGTGGACGAGGACGGCGACCTGTTGGTCGTTGACCCCGTGAACGGTACGACTTCTCCGACCAACACCCCAGGCACTTTGAAAGACGCCAACGGCGATCCGGTTACCACGATCTTCGTGACCGTCGACAGCGGCAATCTGCCGCTGACGAGGCCGCTGCGGCTGATCCCCGGCGGTGACATCCTGGCCAACGCAATCGATCCGGTCATGACCGATCTTGTCAACGCCGGCTATAACGACGGCAAGGGACTGTCGACCGATCCCGCGATACCGGTCAACCCGACGATAACCCGCCCGATGAAGCCGTTCTCGTCGCTCTCGGCATTGGACGCAGGCGATTTGCAAGAGGATGCCCAGGACGGCGCCACGGCCGGTGCCACCACCGCATTCGAGAACATCGGCAACCCGTCGAACTTCATCACCAAGCCGCTCGGTGAAGCAGCCAAGCTGCCGTTCCTGTCGACGCTGACGAACTCGTCGGTGTCAGGTAACAGCCTCACTCCGCTCGCGGCCAAGAACGGGGCCACGCAGAATACTTCGGCTGCAACAGGATCCAATTCCGAACGGCCGAGGCCGCTCAAGAAGATCGCCGACGACTTCAACTCCTCGCTGAAGAAGTTCGCGGACGCGGTCAATCCCAAGAAGGCCGCGCCGGAGAGCAACGACGAGTCGGACTAGAGCGCGGCGGATTCTCGCCGCGGCGCTTATCGTCACGGTCGTGGCTTCCGCACTGATCGTCGCGATCCGGACACAGCAGCGTCGACTCATCTACTTCCCGACGCATGACCCGGTGCCGTCGGCAGCGGCATTCCTGCCCGGTGCTCGAGATGTCGTGCTCGACACCGAGGACGGGAGGCGGTTGGGCGCTTGGTATCTACCGACGACCGCGAAAGAGCCCGGCCCGGCAGTCGTGGTATTCAACGGCAACGGGGGAGACCGGTCGGGGCGGGCGATGCTCGCTCTCGGACTGTCCCGGCTCGGCATGTCGGTGCTGCTCTTCGACTACCGCGGGTACGGCGGCAACGCGGGCACTCCATCGGAGGAGGGCCTGGCCAGAGACGCGCGGGCGGCGCAGGGATGGCTGTCCGTGCAGCCCGACGTCGCCCAGGACCGGATCGTCTACTTCGGCGAATCCCTCGGCGCCGCAGTCGCTATCGGCCTTGCCATGGAGCGGCCGCCCGCCGCGCTGATACTCCGCTCACCGTTCACATCGCTCGCCGAGGTCGGCAAGGTCCACTACCCGTGGCTGCCGGTCGGCTGGCTGCTCATCGACCGGTTCCCGTCGATTGACCGGATCGGCTCGATCACCGCTCCGGTGATGATCGTCGCAGGCGACCGCGACGGCGTCGTCCCCGAATCCCTGAGCAGGAAGCTGTACGACGCGGCACCCGATCCCAAGCGCTTCCTCCTGGTACCCGGGGCCGGACACAACGACCTGAAGCTCACCGGCGGCCCTACCGTACTCGGCGAGGTCGGGACATTTCTGACGGAGGTCGGAGTCCTCGGTCAGTGAACAGGCCCGACGTCGTCGCGACATACCCGTGCACAGGTGGCCTGCCACAAGGTCGATACTGGCTTTCGTGAAACCTGCGATCTGTGAACAGTTCGGCATCGACTTCCCGCTCTTCGCCTTCAGCCACTGCCGCGACGTCGTGGCCGCGGTGACCAACGCCGGAGGATTCGGGGTGCTCGGCGGAACGGCGTTCACCCCCGAACAGCTCGACCAGGAGCTGTCCTGGATCGACGACCAGGTGGGCGGCAAGCCCTACGGCCTCGATCTGATCGTGCCCGCCAAGTTCGAGGGCAAAGGTGAGAAGGTCTCGTCGTCAGACCTCGCCGCGCGGATTCCCGACGAGGTGCGCGGATATGTCGCCGAGCTGCTCGCCGCACATGACATCGAGTCCGACCCGAAGCCGTTCATCGGCGGCTCTTCGCTGGCAGGCACGACGGGCCGCGAACTGCTGGAGGCGGCGATGAGCCATCCGATCAAGCTGATCGCCAACGCCTTGGGCGTGCCGCCGGACTACATGATCGACGCAGGCAAGGAGCGCGGTATCCCCGTCGCGGCACTCGTCGGCGCCAAGGAGCACGCGGTCAAGCAGGTCGCGGCCGGTGTGGATCTCATTGTGGCGCAAGGCACCGAGGCAGGCGGCCACTGCGGCGAGGTCACCACGATGGTGCTGATACCCGAGGTCCTAGAAGCTCTGGCGGCCATCGGCAGTCAAATCCCCGTGCTGGCCGCGGGCGGCATCGTGACGGGCAGGCAGATGGCCGGTGCCGTGGCGATGGGCGCCGATGGCGCGTGGACCGGGTCGGTGTGGCTCACCACGGAGGAGGCCGAGACGGCTCCGCATACCAAGCAGAAGTTCCTTGCCGCGACGTCGCGGGACACCATCCGCTCAACGGGGCGTACGGGAAAGCCTGCGCGGCAGCTTGTTTCGGATTGGACGAACGCGTGGGCGCCGTCACCGGGTGGCCACCAGACGTTGCCTCTGCCGCTGCAGTCGATGCTGTGCGAGCCGGTCATTCGTCGGGTCGATGTGCTTGCGGCACAGGGGCATCCGGGTGCGCAGGCGTTGGCGACCTACTTCGTCGGGCAGGGTGTCGGTCTGATGAACAAGGTCAAACCCGCGCGCGAGGTCGTGCGCGAGTTCATCGAGGACTACCTCGCCGCGACGGAACGGCTGAGCAACTCGCTACCCGACTGACCAGTCGATCACCGGCGGTCGCGCCGCAGCGCACTGCGGCTGACCATTCGCGTCGGTGAGCCCGATTCGGCCGACCAGTGTTCCGGATTCGGCGGCCTTGGCGAGAACATCAGCGGGCACGCCGTCGAGCATCAGCTTCGCGCGACGAAACATGTCCATCTGGCCGTCGCCGTCGACGCTGCCCCAATTCAGGTAGATGAACCGATCGCCCGGACCGCCCTGAATGTACGGGCCACGGACGTCGGAGCCCGTCACCTCGCAGTCGATGGTCCAGCTCACCTCGGCTGCATCGCCGGGTTGGAGATCCAGCAGCTCAGGCGGTCGCTTCTTGCTCTGGACGGCGACGTGGACGTTCGTATATCCGGGGAAGTTGTGGCCTGGCGGGCAGTCGCGGCCTGGCAGGTCGGTACCGATGATGCGTATCTGCACGCCCCCATTGTCGCAGTCAGTCGGTGTAGGTGATGCGCACCGAGATGGGATCGCTCTGCAGGGCGCGCATGCCGAGCGCGGTCGCGGACTGGCTGACCTTGCTCTTGCCGCCGAAGCTGTGGGCTCTGGCGACGACGTCGTCGTCGGGCGCGAATGCCGCTGTGCCGTCGTGCCATTCGTTGTCGACGCGGACACGCACCTTCGGGTCGGCGGTGATGTTGTGCGCCCAGCCGGCCCGCTTGCCGTGCTGGGAGATGACCCAGACGCCGTTGTCGTCGGCGCGGCCGGTGAGCGGCACCCGGCGCGGCTGGCCGGACTTGGCGCCCGTGGTCTCCAGTTCGACGGTTGACGATGCGCGGATGCCGATCCGATCGAGCGCGCCGACCAACGGGTTGACGATCGTGCGACCGACCTGTCGCTCGAACTTGAACTTGCGAAGCGCCTTGCGGGCATCGGTGGTGGCCATGGGCAACGACGATAGTAGAACGATCACTCAAATACAACAATGGGGCGTGAACATGCTGGTCCGCTGACGAATAGTCAGTCACTCGCCAGCGGGAGCCGCACCTCGAAGCGCGCGCCGGTGTCCAGGTTGCGCGCCGACAGCGTGCCGCGGTGGGCCTGCACGAGCCCGGCCGCAATCGCAAGGCCCAGGCCGGACCCGCTGGGCAGCGACGCATCGGAGCGCGGCACCCGGTCATTGGAACCCCGATATGCGATGTCGAAGACCCGCGGCAGGTCGGCCTCGTCGATACCGACCCCGGTGTCGTCGACGCGCGCCCACGCCCCGTTCTCGTCGGAGCCAAGCGCCAGCTCGACCCGGCCGCCCTCCGGCGTGTGCGCGATCGCATTGGCCACCAGATTGGACAGCACCCGCACCAACGCGCGGTCGCTGCCGACCACTCGAACCGGCTCGGGCGGCAGATCCGCCGTCAACGCCACACCGGCGCGCTCAGCCGCAATTCGGTGCGCGTTCATCACGTCGTCGACGACCTCGTCGAGCGCCACCTTGTCGAAGGCGGGTTGAACTGCGCCCGCGTTGATTTTCGACATCTCGAACAGGTCATCGACCATCTCGGAGAGCCGGATCGACTCCTGTTCGATGTGTTTGGCATGGACCCGCACCTCGTCGTCGGTCACGACGCCGTCGGCGATGGCCTCCGAGACCGCGCGGATCCCGGCCAGTGGCGTGCGCAGGTCGTGGCTGACGAACGCGACCAACCGTCGCCGTGACACTTCGGCGGCGCGTTCCGAGTCGCGGATCTCCTGCTCCCACACCGTCCTGCGGGCCTGGTAGCGGGCGAGCATGATGGCGGCGGGGATCGTCACGATCGACACGATCACCAACACGACGGCGATCCGCTCGAACGTCCCGGTGATCATGAACCCGCTGGCACCCAACACACCGGTGAATGTCGCGATCGTCGGAATCAACACCAGTGCGACCATGCTGACCGCCAGCGACCATGACCGCGCCAGCTTGATGATCAGCGCGCCGGCAAGCACCACAGGAACCGAACAGGCCAGCGCCCACCCGACGATCTCCCAGAGTTCGGGCGGCGGCATCTAGCCAGTCTGCTCTTCGTGCGAGCGCCGATCGCCGCTCCACAGATAGCCGCGACCCCACACGGTCTGCACCCGGTGCTGGTCGCCGAGCTTGGACCGCAGCCTCTTGACGTGCACGGTCACCGTGGACAGATCGCCGAAGTCCCATCGCCACACCTGCTTGAGGAGTTCCTCGCGGGAGAAGACCGTGTCGGTGCGGGTCATGAAAAACAAGAGCAGCTCGAACTCGCGGTTGGTCAGGCTGACCGGTGTGCCCCGCACCGTCACCGAGCGTGACGCGGTGGAGACGGTCAACTCGTCGACCGTCAGCTCGATAGGCGACACCCCGACCGGTACGGGCGTTCGCCGCAGCACCGAGCGCACCCGCAGCGCCAGTTCGCGCGGGCTGAAGGGCTTGGTCAGATAGTCGTCGGCGCCGGCCTCGAGCCCAGCGATCCGGTCGTCCTCCTCGCCGAGGGCCGTCAGCAGAATGACCGGGATCGTATGGTCGCCGCGCTGACGCAGGCTGCGGCACAGCGCCAGACCGTCCGGTCCCGGCATCATCACGTCGAGCACCGCCACGTCGATTCGCTGGGTGCCCAGCAGGCGCACCGCCTCGTTCCCATCGCGGGCGATCGCGACTTCCAGGCCGTCGCGTTCCAGATAGCGGCGCACGACATCGCGCACGACGGGGTCGTCGTCGGCAATCATCACCCGCGTCACAACTCCCGAGGTTAGCCGTGCCCGCGCGACTACCTGGGTCGATGTCACGATTTTGTCATCGTTCGCCTTGGTAGCTGCCAGGTGCCTGGCCTAGCGTCCATGGGTATGGCCGACGGCTCCGTCACAGTGGTGCTGCCCTGTCTCAACGAGGCTGCCTCTTTGCCCGGGGTGCTTGCTGCCATGCCAAATGGGTATAGAGCGCTTGTGGTCGACAACAACAGCACCGATGACACCGCGGACGTTGCCCGCCGCCACGGCGCCGACGTGGTGACCGAGCATCGACCCGGCTACGGCTCGGCGGTGCACGCCGGAGTCGAGGCGGCGACGACGCCGATCGTCGCGGTCGTCGACGCCGACGGATCGTTGGATCCCGCGGAGCTGCCCGCCTTGGTCGACGAACTCGAGCGCGGCGCCGATATGGCGATCGGCAGGCGGCGTCCGGTACCGGGGCTGCGCTGGCCCTGGCACGCGCGGCTGGGCACCGCTGCGGTGTGCTGGCGACTACGCAGTCGCTACGGATTGCCGGTTCACGACATCGCGCCCATGCGTGTCGCTCGCCGTGACGCACTGCTCGCCCTCGGCATCACCGACCGCCGCACCGGCTATCCGGTCGAGCTGATGGTGAAAGCAGCCGCGGCGGGCTGGACGGTCGTCGAACGCGACGTGCCCTACGGTCCGCGCACCGGCGGAAAGTCGAAGGTCAGCGGATCGTTGCGCGGCAGTATCCATGCGGGACTGGACTTCTGGAAGGCGATCTCGTGATACCTGTGACGCTGGTGGTGATCGCCAAGGCGCCGGTGGCGGGATTCGCCAAGACCCGGCTCGCGGCGACCGTCGGCGACAAAGCCGCCGCGGACATCGCCGCGGCGACGCTGCTGGATACCCTCGACGCCGTCGACGCGACGCCCGTGCAGTCCAGGGTGGTCGCGTTGACGGGCGATCTCAGCCAAGCGAGCAACAGCCGCCAAATCCGGTCGCGCTTGGGTGATATGCAGGTGATCGAACAACGCGGTGGCGACTTCTCGGCGCGGCTGGCCAACGCGATCGTCGACGCGGCGGTTATCGCGGGCCCGCGTCCGGTCCTGTTGATCGCGTCCGACACACCTCAGGTGACGGCAACGCTGCTCACCGACTGTGCGCAGGCCCTGCTGGAGACTGACGTCGTGTTCGGCCTGGCCCGCGACGGCGGATGGTGGGTGCTCGGCGTCACCGACCCGTCGATAGCCGACTGCCTGCACGACATCCCGACTTCACGTTCGGATACCGGACCTGCCACGCTGGAAGCGATGCGCGGCAGGGGTTTACGCGTGAAGCTGGTAGCCGAGCTGTCGGATGTCGACACCGTCGCCGATGTGG
This sequence comes from uncultured Mycobacteriaceae bacterium, assembly GCA_902826815.1. Lineage (GTDB taxonomy): Bacteria > Actinomycetota > Actinomycetes > Mycobacteriales > Mycobacteriaceae > Mycobacterium. The sequence continues at coordinate 7,697 of CADEGF010000040.1, forward strand.
ATCTGGTACGTGCCGAGTGCGCACCGGGCAGCCGGTTCGTGCAGGCGATCAAGGATGCGGGGCTGTAGAGATGTTGGGCAATCTGTATGACCGTGCGCTCGACGGCGAACGATGTTGGGTCCGCCACGACGACGGCCGGCTCCGTCAGCTGCCGGTGCGCAGTTGGCTGGGCGGCCAGCACGCCGACCGCGGATTCGACAACGCGGTTGTCGGACTCTGCAAGGGTCCGACCATCGATCTGGGTTGCGGCCCCGGCCGTTTGGTGGCCCGCCTCGTCGAGCGCGGCGTTCCTGCTCTCGGGGTGGACCAGTCCGCCACCGCCATCGGCCTGGCGCGACGCAGCGGCGCACCGGCGTTGCTCCGCGACGTGTTCGAGCCACTGCCCGGCATGGGTCGATGGCAGACGGTGTTGTTGGCCGATGGCAACGTCGGACTAGGCGGTGACCCATGGCGGGTGCTGCGCCGGGCCGGTGAGTTGCTCAGGCGTGGCGGCCGTTGCATCGCCGAATTCGATTCGGGCAGTGCAGGTGTCGACAGCGGATGGGTGCGGCTGGAGTCTGAGCGGACGATCGGCCCGTGGTTCCGGTGGGCTTCGGTCGGCATCGGCTGCGCGGCACGCCTGGCCGACGACGTCGGAATGGTGTTGACGGGCATTCACCCGATCGGATCGCGGGTCGTCGCTAGCCTGGCGGCTGCTTAGCCCGCCGTGACAGCATCAATCGAACGCCGTAGGCGACGGCGCTGAAGCCGAACATTGCCGCGCTCAACAGCAACCAGCGGCCGAGGAACGGTTCCTGTGTCTGGCCGGTCGCAGCCCAGTATGTGAATGCGCCCTGTTCGATGATCCCGGGAAGGAACACCAGCAGCGTCAGTCCCGCGCCGAGCGCAGGCACCCGTATGTAGTTCAGCGCGGGAACCGAGGCCTCGGTGCGCGGTCGAATACGACTGCTGGCCACCAGGATTCGATCAACCAGGGCGTAGAGCGGAAACAGCACGAGGTCGTGGGCGACGATGGCCGCGGCGAACCAGATCAGGATCGACTGCCACCACGTGTTGGGGTTCCACAACGTGACCGGTTTGACGGTGGCCAGCACGTAGCCGAACAACGCGAACCCGGCGATCAGGGTCAGTAGGTGAAGGGGATTCGAGCCGTACACCGAACGGAACCGATCCAACGCCGTACGCATGTCAGCCCGCTCTGAAGTCGATGGACGCGACCCACTTGGTGTTGTGTACACCTGGTAGGCCAGGGACGATGATGCGCGCAGGGAAGCCGTGATCCGGCGACAGGTCGGCGTCGTTGACGCCCAGCGCCAGAAGGGAATCCGGGTGCATGACCTGATTGGACTGCAGCGTCGCGCGATTGAACCCGCCGCGGCGTTCGACCGAGCGCACGAACGCCGACGTGGGCTCCGGCACGCCGGCCATTGCGGCCAGATCGCGCAGCGGCACGCCGGTCCACGTCTCGGTCGTCGACCACCCCTCGACGCACGCGATCGGCAGGCGGGCGGTGCGCTGCGGCATGGCGCGCAAGGCCGTGAGGTCGAAGGCCTTGGGTGACGGGCCGCCGGTCAGGGTGAGTCGCCATCGGTCGCCGGTGGCCTGTGAGGTGATGCCTGCGGCCCAGGCGGTCCTGTTGACCTGGAAGTCGTTGGGCCCGTCGCCGCGTGTACGCCCTCGTGGCAGCAGCAGCGCTGCCTTCCTGGTGACTCCGCCGACGGATTGGCCCGCCGTGATCACCGCGATGAACAGTGCTCCGCCGCCGACCAGTGCAAGGGCTCCGCGCCGGCTCATCGTCGGCGCGGTGGGGTTCTCGGCCACCAAACCGTCCGGCTCGAACGGTTCGGCGACGGTGTCGACGCGCTTGGTGCGCAGGACATCTCGCATCGACATCGACCGAAGACCGGTCCACATGTGCGGGATCTTGATCGCGATGTGGATGACGAAGCCGGCGATGAAGACCCAGGCGCCGTAGTAGTGGGCGGTGTAGAAGCTGAACCCGAAGATGTAGTCGTACTGGATGTTCAGCACCCCGGTGATGATCTCGAACAGGATGCCGCCGACCAGCATCAGCAGCGAAACTCGTTCAACCACCTGCGCGATCGATTTGGCCGGTGGAAAGACAAAGAGCCGCGGGATCACCGACCACAGCTTGGCGAGCACGATCGGGATCAGGATGAGGCCGAGACCGACATGCAGTCCCTGGTTGAGCCGGTAGATCCACGCGGGCTCGGTCGGCCAGTCGAAGGTCGGAAGCTTCAACCACCCGACATCGCCGGGGATGGCCTGCCCGAACTGCGGGCCGTAGGCGATGTAGGACAGCAGGCCGGTGATGATCACGATCGGCAACGTCACCAACAGCACCGAGCCAAGCGCCGATGTCAGCCAGCGCCCGCGCAACGGGCTGCGCCAACGTTGCAGGAGTTTCGCACCCGGTGGTGGATGGTCTTGCAGGCCTCGCCACAGCGCACGTGGAGCCCCGTATTCAGCCTCATCCGACGGCGAACGCGCATCTTCCGGAGGAAGATTCGTCATGGCTACAGTATCTCCTTCGATCGGACCCCGGGAAACGAGAAGTCGACGTTCGCGAGCGGACGTCATTCATTGGTTATCCCGAACAGCCAACCGTTACGTCGATCTATCCGGTTGCTTCGAGAATGACGCGGACGGTGTCTGCCGGTTGGTCCCAGTGCGGAAAGTGGCCGCAGTCGTCGAACCAGCGCAGCGAGGCGTCGGGAAACAATTCCTGGGCACGGTGGGCCTGGCTCGGGAACGTGACCCGATCCCGGCGGCCCCAGCCGATCACCGTCGAACCCATCAATGATCCGCGCGGTGCCCCCTGCTGATCCGGTCCGTTGATCAACGAACTCACAGCTTCGTCGAGGCTCGGTGAACGATCGAAGTTCTGCAACTCCTGTAGCACGAGATCGGGATCCAGGCGCGACGGGTGGGCCGAGAACTGGAGCATCAGCGCGCTGCGTCCAGCTTTGCTGCGCGTCAGAGTCGGCAACACAGGCTGAATCCTGCGCACCAAGGCGATCGATGCGCGCACCGTCGCACCGAAAACCGTGCGCTGCGCGTCGGTCCAGAACCCGCCGGGGTTCAATGCGACCACGTTGCCACGATGGCCGCGACGCGCCAACTCCAGAGCCATCCGCGCGCCCATCGAGCTACCCACCACGTCCACATCGCCCAAATCGCGTTCGGCGATGAAGTTTTCGACGGCGTCAGTAAGCGACGCGACGGTCACCTCGCCCGTCAGGGGCGGACTTTCACCGAATCCGGGCAGGTCGACCGAGATGACTTCGCGCTCCCGCGCCAGTTCGCCGCAGACAGGGGCCCAGTTGAGCAGGTTGGACAGGCCGTGCACGAGCAGCAGCGGCTTTCCCGACCCTTCGCGAACGAACCTCATGGTCCGTCGGGTAGCCCGACGCAGGCCCGCTAAACAACAGTTAGACGCCGTCACCAATTGGTCAGGATGACGCTGTTCAACACAATGGCGCCGATGACGTTGAGGCTGAGCCAGAAGCGGTGTGATTGTGGGGGCAACAGCGCGGCCGCCGCCGTGAGCCACATGGTGAACGGCAGCCAGATGCGTTCCGTCTCGGCCTTGCTCAGCATGCTCAGATCCGCGAAGAGGATCGCCACCAGTGCGGCGATCACGAGCACACGCAGGCCGGGAGCCCGTCGGATGGCGGCGATGTCGAAGGCCCTGCCGATCCCCGCCACGCTGCCGAGTCCGATCGCACACACCACCGACGCGAAGTTGGCCCACGACCAGTACTGAAACGGCCGGTCATGCGCGATGCCCTGCCAATAGCGTTCCTGCACAAGGTGATAGCCGTCGAACCACCAGAAGCCGAAGGCGAAGAACACACCGACGACGAATCCGGCCATCAGGGCCGTGGGCACCAGGGTGCGAAGCGCCGTGTGCCAGTCGACGGCGGTGCTGAGCACCGCCATGGCCAGAAACGCAATCAGCGCGACACCGTAGTTGAGGAAGATCGCCCAGCCAAGCAGCACGCCGGAACCACCGGCTACCAGCAGTGGCACCCGCACCTTCTGCCGAGCCGCGAGGGCCAACAGGGCGATGCCCCATGCGGCGACGCCCGCGAAGTAGCCGTCAGCGGAGACGGCGACCCAGATCGCCGTCGGCGCGACGGCCACGAACGGCGCGGCCAGCCGGGCGGTCTCCTCGTCGGCGACGGCGCGCACCGCGACGATGATCGCGGCAGCGGCACTCGACCCCACCAGCAGGCACAGCAGTCCCGCCCATGCGCCGCCGCTCAGCCCGATGCGGTCCAGCCAGACGAACGTCAACAGCGCGCCTGGAGGATGTCCGGACACGTGGGTGATCCACGAATCGGGCTGGTAGTCGAGGATTCGGCGGGAGAAGCTGCTGAGCGCCTTTGGGATGTCGTCGACGATCGGCACCTGGCGCAGGTACTCGTGGCGGGAGGTGAGCCGGCCGGCGAATCCGCGCTGCCAGCCGTCGATCATGGCCAGCGAGAACGCCCAGGCGCACGACGTCGCCCAGGTCGTGAAGGTCAGCGCCCGCCACGGCAGGCGCTGCGCGAGGCTCGGCCCCCACAACACCGCCGCGACCCCGATGAGAATGGCGAACGGCGTCCCCCATCCGACATGGACGTTCCACCACCCGAAGATCGGCGCCACCCCTGCGAAGACGCGGAAACGGTCGGGGGTCGCGTTGATCAGCGGCGTGACAATGCCCAGATGAAGGTGTGGAACGACGAAAGCTGCGACCAGCAGGACGACGGCGACGCCGACCGCAACCGCCTCTTTTCGGCCTACTTCGAGCTTGGGCACGACCGCAAGGATAGGGGGCTGGCGCGAAGACGAGGTCGCCTTGCATCACGCCGTGTAACGCTTCGCCGACTTTCGCCCACTAGGACGAGGCACCACTGTGCCGGAACCTGGACGAGAGGATTGAAAATGCCGAATGCCCGCTCCGTCGCCGCGTCGCGCTTTGCCGCCGCGGCGGTGTTGACCAGCGCCGGACATCTCGTGAGTCGCTACGGGCTTGTGATCGTGTTGGCGTGGATCGGCTTCGGGAAGTACGTGAAGATGGAGGCGAAGGTTCTCATCGAACACAGTTTCCTGATGTCGTGGATCTACCACTTCCTCAGCGTGGGTGCCGTTGCGACTGCGCTTGGGACCGTGGAGATCTTCGCGGCGGTGCTGATTGCGCTGCGGCCGGTGTCGCCCACGATCTCCGCAGCCGGCAGCGCGATGGCCGTCGTGCTGTTTCTTGGCACTGTCAGCTTCCTGTTCACCACTCCTGGGCTTGCGGTCAGCCGCCTCGCCGGTATCCCGATTCTTGGCGCACAGCCGGGCCAGTTCCTGCTCAAGGACTTGGTGCTGCTCGGTGTCGCGCTGTGGACGCTCGGCGAATCACTGAGTGCGCGTAAGGAACGAGACGCGCGGACCGACGAGGTTGGTGTCTCATAGGTGTGTGACCGAACCCCTCTTCTGCGGCGTCGAACTGGCCGCGCGCATCGAGCGCGCCGAAGCCCAGTTGATCGCCGCGGGCACGGATGTCGCAATCCGCCGTGACCCCGGTCGCGCCTTTGCGACAGCCATCGCAGGCGGCGTCGCCTGCTTCGGGGAGGACGGTGCGCCGTTCAACAAGGTCGCCGGGCTCGGCTTCGGCGGCGTGCCAGGTGAGGCGGCGCTCGACGAGATCGAATTGGCCTACGGGGCTCGAGGCGCCGCCGTTCAGGTGGAACTGGCCCATATGGCCGACCCGGAAATCGCCGTCGTGCTGACGGGACGCGGCTATCGGCTCGTCGCGTTCGAGAACGTACTGGGGCGTCTGTTGCGGGGTGACGAGACGGAACCCCTTCCTGACGGGGTGGACGTCCGGCGCAGCGGCGAGGACGAACTGGGTACCTGGATCGACGTGGTGGTCACCGGCTTCGCGCATCCCGACGACCAGGGCGTCGCGCCGCACGAGGCCTTCCCGCGAGAGACGGTCGAACGCGCCGAACGCGATTTCGTCGCCGCGGGTGCGCTGACCTATCTCGCCTCGAGAAACGGTGTTGTCGCAGGCGGAGGCGGGTTGGCCATCACCGACGGGGTTGCCCAGCTGGTGGGTGCGGCCACCGCGCCGGAGCACCGTCGGCGGGGTGTGCAGTCGGCCCTGCTGGCGACTCGGCTCGCCGACGCGGCCGAGGCAGGCTGCGATATCGCGGTCGTCACGACGGCCCCGGGCTCGAAGTCTCAGCAGAACGTGCAACGTCAGGGCTTCCACTTTCTGTACACCCGGGCGGTCCTCGTGAAGGTTACGGAATAATCAGTCCATAAACTGCGTAGTGTGAGGTTATGGCACGACCTCGCACATTTGACGAAAGCGACGTCATCGCCGCTGCGCGAGACGAGTTCTGGAACCGCGGCTACACGGCGACGTCGGTCGACGACCTCACGGCGGCAACCGGTCTCGGCAAGGGCAGCCTCTACGGGGCGTTCGGCGACAAGCACAGCCTCTACCTTCGCGCGCTCGACGACTACGTCAGCTCGTCGCTCGATGATGTCCGGGCCGGGCTACACGACCCGGCCTACAGCGCGTATCAACGGCTTGGGCGTCACATCCGCGGGCAGGCAGGCGCGCTCATCGCGGACAAGAGCAGGCGCGGCTGTCTGATGGCCAAGGGTGCGGCGGAGCTCGCGGCCACCGATGACGCCGTCGAGTCGAAGGTGGCACACGCGTACGCAGCATGGCGTGACGAACTCGTCGCCTGCATCAAGGAGGCCCAGCGCGACGGGGACGTCGACGCCAGCCAGAACCCGAAGGCGTTGGCCGGCGTGCTGCTGGCATTCATGCGAGGCCAGGAGGCCCTGCACAAGGGCGGCGCCAAGCCGGCTCAGCTGCGCGCTGCCGCCGACGACATGGTGTCGCTGATACCCCGCGGTTAGCCCGACGGAATAGAACCGCGGCCGTATACGTACCTAATTATTGACCATTTAGTACAGAACTAGGAAGGCGTCGACCATGTCACTCTTGGAAGGTAAGACGGCTGTCGTGACCGGCGGCAGCACAGGCATCGGATTCGCCACCGCGAAGCGGTTCGTCGAGGAGGGCGCGCATGTCTTCATCACGGGACGCAGGCAAACCGAACTCGAAACGGCGGTAAAGGAACTCGGTGACAACGCCATCGGCGTGCAGGGCGATGTGAGCAACCCCGAAGACCTCGATCGGCTCTATACCGCCGTTGCCGATAGTGGACGACGGATCGACGTTCTCTTCGCCAACGCCGCTGTCATCGACGTCGCGCGGATCGGTGAAATCACCGAGGAGCATCTCGACCACCTGTTGGGGGTCGACCTCAAGAGTGTCGTCTTCACTGTCCAGAAGGCGCTGCCGCTGCTGAACGACGGCGGCTCGATAGTCCTGAACGCATCGACCGCGGCTGCCCGCGGAGCCGACGGGACCGGCGTCTATGCGGCCATCAAGGCGGCGATCCGCTCGTTCGCCAGAACATGGGCACTTGAGCTGCGGGACCGCAGGATTCGCGTGAACGCGGTCAGCCCCGGCGCAACCAACACGCCCGGCATCAACGAACTCGCAGGCCTGATGTTCGCCGGACCCACAGCGGCCGACCAGTTCGAGGACTACCAGAAGAGCATCGTCCCGATGGGCCGGTTCGGCGAGCCGCGGGAGGTCGCGAACGCCGTGCTGTTCCTGGCCTCGGATCTGAGCAGCTTCACCACCGGGGCAGACATCCCGGTCGACGGTGGCGTCAACCAGATCTGAGTCAGTACAGGATGCTGCGCAGATTCTCCTCGCTGTAGTACTTCTCCAGCTCCGCCATGCTCATGTCCTTCTTGATGGCCTTGGCGAGCTGTGCGACGGTGGGCACCGCGGTGGGGTCCCAGGTCGACGGGTCCCAGGTGTCGGACCGCAGAAACGCCTTGGCGCAGTGGAAGAACACCTCTTCGACGTCGATCTCCAGCGCCAGGATGGGGCGCTTGCCCTGCATGGTCATGGCGTCGAAGTAGTCGGCGTCGGCGAGAATGCGCGCGGACCCGTTGATCCGCAGGGTGTCACCGCGGCCGGGAATCAGGAAGAGCGTGCCCACCCGTGGACGCTGCAGCACGTTGAGGTAGCCGTCCACCCGCTTGTTGCCCGGCCGCTCCGGGATGGCGATCGTGGTGTCGTCGATGACGTGCACGAAGCCGGGCGGGTCCCCCTTCGGCGACACGTCGACGAGGCCGTTCGCGTCGCTCGTGGCGACGAACCCCAGCGGGGAGTGCGCCAACCAGTCCTGCTGGACGGCGGAGAGCCGCTTGGCGACCTTGTTGGCCACGGCGGAGTTGGGGTGACCGACGATGTCGCGCAGATCTTCGACGGTGGTGACTTCACGACGCATGGCTCCATGATGCTCGACTCAAGTTCTTTTGTGCGACGTCCTTTTCTGCGACACTGCGCCGATGACCGACGTCGTCCGATCTTCCGCCAGCTCAAATTCCGATACGCCCGATCGCAGTCGCAGCGGGCTGTCCACCGAATCCCTGCGGCGGGGCATCATCGACCACCTGCGTTACTCGATCGGCAGGCCGGCCGCCGCGCTCACCCCGGAACACTTCTACCGGGCCACCGCGCTGGCCGTCCGTGACCGCACCCTTGACAACTGGTCGGCGACCGCGCGGACGTCACTCGACCTCGGCCGGAAGGTCACCTGCTACCTCTCGGCCGAGTTCCTGCTTGGACCGCAGCTGGGAAGCAACCTGTTGAACCTCGGAATCGAGGACGCGACGCGCACCGCGCTGGAAGTGATCGGCCTCGACCTCGACGAGGTGCTGGCCTGTGAGGAGGAACCGGGACTGGGCAACGGGGGGCTCGGCCGGCTCGCCGCGTGCTATCTCGACTCGCTGGCCACCCTCGAACGTCCGGCGATCGGCTTTGGCATCCGCTACGAATTCGGCATTTTCGATCAGGAGATCCGCGACGGCTGGCAGGTCGAGAAGACCGACAACTGGCTGGTGAACGGGAACCCGTGGGAGGTCCCGAAGCCTGACATCAACTACCTCGTGAACTGGGGCGGCTACACCGAGCACTACGTCGACGACGCCGGCCACGATCGCGTCCGGTGGGTGGCCGGCCGGGTCATCAAGGGCGTCGCCTACGACACGCCCATCCAGGGCTACGGCGTGAACACCTGCAACGTGCTGACGCTGTGGAGCGCGCGGGCCGTTGAGTCGTTCGCGCTGGACGCGTTCAACACCGGCGACTACTACAAGGCGGTCGAGGACGAGGTCAACTCCGAGACCGTGACCAAGGTGCTCTATCCCAACGACGAACCCGATGTCGGCAAGCGACTGCGCCTGCTGCAGCAGTACTTCTTCGTATCGTGCTCGCTGCAGCACATCATGCACATCATCGACGATCTGACCGACGCCAGGATCAGTGAACTACCTGATCGATTCGCGGTGCAGCTCAACGATACTCACCCGTCGATCGGCGTTGCCGAGTTGATGCGGCTGCTCGTCGACGAACGTCGGCTCGGCTGGCACGAGGCATGGGACATCACCGTGGCCACCTTCGGCTACACCAACCACACGCTGCTGCCCGAGGCGCTCGAGACGTGGCCGTTGGAGTTGTTCAGCGAATCGCTGCCCCGCCACCTGGAGATCATCTACGAGATCAACCGCCGATTCCTCGACGAGGTGCGCGCGAAGTTCCCCGGCGACGACGCCAGGGTGCGTCGCATGTCGCTGATCGGTGAGGACGGCGGAAAGAGCGTCAGGATGGCGCATCTCGCGACCGTCGGCAGCCATGCGATCAACGGTGTCGCCGCGCTGCACTCCGAACTGCTCAAGGAGAGCGTCCTCAAGGACTTCTTCGAGATGTGGCCGGAACGGTTCAGCAACAAGACGAACGGCGTCACCCCCCGCCGGTTCCTCGCGTTGGCCAACCCGGGTCTGCGCGGTCTGCTCGACGACACCGTTGGTGACGGCTGGCTCGTCGACATGAGCCTGCTCCGGCGTCTCGAACCGCTTGCCGGCGACGCCGGGTTCCACCGCAGGTGGCGCGCCGTCAAACGCGCGAACAAGGCGCGGCTCGCCGAGTACGTGAAGGCGACGGCGGGCATCGACCTCAACCCGGACTGGCTGTTCGACATCCAGGTCAAGCGCATCCACGAGTACAAGCGACAGCACCTCAACATGCTGCACATCGTCACGCTCTACCACCGGTTGAAGAACAACCCCGGCTACGAAATCCCGCCGCGGGCTTTCATTTTCGGCGGCAAGGCGGCACCCGGCTACTTCATGGCCAAGCGCATCATCAAGCTGATCAACGCCGTCGCCGAGACCGTCAACGGCGATCCCGAGGTCAACAAGTTCCTCAAGGTGGCGTTCGTTCCGAACTTCAACGTGCAGAACGCCCACCTGATCTACCCGGCGGCCGATCTGTCCGAGCAGATTTCGACGGCGGGTAAGGAAGCGTCGGGGACCGGCAACATGAAGTTCATGATCAACGGTGCGTTGACGATCGGCACGCTCGACGGTGCCAACGTCGAAATGCGTGACGAGGTCGGTGCGGAGAACTTCTTCCTGTTCGGGTTGACCGAGGACAAGGTAGCGCAGGTCAAGCGCGACGGTTATCGGCCGATGGACTACGTCGACGACAACCATGAATTGCAAGCAGCACTCGACCTCGTTGCGGGAGGCCGTTTTTCGAACGGCGACACCGATGTGTTCCGACCTCTGGTCGACAATCTGCGCTACGACGACCCGTTCCTGGTGCTCGCCGACTACGCGGCTTACATCGAATGCCAGGAGCAGGTCAGCGCCGCATGGCAGGACACCGATGCGTGGACGCGGAAGTCGATCCTGAATACCGCGCGCAGCGGCAAGTTCTCGTCAGACCGCGCCATCACCGAATACAGCGACGACATCTGGAACGTTCATCCGGTGACGGTCAAGGTGGAGCGCTAGCGCGTCAGAGCGGCTTGCAGGTCGGCGTCAGATCGGAGTAGTGCACTGCGGGCATGCCGTCGATGGTTACGAAATCCGTTCCGGGCGACCACGTTGTGCCCGGTTTGATCCACGGCGGCGATCCCTTGGGATACGCGATCGTCATGTCCGAGTAGAACTTGATGTCCCGCGGGCAGGTCGCGCTCGGCGCGACGACCGGATTCCACGCGTGCACGACGATCGGATTGACCAGGGTTCGGCCCTGCGCACAGTTGGGCCTGCACTCGACCGAGCTGTCGGTGCCTGTTGCGTTGGCGCCGTCGGCTCCCCATGCGGTCCACGTCAAGTCCTTCATGACGCCGGTGGAGTCGCAGTTGTACTCGAACGACTCCGGCTTCTCCACGGGTGGCGTTGCAGGGTCGTAGCACTTGCCGATCGCGTATGTCGATCCGTCCTGCTCGGCAGGTTCCGCTGCGGCAGTGGCGGAGGCCCCGAAAACGGCGACGACACCGGCGGCGATCGCGAATAGGCGCAGCATCCCCGGATGCTAGCTCAGTCGCCGAACTGCGTGACCAGCCTCCTGCGATCCACCTTGCCGATACCGCGTCGCGGCAGCTCAGCGACGATGTGCACCTCGCGGGGTGCGGCCGTCGGATTCAGCATCGTCGTGACGTGGGTTCGCAATTCGGACAGCGTCGGCTGGGCGTAGCCGGCGGCGGCCACCACGGCCGCGACGACTCGTTGGCCGAGCCGATCATCGGGGACGCCGAAGACCGCGCATTCGACAACGCGCGGATGAGAGGACAAGGCGTTCTCGACGAGTTGCGGGAAAACCGTCAGGCCGCCGGTGCTGATCGCGTCGTCGATCCTGCCGAGCACCCGTAGCGTCCCCGAACTGTCCAGTGCCCCAACGTCATCGGTCATGAACCAGCCCGGCTCCGCGAACGGGTCCTTCTCGGGCGGGTTGCGATAGCCCTTCGCGAGGGTGGCGCCGCCGAGGGCGATTCTGCCTTCGGTGTCGACGCGTACCTGGACTCCCTGCAGCGGAGCACCGTCGTAGACGCACCCGCCTGCGGTTTCGCTCATGCCGTATGTGCGCACCAACGAAATGCCCGCCGCCGCAGCTCTTTCCGCAATGCGCGCCGACGTCGGGCCCCCGCCGATCAGTATCGCGTCCAGCTCGGCCAGTGCCGCAGATGCGGCCCGATCGGCCAAGACCTTGTCGAGTTGTGCGGCCACCAGCGAGGCGTACCGCCGCCCCGTGCCCATCGCCGAAACGGCGGCGACCAGTTCGGATGCGTCGAACCGTGCCGAGACGGCAACCGGCGCGAGGCCCGCGATGACGCTGCGCACCAACACCTGCAGGCCTGCGATGTGATGGGCGGGCAGCGCGAGCAGCCAGCGTCCCGGCCCCCCGAGGCGGCCGTGCGTCGCGTCGGCGCTCGTGGTCAGCGCGGCCGCCGTCAGCATCGCCCCCTTCGGCGTGCCCGTCGTCCCCGACGTGGACACCACGACAGCGACGTCGTCGTCGATAGCCTCATCGACACGCAATGACGTTGCCAGCAAACGGGTTTGACGTTCATCGTCGGCCGGGACGGGCAGCATCGCGGGGCCGCCGCCCGCCAGTGCGCTCTCCACCGCGGGCATCACCGACAAGGCCGACGGTCCAGCCGGCACAGGGACGGGGCGCAGGACGGCTATTCGGACTCCTCGGGGTCTCGCGGATCGTCGAGCGGCCAGCCCTTGGCCGCCAGGCGTGCGCGCACGCGCTCGACATCGTCGGGTGCGGGCAGTTCGTCGGTGAGCTGGGTGATCAGGACCGCGATATCGACGTGGTCGAACTCGCCGCGGGCGAGCAGCTCCCTGACCACGGTCTTGACCTCGTCGTCGGTGAGGCGCGGCTTGAGCAGGGCGAACAACGGCACACGGTCGGGTCCCGGCACACCCTCCGGGTATCCGGCAGTAATCCACGCCACGATCTTGGCGAGAAACCTGTTCACCGTTGCGCTCCCAACGGCGTGGCGAACGACCACAATTCCACGAGAGCACGATAGTGGAACTGCCACGTGGACTGCCGGACCGGCCGCCACAGGCAAACGTGCCCGAGACGGTGGGTGAACAGTGGATGAACACCTTTCAGGATTTAGCAAAGTGCCTGGTCGAAGGGGGCTCTTAGGGTGACTAGCGGCTGGCCAAACTCGTTGAGAATCCCTCAGAATTGGCAATCATGAGCGCAGAGATGATCATCCTGGTGCTGCTGATAGTCACAGCACTGGCCTTCGACTTCACCAACGGGTTTCACGACACCGGAAACGCGATGGCGACGTCGATTGCCACCGGCGCTCTGAAGCCCAAGACCGCCGTTCTGCTCGCAGGCATCCTCAACCTCGTCGGCGCCTTCCTCTCGGTCGAGGTCGCCGTCACGGTGACCACGTCGGTGCTCAAGGTTCAGGACGGCAAGACGGGCGCACTCATCCCGTCGATCGATGCGTCGACTGGTCTGACGATCATCTTCGCGGGTCTGATCGGTGGCATCCTGTGGAACCTGCTGACTTGGCTGTTCGGCATCCCGTCCAGCTCTTCGCACGCGCTCTTCGGCGGCTTGATCGGCGCCGGCCTTGCCGCGCTCGGCACTGCGGGCGTGAACTGGTCCGGTATCACGCAGAAGGTGCTGATCCCCGCGGTGGCCGCACCGGTCATCGCCTGCCTGGTCGCCGCCTGCGGAACCTGGCTGGTCTACCGGATCACCCGCAACGTCGTGCAGAAGCGGCGCGAAGAAGGTTTCCGATGGGGCCAGATCGCAACCGCCTCACTGGTCGCGCTGTCACACGGCACCAACGATGCGCAGAAGACGATGGGTGTCATCGCGCTCGCCCTCATCACCACCGGCCACCTCGGTGGCAACGTGAAGGAGGACGGGCTGCCGTTCTGGGTCATCTTCAGCTGCGCACTGGCCATCGGCCTCGGCACCTATATCGGCGGCTGGCGGGTCATCCGCACCCTCGGCAAGGGTCTGGTGGAGATCGAGTCGCCACAGGGTTTCGCCGCTGAAGCATCGTCGGCCGCAATCATTCTCAGCTCGAGCGCCGCGGGCATGGCACTGTCGACCACGCACGTCGCGACCGGATCGATCCTGGGTAGCGGTGTCGGCAAGCCTGGCGCGGAGGTCCGCTGGGCCGTCGCAGGCCGGATGGCCGTCGCGTGGCTCGTCACCCTTCCCGCCGCCGGCCTGATGGGTGCGCTGGCCTTCTGGTTGTCCCACGGGGTCGAGTCGCTCACCGGTTCGGACCTCGCGGGTGACGGCGTGATCTTCGTCGTGCTGGTCGCGCTGTCGTTCTACATGTGGTGGCGCGCCCAGCAGCAGAAGGTCGACAGCAGAAACGTCAACGCCGATTGGGACGACTCGACGAACTCCGTCGTTCCCGCCGAGGTCCGCGACACCGCCGAGCCCAAGGACACCGCCGCGGTCTGACCGCGCCGGCATCCCTGACGAGAGAGACATTCGATGACGTACTTCGAAAGCATCCTCAAGGTGCTGATAGTGGGGCTGGTCCTCGGCGCAGGCCTGCCAGCGGTCTTCGCCGCCGGCTTGGTCGCCTACTCGAACGGGGCAGGCGGCACCGAGGCCGACGGCTCAGCCCACGCGCCCAACCCCGCACTCAAATATCTGGGCATCGCGATGTTCGTGTTCGTCGGCTGGGTGATCCTGACCGCGGTTGTCTGGATCACCAGAACGACGATCGTGCACCACTTTGGAATTGATCCGTTCCCCTTCATGCCTAGTAAGTGAGGCCACGTTCATGACCGAAACCAACCAGGGCGTGTTCAACAGCATTCTCGGATGGCTGCACCAGGGCTATCCGGAGGGCGTCCCGCAGAAGGATTACTTCGCGCTGCTCGCGTTGTTGAAGCGGACGCTGAGCGAGGAAGAGGTCGTCAAGGCGGCCCAAACCGTGCTGCGGGGCACCGACGCCGACACCGTGACCGAGGACGACATTCGCGACGCGATCCAGCAGGTCATCGCGAAGGAGCCGAATCCCGAAGAGCTGAACCAGGTTGCGAGTCGGCTGGCGTCCGTCGGCTGGCCGCTCGCGGCACCCGCTCACTGAACCGATTGGGCGTTTCAGTCTCTGGTGTCGCGGCGCAGGGGATGGGTCTCCGGCACCTGGACGAAGATCAGGGTGACGCCGTCGGGGTCGGATACCTGCATCTCGTGTAGACCCCACGGCTCTTGCCGGGCGTCGCGCGCGATGGGAACCCCGCGGCCGGTCAACTCCTTCTCGGTGGCGTAGACGTCGCGCACCTGCAGCCACATCGTGCCCGCGGCGTTCGGTCCGCCATGGCCCGCGAGCTCGATCAGCGACTGGCCGGCGTAGAAGACAGTGCCTGCGCCGTAGTCACGGGCGATCGCGAGGCCTAGCTCGTCGCGGTAGAACCGCAGCGAGCGTTCGTAGTCGGCGGGCCGCAGGAGCATCCGGCTGGCCAGGATCTCCATGCGTCTGTGTCTATCACGTCATGTGCCCGATTCAGCACACGACTGCCGGCGATTTCGAGGCATTTTATGCCGGGACGTACCTCGGCACGATCATCACCGGGACCGATGCGTGGCGCAGAATCTTCGATGCGGCAGAACCGAGGAACACCCGAGCCGTTTGTCCGGCCGCTCCCGACCCCAGCACCAGCATGTCACCCGCCTGCCAGGGCACGGCGTCCACCGCCTCCTGCCAGTTGGCGCCGCTTCCCACCACGATGTCGACGTGCGGCACCGGGAGGTGTTCGCGAACAGCATTGAGCTGCATGACGATATCGTCGTATGTCCTGCGCGCCCACTGCTCGACTACGAGGTCCTCGGCGGAGGTTTCAATTGAGCCTGCGAAAATTCTCACCGGCCGCACCGCGAAGGATACGATTCGCAGCTGCACCGACCACTGCTTGGCGAATTCGGCCGCGGCACCCAGCAGGCCGTTGATATCTGCTTCGCCGCCGTATGCGGCGGTAAGACGCAACATCGGGCCGGGTGTGGCCGGGTAGCCACGCGGCGCGATCGCGACGGGCACCGCCGCAGTGTGCACGAGGCGCTCGGTGACACTTCCCAGCGTCACCCTGCCCAACAAGCCGGACGACGATGAACCGACGACGACCAGATCCGCGTTGTGCGCGGAGGCCAATTCGATCAATCCCATTGGGATGGAGGTCGATTGGTGCACCATCGTGGGCACCTCACAATCGCCGGGCAGTCCGCCGACCACCTTGTCCAGGGATCGCGACGCTTGCGATGTGACGTAGTCCAGGTACTCGTCCTCGATGGGATCTCCCCTGGGCGGCCATGGCCGCTCCACGACCGCGGAGGCGAGGACCTTGTCGTTCGTGCAGCGCGCGATCTGAACGGCCAGATTGATGGGCGCGCTACCCAGTCGGCTCGCACTGAAGCCCGCGATGATCGTCATCGCGCAGCAGCAACTGGGGTCGCCACGACGTGAGTCACCGGGACTCCGTGCTCGGCACGGGCACGGTCCACGACGTCGAAGCGCTGCCACACGGAATCTTCTGGCGGCAGCGTCGAGATCACGATCTGATCTGGGTGGAACGAGTCGACGGCCTCGGACAGCGCGCGCAGCGGTCGATAGTCGCCCAACGCGCCGTCGGCGTTCAGGTTCTCCGAGCTCAGTGTGGTCAGTGTTTGGTCAAGACGCGACTGGGCGACCTCCCGGGTCGCCTCCCGAATGTCGAGTGGCCCGTGGGTGGCCGCCACTCCCATCTCGATCGGACTGGCAGGCACGACGACGTAGTAGGTGGCGGTCTTGTCCGCGCCGATGCGACGAAGCTCGTCGAGCAGCTCGTCGGACTCCACGGTCTGGTTGGCGAGCACCAGCACGCGGTGCGGTTGTGCCGTCGCCGCAACACCTTCCACGACAGGACGACGACCCACGAACCACTTGTTCGCGAAGAACAGCGCGATGACCACCGCCCACGACAGCAGGCTCAGGATCAGTTGCGAGCGCACATCGTCCTGCAAGAACATCTGGACCAGAATCGCCACGATCCCGCCGGCGGTGAGAATCGACAACACCGGGAACAGCCACATCTTCACTTTGAGCTGCGAATCCGGGGTGCGGTAACGCAGGATGATCTGGGCAATCGCGATGAGGAGATAGACGAACAGGATCACCGCGCCGCTGGAGTTCAGCAAGAAGGCGAAAACCGTGTCCGGCGAGATGGCCGCGGCGATGACGCAGAGGAACCCGATAACCGAAGACGCCAGGATTGCCGCGGCGGGCACGCCCCGCCGGGTCACCTCGACCAGTTTGGCTGGGGCCTCACGGCGGGCGGCGAGAACGAACAGCATGCGCGAGGCGGTGTACATGCCCGAGTTGAGGCAACTCAGGACCGCCGTCAACACGACCGCGTTCATGATGTGGTCGGCGTAGGGGATTCCCATCTCGGTGAACGCAGCGACGAAAGGCGAAGCGGCCACCGCGTCGGAATTCCACGGCAGGATGGTTGCCAGCAGAAACAACGAGCCGACGAAGAAAATCGCGATTCGCACGATCACCGAGTTGGCGGCTTTCGACACTGCGCGCTCGGGATCAGCGGATTCGGCGGCGGCGATGGTGGCGATTTCTGCGCCCACCATCGAGAAAATGACCGTGACCACACCGACGCTGATCGCGGTGACACCGAACGGGAAGAACCCGCCGTGGTTCCACAAGTTCGAGAAGTCCAGCCCCTTGTCCGGCCACAGTCCCAAGACGAAGAGCGAGCCCAGCCCGATGAACGCGATGATCGCGGCGACCTTCACGCCGGCGAACCAGAACTCGAACTCACCGAACGACGACACGGAGAACAGGTTGGTCGCGGTCATCAAGATCATCAGCACCAATGCCGACAACCACAACGGGATATCGACCCAGTACTGGATGATCTTGGCGCCCGCGACCGCCTCGAAGCCCACGACGATCACCCAGAAATACCAGTAGAGCCAGCCGACCGAGAACCCGGCCCAGTCGCCCATCGCCTTACGGGCATAGTCGGCGAACGACCCGGTCGACGGGCTGGCCACGGCCATCTCGGCGAGCATCCGCATGACCATGATGATGAGCACGCCGGCCAGGCCGTAGGTGATGAACGCCCCCGGCCCGGTGTCGCCGAGGACGACGCCGGAACCGACGAAGAGACCCGCGCCGATCACGCCGCCAATCGCGATCATGGTCAGCTGCCGCTGGTTCAGCGCCTTCTTCAGCGTTGGTGTCCCGCTCATTGCATCCTCCGATTGTTGGAACAGCGGGGCGATCGGTGCGCCGCCGCTCATCCAAGTTAGGCCCGTCACGCGATTCTCGGCGTGGATCGGCGGACGATTCTGTCGGAACTATTGCTCGTCGGTTCAGACAGCTGTCGGACCGGTCGCGCTCCGATGATGAGCCGACGGCTGCGTTGGCCGGTACAGACCGGCGGCATGCGCGAGCCGGATACTTAGCATCAGTTCGAAGCGATGTTCGCCATCGCTCAAATCAGCTCCGGTCGCTTCCGTGATCTTTTCGAGCCGGTAATACAGCGTCGAGCGATGCAGGTGCAGCGCCTCGGCAGTTCTGCGAGCGTCGCCGCCGTGGGTGAGATAGACGTCCAAGGTGTTGACGAGGTCGTCGCGGCCCTGCCGGACCAGGCCGACGACCCCGGGGTGTACGAGATCGCCGAAATCGGCGTCAGAGTTCGAATAGCTGTCGGCGAGCAGCGCAACGGCTTTCCAGGAGCCGAGGTCCGACCAAACCGTCACGTCCGCGGTGGACACATTGATCCGGGCGAGGCTCAGCGCCAACTGTGCGCGCCGAACCGCGTGGGCCGTCCGCCTGATCGGTAGCCGCTGCCCGGACCAGCCGATCGTCGGCCGGTATCCGTACGTCGCTTCGAGAGCTCCCAGCAGCGCCGCGGATACGTGCTTTGTGTCCACGGATGTGTGCGGTCTTGACACCGCGAAGATCGTGGTGGGCTCGCCCGCGAGGGCGAACCAATGGTGCGACTGTTCGCCGGTGCTCAGGCGCAGACGCACCGACATGATGCTCTCGATGGGATCGCCGTGCGCGCCAGGTCCCGGCGTGAAGGCGAACACGCTCACCTGACTGTCGGGCTGCGCCATGTCCCTGGCTTGTAGCTCCTGGAGAACGTGTTCGAGCGGTTCGCCTGGCCCCGCGCAAAGTAGCCGCGTCAGCAGTTCTTGCCGGGAGGCTTCCTCCGAACGCAGGGCAGCGGTTCTGCGGTCCAGAAGCGCGTGCAGATCCCTGCCGGCTTGCCGGGCGAGGTCTTGGCCGGCTTCCGACAGCGAACGCCCGGGATCGAGCACCCATAGATACCCGAGCCGTTCGCCCGGCGCGCCGATCGGCACACAGAAGCGCGCCATCGTCCCGTGATCGGGTGAAGCTGGCGTCCACAGAGCGTCGGTTGCGGTGCCGATACCAAGGGCGAAGAACTCGGTTTTGACCTCGGCACGGATTCCACGCTGCAGGAGGCTGTACATCCGCACGTCGTCGAGTTCGCCGCGCTGCTGGCTGTGCGTGATCGGCGTCAGCGACTCGGCGTCGAGCAGGACGGCCCGGTCGAGGGAACGCGCGAGAACGTCGACGATCAGCTGGACGCGCGAGCCGATATCGACGCTCTCCGAAGCCGACACCCGCCGCCTCCAATCGCTAGTCCGCTACAGGTCAGTTTGGCACGCAAGGGCGCGCTTCACATTGCGGGCAGTCGCGTCATGCACCTGGCTGCAGCCGCTGCCTCTTCATCAGCGCATTGAGGAAACCCGGGGCGACGGCGTCGAGGGCCTTGGCGGTGACGGCCATCCTCGGCGCGATGCGCACCGGCCGGGTTCGGGCCGCGGTCACCATCCAGTCCGCGGCCTCGTCCGGCGTGAGCGCGGGCAGCCCGTCGTAGGCCTTCGTCGGCGCGATCATCGGGGTGGCCACCAGCGGGTAGTACAGCGTCGTCGAGTTCACGCCCCTGTGCGACCACTCGGTTTCGATCACCCTGCTGACGGCGGACAGCGCCGCCTTCGATGCGTTGTAAACCGAGAACAGCGGCGAGGATTCGCTGAGCACACCCCAGGTGGCGACGTTGATGATGTGGCCGTCGGCGCGCTCGAGCATCCCCGGCGCCAGCGCGCGGATCAGCCGCAGCGGCGAGTAGTAGTTGAGGCCCATCGTCCGCTCGACGTCATGCCACCGCTCGAGCGACTCGGCCAGCGGGCGGCGGATCGACCGGCCCGCGTTGTTGACCAGGATGTCCACCCCGCCGATCTCCTTCTCGACGCGGGCGGCGAGCGCGTCGACGGCGTCCAGGTCGACCAGATCGCAGTCGATGGCCAGCGCGTCGCCACCGTCGGCGAGGATCCGTTGTGCGACCCCGTCCAGCAGTTCCTTCCGGCGGGCCACCACGACGACGGTGGCGCCCCTGCGGGCGAACTTGTATGCGGCCGCCTCACCGATACCCGACGAGGCGCCGGTGATCAGGATGCGCTTGCCGTCGAGGTCGATGGGTTGACCAGGTTTGTACAGCATCAGCTGTGGCGCGATCGGCGGTCGCATGCTGGCAAGCACCAGCTCATCGGCCAGCCGCCGCAACGGGCTCTTACTCACCAGCAGAGTCTAGAAACCCGCGAAATGGCATTCCAGCAGGCCCCTACTCGCAATTCTCCTGCGCGCATGCAATCTCGCGATGAGTGTGGGGAGGGGGTCTGGTCGGTATGGGTATGGCGATAACCGGAAAGCTCGACACCCGATTCAGCGAGGCCTCCGAGCCGGTCGGCTGGCGGCAGGTCAGCGACGCGCTGGCCGCCGCCGAGCTCTACTGGCTGACGACCGTCCGCGAAGACGGCCGCCCGCACATCACCCCGCTGATCGGCGCCTGGGTCGACGACGCGTGGTTTTTGTTCTGCACCGGGCCCGAGGAGCAGAAGGCGCAGAACCTCAACCACTCGACGGCGGTGGCCGTCACGACGGGTGTCAACACGTGGAACGACGGGCTCGACGTAATCATCGAAGGCGACGCCGAACGGGTCACGGGCCGGGATGCGCTTACCAGGCTGGCCGACGTCGTCCGCGAGAAGTACGACGGTGTCTGGGATTTCACGCCCGCCGACGATGGCTTCCGCCACACCGACGAAGGCGGCGACGGCCACATCGCGTACGTCTTCCGCGTGCCACCTGCCAAGGTGCTGGCCTTCGCGAAGTCCCCGCACGGCCAGACGACGTTCCGCTTCTGAAACCCTCGATGCGACAGATTCTGCACTGAGGACTATAGTTCTGCCTGTTCGTGAAGGGGAGTATTCCTCCGCGGCACTCGTCGTCATCACGGAAGGCCCCATGGCCGACCCGGCGGTGCCGGTCTCGCTAAGTCGAGACGGAAGAGACCTTCGGGCCGTTGCTTCGTGCTGTCCGGAGGTCGACTGTGATTTCTGTTGTGTCCCCGCTGGTTTGGGTCATCACTGTGGTGGTGCTGCTCGCCATCATGATTATCGACCTCGCGGTGATCGGCCGCCGACAACGCACGGTCACCACCAAGGACGCCGTCCGTTGGGTGCTCGTCTATGTCGGGCTGGCGGTGGCGTTCGCGATCGGGCTCTTCATCTTCGCGCCGGGGTCAAGCGGCCAGGAGTTCGTCGCCGGCTACATCACCGAGTACAGCCTCAGCGTGGACAACCTGTTCGTGTTCATGATCATCATGGCCAGGTTCGCGGTGCCCGAGCTGGCCCAGGACAAGGTGCTCTACATCGGCATCGTGCTGTCGCTGGTGTTCCGCGCCGTCTTCATCTTCGCGGGCGCAGCCGCGATCGCCGCATGGAGCTGGGTCTTCTACATCCTCGGCGGATTCCTCGTGTACACCGCGATTCAGCTGGCGCTCGAGGACCCCGACGACGAGCCGGACTTTCACAAGAACCCGGTGCTGCGCTTCCTGCGACGGATCCTGCCGCTGAGTGACGACTACGACGGTCGCAGGCTCGCGACCCGCGCCGACAAGAAGCGTATGTTCACCCCGCTGGTGATCGTCATCGCCGCGATCGGCATCGCCAACGTGGTGTTCGCACTCGACTCGATCCCCGCGATCTTCGGGCTCACCAACGACGCGTACATCATCTTCACCGCCAACGCGCTGGCGTTGATGGGCCTGCGGCAGCTGTACTTCCTGATCGGTGGGCTGCTGGAGAAGGTCGTCTACCTCAGCAAGGGGCTGGCGGTCATTCTCGGCTTCATCGGCGTGAAGCTCATCGTCGAGGCGCTGCACCACAGCCACCTCGACCACGTCGGCAACTTCCACCTGCCCGAGATCGGCATCGTGACGTCGCTGCTGTTCATCGTCGCCACGCTCACCATCACCACAGTGCTCAGCCTGATGAAGAACCGCCGCGACACCCGCCGCGCAGCCACCGCCGAAGCCGAGTGATTTCGGCGCGCTAACGCACGCTCAGCGGCGCAGAGCGCGCCCGATTCGCTAGAAGTAGCGGGGGAACGGGTCCCAGTCGGGGTCGCGCTTCTCCAGGAACGCGTCGCGGCCCTCGACGGCCTCGTCGGTCATGTACGCCAATCGCGTTGCCTCACCGGCGAATAGCTGTTGGCCCACGAGCCCGTCATCGGACAGGTTGAACGCGTACTTCAGCATCCGCACGGCCTGCGGCGACTTGCCGTTGATGGCCGAAGCCCACTCCAGCGCGACGGACTCCAGGTTCGCGTGGTCGACGACTTCGTTGACCGCGCCCATCGCGTGCATCTGCTCGGCGTCATACGGCCTGCCGAGGAAGAAGATCTCGCGGGCGAACTTCTGGCCGACCTGTTTGGCCAGATACGCGCTGCCGTAGCCGCCGTCGAAGCTGCCGACATCGGCGTCGGTCTGCTTGAACCGTGCATGCTCGCGACTTGCCAGCGTCAGATCGCAGACCACATGCAGGCTGTGCCCGCCGCCGGCGGCCCACCCGTTGACGAGGCAGATGACGACCTTCGGCATGAACCGGATGAGCCGCTGCACCTCGAGGATGTGCAGCCGTCCGGCCCGGGCCACGTCGACGGTGTCCGCGGTTTCGCCCGCGGCGTACTGGTATCCGGTGCGGCCCCGAATGCGTTGGTCCCCACCGGAACAGAACGCCCAGCCGCCGTCCTTCGGCGACGGCCCGTTACCCGTAAGCAGCACGACACCGACGTCGGGCGACATCCTGGCGTGGTCGAGAACGCGGTACAGCTCGTCGACGGTGTGCGGGCGGAACGCGTTGCGCACCTCGGGCCGGTCGAACGCAATCCGAACGGTCGGCTGCGGCGCGCCGTCGACGACGTGGCGGTGATAGGTGATGTCCGTCAGCTCGAAACCGTCGACCGGACGCCAGAGCGCCGAGTCGAAAGGGTCGTCGCTCATGCGTTTACCGGGTCCATGCGGAAGACAGGGCAGCGTCCGGCGAGCGCTTCGAACTCGTCGGGGTTGGGCCCGCTCACCAGGCCGGCATTCTTGATGAAGCCGACGCCGGTGGGCACCCTCACCGGGAATTCGCGCAGCAGCGGACGGGCATCGTCGACCGACATCTCCACCATGTGCACCTGCTCGCTGCGGCGGCCCTGGTGCAAGGTGGCTTGCCCGGCGGCGCGCACGTTGGCCGCCCAGTCGGAGCCGGGGACGCCGCCGACCACATACCGTTTGTCGTCGACGGTCATCGGGGTCACCGGCGTCGAACGCGGTTTACCGCTCTTGCGCCCTGGGACGGTCAGCACCACGGGGCCCTTGCCGCCGAACCCGAAGCCGAGCCGCTGCAGGCCGATCATCACCTTGTTGACGTACTTCAACCACCACGGCAACGGAGTGTTGGGCATAGCAGCGACGCTACGTGATGGGCTCGATGCGGAACACCGGGCAGCGGCCTGCCAGCGCCTCCGCCCCGTTGGGCATGGCCCGACGCTACTGCGCGTCGACGTCGACTCCGTGTCTCCTCAGCGCGCTGCGCAGGCCGTCGGGTCGCTCCGCCGTCGGCAGCGGATCGACGAGCAGGAATCCGCAGCCGAGCGCGCGTGCACCGCCGTCGGCCTCCTCGCTGTCGCCGACCATCACCGTGTACTCGGGTGCCACGCCCAGCCTGGTCAACGCGGTCTCGAAGATCGCGGCGCTCGGCTTGACCGCGCCGACCTCGAACGACAGCACGAACTCGTCGACGTCGTCCGCCGCCCCGATCGCCTCGAACGCGGGCCGTACGTCGAACGCGATGTTGGAGACGACGGCGGTCTTGATGCCCTGCCGGTGAAGGCCCGTGAGCACCTCGGCCGTGTCGGGGTACGGCGTCCAGTTCATCGGATCGATCAGCAGTCCGTAGAGCGCTTCGGCCTGATGGGCCGCGACCCCGGACTCGCGAAGCACGTGAAGGTAGGCCTCGCGGTGCAGGTGCGGCGTGAGGTCGCGGTTGACCCACGCGTGGTACGCCTCAGGCGTCATCTCGACGGATTGCCCGGTCGGCGCAGTCATCCTGCGCATCAGTTCGGCCTGCACGTGGACGTCGACCTCGCGTTCGTCGACCGTCATGCCCTCGAACCAGCTGTCGTCCTCTTCGAGACGAAACAGCGTGCCCGAGTAGTCGAACAGCACAGCGCGCACAGCCACGGTTGAAATCCTTTCATGGCGGGGAGGTGTCATATCCGGGCCATGGGTTACTCATCGGCGGTGACGAGCCCGATCACCAACTGTGCGCGCTTTGCGGCGCGTCCGCTCGCCGAGGGCGGCACCCCCGTCGAGACGTGGACCGACTGGGGCCGATGCTTCGCCCCGCTGACCATCGAGCACTGTCCGGCGTTGTTGGTGGTCGCGGCACACCCGGACGACGAGACGCTCGGCCTCGGCGCCACCGCGGCGGCGCTCGCCGCTCGGGGCGTCACGGTCCAGGTGGTGGCGGTGACCGACGGTGAGGCCGCCTATCCGGCCGGTCCGGGTCGATGTGCGGAGCTCGCAGCACGTCGGCGTGACGAACTGGCTGCCGCGGCGACACGGCTCGGCCTGGCCAGACCGGTCTTTCTCGGCATACCCGACGGCGAGGTGACGGCCAACGAGGATCGGCTCGAAGCCGAATTGGCGGCGTTACTGGCCGAGTCGCCGCCCGGCGCCTGGTGTGCGGCGACGTGGCGGGGCGACGGTCATCCCGATCACGAGGCGACCGGCAGGGCCGCCGCGGCGGCGTCGACAGAAAGGCATGCGGTGTTCGTCGAGTACCCGATCTGGATGTGGCACTGGGCGCTGCCCGACGACGCCGCGGTGCCCTGGGAGAACGCCCGCCGGGTGCCGCTGACGGCGCGCGACGTGGCGGCCAAGGAGGCGGCGATGCACTGCTTCTCCAGCCAGCTGCAGCGGGATGACGGGCCGCCGCTGCTGGCGCCCGAGGTCATCGCGCGGCAGCTGGCGGTCGGCGAGATGGTTTTCGTCTAGCCCGGGAGGTGTAAAACCCCGCGGTATGGCTATCTACCGGGCATGGAACTGGCGAAGGTCGTCGTCGTGGTGCCTGCACACAACGAGATGGAACGTTTGCCGCGCTGTCTGCGCGCACTGGGGACCGCCGCGCTGTGCGTGACGGTTCCGGTGCTGACGGTGGTGGTCCTCGACGCCACCGATGACGGAAGCGATCGCCTGGTCGGGCAGTTCGGCCCCGACGTCCACTTCGTCACCGTCGACGCGGGCAACGTCGGTGCCGCCCGGGCGGCGGGATTCGAATACGCGCGCACCGAGTGCAGCGGCGTGGATCCCCTGCGCATCTGGTACGCGACCACCGACGCCGACAGCGTGGTGCCCGCCGACTGGCTGCTGCGCATGACCGAATCAAACGCGGACATGGTGCTCGGCGTCGTGCGGGTGGCGGACTGGAAGCATCACTCGGCATCGGTCGTCCGCCGCTATCTGCGTGCCTACCATTCGAAAGGGCGGAGCCACAACCATATTCACGGTGCGAACATGGGATTCCGCGGCGACGCATACTGGGCGGTGGACGGCTTCCGCGCGCTGCCCACCGGTGAGGACGTCGAGCTCGTCGACCGGTTCGAAGCGGCCGGGCTGAGGATCCACCGCGACGCCACTCTGTCGGTGGTGACCTCGGGCCGGCGCGACGGCCGCGCGCCTGGCGGATTCGCACACCACCTGCGCGAGCTGTCGGGCTCGGTCCGGAAGCGGAAGGCGGGTGACCGGATGTGAACCTGCTCGGGAAGTGGTTGGCCGCAGGCGAGCTGAACCTGCCGTTGCCCGGTTCGGGTCAGACCGCGCAGCGGTGGCACCGACTCGCCGAACTGACCGAGGACGACGTCGTCGCGGGCCGACTGGCCGAGGCGCACACCGACGCCGTCGCGATCCTCGCCGAACTACGCGGACCGGATCCCAAACCCGATCAGCTGTGGGGTGTCTGGGCCGCCGAGTCGAGCGATGCGGTGCTGCTCGCCGACGGTGCAGGCGATGAGGTGAAGCTCGATGGCACCAAGGTGTGGTGTTCGGGCGCGGGCATCTGCACGCACGCCCTGGTGACGGCGCGCCTCGACGACGAAACTCGAGGCCTCTTCGCCGTCGACCTCGGCGACCATCGCGTGAAGGGACTCCCGAGTAACTGGCGCAATGCGGGCATGGCGGGTTCCGACACCCGCTCTGTGCAGTTCACCGGCGTGCCCGCGGTGGCCGTCGGTGCTGCGGGCGATTACCTCGCCCGGCCCGGTTTCTGGCATGGCGCGGTCGGGGTGAGCGCGTGTTGGTTGGGCGGCGCGCGCGCCGTGGCCACACCGCTGTACGAGCGGGTGACCGGGGGGTCCGTCGACCCGCACACGCTGGCGCACCTCGGCGCGGTCGACGCCGCAATCGCTGCCGCCGAGGCGACGCTGTTGTCGGCCGCAGGCCAGGTCGACGCGGACCCGTTGAATCGCGACGGGCGAGCGGAGTTGATCGCGCGGCGGACGAGAGCGGTGGTCGAGAGAGCGGTCGACGAGGCCATCGGCCGTACCGGACGAGCGCTCGGTCCTGGGCCGCTGGCGCAGGACGCCAGGCACGCCCAACGGGTCGCCGATCTCACCATGTATGTGCGGCAGAGCCACGCCGAGCGGGACCTCGCCGAACTCGGGCGGTTGGCGGGCCGCTCCCGATGACGGCGCGACTGCCGGACGCGTACTTCGACAGGATGTACGAGGCGTCGGCCGATCCGTGGCAACTGCGGGAGCGGTGGTACGAGCAACGCAAGTACGCGATCACCCTTGCGCTGCTGCCACTTCCGCGATACCGGCACGCATTCGAGCCCGGCTGCTCGGTGGGCGTGCTGACGGGGTTGCTCGCGCGCCGATGCGACCACGTGACCGCCACCGACGTCGCCCCCGCGGCGCTGGAGACCGCACAGAAGCGGCTGACGGACCCGAATGTCACGTTCATGCGACGCTCGCTCGACGAAGCTTGGCCAGCAACGGATTTCGACCTCATCGTGTTGTCGGAGGTCGGCTATTACCTGCAGGCGTCGACACTGCGCGAGATGCTGGATCGTGAGGTGGCCCGGCTGGACAGCCCCGCGGCGATCGTCGCCGCGCATTGGCGGCACTCCGTCGACGACTATCCGATGACAGGTGATCAGACCAACGGCGTCATCGCCGCCACGCCGGGATTGCACCGGATCGGCGGTTACCGCGACGAGGACGTCGCCATCGAGGTGTTCGACACGGCGACGCCCGCCTCGGTTGCCGCGCGCACCGGGGTGCCTGGCGCTAGCCCGTCCGTGCTTGAATAGCCTTGTCGATCAACACTTCCCGCTCCCGCTCGTTGTCCGTGAGCTCGGCGGCACGCGCGAATTCAGCGGCGGCCTCTTCGGTGCGGTTAAGGCGGGCAAGCAGCTCGCCGCGGACACTGGGCAACAAGTAGGAGCCGTCAAGGCCAGTCAACCCGTCGACGATGTCCAGCCCCGCCTGCGGCCCCGATTCCATCGCCACCGCCACTGCCCGGTTCAATGCGATGACCGGCGACGGAGAGATCTGGAGCAACCCGTCGTACAGCGCGACGATCCGCTTCCAGTCGGTGTCGGCGGGTGTCGGTGCGGTCGCATGGCATTCGGCAAGCGCGGCCTGCAACGCGTACGGTCCCCAGCCGGTGCCGCGCTTCTCGACGGCCGTCGCGGCGCGCTCGAGCGCTGCGACCCCGCGGCCGATCTGTGCGCGGTCCCACTTCGTCCGGTTCTGCTCCTCGAGCAGGATCGGCGTGCCGTCGGCGTCGGTGCGCGCCGCGAACCGCGACGACTGAAACTCCATCAGCGACACCAGCCCGTGCACCTCGGGTTCATCGGGTACCAGCGCTGCGAGCACCCGGCCAAGCCGCAGCGCCTCGCTGCACAACTCGTCGCGGACCCATCGCTGCCCGAAAGACGCCGAGTACCCCTCGTTGTAGATCAGGTAGATCACCGCCAGCACCGCGGACAGCCGCTGCGGATACTCCGAGCGGTCGGGCACCTCGAACGGCACATCCGCGGCGGCCAGAGTCTTTTTCGCCCTGGTGATCCGCGCCGCCACCGTCGGCGTCGACGACAGGAACGCCCTGGCGATCTCGTCTGTCGTCAGCCCGCCGACCACCCGCAGCGTCAGCGCGATCTGTCCCTCGCGGGACAGCACCGGATGCGACGAGATGAAGATCAGCCGAAGCACGTCGTCGTCGATGCGGTCGGGATCCCATGCCTCGTCGATCTGCGTCTCGAGCTCGCGGGCCAGCGTCGCGTACTTGGCGTCGAGGTTGTCCTGGCGGCGCCAGAGGTCGATCGCCTTGCGCTTGGCAACGGTCGTCAGCCACGCTCCCGCGTTGCGTGGCACGCCGGTGTCGGGCCACTGCGTCAGCGCGTCGACGAGCGCTTCTTGCGCCAGATCCTCGGCCAACCCGACGTCGCCGACGGTCCGGGTCAGCGTCGCGACGATCTTGGCGGCCTCCATCCGCCACACCGCATCGACGGTTTGGCGTAGATCGGTGGCGGGCACGTGCCTATTGTGCCGAGGTGGACACCGCACGCGTCGAGGCGCTGCTCAGCCGTCAGCGACGGGTGCTCCTTGGCATCACCGGACCGCCGGGTGCGGGCAAGACGGTGTTGGCCGAGGAGATCGTGTCATCGTTCGATGACACCGTGCACGTCCCGATGGACGGCTTTCACCTCGCCGACATCGAGATGCGCCGACTCGGGCGTCTCGATCGCAAGGGTGCGATCGACACCTTCGACGTCGACGGCTACTGCGCGCTACTCGACCGCATTCTCGCGATGCCCCCGCACACCGTCTACGCGCCCGCCTTCGACCGCGAGATCGAGCAGCCCGTCGCGGGAAGCATTCCCATCCCGCCGGAGACGAGAATCGTTGTCACCGAAGGCAATTACCTTCTCGATGACGAGCGGCCGTGGCCGTCGGTTCGCGGCCTGCTGACGGAGGTGTGGTACATCGAGGTTCCGCACGAGGAGCGTCACCGCCGCCTCGTCGCACGCCACATCGAGTTCGGCAAGTCCCCCGAGCAGGCCGAGGCCTGGGTACGCGCCGTCGACGAGCCCAACGCGGCCCGCATCGAAAGTGCCCGCCACAACGCCGATCTGGTGCTCACCTTTTAACCGCGAGCAGACGCAAACGCATGCGACACGCCGCGACGACACGTGCATTTGCGTCTGCTCGCGGGGAGAAATCAGCCGATGGCGCGGCTGGCGCCCTCCCAGAACCGCGCGCGGACGGCCTTCTTGTCCGGCTTGCCCAGCGCGGTAACCGGCACGGAGTCAACGACGATCACCTGCTTGGGTGACTGCACCGAGCCCTTACGGTCCTTGACCGCGGCCTGGATCTGCTCGGTGACCTTCGCAACGGACTCGTCATCGGTTGGCGCGTCGGGCCGCAGCACGATGACGGCGGTCACCGCCTCACCCCACTTCTCGTCCGGGGTTCCGATGACACAGACCTGCGCCACCGAAGGATGCTCGGCGACAACATCTTCCACCTCGCGCGGGAACACGTTGAAGCCGCCGGTGACGATCATGTCCTTGGTGCGGTCGACGATGTACCAGAAGCCGTCGGAGTCCTCGCGGGCCAGATCGCCGGTGTGCATCCAGCCGTCCCTGAAAGTCTCGGCCGTCGCCTCGGCCTTGTTCCAGTAGCCGCCGGACACCAGCGGACCGCTGACGCAGATCTCGCCGACCTCACCCTGGGGCACCTGGTTGCCGTCCGCGTCGAGCAGCGCGGTCCGGCAGAACACCGTCGGCCGCCCACACGATGTCAGCCGCTTCTCGTCGTGATCGCCCTTGGGCAGATAGGTGATCACCATCGGCGCCTCGGACTGGCCGTAGTACTGCGCGAAGATCGGGCCGAACCGGTCGATCGCCTCCTTGAGCCGCACCGGGTTCATCGCCGATGCGCCGTAGTACACGGTTTCCAGCGACGACAGATCGCGGGTATGCGAATCCGGGTGGTCCATCAGCGCGTAGATCATCGACGGCACCAGCATCGTCGCGGTGATCTTCTGCTCCTCGATGGTCTTGAGCACCTCGGCCGGATCGAACTTGGTGAGCACGACGAGCTCGCCGCCCTTGATGATGGTCGGCACGAAGAACGCCGCACCCGCGTGCGACAGCGGCGTACACATCAGGAACTTGGGCTGCTCCGGCCACTCCCACTCGCAGAGCTGGATATTGGTCATCGTGGAGATCGACTGCACGGTGCCGATCACGCCCTTCGGCTTGCCGGTGGTCCCACCGGTGTAGGCCATGCCGCCGATGTGATCCGGCGGCAGGTCGGCGGCGACCAACGGCTTCGGCGAATACTTCGCCGCCTCCGCGGACAGGTCGACGGCCACGTCGGACAGCGCGTCGGGAACCGGACCGATCGTCAGAACCTGTTTGAGGCCAGGCACCTTCTCCAGCAGTCCCTGTGCGCGCTCGACGAACATCGGGTTCGGATCGATGATCAGCGACGTGACCCCGGCGTCGTTCAAGACGTAGGCGTGGTCGTCCAGTGAGCCGAGAGGGTGTAGTGCCGTGCGGCGGTATCCCTGCGTCTGGCCGGCGCCGAGGATCATCAACACCTCTGGCCGGTTGAGCGACAGAAGGCCGGTGGCGGTCCCGGTGCCCGCGCCAAGCGCCTCGAATGCCTGAATGTACTGGCTGATGCGGTCGGCGAGCTCGCCGCCGGTCAGGGTGGTATCGCCGAGGAACAGGACGGGCTTGTCCTTGTGGCGCTTGAGGGCGCCCACCGTCAGGTGGCCGGAGTGCAGGGGATGGCGCAACAGGTCGTCACTCATACCAGACAGACTAGAACGTGTTCCAATTTCAGTCAGCAGGGTTCCCCGAAACGGAGTTCCAGCAGGCCTCTCCTCGAAGTTCTTCTGCTGGAATTCCGCCTCGCGAAGGGTCAGCGGCCTGCTGCCTTCCTGGCCTGCTCCGCCGCCTTCTCGGCGAGGTCGGCTCGCCACTGGATCTCCTTCTTGATCCACGGGTTGTCCATCGGGAACTCCTCGGCTTCCGACACCCGCCGCACCTCGAGCTTGACGCCCTTGCCCAGCGGCACCTTCTTCGCCCACTGCTTGGCCTCTTCCTTCGAGGACACGTCGAGGATCCAGAACCCGTTGAACAGCTCCTTGGCCTCGGTGTACGGGCCGTCGGTGACGACGGGCGGATCGGCGTTGAAGTCGACGACGAAGCCCTCCTCGGGCCCGGTGAGGCCCTCGCCGGCCAGCATCACGCCAGCCTTGATGAGCTCCTCGTTGAACCGGCCCATCGACTCGATGATCTCGCTGAAGTCGATGTTCAGCTCTTCCATCGCGGCCTCGGCCTCGGGGGTGGACCGCATGATCAGCATGTAGCGCGACATTTTCTGTCTCCTTCTATCGGTGTTGAAGGGGCGCGTTCCATCGTGCCCTCGTTGACACGTCGAACGGCAGCCCACCCGAATCGACAAGGTCTTCGAAAAAACTTTCAAAAGTTTTCGAAAAAAGTGTGCGACTGCTCCTACCCCAGCGCTCCTACCCGTGAGAGCAGCCCAAACCGGGAAGCGCCAAAACACACAGGAGAGATCATGAACAGCTACTACACCCCCCAGAACAGCCACTACGCCCAGCCCAACAACTACGGATACGCCCCGGCGCCGCAGCCCATGTACGCCCCGATGCCGGTTGCCCCGCAGAACTCGGGTTCGGGCATGAAGATGGCCGCAGGCGCACTCGCTCTGCTGGCCATCGGCATCGGCGCCTTCGCGATGGTTGTCGGCATGAAGAACTCGGAGACCACCAACGCCGCGCAGAGCACGCCGTCGACCGTCTTCAACATCCCGTCGGAGATCAACATCCCGTCGCTGATCGATGATGATTCGCCGTCGACCTCGCCGGTCGTGGTGAACAACCCGGCTCCCCGCGTCATCACCATCCCCGGTCAGGCCCCGGTGCAGCAGGCCCCGGTGCAGCAAGCCCCGGTACAGAATCAGGCCCCCGTGCAGAATCAGGGCGGCCAGGACCAGGCGAACAAAGAAGCTCAGGAGAAGGCCGCCAAGGCTGCGGAGGAGAAGGCCGCCGCGGACGCCAAGGCTGCGGAGGAGAAGGCCGCCGCGGAGAAAGCGGCGCAGGAGAAGGCTGCGGCGGAGGCCAAGGCTGCGCAGGAGAAAGCCAACCAGAAGGCAGGTCTGCTCAGTCAGGCACAGGCGCTCAAGGCCCAGGCGGCGCAGCTCGAGGCCAGTGGCCAGCCGGCGCTCGTGGCGCAGGCGGCCCAGCTGAGGGGCCAGGCTCAGACACTTGAGGCGGCGGCCGCGCAGCTCTGACGACAATCTCGAGACACGACCATCCTCAGCCCAGGCTTCCCGGCCTGGGCTGAGTGCATTTCCACAATCAATTACCCCGCGTCCAGCAAAATGGCCGCGTGCCCAACGCTGAGCTAGTCGTCCACGGAACAGTCCTGACCGTCGACCAGTCACGACCAACCGCGGAGGCGCTGGCCGTCGCGGCCGGCCGAATAGTGGCCGTCGGCAGCCGGGCAGACATCGAGCCCCTGATCGGGCCCGACACCGAGGTGCTCGATATCGGCGACGGTTGTGTGCTGCCCGGTCTGGTCGAGGCGCACGGGCATCCGCTGATGGAGGCGATCGCGCTTTCCGACCGGCTGGTCGACATCCGGCCCGTCACGATTCCCAAGGCCGACGACGTCGTCGCCGCTGTCCGGGCCGAGGTGGCCAAGCGCGGCGCCGACGGCGCCTATCTCAACGGTTGGGACCCGCTGCTGCAGAACGGTCTGCCCGAGCCGACGCTGGACTGGCTCGACGGCATCGCGCCGGACACCCCGGTGGTCATCATCCATAACTCCGGCCACAAGGCGTTCTTCAACTCCGCGGCGGCCGTCAAGACGGGGCTCACCCGTGACACCCCCGATCCCAAGGGCGCGAAGTTCGGCCACGACGCATCGGGCGAACTGGACGGCACGGCCGAGGAAACCGCCGCGGTCTTCCCGCTGCTCGCGGGTGCGATCCAACCAGACGACTACCCGGCGATGCTGCTCGCCGAATGCGCGCGTCTCAACCGTGCCGGCCTGACGATGTGCTCGGAGATGGCATTCGATCCGATGTTCCGTCCGATGCTCGACCAGTTACGGGATCAGCTCACCGTTCGGCTGCGCACCTACGAGATGTCGACGGAGAAGATGGCGACCGACGAGGCGCTGACGAACGGTGACGACACCGTGCGTCAGGTCGGCATCAAGATATGGGTCGACGGCTCCCCATGGATCGGCAACATCGATCTGACCTTCCCGTATCTGGACACCGCGGCGACGCGCGCCATCGGGGTTGTGCCTGGCTCGTGCGGCTGCGCCAACTACACCCGCGAGCAGCTTGCCGAGATCGTCGAGGCCTACTTCCCGCTCGGCTGGCAGATGGCGTGCCACGTGCAGGGCGACAAGGGCGTCGACACGATCCTCGACGTGTACGAGGAAGCGCTGAAGAAGCATCCGCGCGACGACCATCGGCTTCGGCTCGAGCATGTCGGGGCGATCACCGATGAACAGCTCAGGCGCGCAGCCGATCTCGGCGTCACCTGCAGCATCTTCGTCGACCAGATCCACTACTGGGGCGACATCATCGTCGACGGGCTGTTCGGGCCAGAGCGTGGATCACGGTGGATGCCGTGCGGTTCGGCCGTCGCGACGGGCATGCGGATCTCGCTGCACAACGATCCGCCGGTGACGCCTGAGGAGCCGCTGCGCAACATCAGCGTCGCCGCCACCAGGATCGCACCGAGCGGGCGGGTGCTGGGGCCAGAGGAGTGCCTGACGGTCGAGCAGGCCATCCGGGCGCAGACGATCGACGCGGCATGGCAACTCTTCAGCGACGACGAGGTCGGTTCGCTTGAAGTCGGCAAGTACGCGGATTTCGTTGTGCTGTCGGCAGATCCGCGTACGGTACCGCCGGAGCAGATCGCCGATCTCGATGTGCGCGCGACCTATCTGGCGGGGCGGCGGGTCTACGGGTCGGGCTGAGCGAGCAGGTCTGGCGCCCAACCCTTCACCGTGGTGGATCATTGACGACGTGCCGACATTAACGGACATCGTCGACCGCCTGCATGTCGTTGCGCTGCCGATGCGGGTGAAGTTCCGCGGCATCACGGTCCGCGAGCTGGCGCTCATCAACGGTCCCGCGGGCTGGGGCGAATTCGGCGCTTTTCTCGAATACGAACCGCCAGAAGCGGTGGCCTGGCTCGCCGCGGCGATCGAGGCCGCCTACACCGCGCCGCCGCAGGCGCACCGCGATGTCATCCCCATCAACGCGACCGTGCCCGCTGTCGCCGCCGAGCAGGTGCCCGAAGTGCTGGCGCGTTTTCCCGGAGCCCGCACCGCCAAGGTGAAGGTCGCCGAGCCGGGCCAGACACTCGCCGACGACGTCGCCCGCGTGAACGCCGTCCGCCAACAGGTGCCCACGGTCCGCGTCGACGCCAATGGCGGCTGGAGTGTCGCCGAGGCCGTCGATGCGGCACGGGCGCTCACTGAAGACGGGCTGATCGAGTATCTGGAACAGCCCTGTGCGACGGTGGCCGAACTGGCCGAGCTACGCCGAATGGTCGACGTGCCGATCGCCGCCGACGAGAGCATCCGCAAGGCCGACGACCCGCTACACGTGGTGCGGTCGGGCGCAGCGGACGTGGCGGTGCTCAAGGTCGCGCCGTTGGGCGGAGTCGCGCCGCTCCTCGCGATCGCCCAACAGATCGACATCCCGATCGTGGTCTCCAGCGCGCTCGACTCGGCGGTCGGCATCGGTAGAGGCTTGCTGGCCGCCGCCGCACTTCCTGACCTGCAGCACGCATGCGGGCTCGGCACCGGCGGCCTGTTCGTCGACGACGTCGCCGATCCGGTGGTGCCGGTCGACGGCTATTTGCCCGTTGCGGCCGTCACTCCCGAGCCGGCAAGACTGGATGCGTTGGCCGCGACTGCCGAGCGCCGCGAGTGGTGGATCGACAGGATCAAGGCCTGCCTCGAATCAGGGCGAGCAGACCTCGTGGCCGAATAGCAGGAAGGGCCACATCGCAGTCGTCGCACCGAATGCGGCAAGGTCGGACCCCGCGGGCATGCGTGTCTCCAACCGGGTTTCGATCCGCGCGACGTCATCGGCGTTGAAGAACGTCCAGACGATGCCGACGACGATGTAGGGGATCGTGACCCACATCGCGAACTCGAGCATCGCATCGATGCTCACCTTCCGGCTCAGCAGCCGACGCAGGCCGGTCACCGTCACACCAGCGCACTGTGGGCGCGGGCGCGTCTGCGTACATCGGCCAGCACGATGAAGCTGCCACCTTGGCGGATGAACACCGGCAGGAATCGATTCACGAATGCCACAAGGAGGAACAGCCATTCGAAGCGGCGCTGTCTTCCCCTGCTCCATTTCACGCCGAGCGCAGCCCTGAACACCGGTGCGAGGAAGCCTATTGTCAGGAACTTCAGCAGCGGCCGGAACGGAAGCCCCAGAACAGGATTGATCATCCGAAGATTGACCAGGTCATTCAGATATTCGCGTACCGGCGGGTCGATGACCACCTGCTTGCATGCGTTGTCCCAGTACTCGTCGAACTCGACGCGGGTGGCGGGCCACTGGTCCTCGGTGACCTGCAGGGTGGTGCCCAAAGTCCACGACGACCGGTAGAACTGTTCGGCCTGTTCGACGGTCATCTCGCCGCGCAGCAGCTTGTAGGTGTCCTCTAGCCCGACGAAAAGGCATGCCGCCACCCACATTTGGAGCTCGCGGTCGAACGCGTTGTACTTCACCGGGCTCTCGGCGGTGGAGATCACCTGGCGGTGTACCCCGTCGACGGCCTCGCGGAATGCCGCGCGGTCGTCTTCGGATCCGAAGACCGCGACCGCCAGGTACTGAGACGTCGTCCGGAGCCGCTTCCACGGGTGCTTGAGGATGCTGCCTGAGTCGACCTTGCTCTCCACGACGCCGTAGCCGACGCCAGGCGATGCCAACTGCATCACCACATTGGCCGCAGCGGCGGCGAACGACCAGAAGTCCATCGCGTCTTTCACCGACACCTCGGCGTCGGGATCCCAGCGGGGCGTCTGTCTCCTGACGGAGATACGAGTGTTCTCGCTCATACCATGCACACATCCGAGAACAGCAACACAGGCCAACTCACGATCGATCCGAGGAACGACACCGTGCGGTCGATGCCGGCCAATCCACCGAGATGGTCGGTGTGCGTCATCGACCAGATCACGCCGATCACCAGGTAGGGGATTGCGGCGAGGATGGCGGTTCCGATCCATTCGGCGATCGTCATCTCGAAGGCGAAGAACTTCCGCAGCGTGGCAAGCACGGTCCTATGTTAATGATCATTCCGCCCTGGGCTGGCGTTTCGGCCATACCCGGACGCTGTGTCCTAATTTGTGGGGTATAGGGCGTAGACGACATATGCCTCGGTGGCCAACACTGGGACCGTGACGCGTTCGGTGGTGATACTCGGCTATCCCGGCGTCCAGGCGCTGGACATGGTCGGGCCGTTCGACGTGTTCACCGGCGCGACCATGAACCTGGCCGCCCGTAACCGCGCCGACGACGGCTACGACGTCATCATCGCATCGGCGGACGGCGAGCAGGTCGCCACCGGCACCGGCCTCACGCTCGTCGCCCAACCGCTGCCCGATCCGCACCAGCCGATCGACACCGTCGTGCTTCCCGGTGGCTGGGGACTCGACGCGGCCCGCACGAACCCCGACGTCGTCGACTGGGTCAAAGCGGTGTCCGGCACCGCCCGCCGCGTCGTCAGCGTCTGCACGGGCGCCTTCCTGGCTGCCCAGGCCGGATTGCTCGACGGCTGCAGGGCGACCACGCACTGGGCGTTCGCCGACGAGTTGGCCCGCGAATTCCCCTCCGTCACTGTGGATCCCGATCCGATATTCGTGCAGAGCTCACCGAAGGTGTGGACTGCGGCCGGTGTCACCGCAGGCATCGACCTTGCGCTGTCACTCGTCGAGGAGGACCACGGCACCGATGTGGCGCAGACGGTGGCGCGGTATCTGGTTCTGTATCTGCGACGGCCCGGCGGTCAGAGCCAGTTCGCCGCACCGGTGTGGATGCCGCGTGCCAAGCGGGCGCCGATCCGCGAGGTGCAGGAAGCCATCGAAGCCGAACCCGGTGCCGCGCACAGTATTTGCGAGCTGGCCCGCCGCGCCGCGATGAGCCCTCGGCACTTCACCAGGCTCTTCACCGACGAGGTCGGCGAGGCACCTGGCGCGTACGTCGAGCGGATTCGCACCGAGTCGGCCCGCCGACAACTCGAGGAGACCGACGACACCGTCACCGTGATCGCCGCCCGATGTGGCTTCGGCACCGCAGAGACCCTGCGCCGCAACTTCGTTCGACGAATGGGCGTTTCGCCCGACCAGTACCGCAAGGCATTTGCCTAGAGGAGGAATCATGCAGATCGCCATCGTGTTGTACCCCGGCTTCACCGCGCTCGACTTCATCGGGCCCTATGAGAGCCTGCGTTGGCTACCCGACGCCGAGGTGCGCCTGGTGTGGCACCAGCCGGGCCCGATCACCGCTGACTCGGGCGTCCTCGTCATCGGCGCGACGCACTCGTTCGACGAAACACCCTCTCCCGACATCATTCTGGTGCCGGGTGGATTCTCGACGTTCGAACACGCTCGCGACGAGAAGGTGCTCGACTGGCTGCGCAGTGCGCACGAGACCGCGACGTGGACGGCGTCGGTGTGCTCCGGTTCGATACTGCTCGCCTCGGCCGGGCTGCTCGACGGTAAGCGCGCCACCTCTCACTGGGCGGCGCTGTCGGCGCTGAAAGCGTTGGGCGTCAAGGCCGTCGGCGACGAGCGCATCGTAGCGGCGAGCGGTGCCCCAGAAAACAGGATCGTCACCTGCGCGGGCGTCTCGGCAGGCATCGACCTCGGGCTCTGGCTCGCCGGGCAGATCGGTGGCGAGGGCCGGGCCAAGGTGATCCAGCTGTCGATGGAATACGATCCGCAGCCGCCGTTCGACTCCGGCCACATGTCGAAGGCGTCGGCCACCACCAAGGCCGCCGCCACCGCGCTGATGTCGAAGGACCTCGTCAAGCCCACGCAGCTCAAGGCCGCGACGGGGCTGCTGTGGGACCACGCGATCGAGCGCGCGAGGGCCAAGCGCCGCAAGGGCCGCGGCCGCAAGGCGGTTACGGCGTGAATCCGGCGATTCGATGCGCATCCGTGAACGCATGAGTGCCTTGGATCAGTGCGGCGCGATCGGAGTCGTTCATCCGCTCGACGACTGCACCGAACGCCCGGATTCGTAATTCGATCAACTCCGCCAGAATCGCGCGGCCGGCATCGGTCAGCTCCAGCACTGTGGCGCGTCGGTTCGTCCGGGAAACGCGACGGGTGA
This sequence comes from uncultured Mycobacteriaceae bacterium, assembly GCA_902826815.1. Taxonomy (GTDB): domain Bacteria; phylum Actinomycetota; class Actinomycetes; order Mycobacteriales; family Mycobacteriaceae; genus Mycobacterium. The sequence goes on from CADEGF010000040.1 coordinate 46,489, forward strand.
TGTAGCCCGCTTCGGCGAGTCGGTCGCTGAGCCGGCTCGCGGTCGAAGGCAGTAGATCAAGGTCGGCGCCGAGCTCGGTCACCAAGCTCGGTCCCAGCCGCTCCAACGACTGCAGGGCGCGCAGGGGCGCGAGGCCGATTTGCTTTTCCATGTGCTCGAGTACAGAGACATTCAGCGCCAGTAGTCCGCGGGTGGCCCGCTCGAGTCGCGCGAGGAACTCGTCGGTCTCATGGTCGGGGTCTGAGGCCGTGCCGCGCTTTTTGGTCGACGTCACTATCCACTCGTTCCTGGGGGCGACTGCCGTCGGCGGGAGCTTCTCACAGCTGGTAGTCGGGGATATCAACATCGTCGCGCAGCGAGCGCATCATCACCAAGTCGCCGACGAAGGGCAGGTTCATCGCGCGCATGGCCACGTCGCGCGCACGGATGCCCATCCGGGTGCGCGCGGAGAAGAACGAGATGAACCTGGTCGCACCGTCCTGCTTCTGTTCGATGAAATCGTGCAGCCTGTTCTCGTAGGCGGCAAAAGCGCGCGGGATGTCGTTCCCTGCTCGCGCGAGTTCGCCGGCCAGAACGTACGACTCGACCAACGCGAGGCCCGTTCCCTCGCCCGCGAGCAGTGATACGCACGCACCGGCGTCGCCGATCAGTGCCACTCGGCCGACGGACCATTTGTGCATTTTGATCTGGCTCACCACATCGACATACACGTCGTCCACGTCGTCCAGCGCGGCGAGTATCTGAGGAGCTTCCCACCCGGCATCGGCGAACTGACTCCGCAGCAAGGCTCTAGACGAGTCGAGGGTTTGGGGGATGTACGGGCTCGCAGTCCGGAAGATGAACAACACGAGCGTGCGGTCCCCGTCCATGGCGAATCTGCCGATCTGCCTGCCCGGCAGGTTGTGGGTGACATACACGTCGTCGTCGCGTGGCCGGTAGCCGGGGATCACGCACGCCGCGACCTGGCACCCGAGGTAGTGCGCGTACCAGGACTCGGGTCCGAACGCCAAAGACCGCACTGTCGAGTGCAGGCCGTCCGCGCCGATGACCATATCGAAGTCGCGTGGTGGCGCATTTCTGAAGGTGAGGTAGACGCGGTCAGGCTGATTGTCCAAGGAGGTGATTGTGTCGGAATACAGTGTCTCCACGTCGTTTTCGACTGTTCGGTAGATCACCTCGGCGAGGTCGCCACGAGCGACGGTGGTGTAGCGGTCATGGGTTGCTCGTCGGATCGAGTCGACGCCCAGCTTCGCTCGGACACGACCGTCCGCGCCCACGGACCGGACCTCGCGCACCTGATATCCGACCTTGAGGATATCGGCGTCGATTCCCATCCTTTCGGCGATGGTGTAGCCGAGGCCCCAGAAGTCGATGACATACCCGCCGGTGCGGAAGTGCGGCGCCGTCTCGATGAGGGTCACGTCGTGGCCGGCCCGCTGCATCCAGTAGGCGAACGAGGGCCCGGCGACACCGGCACCGCTGATGGCTATCTTCATGGCGACCTTCCATGCTGGGCGTCTCTCGACGGTACCGCCATATCGTGCGAATCGCACGATATGCAGATTGGATATCATGCCGAAACCGCTCGCGTAGCCTCTGCTGGGTGAATCTGGCCTACGACGAAAGAGGCACCGGCGAGCCGGTTCTGTTCATCGCCGGCAGAGGCGGCGCCGGCCGCACGTGGCACCTGCACCAGGTCCCGGAGTTCGTGCGGGCCGGCTACCGAGCGATCACCTTCGACAACCGGGGGATCGGCGCGACCGAGCAGGCATCAGGGTTCGGCACCGAGCAGATGGTCGCCGACACCGCCGCGCTGATCGAGAAGCTCGACCTCGACCCCGTTCGCATCGTCGGGGTGTCGATGGGCTCGTTCATCGCGCAGGAGCTCATGGTGGCCCGCCCGGAACTCGTCCGCTCGGCGGTGTTGATGGCCACAAGGGGTCGTCACGACCGCACCCGCGACTTCTTCCGCGTCGCCGAACGCGAGTTGGCCGACTCCGGCATCGAGCTGCCCGCCACCTACGACGCCAAGCTGCGGCTGCTTGAGAGCTTCGGGCCGACCACGCTGAACGACGACACCGCGGTGCGCGACTGGATCGACATGTTCACCATGTGGCCGAACAAGGCGACGCCCGGCATGCGGGCCCAGCTCGAGGTCAGCCCGCACGACAACCGGCTGCCTGCTTACCGAAGTATTACTGCGCCGGTGCTCGTCATCGGGTTCAGCGACGACATCGTGTTGCCGCCGCACCTCGCCCGCGAGGTCGCCGAAGCGATACCGAACGGCCGCTACCTGGAGATTCCCGACGCCGGACACCTTGGCTTCATCGAAAAGCCGCAGGTGGTGAACGTGGCGACGCTCGATTTCTTCGCCGAATAGGCTGTAGTGGTGAACCCATCGACGGCACAGGCGCGTGTCGTCGTCGACGAACTCATTCGCGGCGGCGTGCGCGACATCGTGCTGTGTCCGGGTTCGCGAAATGCGCCGCTGGCGTTCGCGCTGCACGATGCCGATCGCGCAGGCCGGATCCGGCTGCACGTCCGCATCGACGAGCGCACCGCCGGTTATCTGGCGATCGGCCTTGCGGTGGCCGAGGGCGCTCCGGTGTGTGTGGCGATGACGTCGGGCACCGCGGTCGCCAACCTCGGCCCCGCGGTGGTCGAGGCGAACTACGCGCGCGTGCCGCTGATCGTGTTATCGGCCAACCGGCCCTACGAACTGCTCGGCACCGGTGCGAACCAGACAATGGAACAGCTGGGCTACTTCGGCACCCAGGTCCGTGCCAACATCAGCCTCGGGCTTGCCTCCGAAATAAAAGGAGCCGCACCGGGCGACGTAGATAATTTCAACGCGCAGTGGCGATCGGTGACGTGCCGAGTGTTGGCTGCCGCCACCGGTTCTCGCACCGCCAACGCCGGGCCCGTGCAGTTCGACATTCCGCTGCGCGAGCCGCTGGTGCCCGACCGGGATCTCGACCCGTCGACGTCATACGCACCGCAGGGCCGGCCGGGCGACAAGCCGTGGACGTACACCCCGCCGGTGACCTTCGACCAGCCCCTAGACATCGACTTGACGCCGGACACGGTCGTCATCGCCGGACACGGTGCGGGCCGGCAACCGAACCTCGCGGCGCTTCCGACCGTCGCCGAACCGACCGCCCCGCCCGCCGAGAACCCGCTGCATCCGATGGCGCTTGCCCTCCTGCATCCGCAGCAGGTCATCATGCTCGGCCGCCCGACGCTGCACCGGCCCGTATCGGCGCTACTGGCCGACTCGTCGGTGCCGGTGTTCGCGCTGACCACAGGCCCGCGCTGGCCCGACGTCTCGGGTAACTCGCAGGCCACCGGCACCCGCGCGGTCATCTCGGGGGAGCCGAATCCTGCCTGGTTGCGCCGCTGCGCCGAGGTCAACGCCCGCGCCATCGGCGCGGTGCGCGAACAGTTGAAGGCGCATCCGCTGACGACGGGGCTGCACGTCGCCGCCGCGGTGGCCGACGCGCTGAGCGAAGGCGACCAGTTGGTGCTGGGTGCGTCGAACCCGGTCCGCGACGCCGCGCTGGTCGGTCTGAACCCGAAGGGCATCAAGGTGCGGTCGAACCGCGGCGTCGCAGGCATCGACGGCACGGTGTCCACCGCAATCGGCGCGGCGCTCGCACACGACCGCACCGGAGGGCGAACCGTCGCACTGATCGGCGACCTGACCTTCGTGCACGACAGCTCCGGGCTGTTGATCGGGCCGACGGAGCCGACGCCGCGGCATCTCACGATCGTGGTGTCCAACGACAACGGCGGCGGCATCTTCGAACTGCTCGAGCAGGGCGATCCGCGGTTCTCCGATGTGTCGTCGCGCATCTTCGGCACACCGCACGACGTCGACGTCGGCGCGCTGTGCCGGGCGTACCACGTGGAGAGTCGGCAGATCGAGGTCGCCGACCTTGCCGCCGCACTCGACGAACCGTTCGACGGCATGCGGGTGCTGGAGGTGAAGGCCGACCGGTCGTCGCTGCGGGCGCTGCACGCGTCGATCAAGGCGGCCTTGTGATCGAGGACGTCATACACCGGATTAAGCACTTGGTGCGCAGGGTCTTTCGGCTGGTTTTTCCGCATCTGTACGGCGCACCCGGTGAAACCCGCACGGCACGGAACTTCCGCCGGATGCGGATCGCCGTCGTGATCGTGGCCTGTCTGGTCACATTGCAGTCAGTGCTGCTGGTGCTCGGCGCGTGGCGCAACGACCGGCAGATCGAAGGCAATATGGGAGTGGCTGCCGCCGAGGTGCTCAGTGCGGGACCGCGGCGCTCGACGATCGAGTTCGTCACCCCGGACCGCGTCACCTACCGGCCCGAGCTGGGAGTGCTCTACCCGTCCGAATTGGACACGGGCATGCGGATTTACGTCGAGTACGACAAGGACAATCCCGATCTCGTTCGAGTGCGGGACCGCAACGCGGCGCTGGCCATCGTTCCTGCCGGGTCCATCGCCGTGGTCGGCTGGCTGGTCGCAGGGGCGGCGTTGATGGGGTTGGGCCACTTCGAGCGCAGGCTGAAGCGTCAGACGGTCGACAGCAGGTTGTCCAGCCAGTCGTCGTCGTGAATGTCGACCTTCTCCTTGGTGCCCAGATCGTAAACCGTTGGCGTTCCGGTAGTTATCGGGTCAATGGCGACTAGCGCGCCGTAGTTGTAGGCGGCCATCTCCTCGATGTCGATCCGGTCCGCAGCATCGCCGTCGCCGATGCGGTCCGCGACGTCGTCGGGTAGGCCAGACTCTTGGGCCATTCTCGCCATCTGCTTGTCGCTGGGGCCAGGACCACCGGGCTCCTGATGCGCCCACAGGTCCTCGACGAAGCTCTGGAACTCCGGTCCCGACGCCATGTTGTTCTCGTCGGCCGCCTCGGGCGCCCCCACGGTGAGGAACAACGCGTTCGCGACCCGCGCCGAATGGCCGTCCGTACCCGGATCATCCAGAAATGTCACCGGACGGTACGTCACCGCGAGATCGCCCAAGTTGATGTGACGCTTGATGTCCTCGCCGAATGCGGCCTGTAGTTCGGCGCAGTGGGTGCACTGCGGCTCGGTGTACAACTCGATCTGCACGGGTGCATCGGGGTAGCCCGCCACGATGCCGTATCCGTCTTCGCTCAGCCCGAGCGGCGGCTTTGTCGGATCCATCGTCGCGGTGCCGGTGACCTGGCTGGTGCAGCCGACGGCGCCGAACAGCAGGGCCGCGGTCACCGCCACGGCAGCGCGGGGAATTCGCATGCCAACCGCCCTTCCTTGTGCGCAGAGTACCCGCATGTGGATCTACGTGTTCGGGCCCATTAGCACGAGAACTTTGCGTGCCGTATCCCCGGATGCAACCTTGCCGACAGCCGCCGATGCCACCATCTTGGTGTGCGCGTTGCGATCGTCGCAGAGTCGTTCCTCCCGAATGTCAACGGCGTCACCAACTCGGTGCTTCGGGTGATGGAGCATCTCCGCGTTCACGGTCACGAGGTTCTTGTCATCGCCCCGGACACACCTGGCGGCGAACCGCCTGCCGACCGGGTCCACGAAGGCGTCCGCATTCACCGGGTCCCGTCACGGATGTTTCCGAAGGTCACCTCTTTGCCGCTGGGCATCCCGCGGCCCCGAATGGTCAGCGTGCTCAAGGGTTTCGACCCCGACATCGTGCACCTGGCCTCGCCTGCGCTGCTCGGCTGGGGTGGTATGCATGCCGCTCGCTACCTCGGGGTGCCTACGGTGGCGATCTTCCAGACCGATGTCGCCGGGTTCGCGGAGAGCTACGGAATCGGCTGCGCCGCACGGGCCGCCTGGGCGTGGACCCGGATGGTGCACAGCAGGGTGGACCGCACGCTCGCCCCGTCGTCGGCAGCGATGGAAAACCTTGTCGCCCACCGTATCCCCCGGGTGCACAAATGGGCGCGCGGCGTGGACATCGCCGGCTTCGCACCGTCCGCACGTGACGAGCATCTGCGCGAGCAGTGGTCGCCCGACGGCAAGCCGATCGTCGGCTTCGTCGGCCGGCTCGCCCCCGAGAAGCACGTCGAACGCCTCGCGGCGCTCGCTGCCCGTGACGATCTGCGACTCGTCGTCGTCGGCGACGGCGTCGACCGGGCCAAGCTCGAATCATCGCTGCCCAATGCGGTTTTCACGGGTGCGCTGTACGGCGAACAGCTCGCCGCCGCGTACGCCAGCATGGATGTCTTCGTCCATCCCGGCGAGCACGAGACCTTCTGCCAGGCCGTGCAGGAGGCGATGGCCTCAGGGCTGCCGGTCATCGCGCCTGATGCCGGGGGCCCGCGAGATCTGGTGGCGCCCATGCACACCGGGCTGCTGCTGCCGGTCGCCGAGTTCACCGACCGGCTGTCGACGTCGGTCGACCACCTGCTCGCCGAGCGTCAGCGCTATTCGGTGGCGGCCCGCCGCAGCGTGCTCGGCCGTACCTGGCCGGCAATCTGCGACGAGCTGATCGGCCACTACGAGGCTGTGCTCGGCACCCGCGGCGTCAAGGCCGCCTGAGCACCTGCGCGGATCAGCCCTGCGCGAGCACCGAGACGGGCTGCCACTCCTCCCACGTCGCCAGGCGGCTCTCGTAGTCGGTCTTGGCCAGCGACAGCGGCAACTCGCCGAAGAAGACCCGCAGCGGCGGCTCCTGCGCATCAACGACTTTCAAGATCGCGGCCGCCGACGCAGTCGGATCACCCGGCTTGGCGGTCCGGCTGGCGCGCCATTCGTCGGACTTCCTGTGTGCCTCCTCGTAGGCAGGCAACTCCGCGGAGCGCTTGGACGACGATCCCGCCCAGTCGGTCGAGAATCCACCTGGCTCGACGAGTGTCACGTGAATGCCGAACGATTCGACCTCCTGCGCGAGCGTCTGGGAAAAGCCCTCGAGCGCCCACTTCGACGCGTGGTAGATGCCGACGTTCGGAAACGCGGTGATGCCGCCGATCGACGACACCTGGATGATGTGCCCGCTGCGCTGTGCCCTCAGGTAGGGCAGCGCGGCCTGCGTCACCCACAGCGCCCCGAACAGGTTCGTCTCGATCTGGGCGCGCGCCTCCTGTTCGGACACCTCCTCGATGAAGCCGAAGTGCCCGAAGCCGGCGTTGTTGACGACGATGTCGAGCCGGCCGAAATGGTCATGGGCCTGTTTGACGGCGGCGAAGTCCGCGTCGCGGTCGGTGACGTCCAGCTGGATCGGCAGCAGTGCGTCGCCGTACTTCTCGACGAGGTCGGCAAGAGTGCCGGTGTCGCGGGCGGTGCCTGCGACCTTGTCGCCGCGTTCGAGGGCCGCGATCGCCCACTCCCTGCCGAACCCACGTGATGTCCCGGTGATGAACCAAACTTTTTCAGTCACGCCTGAAGAATGCCCACGATGGCGCTGGGCATTCCCGGTCCTGGAAAGTTCACAGGTAGCGTCACGGACGTGAACAGGGCGTCGCTGGACAAAGACCCGCGCGAAGTGGCGTCGATGTTCGACGCGGTCGCACGGCGCTATGACCTGACGAACACGGTGTTGTCGCTGGGCCAGGACCGGTTCTGGCGCCGCGCCACCCGGTCGGCGCTGCGGATCGGGTCCGGCGACAAGGTGCTGGACCTGGCGGCGGGCACATCGGTGTCGACGGTGGAGCTGGCGCGCTCAGGTGCGTGGTGTGTGGCCGCGGACTTCTCGGTCGGCATGCTCGCCGCGGGCGGTGGACGAGACGTGCCGAAGGTGGCGGGCGACGCGACGCGGTTGCCGTTCGCCGACGGCGTGTTCGACGCCGTGACGATCAGCTTCGGGCTGCGCAACGTCGTCGACCATGCCGAAGGGCTGCGCGAGATGGCTCGGGTGACGCGGCCGGGCGGGCGGCTGGTGGTGTGCGAGTTCTCCACACCGACCAACAGGCTGTTCGCCACCACGTACAAGGAGTACCTGATGCAGGCGTTGCCGCGGCTCGCGAGGAAGGTGTCGTCGAACCCGGACGCCTATGTCTATCTGGCCGAGTCGATCCGGGCATGGCCCGATCAGGCGCAGCTCGCACACCAGATCTCCGATGCGGGCTGGTCGACGGTGCGCTGGCGCAATCTCAGCGGCGGGATCGTCGCGCTGCACGCTGCGGTGAAGCCGCCGGGCTAGGGTCGCGGAATGTACGGTCGTCTCGCGGACCCCAACTGCACCATCGGTACGGATCCGCGGGCCGACCCCCGGATGGTCAAGGCGCTCGCGCCGTTCGGGCTGGACGGCAAAATGCCTTCGCCTCGCGTGACTCCCGATGCGCCCATGAACGAGCGGCTGGCCGCGGTCGCCGCGACCGAGCAGCGGATGGGTGCCGTGCTCGAAGCGCTGGCGCAGAACATTCCCAGCCCAAGGGGCGTCGTCACCATGACGACGACGATCGCGGGCTTCGACGGCAACGACATCGCGTTGTACATCACTCACCCGAATCCGGTCGGGGGCGAGCTACCCGGCGTCGTGCACCTCCACGGCGGCGGAATGGCCATCAACAGCGTCACCGATTTGAGCTACACCAGGGCGCGCGAAAACCTCGCTGCGACAGGTCTTGTGGTGATCGGTGTGGAATTCCGCAACGCGGGTGGTCGGCTCGGGCCGCACCCGTATCCAGCGGGGCTCAACGACTGCGCGTCCGCCATCCGATGGGCGTATGCGAACCGCGCGGATCTCGGCATCAGCCACCTGATCACCTGCGGTGAGTCCGGCGGTGGCAACCTGACGCTGACCACCCTGCACAAGGCCAAGCGGGAGGGCTGGCTGAACGAGATCGCGGGCGCCTACGCGCAGTGCCCGTTTCTGTCCGGCCGCTGGTATGAGCAGCCCGACGAGCTGCCGTCACTGAAGGAGTGCGACGGCTACTTCCTCAGCCGCGAAATCATGGGACTCGCAGGCGCGGTGTACGACCCGACCGGCGAGAACTCACGGGACGCGACCTGCTATGCGGGCTGGGCGACCGACGAGGAGCTGAGCGGCCTTCCGCCGCATGTCATTTCGGTCAACGAGATCGACCCCCTGCGCGACGAGGGACTGCTCTACTACCGCAGGCTCGTCCGCGCGGGGGTGCCCGCGGTCGGCCGGATCGTCGCGGGCACCGGCCACGGCTGCGACCTGCTGCTCGGCGGTTATATGCCCGAGGTGTTCGCCGCCACGATCCGCGACGTCAACGGCTTCGCGAACTCGCTCGCCTAACTCATCCCTCGCCCAACTTTCTTGCGGCTCACCCCGCACCGCGAGCGTGCGTGTCGGCACACGACACGCCGCGAAATATTGTGCAAACGTGCACGCTCGCGGTGCAAATCAGCTGAACGGCGGCCGTTGGTCCAGGCGCCGCGAGCCCGCGCCCGCGCGCCGCCACACCCGCGCGATCCAGTCCGCGTCCTCGTCGGTGACGAGGTTGGCCATCACCCGTACCGCGATGTTCATCAGGAACGTCGACCGCATCGCGATCGGACCCGTCGCGGGCAGGAAGCGCGGGAATGTCAGCAGCAGCGCGAGCCTGCGCGCGACCGAGAACCCCTGTGCGTAGTGCTGCTGCAGCACCGTCGGCCACGCCGACGTCAGATCGCCCGTATCGAGCATCTCCGCCGCCAGCCTGCCGGTCTCCAGCCCGTAGTCGATGCCCTCGCCGTTGAGCGGGTTCACGCAGGCCGCGGCGTCGCCGATCAGCATCCAGTTCGGTCCGGCGACACCGGACACCGCGCCGCCCATCGGCAGCAGCGCCGACAGCCCGAGCCGCGGCTCGCCTTCGAAGCCCCATTCCTTACGCCGCAGTGACGTGTAATACGACATCAACGGCCGCAGCGCGGCGTCCGCGGGCCGTTTGGACGTCGCCAGCGCCCCGACGCCGATGTTCACTTCGCCGTTGCCGAGCGGGAAGATCCAGCCGTAGCCCGGCAGTATCTCGCCCTCGGGTGACCGCAGTTCCAGATGCGACGTGATCCACGGCTCGCTGGCCCGCGGCGTCGCGATGTACCCGCGAACGGCAGTGGCGTACACCGTTTCCTTGTGCCACTGACGACCGAGCGCGCGACCAAGCGTCGACCGCGCGCCGTCGGCGACGATCAGATGTTCGCAGCCGATCTCGGCGCCGGAATCCACCAGCACCGACGAAACGCGTCCCATCGAATCATGGCGCACGTCAACGGCCTTGGCGCCCAGCATCATCTTCGCGCCGTCATCGACGGCCACCATGCGAATGCGGTCGTCGAGTTCGGTGCGCGGCACGGCGCTGCTGGTCTTCGGAAAAGACGGGCCGGGCCAGCGAATCTCCACTTCCGAACCGAAGCCCGACATCCGCAGGCCGTGGTGCGCGACGCGGCCGTCGAGCCACCCGCCGAGGCCGAGCAGTTGCATCTCGGCGATGGCCCGGGGAGTGAGCCCGTCCCCGCACGCCTTGTCCCGCGGGAACTGGGCGGAGTCGATCACCAGCACGTCGCGGCCGCTGCGGGCAGCCCACGCGGCGGCGGCCGAGCCTGCCGGCCCCGCGCCGACCACGACCACGTCAGCCCTGGTGTTCATATCCCCAGTATGTTGGCAGGGTGAGGACCCCGGCGAGCGTGGTGGCAGGCGTGGACTTCGGAGACCCCGCTTTTGCCCAGAATGTCCGCGAAGGCGTGGCCCGCATCGAGGACCTGATGTCCACTGAGCTGGGCAAAGCCGACGAGTTGATGGCCGAGGCGGTGCAGCACCTGTTCCAGGCAGGCGGCAAGCGCTTCCGTCCGCTGTTCACCGTGCTGTCCGCGCAGCTGGGCCCCGACCCAGACAACTGGCAGGTCACCGTCGCTGGCGCCGTCATCGAGCTCGTGCACCTCGCCACGCTGTACCACGACGACGTGATGGACGAGGCGCAGGTGCGCCGCGGCGCTCCCAGCGCGAACGCCAGGTGGAGCAACAACATCGCGATCCTGGCGGGCGATTACCTGTTCGCGACGGCCTCGCGGCTGGTCTCCCGACTCGGCCCCGACGCCGTGCGCGTCATCGCCGAAACGTTCGCCCAGCTGGTCACCGGCCAGATGCGCGAGACCCGCGGTGCCGCCGACCACGTCGACTCCGTCGAGCACTACCTGAAGGTGGTCTACGAGAAGACGGCGTGCCTGATCGCGGCGTCCGGCCGGTTCGGCGGCACCTTCTCCGGCGCCGACGAGGAGCAGATCGAACGGCTGAGCAGGCTCGGCGGAATCGTCGGCACGGTGTTCCAGATCTCCGACGACATCATCGACATCGACAGCGACCCCGACGAGTCGGGCAAAGTGCCCGGCACCGACCTTCGCGAGGGCGTGCACACCCTTCCGGTGCTCTACGCGCTGCGCGAAACAGACGCAGATGCCGACCGGCTGCGCGAACTGCTCGTCGGCCCCGTCGAAGACGACGACGAGCTGGCCGAGGCGCTGAGCCTGCTGCGCAGGTCACCGGGCATGACGCAGGCCAAGGAGACTGTCGCGCGGTACGCCAAGGAGGCCCGTGACGAGCTGGCGCATCTGCCCAACGGGCCGGGCAGGCAGGCACTGGCGTCGCTGGTGGACTACACGGTCAACCGGCACGGCTGAGGAACCCGCGACGGATGATCGGCGTTGAGCTAGCGAAGACGTAGGAGGACGCTGATGAGCTGGCATTCGGGTGCCAACACCGCCAAGACTTTCTTCCTGCTGGCGTTGTTCTCGGGGCTGATCGTCGCCGTCGGTGCAATGTTCGGCAGGAACATTATGTTCTTGGCGGTGTTGTTCGCGATCGGCATGAACATCTACGTCTACTTCAACAGCGACAAGCTGGCGTTGCGGGCGATGCACGCGCAGCCGGTGACCGAAGTGCAGGCGCCGTTCATGTACAAGGTGGTCCGCGAGCTGGCCACCACCGCCCATCAGCCGATGCCGCGGCTGTACATCAGCGACACCGCCAACCCGAACGCGTTCGCCACGGGCCGTAACCCGCGCAACGCCGCGGTGTGCTGCACGACCGGCATCCTGCAGATCCTCGACGAGCGGGAACTGCGGGCGGTTCTCGGCCACGAGCTGTCCCACGTCTACAACCGCGACATCCTCATCTCGTGTGTGGCGGGCGCGATGGCCTCGGTCATCACCGCGCTCGCGAACCTGGCGTTCTTCGCGAGCATGTTCGGCGGTAACCGCGAAGGCGGCACGAATCCCTTTGCCATTCTGCTGGTTTCGCTGCTCGGACCCATCGCGGCGACGGTCATCCGGATGGCGGTTTCGCGGTCGCGCGAGTACCAGGCCGACCAGTCCGGCGCCGAGCTGACGGGTGACCCGCTCTCGCTCGCGTCGGCGCTGCGCAAGATCAGCGGCGGCGTGCAGCAGGCGCCGCTGCCGCCCGAGCCACAACTCGCCGACCAGGCGCACCTGATGATCGCCAGCCCGTTTCGCGCGGGCGAGAAGATGGGCAAGCTGTTCTCCACACACCCGCCGATCGAGGAGCGGATCCGCCGCCTCGAGGAGATGGCGGGCCGGGGGCCGGGGCAGTACTGACGACTTCGGCGCGGTTAGTCACGCTCATGGTGACTGCGCGCGCCGAAATCGCAAACCATCTAAGCTGGGCCGATGGTGAGAACAACGATCTTGTCGGGCGCTGTGGCAGCCGCCGTCGTCGGCGCACCCGGCATCGCGGCCGCGGATCCGAACGAGCCCCCACCACCTCCTCCGCCACCCAACGTGAATGCATGGGCACTGGCGAAGCCGTCGGACTACTCGGTGCTCGGCGACCAGGCGTACGCGTTCACCACACCCGACGGGTTGACGTGCATGATTCAGCGCAACGGCGGATACGGCTGCTTCGGCGTACTTCCCGGCGCACCCGAGGGGGCGAATCTGGTCAGCGGGAGAATCGCCCAGCCAACCGGGTTCGCCAACGCGGGCGGAAACCCGTTCGCCGTGGCCGGCGAGATCAAGCCGCTTCCGGCCGGCTCGCGGGTCAGCTATCAGACATTGAGCTGCGGCACCGACGGCACCGTCACGTCATGCGTCGACAGCAAGAATCAGGCGGGCTTCGTCATCACCCCTGGCGCCACTTGGCTTGTGGGCGAGATCAATCCGCTCATCGATCGGCCCGAGGGTACGAACCCCTACTTCAACTAACTCAGAAGCCCGAGCCGTGCACCTCGTGGCCCGGCTTCTCGGCAGCCAGCCCGCGGTAGGCGTCCTCGACGGTTGAGCCGTGGTTGAGGACGCCGTCGACCTCGCGCGCGATCGGCATCGAAATTCCGTACTCGTTGGCGAACTCCATGATCACGCTCGCCGCCTTCACGCCCTCGGCGACCTGGTTCATCGACTCGATGATCTCCTCGATTTTCTTGCCCGAGCCGAGCTGCTCGCCGACATGGCGGTTGCGGCTGCGCTGGCTGGTGCACGTCACGATCAGGTCGCCCATGCCCGCTAGACCGGCGAACGTGTCGCGGTGTCCGCCCATCACCTCGCCGAGCCGCGACATCTCGCGCAGTGCGCGGGCGATCACCAACGCACGGGTGTTCTCGCCGATTCCCAGCGAGTAGCCCATCCCGACGGCGATGGCATAGACGTTCTTCAACGCGCCCGCCATCTCGACGCCGACGACATCGTCGGTGGTGTAGGTACGAAAGCGCTTGGTGCGGAACAGGTTCGCCAGGTTGGCCGCCAGGTGCTGGTCCGGCATCGCGAGCGTAGCTGCGGCCGCGTACCCCTCGGCAACCTCGCGGGCGATGTTCGGCCCGGCCAGGATGCCTGCCGGATGGCCGGGTAGCACCTCGTCGACAATCTGGCTCATTCGATAGTTCGTGCCCTGCTCGAGCCCCTTCACCAGGGATACCACCGGCACCCACGGCCGCAGCTCCTTGGCCAGCTGCTCCAGCACCCCGCGGAACCCGTGCGAGGGCACGCCCATCACGATGACGTCGGCGCAGTCAGCCGCCTCGGAGAAGTCGGTGGTGGCCTGCAGCGTCGGGGACAGCGCGACCTCGTCGCCGAGGTACTTGGTGTTGCGGTGCTTTTCGTTGATGTCGTCTGCGGTTTCCTCCGAGCGCACCCACTGCAGCGTCGGCCCGCGCCGTGCGCAGATGGAGGCCACGGTGGTGCCCCACGAGCCTCCACCGAGGACGACGACTTTGGGTTCGCGTTGAGCAGGTGCCATGGCATCAGCGTATTGCCGACGCATGCCGTTTCACTGGCAGTTGAGAAACTGCGTCGGACGGTCTGCGAAGTTAGCTGATGCGCGCAAATCGGTGCAGATGAGCCTCTTCACCGCTGGTAACGTCGATTGCCAGTTGGCAGAAAGGCTCCCCGTGCCTCAACCGATCAAGGCCGATCCGCAGGACCTGGCGCACCTCGCCGGGCGCCTCCGCGACGACGCCGACGCACTTCGGGACGGACACCGATCGTCGACGACGGCGGCAGGCGACGCGCAGTCCGGCCTCGTCGGCCGGTCCGCGAAATCGATCGACGCCAAGACGCAGCGCTGGGCGTCCACCACGGCCGAACTGCATCGCGTGCTGACCTCTCAAGCCGACGCGCTGTCGAGCGCCGCGGCGGCCTACGCCAGGACCGAGGAGAACAACCGCGACAAGCTTGAGTCGCTGGACCCCACGAACCTGTAGGCGCCATGTCGTTGACGATCGAGGACGTCCAGCGGTGGGATCCCGGCGCAGTGCGCGCGGTGGGGGATGGCGCGCGTACCCGCGCGCAGATCTCCCGCGACACCGCGAACAGCCTGCCGAAGCTTCCCGACTGGACCGGTCCCGGTTCCGAGGAAGCCAAACAAGCGATCGAGAAGAGCAGGCAGGCGTTGATGAGGGACGCCGAAGCGGCGTCGGCGGCTGCGCGCTCGGCCGGCGCGGCTGCGGTCAACGTGCAGGTCGTCAAGGACAACCTCCAGCAGGTGCTGAATATGGCCAAGGACTGCGGCATGGTGGTCGACCCGGGCTCAGGCACCGTGCGGCCTGCGGTGCCGGCCATGGCCAAGCAGAACGACTGGAACAACGCGAAGGTGCTGCAGGATGCACTGAAACAAGTTCTGGCGCAGGCAGATACCGTCGACCAGCAGCTGGCCGCGGGGATGGACAAAGCCGACGATGTCGTCGACGTGCCGCCGGAGGCGCGCCCGATTCCGCTCCCACCGGCCGGCGCCAGCGCCGAGGATGTCGACCAGTGGTGGAAGTCGTTGAGCCAGAAGGATCGCGAGCGCCTCATCGACGAACATCCCGCAGAGGTAGGCAATCTCAACGGAATCCCCGCAGCGGCCCGCGACACCATCAACCAACAGGTGCTCACCGACGACCTGAACCGCGTCACCGACACCGCGACGCAGCACGGCGTCTCGAAAGAACAGGTGCTGGCGAACCCGAGCTTCTACGGGCTGTCGGCGGCCGACGTCACGCGGTACAACAATGCGCTCAAGGTTCAGGAGGGGCTTAACCATCAGCGCGGCCCAGATCCAGACAACCCTCGACCGGTCATGTTGTGGAAGTACGAACCGCTCGCCGACAACGGCCAGGGCCGCGCCGCGATCGCGATCGGCAACCCGGACTATGCCGACAACACGTCGGTGATCGTCCCCGGCACCAGCAGCAGCGTGAAGGGCGGCTGGCTCAGCGACGGCCACAACGACGCCATGAACCTGTGGGACCAGACCCACGCCGCCGACCCCGGCAGCGGTCACGCGGTGATCTCCTGGATGGGCTACGACGCCCCGGACAGCTTCGCCGATACGCGTATCGGGAATCCCGATCTGGCGCGCGCGGGCGGCGATCTGCTGGCCGCCGACGTCAACGGGCTCGGGGTAACCCACCGTGATCCAATGCAGCATGTGACGGTGATCGGGCACTCCTACGGGTCGACGACGGTGGCCGACGCCTTCGCAGGATCGGGCATGCGCGCCAACGATGCGGTCCTGTTAGGTTGTCCGGGAACCGATTTGGCCAGAAGCGCCGCCGACTTCCACCTCAATGGCGGGCAGCTCTACGTCGGTTCCGCGTCGACGGACCCGGTCAGCTACATCGGCACGTCGGGGGACTACCTGCCGGACTATCTGAACCGGGAACTGGGCTATCCGCTCGGGCCCAATGCGGGCCTCGGACTGGACCCCGCGGGCGACCGGTTCGGTTCGGTCCGCTTCGACGCGGAGGTGGTCGGGCGCGACGGCCTGGACACGAACGACCATTCCCACTACTACGACATGGGCAGCGAGTCCCTGCGTGCGATGACGCGCATCGCTACCGGCGAAAGCAGTGAACTGGCAGGCGAAGGGCTGCTGGCCGATGGCCGCCGTCAGCCGCATGTCGACCTGCCGACCGAGATCGACCTGCCGTTCGGCGGAAAGCTCGACCTGCCACCCGTAGGCTTCGACGTACCGGGGTCGCCCGCCTACATCGACTCCGAAGGCGATCGACCAGGGGACACGATTACCAAAGACCATGCCTTCTAAGCGGTTTCAGTTCGTTGTGGCGACCCTCGGGCTCGCCTCAGTATTGGGAGGATGCTCGTTGTTTCCGCACGAGGAGAGCTCGTCGACACCACCGCCGCCTGCCCCGGTGACGACACAGGCCGACGACGACACGATGAAAGAGGTGGTCGGTCCGGCCAAGGCGATCGTGGCGGTCGCCGCGCTACAGCAGGTCAGCGGTGGCTTCGACTTCGAGGCCTGTAACGACCAGGGCGAGCCGCCATACCGCGGCAGGCTGGAGATGGGCTTCCGCATTCCCGACGGCATCGAACCGCAGACCTACTTCCGACAGATCGCCCAGACGATGGTGCAGAACGGCAACGGCTGGTACGACGGCCCGCCGCCGGGCAAGAACCCATTCGGCACCGTCATCCACACTGACACCGTGTTCGCGGTCATCGCCCAGAACCCTGTCAAGCGCGAAAACGGCTATGTGCACGTGTTCGGCGAGTGCCGCAATATGGCCGATCATCGCGGCAGTGCCAGCGTCAATGTCACCGACCAGTTGCTGAACCAGTGAGCGCGACCGGATTTCGCTCGGCGCGGCTTGCGTGCGCGGTGGTATTCATCGTTGCCGTGGTGGCGGGCTGCTTTCCGATGGCACCCAAGATGCCGAAGGAGGACTCGTCGAAGCCGCCGATCGTCCCGTTGCCAGACCCTGCCTCGATGCAGCAGGTGATCGACCCCGCCAAGGAATTCGTCGTGCTGAACCAGTTGCAGGATCCCAGCGGCGGCTTCGGATGGGTGGCGTGCGGCGGTCAGGACGAAGCGCTGTATTACGGCGAGGTGCGGCTCTCGTTCCTGCTGCCCCGAGACGTTGACGAGGGCCGCTATATCAAGCAGATCGCGAAGATGATGGTGTCGCACGGCTGGATGGACGGTCCCGCGAATGGGGACCAGTCTTTCGGCACCCTCCTGCACACCAACGAGGTGCGCGCCGCGATCAGCGGCGGCAACTCGTCCAACAGGGAACGCGGGACGATCCGGCTGTCAGGCGAATGTCGCAACACCAACGATCACCGCGAGGACAGCGCGGGGATCGACATCACCGATCAGCTGACTCAGCGATAGTTGACGAACTGCAGCGCGACCTCGAGGTCGGCCTTCTTCAGCAGCGCGATCACGGCCTGAAGGTCGTCGCGCTTCTTGGAGCTGACGCGAATCTCGTCGCCCTGGATCTGGGCCTTGACGCCTTTGGGCCCGTCGTCGCGGATCAGCTTGGTGATCTTTTTGGCGTTGTCGCTGTCGATGCCCTGCTTGATGCCGCCGGTGACCTTATAGGTCTTGCCGGAGGCCTGCGGCTCGCCCGCGTCGAACGCCTTCATCGAGATGTCGCGACGGATGAGCTTTTCCTTGAACACGTCGACGGCGGCCTTGAGCCGTTCCTCAGTGGAGGAGGTGATGGTGATGGCCTCCTCGCCCTGCCACTCGATCCGGGTGTCGGTGCCGCGGAAGTCGAAGCGGGTGGACAGCTCCTTGGCGGCCTGGTTCAGGGCGTTGTCGACCTCCTGGCGATCGACCTTGCTGACGACGTCGAAGCTTGAATCCGCCATGGGATCCGCTCTCCTCTCGTTGGGCTCGTATGTACTATCCCACGACGCCCAAACCGACATTTCGCAGGGAAAGTGCGAGTAGACGTCTGCAGAACGTCGATCTCGGTGCGGGGGCCGCCTTGGCCGTTTTCGTCCGCGGCCGGTCCACGTTGTACCCTGCTAGGCGCACTAAGGCAGGTTGCCCGAGCGGCCAATGGGAGCGGACTGTAAATCCGTCGGCTTACGCCTACGCAGGTTCGAATCCTGCACCTGCCACCGGAGCGTTTTGCAGCTTGACCTCGTTCGAAAGGACGCGGTCGGCCCCGCCTGACGACAGTTTTGAACGACAACTGTCGTTCGAATGACGACGCCGCACTCATAGACAGGCGTCACTGTGCGCGTCGAACAGGCTGGCGATCGAGTCCAGCGCATCACGCTGGACGGCCTCGATCACTTCCACGTACCTTCCGGTCGTCACAGTGAATGAACTGTGTGCCGCAGAATACGTTGGACTGTCGCCGGCTGTACGCCCATCGTGAACAGCAGTGTCGCGCAGAAATGGCGAAGGTCCGCGACCGCGAGAATGTTGGGCGGTCCGCGCGTCGATCACGACGGGGATCGGGTGAATCGCTCTGTCAACCTTTCAGCGATCAAGCCGGTGTTCTGGCGTGATCGAAAACCGGTCACGGCAATCGTGTAGGCGGCGCTTCGCGCTGCGGTCAACAGCTTCTCATGGGTCGTTGGATCCGGTTGTTCAGCGTCGGCTGTCTCGACGATGCTGCCAAACCAGTCCGAAAAAGCAAGGTCGGGATGCAAGTAGATGGCGAAGTCAGGCTGGCTTTCGACCAGCCGGCGAACAACTGCGCGCGCCGAAGGCACGGTGAGCAACGGTTCGTCTTGCTCCTTGGTCATCCCTGCAGGTAGACCGAAGTAACATCGCCCCCACATCACCATTTTGGCGTCAGCGGGCAAATCCGCAAACCATTGAATCATCGCGTCCGGCCGTTCGCTTTTCAACATCTCATCGCTCAGCTGGATTTCGATGGGACGGTGATCCTGCGCCAGCCACTGCAGTCGAGCCACCACGTCCGCTTCCTCATCATCGGCTTCGACCGCGGCACTACGACATAACTGGTTGCCGGCCGCGCCAACGCCGAACAAGGCGAGGCCCTCGGCTCTATTCATCCCGGCGGGAAACGTCACCGCTAAGTGGTGAGGTGGCTGTGGGCGCAGAATGATCGGAGCACGCACGTGTGAGATCGCTTCGTGCAGATAATCTTCGGGGAAAGCGTAGAAATCGACAATCTCCTCCCACGGCGCTTCCCGATGAAGCCGTACGGCGCTGTCGTGCAGTATTCGATGACCCTCGCCGAGGGCGTTCCAGCCCTCGACTGCTGTCATGACACCGAGATCCACCGTGGCCTGCGCGCACACCGCCATGATCGAACGGGCGCTGCGCGTCGACCTCTCAGCGACGATTGTGTCGTCGGTAGCCGCAAGTATGGGCGCAAGGCGCTCGAAAGCCGTTCCAGGATCCGATGTGGACAGCGCCATCGCGCATATCAGGGGAAACCAATCGAAGGCTACTTGAGCGCCGACCACATAGACCAGGTAGTCGAATGCGCAGCGGTAACTCAGCGTCGGCGCCGCCCCGATCTGTTGAAACCATTCGTGGGGTTCGGCGAGGTCATAAAGGTACTTTCGCTCGACGAAAAACGCGTGGCCCTCAAGAACCGACTTGGCAGTAATGCCGTTGGGACCTGCTTTGGCCCAAAGCTTTTGGTGGAAGTCGACGAGCGCCGTTTCCGATTCCGTCAGGCAGGCGCTGCCCTGTTGGATGATCCGCTGGACGGACATGAAGTCGTTTGGAACAGGTCCGGTATGTCGGGCGACTGCCGGCTGAATGTATTCGAAGAGCTTTTGAGCCCACGTGTAGGGGAAGCTAAGCGTAAACAGTTGAACTGCATGAAACATCTCATGGATGTACGCGCGATACCCCTCAATGAACTCCGGATTCTGCTGGTCTTGATCAGACCAGACCGAGGCGTCGACATCGAGGGACACGACGCCACTTAGCCAGTTATACGAAGCGAGGGCATCGCCCTGCAGGACAATCGGCCAAAACATCTCTACATGCATTGGCGTGTCGAAGGATTCGATCGGTGCCGTCACGTCGTAACCGCTTTGGTTATCGTGGTCGTGTAGTGGTCGGAAGACTCCCATTTCACCGACACAGTGAAAACACCGTTGGGCGCCAGCGCGATTGGAATCTGGAAGGTGCCGTCCTTGCCTGATCGGCCGACGGCACGCTGGGTGTTACCCGCCGACGAAGCTTCAACCGTGATCTCGGCATTGCCGGGAGCAACGCCCCCGACAAGCAATGACCTGCGGTCCGTTTCGTAGGTGATCACAAGGCCCTCGGCGGGCTCTGGCGTTTTTGACAGCTGAACAAAGACCGCCACCGAGACAGCCACGGCTGCAAGTAATGCCAACGTCATGCTTGCCCCGAGACGCCACAGGCGACGCGTCGTCGTCTGATCGTAGGAGCCTTTGATCTCCCATGGCTGTCGTGGATCGAACGACACGGTCATTGGCATCGCGGCCCACGTCGCGAATCCGTAGGCGCCGAACAACAACACCGCAGGCAGCGAGATCAGAACGCGTTGGAGCAGGTCCAGGTGTGGCTCCTTGATAAGCGAACCCGCTGTCACGACGGCTGTGTACGCACCCCAGAACCAGGCCATAGCGGATGCAATTTTGTTCGCGCCATCATCGAGGCGTGACATCGTTGTTCGAATGATCTCCGCGCCCCAGGACAGCCAGAATCGTTCATCGACAACAGACGGCGGATCGTCCTCAGCCATAGCTGATTTCGTACCTACGAGTGTGTCCCAAGGGACACGTCAAGTACACGACGAGAGGCTCTTTTGGCAAGGCTACGCGTCTCAAGGCGGCACCTATCACTCTGTGGCGGCTGTCGCCGGGATCGTAGGAAACCGATTTGGGACAGCCGTCTGCGGTGCAGGAAAACGTCTTCACGTCACTCATCCGCGCTCCGAACTGACGTAGTTCTCACAAAATACCGCAAAGATAGTCTGTTCCCGCCCAGGGAAATGTGTGGAGCGCAAAGACATGCGAAATCCCCCAGCGTCCCGAGCAAAGAGCTTAGCTACGGATCGTCGCAATTTTGAATGTTCGCCCGAATCCTTGTGTGTCGATTACCTGATTGCGGCGAGGATCCACCGCCGGGCGAACCGGGGGTCACACGCGGGCATCTCCGCTGCGAGTCCGACTTCCCATTCTCCGGTGAGAGTGGCACGTCGCCGAGATCTCCAGCCAGACGGAAGCGCCCTTGTCGGCACACATCGCGATATTTAGTAAGGTTGCGCGCTGATAAGTACGGGTTCTAGCGCTGTTTATTTGTCGTTAACGCTCAATCATGAGTCTCGGCGAGTTCAACTGGACGTATCACCCGCCACGCTGCATATTTAGCCGACGGGCGAATCTGCTGTGTCACAGAGGGGCCGGTGCGGCTCGTTTGTAATGTCTCTTGGCTCGCGAGCCGCTTAGTCGCGGCTGGCGTCGAACGGCTTGTCGACA
>CADEGF010000041.1 GCA_902826815.1 uncultured Mycobacteriaceae bacterium
ACAGCTCGGCGGTCGCGTTGGCCTGCGCGGCGAAGTCATCAGCTGGCGGATACGCATACGGAAACACTCTGTGCGACTGTGGTGTCCGCGGGTCGTGGGGACTAAGCGTCACGCGCATCGGTTTGGATGAAGAAGTGCAGAACCGGCTCAATGACCGTCCAAGTGGAACGAGTACCCTTTTTGAACGACGCCGTTTCGTTGGGTCCTAGGTCCCACGATCGGCCATCCTCGAGTTCCACCCGCAATATGCCCTCGATCATCACGAATGTCTCATCGAGTCCGAATAAGTAGGGGAAGCTTGACTTTTCGCACTGCCACATGCCAGCTTTGAGCACGCAGCCGTCATTGCCCTCGGTGCGAAGCCAAGACACCACGCCCGCCACGTCGCCCTCGGCTCCGACGAAGGGCCCGTAGGCCGATTCGTCCAGTATCGTTGCAGACCGGTAGGAAGTTTCCACGTGGGTTACCTCATTTCTCAATAGCGTCCGAATAGACAGTGAAATGCACTGCTGGAAAAGAGCGTTCGTCCCCTTGTTTCCTGGATCAACAGCTGACTTCGATTCTGCAGTTCGCCACGCGCTCAATCATCGGTACTTCTACGTATCTACTGGACGCGCTGCCTGACGCTTGGCTACTAACATCGGTGAGGCAGCGGCGGTATATCCGCACCGGTTCTGCTAACCGCCGCATGGGCAATGGCGACGGGCCGGACACTGGCGACAACGCCACCGACGTCCGTGCCGCCGCCCGGCCCAAGATCGACGACCCAGTCGGCCTGCGCGATGACAGCGGGATTGTGCTCGGCGATCGCGACCGTGCGATCCGGGTCGACCTGGGTTAGAAGTCCGTCGGGTTCGGCCGCTCGACGGACCTCGGCGGCAGGCCGAGGCCGCGTACGTGATTTGCGATGGCTTCCAGACTGGTGACCCACACGTCGTCGTGCGAGCAGACGTATTCGATCAGTGAGTCGAGCGCCTGTGCCCGCGACGGCCGCCCGGACAGGAATGGGTGGTTGGTCAGCACATAGGCCCCACCCTCGGCGCGCATGGCGTCGAACTCCAGTCGCCACATCTCGGTTGCCTTGGCGGGGCTTTCGATCAGCCCGCTGCCGCTGAACTCGGGCACATAGCAATACTGCTCCCAGTCGTCGAGCGCCCATTGGATCGGGATCTCCACCAGTGGACCGCCCTCGTCGACGTCGAGCTCGTAGGGGTGGTCGGTGTCCATCAGGCTGCTGTCGTAGAGGAATCCCCTGGCGCGCAGCAGTTTCGGCGAATGCCAGTTCAGCTCCCACATCGGCGCCCGATAGCCGACCGGACGCAATCCGGTCACCGACTCGAGCGCCGCCAACCCACGGTCGAGGATGTCGGCTTCCTGCTGCTCGGTCTTACCGCGCATCGGTTCGTGCAGGTATCCGTGGTGGGCGATCTCGTGGCCGCCTGCGACGATCGAGCGAACCACGTCGGGATAGCGCACGGCCGTGTAGCCGGGAACGAAGAACGTCGACGTGAGATTGTGCCTGGCAAGGATTTTCAGCAGCCGGGGCACCCCCGTCAGCGGTCCATAGGCCTGGTGGCTGATCGCCGACATGCGGTCGGCGTGTGAGGGATCCACGCCGAGCATCGCCGACTCCGCGTCCACGTCGAACGAGAACGACGCCGCGCATCGCGCATCGTTCGGCCACGGAACCGGTGGCACGCTCATGCGCGGCTGCGCGCGCGGCCGAGCAACGCAAGAAATTCGTACGCCAGGAAAGCGGCCGCGATCCCGGTCAACTCGGCATGGTCATATGCAGGCGCAACTTCGACGATGTCCGCCCCGACGAGGTTGAGCCCGTCGAACCCGCGCACCAACTCGAGCAGTTCGCGACTGGTGAGACCGCCGATCTCCGGAGTTCCCGTGCCAGGGGCGTGCGCCGGGTCGAGCACGTCGATGTCGATCGACACGTACAGCGGATGGTCACCGATCTTGTCTCTCAATTGCCCGACCACGTCTGCGACGGTACGTGTTTGGAACTCGCGGCAGTGCACGACGGTGAAACCGAGTTCGGCATCCGACGAGAGGTCGTCGGGCGAGTACAGCGCTCCGCGGATCCCGACATGGGCACTGTAACCGGATATGAAGAGGCCCTCCTCTGCGGCCCGCCGGAACGGGGTGCCGTGGGTCAGTGGAGCGTCGAAGTAGGTGTCCCACGTGTCGAGGTGCGCGTCGAAGTGCACCAGCGCCACCGGCCCGTGAATTTTGTTGTGCGCGCGCAGCAACGGGTAGGCGATCGTGTGGTCTCCGCCGATCGTGATGAGCCGTGCGCCGTCGGCGATCAGTGCACTCGCCTGCTCCTCGATCTGAATCATCGCCTTGGCGATGTCGAACGGCGTGCACGCGATATCGCCGGCGTCGACGACCTGCTGGGTGGCGAACGGCATCACCTCCATCTGCGGATGGTATGGCCGCAGCACCCGCGAGCACTGCCGGACATGAGTCGGTCCGAACCGCGCACCAGGTCGATAGCTGACACCGGTGTCGAACGGAATCCCGACGACGGCGACGTCGTATGTCGGGACGTCGCCGATCCGCGGCAGCCGCGCGAACGTGGAGAAGCCCGCGTAGCGCGGCACCACGGTCCCGTCGACCGGCTGCACCGGTTCGGATCGTTGCGTCATGTCCGGCATCGTGTTGTCCCTCCGTTGATTTGCATGGTCTGGCCGACGAAGGCGCGCACGTCATCCCGGGCCAGCAACGAGACCGCCGCCGCAATGTCATCGGGTTTTCCAATCCGGCGAAGCGGTATTCCGCGCGCGTACTCCTCGTGCATCTCGGTCAGCGTGAGACCCGCGTCTTCGGCGTCGACCTGCAACTGCGGGGTGTCGATGATGCCCGGCGCGATGGCGTTGACCGTGATGTTCTCGGGCGCCAGCTCGCGGCCGAGCGATTTCGTGAGCGCGATCAAGCCGGCTTTGGATGCGGCGTACGCGCCCGCATTGGGCCAACCGGTGACGCCCCATTCCGATGCGATGACGACGATGTTGCCGCCAACCCGTCGGCGCATGCCTGCCAGCACGGCCTGCACCAGGTAGACGGTGCCCGACAAGTTGGTGTCGACGATTCGCCACCAGTCGTCCTCGGGATGGTCGACGAACGGCCCCATGGTCATGTAGGCGTGGTTGCAGACCAGGATGTCCACCGCCCCGTGGGTGCGCTCGATCTCGGCGACCATCGCCGCGACGGCGGCGGGATCGGAAACGTCTGCCGCGGCGGGAAATCCGCCCGTCGCGGTGACCACCGCGTCCATTCGATGGTCACGGACGGGGCCGTTGACGCCGACCGTCGCGCCCTCGGCGGCCAGGCGTTGAGCGATTGCCGCACCGATCCCCTGGGTGGCGCCGCTGACCAATGCGATGCGATCGGAATGTCGTGCCATGTCAGATCACGGCTCCGCTGTTCGGCGACAGCACTTCACCGGTGCAGAATCCGGCGTCGTCACTCACGAGGTAACGCACCACCTCTGCGATCTCCTCGGGCCTGGCGAGCCTGCGCGCGGGCAGCGTCGCCAGGTATTCCGGCGCACGCCACGGCGAATCGGTCGCAAGCAGCGGAGTGTCTGTCGGGCCTGGAGCGACGGCATTGACTCGGACTCCATGCGCGGCAACCTCTGCGGCGAGGCTGCGCACCAGCCCGATGATGGCGCCCTTGGCGGCTGCGTAGTGCGCCTCGCAGTCACCGCCACCGACGGCCAGCTCCGACGTGATGGCGACGACGCATCCGCGACGGCGCTCGATCATCGACGGCAGAGCGGCGCGGGTGACATTGCGCAGACCGCCGAGGTGCACGCGCAGCATGCGGTGGAGTTGTTCTCCCGTGATGTCTGCGATGGGCGCGGACTCATAGTGGCCGGCCGCGCTGACCACCGCGTCTATCGGTCCGAGGTCGTCGACCACCCGGTGGATGGCTCCGGCGACGGCGGACGGGTCGGCGACGTCGGCGACATAGGGTGCGGTGTCGTTGCGGTCAAGTCCCGCAACGGTATAGCCGTCCTGTTCGAGGGCAGCGGCGATGGCCGCGCCGATGCCGGAGGACGATCCGGTGACGACGGCGACGCGGGTCACTTCGGCGGCGGGCTTCCGGCGAGGCGTTCGGCGATCGGCGCCTGGATGTTGCGGCGCACCGACAGGTAGATCGCCATCCCGATCAATCCGAGCACCACGGTGGTGAGCACACTTGCCCAACTGATGAACCAGGGCACGTCGGGCGAAGTGCGCGGCCACGCGACGTTGATCGTCTCGAAGATGATCCACAGCGACGCCAGGTAGGTGATCGGTGCGCCCCACCGGCCGAGGTTGAACGGGCCCGGTTTCCACTTGCCGGTCAGTCGCGCGAGCGCGGCCCCGATCACGGGGACGCCGAACGCGATGTAGAAGCCGATGATGTTGAAGTTGACCAGGATGCTGTAGAACTGCGTGCCCGCGATGACGACGAACACGATCGCCACGACCGCCGTCAACGCGATCGCATTGACGGGCAGGCGTTCCGAACCGGCAAGTCCGCCGAGCACCTTCGAGCCGGGCAGGCTGCGATCGCGGGCCGCGCCCCAGATACACCGGGACACCGCGGCCTGAACCGCCAGGAAGCTCGACACGAAACCGATCACGAACATCGCCAGCAGCGGTTTGGTCACGCCTGCGCCGAGATGTACGGCGAGGGTGTCGGCAACGACGTCCCCCGACTGCGCGGCGATCACGCCTGGAAGGTCGGGGATCGAAAGGATAAGCGCCGCAGCGGAGAACATCACCACAAGCCCGACGAGCAACAGCGCAAAGATGATCGCCTTCGGCACGTTGCGTTCCGGGTCTTCCACTTCTTCGGCCACCGACCCGGCCGCCTCGAAGCCGAGGAATGACCACCCGACGTATGCGATGGCCAGCAGCATCGGACCCGATGCCCAGGATGCCGCATCGGGGATGCCCGCGCTGGTGAAGAGCACCGAGAACGGGTTCTCGCGGTAGAACAGCAGCAGCACGATGCCGAGGCCGAGCGAGCCGATGACCTCGCAGGTGATGCTGATAGCGACCATGATCTTGAGAACTTTGCGGCCCACCATGTTCACTGCGGTCCCGGCGAGGATGATCGCGATCGCGATGGAGGCGATCTGCAGGCGGTTGGGTTCGCTGACACCGAAGATGTTGAGCAGGAAACCGCCCGCCGCGTAGGACAGCGTGCCGAGCGCAAGCGTCAG
Organism: uncultured Mycobacteriaceae bacterium; assembly: GCA_902826815.1. Taxonomy (GTDB): domain Bacteria; phylum Actinomycetota; class Actinomycetes; order Mycobacteriales; family Mycobacteriaceae; genus Mycobacterium. The sequence goes on from CADEGF010000041.1 coordinate 5,231, forward strand.
TCCCCACATGTACGCCCATGCGGCCACCCAGCCCCACGTTGTCCCCTGCACGTGCCGCGACCACTGGTAGACGCTGCCCGCGTAGGGCCACCGAGACGCCAACTCCCCGAACACGGCCGCCACCATCAGCTGGCCGATGAGCACGATCGGGAACGCCCAGAAGAACTTCGGTCCCGCTGCGAACAGGCCGAGCGTGAAGATGGCGTAGACCGCGGCGATCGGCGACACGTCGGCGAATGCCAGCGACAGTGCAGAGCGGAAACTGAAGCCCTTCTGCAATCGCTCCGGAGTTCCTCCTGGCACTGTGGTCGTGTCGATCGATTCGGCCATGTCGGCTCCCGTCGCTGGAGGTTTCATCCGCCGCAACTGTGCTTCCGGATACCGTCCGAACGGAATACGCCAATCGTCTGAACTTCTGCGAAAACTTCGTACGATCATCTAGGTTCGAACTGTGGCCCAACCCACGGTGCGCGATCTGCTGGACACACCGCATCTCCGGCTCACGCTGAAGGGCGGCGCCGAGGGCCTGGACAGGCCGGTGACCTGGGCGCAGACCTCCGACCTCGAGGAACCCTGGTCCTATCTGGCAGGCGGCGAGCTGCTGATGAAGAACGGGCAGACGTTGCCGGAATCGGCGGACGATCAAACCACTCTGATCCGCGGGGTCGCCGAGAACGGGATGTGCGGCATGGTGATCGGAATGGACGCCGCCACTCCCGAGCTGACCACGGGGGCGGTGACGGCGGCCGACCGCCTCGGCTTCCCGATCATGGTGGTGCCCTACTCGGTGGGCTTCGCGACGATCGGTCGCGCTGTCGCCGACGCGGCGGGCAGTGGCCGCGTCGCGGTGACCGAACGGGTCTACAACGTGATCCGCCAATCGGTGTCGAATTCTGGGCCCGCCAACGTGCTTGCTCAGTTGGAGCGCGATCTGGCCTGCCGAATCGCGGTGCTCGACGCGTCCACCGGCGCGGTCGCGCTTGAGGCCTCCGAGCCGGCTCCAGTGGACCTGCGCCGGGTCATCACGTCCGAGATCTCGGGCAGGCGGGGTGCGATCCCCGGTGTGCTTCATGTGACGGCGGGCTCCGACCGCGCACTCGTCGTCGAGGTCCCCGACGAGGAGCCGACCGTGTTGGCCACCTATGCGTTTCGCGGTCCAAGCACGGACATGGTTCACCTGCAGCACCTGGCTTCTGCGGTCGCGGTGTTGCTGGCACAGCAGAACGCGCGCCGGGAACACGAACGGCGCATCGGCGCCGAGGTGATGGGCCAGTTGTGCGACGGCAGGATGAGCGACCGCGAAGGCGAAAGAGAACTCGGCGAGCGCGGCCTGAACACCGCGACGTGCTGCGTGGTGGCGGTCGACGGGGTCTCTGCAGCGAGCGAGCGACAACTCCACCTCGGTCTCGGCAGGCGTTCGGTGCCACACCTGCTGTTGCGCCGTGCGTCCCTGCTGTACGCGCTGATGCCTGTCACCGACCGGGCGCTCGACGTGCTCAGCCAGCGTCTGGGCGGCCAGGCAACGCTGGGCATCAGCGAGCCGCTGTCGCGCCCATCCCGCGCACCCAACGCGGTCCGCGAGGCGACGTGGGCGGTGCGCGTCGCCGTCACCACGTCGAGCAAGACTGCGCGGTTCGCGGACGCGACCATGTTCTCCGTGCTGCGCGATCCGGAGGAGGCGCGCGTCGTCGTCGACCGGGTGCTGGGTCGGCTCATCGCCTACGACACAACGCATTCCAGCGATATGATCACCACTCTTGACACCTATCTACGATGCGAACGGTCCTGGCTGCAGGCGGCAGGGGAACTCGGCATCCATCGGCAGACCGTGGTGTACCGCATCCAGCGAATCGAGGAGATCACCGGAAGGCGGATCGCCGACACGGCCACCCTCGCCGAGTTCTGGCTGGCATTACGCGCGAGAGACCTGTTGGCCGTCCCGAGTTGAGCCTCGTTGCGAGAACTCGTCGTCGACGATGGCGACCACGCGTTCCACCAACCACTCGTTGATCAGCTTGCCCACCTCGGCGCTTGCGCCCATCGGCGAGGATAGCGAACCGCTCGCCGTCGACATCCGGGTGTCGATCGGCACGACATCGTGGTTGACCACGCGTTCGGGTTCGTCGTGCGCCATCCGATGGGTGCGCACGGCCGACGGCTGGTGATACATCCACAGCGACGTCTCGATCACCGCGGCGTGTTCGAGGGCCAGCCCGGGGAAGCCGTCGGGCCAGATCGCCTTCTTTCGTTCCCGGGTGAACTCGGGAAAGACGTCTTCGACGATCACGATCTTCAGTTCCGGATTATGTTCGGACACAAGGAAAGCCGGCTCGTAGATGAACCCGCTGTTCTCGTAGTGCCAGTTGTAGAGCACGATGTTGCGGAATCCGCCCCGCTTGAGCTCGCTGAGGACGTCTTCGAGCACGCTCATGAACGTGGTCGCGCGTAGCGAGACCGTGCCGGGAAAGTGCTGCCCGCCGCCGCTGCCCGGTCGACTGCGATAGCCGAAGGGCAGGAACGGCCCGACGACGAGGTCGCGGAGGCGGGCCGCATCGCACAACACCCGCTCCGGCAGCACCCAGTCGGTGCACACCGGCAGGTGGCGGCCGTGCTGCTCGGTGGCGCCGATGGGGATGACCACGGGAATGCCTGCTCGTGCCGCAGCCGAGATCTCTTCCCACGTCATGTTCTGGTAGCGCGGATCGGTGTCGGTGCTCATACCGGGATCTCCTCCGCAGAGCCTGACGGCGCAGGCCGCGGCGACCACTTCTTGGAGCCCGCCCATGCCGCAAGGGCGAGCGCGATCAGCACCAGCTCGCCGACCAGATACTGGGTCTCCTGGGTGGCAAGCGCAATGCCGGTGAACACGATCACCACCAGCGGCGGTATCGGATACAACGGCATCTTGAATGGCCTTGTCTCGTCGGGCATCGACCGGCGGCTCCAGAAGGCGGCAAGGCCGATGCAGAAGTACACCGCCGCGATGACCGTTCCCGAGAAGATGATCAGGAAGTTCAGCGCGGAGGTGAACACCAACACCGCGGCGGGGATGGCCAGGCACAGGATGCCCACTGCGGGGACGCGGAACCTGTTGATGGAACCGATGACTCGGTTGACCGATGCGGGCCACATGTGGTCGCGGCCGGTGGTGTAGACACCGCGCCCGAAGTACATCAGCAGCGAGAGCATCGCGTTGAACAGCGCGACGGACACTCCGATGTCGACGATGATGCGGGCGTTGTCGCCCAGCGATGCCTGCACCGAGTAGACCACGGGAGACGTATCGCTGAAGAATTCTTTCAGGTCGGGGGCGGCGACGATGGCCGAGATCAGCGGGACCATGATCAGCACGCAGGCCAGCACCGCGGAGATGATGACGGCCTTGGCGATATTGCGCTCGCCGCCCTTGAGTTCCTCGGAAAAACCCAGTGACGCGTCGTAGCCGTTGATGACGTTGAAGGCCGGCGCCAGCGTCGCGAGCATCACCGCGAAGCCGACAGCGACCAGTTCCCCGTTGTTCAGGACGGTGGGATGGAAGGTCACCTCGGCCAGGTTCTGATGAGGATGCGCCAAGGCCGCAACGGTCACGATGCCCAGCACGGTGCACTCGACGATCACCATCGCGCCGGTGGCCCATGCACCGACCTCGACCTTGAACAGCCCGATGCCGGTGGCGAGGGCCAGTAACACGATCGCCAGCACTGTGTCGGGTAAGCCGATACCCGGGATGAGGTCCTTGAGGAAGCCGACCATGCCAAGCGCGATGCTGGCCGGGATGACGATGCCCTGGATCAGGTAGTTGAACATCGTGATCCAGGAGAACGGCCCCGGAAGTACCTTGCGGACAAGCGAATACATGCCGCCCGCGATCGGGAACATGCTTGCCAGCTCCCCGAGGCACAGGGAGATGAGCACCACTACGACCGACAGGATCAGGCCTGCGCCGATCGAGAACGTGCCGCCGATGAGAAACACTCCGGCCGACAGGAACAGCACCGCCATCGCCGGTGAGACGTCGGCCATGGCCAGCCCGACGACCTCGGGAATGTTCAGTCGCCGAACCAGCTGCTGGGAGTAGCCCAGTTGTTCGAGCCGGGACTGCGAGGGCGGCGCATCTTTCGCTTCGGTCATGAGCACTCTCCGGTCGTGGTGGGGGTAGCGATACCGATGGATCCGGCGGCCACACACGATGTGCGACCTCCGTCGGCGATCAGGTGTGTGCCGGTGATGTAGCCGGCACGGTCCGACAGCAGGAACACGACGGCTTCGGCAATCTCGGACGGCTCGGCGATCCGCGCCATGGCGACGCTGGCCGCGTTGTCCGCCAGTTCGGCTTCCGGGTCAACCGCGCCGTCGAACTCAGCGAGGAACATCGGTGTCCTCGTGGTTCCCGGGCAGACGGCGTTCACGCGAATGCCCCACGACGCCAACTCGGCTGCCGCGCTTCGCGTCATCGCCACGATGGCACCCTTGGTCGCCGTGTACGCGACATAACCCGCCTGCCCGATGATCGCCAGTTCCGATCCGGTGTTGACGACAGCGCCCGCGCGGCGGGCCTGCATTACGCGCGCCGCCTCTCGCAGGACGAAGAACGAGCCGGCGAGGTTCACATCCACCAGCCGTCGGAAGACGTCGTCGGTCGTGTCGGCGAGCGGGCTCACGATCGAGATGCCGGCGTTGTTGTGCACCGCATCGATCGGCCCCAGTTCGGATTCGACCCGTTCGAACGCGTTGCGCACCGCAGCCGAATCGGAGACGTCGGCGCCGACCGTCATCACCTTGCCGCCGTGGGCGCGGACCCTCTCCGCGGCGGACTCGAGGTCGTCGTCGGGCCGAGACAGCAGCGCGACGTCGGCGCCGTTTCGCGCGAGCGCTTCGGCGCTGGCCAGTCCGATACCCGATGCGGCACCGGTCACAAGGGCGATGCACCCCGCCATCTCAGGCATGCTGGTCCCGCAGCCAGTCGATCTGGTTGACGAAGCCCGACTCGAGCGTCCATGCGGGCGCGTAACCGAGGTCCCGTTTCGTCGCGGTCAGGTCGTAGGGCCCCTGGCTGTCCCAGTTCGGCAGCAGACCAGGGCCGATCTCGTAGCGGCTGCCACGAATGAGCCCCTCGAGCAGTCGAGCGGTCTCGGTGACGGTGACCTGCCCGCCGCCCGACACGTTGTAGACCGGCTGCGACAGCCTCGTCGTGGTGGACGCCAACCGCGCCGCGGTGGCCACATCCCCGACGTGGACGAATTGGAACGGGTGGTCGCCGCCGGACTCCAAAACGAATGTCTCGCCCCGTATTCCGGCGCGGATCATATCGCCGAGCAGGCTCGGCATCCACAATCCGGGTCCGTATACCTCTGTGACGCGCAGCGAGACGATCTCCATGTCGTAGAGCGAGTTGTAGACGTTCCCGAACAACTCGCCCGCGACCTTCGTCACTCCGTAAGGCGTTGTGGGGTTGGGCTTGATGTCCTCCGTCACCGCTGTGCCGGTCGGCACGGTGCCGACCGCGCATTCGGACGAGAAGTTGACGATCCGGCCGACACCGGTGACGCGTGCGGCCTCGTACACCGCGAGCGTGCCCTCCGCGTTGGCCTTGAAGGTGGTCCACGGAAGTTCGATGGAAACGCCGGGATGACTCTGGCCCGCGGTGTGGATAATGCGGTCGACGCTGTAGCGGCGCATCGTGTCGGTCAGGCGCGGGATGTCGAACAGCTCGCCCTGGACAGCGGTCAGGCCGTCGCGGTCGTCGACGGAGAAGTCGCGGTTGTAGCTGACGACCTTGCCGCCTTCGCCGAGCAGTTGATCGACCAGATGGCGCCCGACGTAACCGCGGCCGCCGGTGACGAGAGTGGTCATATATTCGCTCCTGAGAGTCGGGTCGACTAAGAATGCAACCGCTCATTGCCTGCGGCAACGGACGCAATGTCAGGTTTTTCAGGCCAAATGTGGGTCAGAATGTCCTATGACTTTGGTGCTGCGTCAGGTCCTCGAACATCCGCTGCTGCGGCGCGCGCAACCGTCGGTTCTCAGCGGCCACGATCACCTCGACCATGCCGTCCGATGGGTACACAGCGCCGACCTGTACGACATCGCGCCGCTGTTGCGCGGCGACGAGATGCTTCTGACCAACGGCGTCGGCCTGGTCGGCGTCGACGAAACCGCCCGTCGGCTGTATGTGCGGAGGATCGCCGAAAGCGGGGTTGCCGGACTGTGTTTCGAGGTCGGCAGGACATTCGCCGAAGTGCCTCCGGAGATGGTCTCCGAAGCCGTCGACGTGGGTCTGCCCATCATCGAACTGCAGCCCGTCCTTCGGTTCACCGAGGTGGCCGAGGCGGTGAACAGCGAGCTCATCGACAGGTCGGTGGCCCGGCTGCGCCATGCCGACGAGATCTCCCGTGCGCTGTCCGAGGCGCTGGCCCGCGGCGCCTCACTGACCGAACTGATCGAACGGGTCGCCGCCACCCTCGGCACGTGGGCGCGGCTCAGCGACTACGCGGGCAGGGTCGTCGTCGTCGCAGGTCAGCCCGAGGGTGGCCCGCGCGCCGAGGCGCCCGTCCTTGTCGAGGGCACGGCGTGGGGGCGATTGGCTGCAGGCACAGCCGGGATCCCGACCGTTCTCGTCGAAGCGGTGATGGATCGGGCGCCGACAGTGCTCGGTCTCTGCCTGATACGTGAGCAGAAGGACGTCGCGGGTGGTCTGCGCGCACAGCAGGTCCTGCTTCACCATCTGGTGGCCAACGAACCCACGGACCGGCCGGTGCTGGAAGCCCGGCTGCGCGCCGCCGGTGTCGCCACGTCGGATCACCGGTACGCCTGCATCGCGGTGGATCCGTCTCGCGTCGAGTCGGCGGCACACGTCGCCGACACGATCGTGCGCCGGGTGGGTAGCGGAGTGTTCGGACTCGTCGACGGTGTCCTGTGCGCCGTGCTGGCCGGGCCTGCCGACAACGCGTCCGCCAACCTCGCGCGCGTCGTGCGCGACACCGCGCTTGCCGAAGTCTGGCCGCAGTCGCGGCTGTGCGCGGTGGTCAGCCGCACGACGCGCGACGTTGCCGACCTCCCACGGGCCATGTCGGAAACGCGGGCCACGCTCGACCTCGGCGAGGACCTGCACATGAACGAGGCGGTGATCGGTGTTCAGGCGCTGGCACTCGAGCGCCTGCTCGCCGCGCACGGGAAACCTGAAGCCATGCGACAGTTCGTCGATGATCAGATAGGTGCCCTCACGAGAGCCGATTCCGCCAAGCACAGCCAGCTTTCACACACCCTCGAAGTTCTCGCGGCATGCGGAGGCAGCAAGGCCGAAGCGGCGAAGCGCCTTCACGTGCGGCGTCAGTCGCTTTACTACCGAATCGACCAGATATCCAAGCTGCTCGACGTCGACATGGACGATCCGAAGCAGCTGACCACCCTCGCGGTGGCGATCAGCGCCGAGCGGCTGGTGTACGCAGGCAAGTGATCAGCCAGTCGTCTCCTCGACGACGGTGTGGATGAACCGCATCTTCTTCAGCACCGCCGCGGGAAGCACGAAGGGGTACAGGTCATCCTTGCCCATCGACCGATTGATCATGTTCAGCGCCCATGACAGCGGTAGCCACATATCGATGATCTGATCGAAACCACTGGGGCCAAGCACCTTCCGCTCGAACGTCGCTGCGGCCGGTGCGATGCTGAATGCCGCGGCGGTGTCGAGTGTGTCGCGGATATGTAGGTAGTGCGCGAACGTCTCGGCCCAGTCCTCGGCGGGATGCATGGTGGCGTAGGACGAAACGAAGTTCTTCTTCCAGCCGGGCGGAGCGCCCTCGCTGTAGTGCCGGTCCAGCGCCGCTTGATAGTCGGCGTCGGGATCGCCGAAGAGTTCACCAAACGTCTTCTTGTCCTTGGCTATCGGATCGACGAGGCGAAAGTAGTAATAGTGGCCGATTTCGTGACGGAAGTGTCCGAGCAATGTGCGGTAGGGCTCGTCCATCGAGATGCGAAGCCGCTCGCGGTGAACGTCGTCGCCCTCGGCCAGGTCCAGGGTGATCACGCCGTTGACATGACCGGTGAAGACCGTCTCGTTCCCACTGGAGAGCAGGTCGAAGGCCAGCCCGAAGTCCGGGTCCTCGGCGCGACCGATGATGGGCATCTTGAGTTCAGAAAGCTCGGCGATGAGCCTGCGCTTGGCCCGTTCGGCATCCGCGAACGCCGCCAGCGCCTTGGTGTCGTCGTCGTCGGGTCTGGTTCGGGTCAGCGCACAAGAGGCGCACAGCCGTCTCACCGGCGCCTTCTCGACGAGCCAGTTGCATTCGGCGAGATGAAGATTGGCGCACAGCTCATAGGAATCCGCGTCGACGAAACCGGGTTGAGCGCCCTCCTCCCCCGACGCGATCACCATCAACGCCATATCCGGCAGTGAGAAACCAAGGGGACTTTTGCACGACAGGCATACCGAGTTCTCGAACGCCAGATGCTGACCGCATTTGGGGCAGATGAAGTCACGCATGTGCCACCTCCCCTTCGAACGGCACCACGTCGACCGACACGTCGATGACGCTGCTCTTGGAATCCGTGTAGATGATCCCCCGCAGCGGCGGCACATCGGCGTAGTCCCTGCCCCGACCCACGACGATGTAACGCTCGTCCACCATCTGGTCATTGGTCGGGTCGAGCCCAAGCCAGTGGTTCTGCGGTGTCCACACCGACGCCCAGGCATGGGTGGCGTCGATACCGACCATCCGTTCCTTCCCCGGCGGCGGATCGGTGGCCAGGTAGCCGGAAACATAGCTTGCCGCAAGGCCATTGGCCCGCAGGCAGGCGATTGCCAGGCGGGCGAAGTCCTGGCAGACGCCTTCCCCGGCGCTGAGCACATCGTTGACTCGGGTGGACACCGTCGTCGATCCGGACCGGTAGGTGAAGTCCCGATAGATCCGTGACGTGAGATCCCGCAGCGCTTCGATCAACGGACAACCTGGTGCGAAGCTCGGTGCGGCGTAGTCCCGCACATCGTCGGAGATCTCCGGAGGTTGGAGGTCAAGGGTGAACTCGGCCGCCAGCGCGCCGTCCGGGCCGACGGGGCGCGCGATTTCCCATGGCGCAAGGGCGGATCCCGCACCGTACAGATCGGGCGGCGGCGGGTCGACCTCGACAACGGATTCGCTGATGACCGACAGCACGCGATGGCGTTCGGTCACGTGGAAGTACGAGCTCACGTTGCCGTATGCGTCCCTACTCGTGGAACTGTCCGTCGGTTCGGGGTCGATGTGCAGCGCATGGGAGATGCGTCGCTGCCGGTCTGAGTCGCACGGTGTCAGGAAACCGCGACCGTAGGAGCTCGTCACGAAATCGGAGTACCCGTATGTCGTGCTGTGAGACACCCGATACGCGCGGGTGCTCATGGCATCTCCCTGCGCTCGGCGGGTCCCCACAGCGGCTGCATGCCGCCGGGAAGCGACAGATGGGTCGCGGTGATCACGCCCGCCAGCTCACGCAGATCGAGATGCAGCGCGTCGAGCAGATCGGCGAGCTGGCGACGGCTGCCGTCTGCGGCGACGTCCTCGAGGCCGGCCGGGTTGATTCTGCGCAGCCTGGCGCCGATCTCGTCGACCATCCGCTCCGGCCGTGCGGAGCCGAGTGTCTTGAGATCGGCGCGCAACCGCTCGAACTGGTACACGAGCGACCGCGGGTTCTCGGCATCCAGCAGCACCAGATCCGCGACAGCGGAGATGTTCACCGCGCCGAGATTGCGTCGGCGGTAGATGACCGAGGACTCGCAGGCCACCAACGTCGACTCGGTGACGGTCTGCTCGGCGCCGGGGGTGCGGGCCGTCGTCAGCGTCGCGCTCAGCAGTGCCGTCAGGGCGAGGCCCCGCTCGATGCGCTTGCCGATATCCATCATCGTCCAGCCGACGTCCTGCACCATCGACTCGGCGGCCAGCCCCGAAAGCGCGAGCATCCCGGCAAGCGTTTCCCGGTGTGCCGAAACCAGATACGCCTCACCCTCGGTATGCGATTCGGGCAGCGCCCGGCCGCGGTGCAACACTGCGCGCTCGACGGCTGCCAGCACCATCCAGGTGTCATTGGACATCTGGTCGCGCACCGCTCGCGCCGCCAATCCGAGTCGCTCGACGGATTGGGCCAGCGCACCTGGGCGGCGCCTGTCGGCGGTCAGCGACCACATCGTCGTCGGCGCAGTCGCGATCATCTCGTGGGAGTCGCCGTCGGCACCGGTGCCGGTTCCGGTGACCCGACCCAGTGCGGCAAGCAGCACCGGTACGCACTCGCTGCCCTCCATGTCCTGCCGGTAGCGGAACTCGTGATACCGCTCGCGCGTGACGGTCAGCAGCCGCGCGGTGTTCTCGGCACGTTCTGCGTAGCGCCCCATCCAGAACAGGTCCGACAACACGCGCGGAGAACTCACCGCGCGGGTCGCACTCGGTGTCGCCGCAGGCAACTCGACCGGAGAGGTCAGGATCCGCTCTGCCGTCACCCGCGCCGGGCTGCGGACCCAGATATCCTTTGCGGCAACTGTTTTCATGCCGTATGCGGCATCACCCGCCGCCAGCAGATAACCGAGGCCGCCGATCATGGGCGCGTAACCACCACGTTGGGCCACCGTGAACAACCGCATTCCCACGCTGGCGGCGGACAACCCGCCCGGTTGTACGTCGCTGGGGGCTGACGAGAACTGCGGCAACTCCTGACCGACCCACTGCCACGGCTCGGCCTCGATGCGGACACCGAGTTCCTTGCGCTGCCGGGCGGTCAGCGTAGGGCCGACGATCGTGTTGCCGCCGACGGCCGATTTGATCAACAGGGATCCCAGCCTGGTCAACAGGTGTGAACGCTCGGTGTTGATTCCGCCCCAGTACACCGGAGCGGTCTCCAGCAACGGCGCCTCGCCGAGCAATGCCTCGGACAGCTCGGGCAGAAAGCGAAGCAGCCCAGGGCTTTCCAGGATGCCACTGCCGAGCGTGTTGACCACCGTCACCGCTCCCCTTCGCAGCACTTCGACGAGCCCGACCACGCCAAGCCGCGAATCCGCCCGAAGGTCAAGGGGATCGGCGTATTCGGCGTCCACCCGCCTCAGCACCACATCGACACGCTTGAGGGTGCCGAGCGACCGCATCCACAGCTTGCCGTCGCGCACCACCAGGTCGGCGCTCTCCACCAGCGGGAAACCCAGCACGCTCGCGATGTATGCGTGGTCGAAGGCGGTTTGGGCGTGGATACCCGGGCTGAGCACCACCACCACCGGCTCCTCGGCCGCTTCTGGCGCGGCGTCGATGAGGGCCAGCCGCAGCGCCTGCGCCCACGGTGAGGCGGGCCGCGGGCCGATCCGCTCGTAGAGATCGGGGACGGCGCGCGCGACGACCCGGCGGTCGGCCAGTGCGTACCCTGCGCCCGACGGCGCCTGCGTCCAGTCGGCGTTCACCTGGAACACACCGTCGGCCGACCGGCTGATATCGCACGCGTGCATGAACAGCTGATGCTTGCCCGGCACCTCGATCCCGCGCGCGGCCCGGATATAGCCGGGATGGGCGAACAGAAGCTGCGGCGGAAACACGCCCGCGGTCACCGACCGGCGCTCGCCGTACAAGTCGGCCAGCACCGCGTCCAGCAGTCGCGTGCGTTGCACCAGACCGGATTCCAGAACATCCCAGTCGGTCGCCGAGATCACCAGCGGCAGCGCGTCGAGATGCCAGCCAACCGATTCGGAACCGACGTAGGTGATGCCGTCGTTGTCGACGAGATTGCTGACGACGGCCCGCAGCCGTTCGAGCCCGTCCCTGCCGCGCTCGCCAACACCTTCGGCCAGCTCGAGCCAGGACGGCCGGACACTGCCTGCCGCGTCGACGAATTCGTCGTATCCGGTGATCGCGCTGCCGCGCGGATCGAACAATGCCCGCTGCGCCCGCGCGGTTCGGTAGCCGGCCAGCAGGTTGTCGATGTCGTGCGGATCAGCCGCGGTGAGTGCCATCAGGAAAGAACGCTACTCACCGGGTCAGCTCACCAGATGCCAAGGTTGACCGCCAGTTGCGCGGTCGACTTGGCAGCGATGTCCCAATCCCCGACGGTCGCGGCGACGACTGCGAAACCTGCGGCGGGCACCGTCATTACGGAGATAAGAACCCCCACCAACGCGGATGACGACGTGATCGCGCAGTTCGGCCGGTGAGGTGACCCGCAAGTGCAGCATTTCGGCACACTAGTGGCATGAGGCGAATCCGCAAGGCCTGGGGTGAGTTGGTCGGGCCCGAGGCGACCGCGGTCGACACCACCATCGCACTGTCTGCCGGCGCCCTGGGTGCCGTGATCGCGCCGACGCCGATCCTGCGCCTGGCCGCAGCGGACTTGTGGGGCGGCGTGTGGGCGAACAACACCAGGGCATGCGCACGCTGGTACGCGCGGCCGGGTCAGGCCGATGTCGACTACATCAAGTTCGCGGCCATGCACGTCCATCCCGGCGTGCTGGCGTTCGCGGACCGCAACGAGCAGCGACGGATTCCGGGATGGCTGTGGGCGTCGGCCCACTACGGCTACCTGATGGCATCGACGGTGGCCATCCGCCGTCTGCCCCGCAGGCGGCGGATCCTCGGGGCGACGCTGACCGCAGGCGGTGTCGCGCTCGACGCGGCGCTCGGGCGGTCGCGGGCGGCGCCGTGGTTCGCGCCGGTGTTCTACAGCAAGCTGCTGTTGGGCCACGCATCGTCGGCACTGTGGCCGGACTCCGTCCTGCGCGGCTGATCGACCAGGCAATTTGGTACGACTCCGCCTTCGTCGACCGTCGCTGCTCTACTGTCACCTGTGTTGCCGAGTTAGTCGTAGAGGGGGATTCATACTCATGAAGCGCCGGTTTCCTGCCGCAGTCGCTCTCTTGGTAGCCGCAGGCGTGGCGGCCTGCTCCCCGCCGCCTGCCGCACTGGGCAGCCACGACGCCAAGGTGATCATCAACGGCGAGGCAACCAACGCGCTGCAACCGGTCACCTGTTATCAGACCGGCGACAGCTGGACGATCGAGACGCTGGACAAGGAGCCTGGCTTCACGGCAACGATCAAGCTGGGCGACACCGTCACCGCCCAAGCGGTCGACATCCGCGATCTCGGCAACTTCACCGGCACCTACTGGGAGGACAACCTCGGCAAGGCCTCGGCCAAGGTGAGCCAGAACAAGTACACCGTCAGCGGTGAGGCTCAAGGGGCGTTCGCCGACAAGCCGAATCAGAGCACCACGACGCAATTCGAAATCACCACTGACTGCTGAGCGTGGCCTCCTGGACGGACGTGGCACGCATCGTCGCCGAAGACACTGGTGAAGGCGTTCCTGCCGGATAAGGGTTAGCGTCCGCCGACGCGCACTGCCAGCTCATCGGCGGGCACCTCGTGCCCCTTCGCGCAGCGGATCTCAACGCTCGCCTCCGCGCCGCAGCCCCGATGCGCGAGGCGCAACGGCGAGCGGGTCGGCAGATGCTTGCGACCCCACTCGAACATCGCCCACACCACCGGCATGAACTCGACACCCGACGGTGTCAGCACGTACTCCTCGCGGGCGCGCTGGCCGGGCTCGCGGTAGGGCCGTCGAGTCAGCAGCCCCGCCTCGACCAGCTCGTTGAGCCGGGCGGACGCCGCGGCCCTCGTGATGCCGACCCGCGTGCAGAAATCGTCGAACCTGGTGGTGCCGTAGTACGCCTCCCGCAGGATCAGCATCGCCGATTTCGTGCCGAGCAGCGCCATGGTCTTCTCGACCGGGCATTCGCCCACCGCTGACCATGCGTCTCGATCGGCAAGCCTGCCTTGCAGAACTGCCATGGAATTCACCCCGCTTCTGAGTTGTTCTAAGTATACCCAGGTGGTATAGCTGAGTTCAGGAAGAAGTACTCAGCATGGAGTCGCAGGAGGCAGAAATGGCCGGTTACATCGGTCGGGACGCAGTCATCGTCGGGGCGGTTCGCACCCCCATCGGGAAGGGCAAGGCGGGCGGTGCGCTGCACGACGTTCTGCCGGTCGACCTGCTCGGCCACAGCCTGTCCGAACTCGTGGCCCGCACGGGCATCGACCCGGCGCAGATCGATGACGTGATCGCGGGCGCTGTCACGCAGGTCGGCGACCAGGCCGTCAACATCGCCCGTAATGCGTTGCTTGGTGCCGGCTTCCCGGAGTCCGTTCCTGGGACGACGGTCGACCGCCAGTGCGGAAGCAGCCAGCAGGCGATCAGCTTCGCCGCCCAGGGCGTTATCTCCGGCGCATACGACATCGTGGTGGCGGCGGGTGTCGAGTCGATGGGACGGGTACCGATGGGCTCCAGCGTGCTGCCCGGTAGTGACCCGTTCGGCGCGATGGCGCAGCGCTACGCCGACGGCCTTGTGCCGCAGGGCATCAGCGCGGAACTCATCGCAGCCAAATGGAGCTTCTCCCGTCAACAGCTCGACGAGTTCTCGGCGGGTAGTCACGAAAAGGCCGCTGCGGCAACGAAAGAAGGCCGCTTCGAGAACGAGCTGGCGCCCATCGCCGGACTCGCGACCGACGAGATCATCCGACCCGGAACGACGGTCGAGACGCTGGCTGGCCTGAAGCCTGCGTTTTACAACCCGGCGTACGAGGCGCGGTTCCCGCAGATCACGTGGGAGATCACCGCGGGCAACTCGTCGCCGCTATCGGATGGCAGCGCCGCGGTGCTCATCACGACCTCCGAGGTGGCCAACCGGCTCGGCCTGCGTCCGCTCGCCCGCATCCACACGGCGACCGTCGTCGGCTCGGATCCGCTGTACATGCTGACCGGCGTCATCCCGGCCACCGAGAAGGTGCTCCAGCGTGCCGGTCTCACGATCGCCGACATCGACCTGTTCGAAGTCAACGAGGCGTTCGCCCCTGTGGTGCTCGCGTGGGCGCAGGACACCGCCGCCGATCTGGCGAAGACGAACGTCAACGGCGGTGCGATCGCGATCGGGCACCCGCTCGGCGCCAGCGGCGCGCGGATCATGACGACGATGGTCAATGCGCTGGAGCAGCGCGGCGGTCGCTACGCACTGCAGACGATGTGTGAAGCCGGTGGCATGGCCAACGCCACCATCATCGAGAGGGTGTAGTTCCCGCCTCGCGATTGCACTCAGGGTCGTGGTCCTGTGCCTTCCACGACCCTGAGTGCAATCTTCAGGCCTTCTGCAGCTCGAACAGCGGGATGACGCGCGACGTCTTGGACTGGTATTCGCCGAAGCCCGGCGCCGCGGCGACGACCTTGTCGAAGATCTCGTCGCGCTCGGCGGGCGAAAGCTCGCGACTGGTGACGTCGTAGGCGTCGACGCCCACCTCGATGTGCGCCCGCGGGTTGGCCCGCAGGTTGTGCACCCAGTCGGGGTTCGTGTCGGCACCCGCCTTGGAGCCGATGATGATCAGCTTTCCGTCGATGGTGAAGAACGCCAGCGGCGCCAGGCGCTGCTGACCGGACTTGGCGCCGGTCGTGGTGAGCAGCAACAGGTCGGCGCCTGCGAACTGACCGCTCACCTTGCCGCCGTTGGCGCGGAACTCTTCGATGATGTTCTTGTTGAACGCGCTTACGGCATCGGCGTCAAAAGTGTCAGTCATTTGTTTTCCAGCTTCTGAGGCTTCGCATCTATTCCCGATTCCTTGCGCTGCTGCGCCGTGATCGGGGCGGGCGCACCCGTCAGCGGGTCGACGCCGCCGCCGGACTTCGGGAACGCGATCACCTCGCGAATCGACTCGTAGCCACCGAGCAGCGAGACGATGCGATCCCACCCGAACGCGATTCCGCCGTGCGGCGGCGCACCGAAAGCGAAGGCGTCCAACAGGAATCCGAACTTCTCTTGCGCCTCGTCGTGGCCGATGCCCATCATCGCGAACACCCGCTCCTGGATGTCGCGGTTGTGGATACGGATCGAGCCGCCGCCGATCTCGTTGCCGTTGAGGACGATGTCGTATGCGTTCGCCAGCGCAGTGCCCGGATCGGTGTCGAACGTCGACTCGGACTCCGGCTTGGGTGCGGTGAACGCGTGGTGCACCGCGGTCCATGCGCCGGACCCGACGGCCACGTCGCCGGACGCGGTCGCATCGTCAGCGGGCTCGAACAGCGGCCAGTCCACGATCCAGACGAACTCCCACGCCGCCGGATCGATCATCTCGAGGCGAGTGGCGATCTCGATGCGCGTCGCACCGAGCAAGGCGCGGGCCGACTTCGCCGTACCCGCAGCGAAGAAGATGCAGTCCCCAGGTGAGGCGCCGACGTGGGCGGCAACCCCGTCGCGTTCGGCGTCGGTGAGGTTCTTGGCGACCGGACCGCCAAGAGTGCCGTCCTCGGCGACAAGAACGTAGGCGAGACCCTTGTGGCCGCGCTGCTTGGCGAACTCCTGCCAGCCGTCGAGCGTGCGCCGTGGCTGCGACGCACCGCCCGGCATCACCACCGCGCCCACATGGGCGGCCTGGAAGACGCGGAACGGGGTTTCGGCGAAATACTCTGTGCAGTCGACGAGTTCGACACCGAACCGCAGATCGGGCTTGTCGGAGCCGAACCGCCGCATCGCCTCCTCGTAGGTCATCCGCGGGATGGGCGTCGGCAGCTGGTAGCCGATGAGCGCCCAGATCGCCTTGAGGACCTCCTCGGAAACAGCCATCACGTCGTCGGCGTCGACGAAGCTCATCTCCATGTCGAGTTGGGTGAACTCCGGCTGTCGGTCGGCGCGGAAGTCCTCATCGCGATAGCAGCGCGCGATCTGGTAGTAGCGCTCCATACCGGCAACCATGAGCAGCTGCTTGAACAGCTGCGGGCTCTGCGGCAGCGCGTAAAACGAGCCTGGCTGCAGCCGGGCGGGCACCAGGAAGTCGCGAGCGCCCTCCGGCGTCGACCGCGTCATCGTCGGCGTCTCGATCTCGATGAAGTCGTGGCTCGCCAGCACACCGCGTGCGGCGGCATTGACCTTGGACCGCAACCGGATCGCGTTGCCAGGGCCCTCACGGCGCAGATCGAGGTAGCGGTATTTCAGCCGCGCTTCCTCGCCCGCGGTCTCGTCGAGCTGGAACGGCAGCGGCGCGCTCTCCCCCAACACAGTCAGCGACGTGGCGTTGACCTCGATATCGCCCGTGGGGATGTCCGGGTTCGCGTTACCGTCGGGCCGGATCTCGACGACGCCCTCGACGGCGACGCAGAACTCGGCGCGGAGCCGGTGCGCGGCCTCGAGCACGCCCGCGTCGCGGAACACCACCTGCGACACCCCTGAGGCGTCGCGCAGGTCGATGAAGATGACGCCTCCGTGGTCGCGGCGGCGGGCAACCCAACCGGCCAAGGTCACGGTCTGACCGGCATCGGTGGCCCGTAACGAACCGGCGGCATGGCTGCGCAGCACTAATTACTCCCTGGGAATGGCCTGACGAGAGGACCGCCACAGTCTAATGGGGGCCTTTCCGCCGGTAGCTTGGCGTTGTGGGAACCAGCATCGCAGTAGTCGGCCCTGGGGCGATCGGTTCGACCATGGCGGCACTGCTGCACGCTGCGGGTCATCGAATCGTGCTGTGCGGTCACACGCCGCGCAACCAGATCGAGGTCAGGCCCGACGCCTCGGTTTCTTTTCGCTCCTCACGTGCGCGGGATCCGATCGTCGTGCCGGGACCCGTCCTGACCGACCCCGCCGATATCGAAGGTCCCGTCGAGGTCGTCCTGCTGGCGGTCAAGGACACCCAGAACCAGAATGCATCGGGCTGGCTGGCCCGGCTGTGCGACGGGCGCACGGTGGTCTGTGCCCTGCAGAACGGCGTCGAACAAGTCGAGCGCGTCGGCCCGTTGTGCCCCTCCTCGGCGGTGGTGCCCGCCGTCGTGTGGTTCTCCGCGACACCGCATCCCGACGGCTGGGTTCGGCTGCGCACAGGTGTCCGCCTGGTGCTGCCGGAGTCCGAGGGCGCGCACAAGCTTGCGGATCTGTTGGACGGCACCGATGCGACCGTCGAACTCGACCCCGACTTCATCACCGCGGCCTGGCGCAAGTTGTTGGTGAACGCGTTGGCCGATCTGATGGTGCTGACCGGACGCCGCTCTGGCATGTTCCGCCGCGATGACGTCGCCGCGCTGTCCAGCCGGTATCTGGCCGAATGCCTTGCCGTCGCCCGCGCCGAGGGCGCGAACCTCGGCGATGAGATAGTCGACGAGATCGTCGGCATGTTCGCGAAGGCGCCCGAGGACATGACGACCTCGATGCTGACCGATCGCGAGGCGCACCGGCGGTTGGAATGGGATATCCGCAACGGCGTGATCTCGCGCAAGGGCGCGAAGCACGGGCTGGCGACGCCGATCAGCGACGGCCTTGTCGCCCTATTGGCCGCTGCGAGCGACGGACCCGGCTAGAACATGCAGCGACCTAGTAGAGGCCTGCCCACGCTTCGCGGCGGCCGCCGTCGGGGTCGGAGACCACCTTGTCGCGGGACGACTCGATGATCCGGGTCAGCCGTTGCCCGGCGTCGTAGATCGGCCAGTCCTGACCGCTTGACCACTCGATCTCGCCCGTCTGCCAACCCTTGGCCGAGAAGTCCAGCCACGCCCTCTGCATGCGCCTGCCAACCGACGGCGCAAGACGCCGACCCAGCGGATGCATCTTGCGGCCGAGGAACGAGCCGTAGCTGTGCTGGACGTGCACGATCTCGCTGCCGTGGGTCGCGCCGAGACCGAGCAACCGCAGGCTGAAGCCGAAGTGGTCGAACCGGTACATGTGCGTGGGTGCATGTGCGCAATAGGCGTCAGCGAAAGCCCACGTCGGAGCGCCGAACATGACGTCGGAGCCGAATGCCACCAGCTCGCGGCGCCGCGGGTAGCCGGGGTAGGCGGCCAGCAGCCGATCCCTCGCGTCGGGTGCTGCCCTGTCGATGTACGTGTTGATCGATGCGGTCGTCGTCGGCAGCATCGGCGGCTTGGTCCAGGCGAACATCGACGCTTCGTGGCTGTTCGTGCCGATGATCAGCGGGATCTTGGTCACAGAGCCCGCACGTGCCGCCTCGAGCGGGTGCTTCGGCAGCAGGTCGACGCCGTAGGTCAGCCCGTAGGCAAGCGTCGGCGTGGTCGCGACGCTCTTGAGCTGGAGCCGGCCGGCGGCACGGCGCAGCTGTCGTTGCGGCAGCGCCTTGGCCTCGTCGGCGGTCACACCGAGCCGCTGCAGGAATTCATGAGCCCGCTTGGCCCGCAGCTCGCGGTCGGCGATCAGTGGCAGCGCGGGACTCTGCGCGATCGCGCGGCTGAAGAGCCCTTCTGCGGCCGGACTGGCCAACAGCGCGAGCACCGAGGTGCCCCCTGCCGATTCACCGAAGACGGTCACCCGGTCGGGGTCGCCGCCGAACGACGCGATGTTCTGCTTGACCCAACGCAGCGCGGCCAACTGATCCCGCAGCGCCAGGTTGTCATCGAACCCGTCGCCGAGGTCGCTGAGTTCGAACCCGCCGAAAACGCCTATCCGATAGGTGATGTTGACGACGACGACGTTCCCGTTGGCCGCCAGCCGCGATCCGTTGTATAGCTGAAACTGGCCCGCCCCGAAGACGAATGCCCCGCCGGGGATCCAGACCATCACTGGCAGGGCGGCCGACGTGTCGGGCGACCACACGGTCAGCGTCAGACACGCCTCGTCGCGGACCTTCGGATCGTCGCGGCCGCCGCCGACGAACGACTTGCTCTGCGGGGGCAGCGGCCCGTGCTCGACGGCGTCGCGGGTCCCCGACCACGGCTGAAGCGGGGCCGGCGCCAGGAACCGCCGTTCCCCGATCGGCTGCTCGGCATACGGGACACCGCGCCAGACTCCGACCCCACCCTCGGTCGTGCCCCGCAGATCGCCCGAAACCGTGTGCACGACGGTGGAATGTCCGGCAACAACTGCCACACCCGAATCGTAGTGTGCAAAGCTGATCGCATGACCTTCAGCGAGGGTATGCAGATCGACACCAGCACCACGTCGAGCAGCGGAGGCGGCCGCGGGCCCGGCCGCGGAATGGCGATCGGCGGCGGCTTCGGCGGTCTGCTCATCGTGGTGGTGGCGTTGCTTCTCGGGGTGAATCCCAGCTCGGTGATCCCGCAGGCGGACAGCCCGTATGCCGACCAGGGATACGACGCCCCCGGCTTCGATCTCAGCCAGTGCAAGACCGGCGAAGACGCCAACACCGTTGTGCAGTGCCGGGTGGTGGCCACGGGCAACTCGGTCGACGCGGTGTGGGAGCAGTTGCTGCGCGGCTATACCCGGCCGCGGGTACAGCTGTTCAGCGGCCAGACCAACACCGGCTGTGGGCCTGCGACAAGCGATGTGGGGCCGTTCTACTGCCCCGCCGACCAGACGGCGTACTTCGACACCGACTTCTTCGACGTGCTGAAAAACCAATTCGGTTCCAGCGGAGGCCCATTCGCTCAGGAGTATGTCGTCGCTCACGAGTTCGGCCATCACGTGCAGGACCTGCAGGGCACGCTCGGCCGCGCGCAGCAGGGCGCTCAGGGTGCCTCAGGTGGCGGTGTGCGCACCGAACTGCAGGCCGACTGCTATGCGGGTGTCTGGGCACACTACGCGGCGATCACCAAGCAGGAGGGCACCGACGTCACGTTCCTCGAGCCGTTGAGCGACAAGGACATTGCCGACGCGCTGTCGGCTGCAGCGTCCGTCGGCGACGATCGAATCCAGGAACAGGCCACGGGACGGGTAAACCCCGAGTCGTGGACGCACGGATCATCCGAGCAACGACAGAAGTGGTTCACGATCGGATACCAGAGCGGCGATCCGAACAAGTGCGACACCTTCGCAACGGGTGACCTTGGGTAGGCGCACCACCGCAGTCGATGCTGTAGCCGAACGCTGTCTCGAGACTTTCGCCGCGCTCGACCCCTGCGCGGCAACCGAAATGGGGATCGTCGGCTTCGACGACGACATCACCGACTACTCCCCCGATGGCGTAACGGCACGTGCCGACGCCGCGCGTGCCACGTTGCGCGAATTGAACGGCGTCACGACGGACGACGATGTCGATGTCGTCACCCTGGCCGCGATGCGCGAGAGGCTTGGCATCCAGGTCGAGCTGCATGACGCAGGCCTCGACGTCGGCGAACTGAATGTGATCGCGTCGCCGCTGCAGTCGATGCGCGATGTGTTCGACCTGATGCCGACCGACACCGATGACGACTGGCGGACGGTCAGCCTGCGGATGTCGCGGGTGCCTGAGCGCGTCGCGGGATACGCGGCTTCGCTTCGCGCGGCGGTTGCGGCAGGCCACCCGCCAGCGGTTCGGCAGGTGGCGCGCGGAATCGAGCAGGCGGCGACGATCCAGCAGTTGTTTCTCGACGTGGTCGCCGACGGCGCACCAGGCAACGATGCGTTGCACGCCGAACTTCAGGACCACGCGTCCGCCGCGGCGGACGCGTACAGCGAGCTCGCGGCTGCGCTACGCGACGACGTCGGCCCGCATGCCCGCGGCGAGGACGCATTCGGCCGCGACGCCTACCGGCTGTTCTCGCGGGTGTATCTCGGCGCGGCGATCGATCTCGACGAGACCTACGAGTGGGGTCTGCGCCGACTGGAAGCCATTGTGGCCGAACAGGAGTCGATCGCCCATCGGCTGTATCCCGAATCGTCGGTTGTCGAGGCGCTGACTCGGCTGGACGAGGAGCCGCGCTACGTCGTCGAGGGCACCGACTCCTTGCAAGCGTGGATGCAGGAACTGTCCGACCGCGTGGTGGATGCGCTCGCGGACACGCATTTCGAGATCGCCGATCCGCTGCGCAATCTGGAGTGTCGAATCGCACCGACTCAGACCGGGGGGATCTACTACACCGGCCCGTCGGAGGACCTCAGCAGGCCTGGCCGGATGTGGTGGTCGGTGCCTCCTGGCGTCGATACGTTCCACACCTGGCAGGAGACCACAACCGTCTTCCACGAGGGCGTTCCCGGTCATCATTTGCAGATCGGCCGGGCAGTGGTGCTGGCCGACCGGCTCAACCGGTGGCGTCGACTTGGCTGCTGGGTGTCCGGACACGGGGAGGGCTGGGCGCTGTACGCCGAACGGCTGATGGCCGAACTCGGCTGGCTCGACGACGCAGGCAACCGCATGGGAATGCTTGATGCGCAACGGTTCCGCGCCGCGCGCGTGGTGATCGACATCGGCGTGCACTGCGGTATGACCGCTCCTGACGGAGGCACATGGGATGCCGACAGGGCGTGGGTGTTCCTTCAGTCGCACAGCGCGATGAAGGAGGCCAACCTGCGGTTCGAGTTGGACCGCTATCTGGGCTGGCCCGGCCAGGCCCCGTCCTACGCGGTCGGACAACGGATCTGGCAGCAGCTGCGCGACGAGATCGTGGGCGGTGGAGTGCCTTTGAAGGAATTCCACCGCCGCGCACTGGATCTCGGCGGCCTGCCGCTCGATGTTCTCAAGTCGGCGTTATCCGACCGCTGAGCCCTGTGGTCACCGAGCGACCTGCGAGAACCCGGCTTTCATCATTCCCAGGTGCTTGTGGACCGGGTTCTTCAACACATACGCATGCGACTTGGGCTCCGGCGTCTGGACGTTCGCCAGCGACTCGACCGTGTTCAGCGCGACCTCTTTGACCTCTGCGGCCTTGATGTCGCCCTTGAGCTCGTGCGCTTCCTGCGTGGCGGGGCTGTCCGGTTGTGCCGCCTGCTGTTGCATCTGCAGGTCGATCGGCTTGGCTGACGCGCCGTGCTCCTCTTTCTGCTCCGCGATGTACTCCTTGGACAGCGCCATTCCGGATGCGCGCGAGTTGACGCCGGGGACGACGCTCGAGGCGTGAGCGACGGCCGACATTTCCACTGCACTTGTCACGATGCCTGCGGCGACGAGGGGCGCGGCGACCAAGGCGATGAGACCACGCGATGCGGTTGTGTTCATTGTGAATTCTCCTGTGTAGCTCCTGCGTGGTTGGTGACAGGAATGAAGCTAAGGGCCAGGAGACGCGCTGACGCGCTTGTGCGCACAACCCGCATAACCGCTATTCATCGACTTTTGCGCGTTTTGATCAGACGGCGACGAGAGTTTTGAATTGCATTTACCAGCAGGGGAATTCGCTGACAGCGAAGCGCATGGGATGGCCCGCCGCATCGTCTTAAGGTTCCGGGGTGCCCGGTTCGGGCGCCGAGATCGCAACCGCTGTCAGCGGTATCGACCGAATCGTGTTGACGCACGCCCACGTCGACCACATCGGATCTGCCGCCGAACTTCGTAACTGAAGGACGGCGACGTGCTGGACTTCGGCGGCGCCGGTGACCGCCTTCGCGAGGTGGCTGCCACACTGACGGCATGATCGAGCCGGACAGCAAGGACTGGACCTGGGTCATCTCGCAGAAGTGCCCGGAGTGTGGATTCGACGGGTCAACGGTGAGCCACACCGAGGTGGCCGACCGCATCCTGGCCGATGCGGACCAATGGCCGCGGCGCCTGCGCGCCGACGGCGCGACCGCCCGCCCACGTCCCACGGTATGGTCCGCGCTCGAGTACGGCTGCCACGTCCGCGACGTGCACCGGATCTTCAACGAGCGCGTCGGGCTCATGCTCGGCGAGGACGACCCACGATTCCCCAACTGGGATCAGGACGCGACGGCGATCGAGGATGACTACGGCTCGCAGGACCCGACGGTCGTGACGGCCGAACTCGTCGACGCGGCGAGCACGGTGGCCGACACTTACGAGCATGTTCCGCCCGACGCGTGGTCACGGCGCGGGTTTCGCAGCAACGGCAGCGAGTTCACCGTCGCATCGATCGCGGTCTATCACTTGCACGACATCGTTCACCACGCGCACGATGTCGACCATGGCTGAAAACACACCGCTGGCAGGCAAGGTCGCCTACGTGACAGGTGCGGCCCGCGGGCAGGGACGCTCTCATTGCGTGCGGCTGGCCCGCGCTGGCGCCGATATCATCGCCATCGACGCGTGCGGTCCGGTTGCCGAACACAACGGCTACCCGCCCGCAGAACCGGCCGATCTCGCCGAGACGGTGAACCTCGTCGAAGGCGAAGGCCGCAAGATTCGCGCCGAGGAGGTCGACATCCGCGACCTCGCCTCACAACAGCGTGTGGTGGCCGACGCGATCGAGCAGTTCGGCCGCCTCGATATCGTGGTCGCCAACGCCGGTGTGCTCAATTGGGGCCGGCTGTGGGAGATTTCGGCGCAGCAGTGGCAGGACGTCATCGACGTCAACCTGACCGGTTTGTGGAACACGGTGAAGGCCGTAGTGCCGCCGATGATCGACGCGGGCAACGGCGGTTCGATCATCACGATCAGTTCGGCAGCAGGTGTCAAGGCGGTCCCCGGCTGCGGGCACTACTGCGCGAGCAAGTTCGGCGTCGTCGGGCTGACCAACTCACTCGCGGTTGAGTTGGGCGAGTTCGGGATTCGGGTCAACTCAGTTCACCCGTACGGCACAGACACTCCGATGGGCAACGATGCCTCGATGTGGCAGATGTTCGCCGACCACCCGAACTTCATCCACAGCTTCTCGCCAGGCGCACTGCCCACCGATTCGCTTGCCGCACCCGAGCTGGTATCCGACATCGTGGTGTGGTTGGCCAGCGATGCGTCGTCGCTGGTGACCGCGGCCCAAATCCCTGCGGAGAAGGGCTATCTCAAGATCTAACGGCCATCGGCATGAGCTCGGTCACGCCGCAGCGGTAGAGCGCCTCGGTCGCCTCCACCGGTTCGGCGGTAACATCCGCGGCCATCAGTGCCTGTGCCTTGAACGCGCGTGCCGCCGCACTCAGGCGGTAGGAGACGGGGCTGACATTCTCGTCCAGGTTTGCGGTGTCACCCCACATCGCCACCTCCGCGCTGCGGCGATCCGACGCGGAAACGAACCGCCGCACCCGGCGATCGGCAGCGTAGACATCGGCGGCCACGGCCAGCGTGGCCGCCCGGTCGGGGTCATCGGTAATCGCCTCGAGTTCCCCGCTCAGGTCATAGACGTCGGCGCCGAGGATGCGCAGCGCCCGCTCACCGGTCCTGTCGGCGACCAGAACATTGACCTGCCAGCCCGCCATCCTGCGGTCGTAAAGCCAGCCGCCCGTCGATGCGACGACGTCGGCGACGCTGGTCGAGACCACGGTCATCTCATGCCGCAGCACCGTGCTCGCACGCGCGCGGGACTTCGTCGCCGAAGCAGCTTTGCGACCGTCGCGAGTGATCGTGTGGAAGGTCTGCGGCGACATAGCGGGTCCAATCTCGGCGAGCGGGTGTCCGGGCAGCGGCACACCCAGCGTGACACTTCTCGCTGAATATGTAAAGGTTGGTTTTTGCCGCCGTTCGTCGCGCGCGAACTCGCTACAGCCGCGACTGCTCCTTGATCGCGGTGTCCGTCGTGCGAAGCGGACGGATCAGCGCATCCTGGGTGAACGAAGCGATCAGCTCGCCCTCTTCGGTGTGCACCGCACCGCGAACATAGGACATGCCTGCGCCGACCTGCGTGCTCTCGTGCGTGTACAGAATCCAGCCGCTCCACCTGACCGGCTCGTGGAAGCTGACCGACACCGTCATCGGCGCGGTCGACACCGTGAGATGCGCCTGGCTGGTGCCGATCCCAACGTGTGCCCGCATGGTCGTCGAAATCCCAAGGTGGCCGGTGAAATACGCGACCAATGCCTTGGCCAGATCGTCACGGTCGGGAATCGGGTCGTAGTGCAGCCACGCATAGAGCTCGGGCGGGCCCACCTCGTCGGGGCTGTTCACGTCGACGACGTCGACCAACCGCAGCTGGCGGCCGTCCATCGGCATCTCAGAGACGTTCGCATCGGCAGGTGCCGCGACATCAGGGCGGGGAAGGTGGTGTCGGATCACATCACCGGTTGGCACGTCGGCAAGCAGCGTCGCCGTTATGCAGCGCTTACCGTTCTGCGTCGCCGATATCACCGCGGTCGCCGTCGAACGGCCTTCGCCGACGACGTCGATCTCGATTTCGACAGGGCCAGCGCCGACCATCACCGCACGCGCGAAGACCGAGTAAACCGAACGCACCGACTTCTCAGGAAACCGCTTCGCAGCCGCAACGATCATCTGCGCGAGCACCTGGGTGCCCTCTACGACCTGCCTCTCATCATCACCCGCAGGGCCTGTCTGTGCGATGAAGCGGTTATCCCCATCGGGCTTCACGTCGAAGAGGTCGAGGAGTGCCTGCACCGTCCACCGCGCGTGCGCTGAGTCAGTCGTCATGGGAGGGAACAGTAACCGAGCACCGGCAAAACCGGTAACGTCGTTACCATGGCGAAGCCCAGCGCTCGAGTGCCCCAGACTGCAGGCGTGGAAGCAGAATCGCGAGAGCGTCGCTTCATGCGATCTGCGCTGGCGATCCTCGGCGAAACGGGCCGCACCGACTTCACCGTGCTCGAGGTCGTTGAGCGTTCGAAGACCTCGCTTCGATCGTTCTACCAACACTTCTCGACAAAGGACGAGCTGCTGCTCGCGCTGATCGACAAGATCATGTCCGAGTCGACGCGGGTGTGGCGCAAGGACACCGACGGGCTCCCGCCATTCGCAGCGCTCCGGGAGCTGATCGACCGGATGTGCACGCCTGCTGAGACAACAACCCAGGACAAGGTCAACCGTGGCCTTACCTACTACAACGACCATCTGGCAGAGGCGTTGCCCCGCGAGTACGCGAGGGTGCTCTCCCCCGTGCACGAGTTGATCAAGGACATCATCAACCGCGGCATCGCCGACGGCTCGTTCCGCAAGGACATCGACGTCGACGCCACCGCCGCGCTGATCATGCAGACCGCACTCGGAGCCATGCGCTTGCAGGTTCTCGGTGCGGAACTGAGCGGCGTACCCGTCGGAGCCGACCACATATTCACGTTCTGCGTCGGAGCCCTCGGCGCGGCGGACAACATCGCCTGACCTGGCGAGAAACAGCTTCTCAAGGGGTGGTGTTTACGCTGGTCCGGACGTGGTAATGTCATTACCACAGCAGCCCGACAGACTCTCAGGAGGCGCAAGATGGCCGCCCGCCAACTCCCCTATCCGGTGTTCGACGCCGACAACCACTTCTACGAGCCCAAAGAGGCACTCACCCAGTTCCTTCCTGAGCACCGCAAGGGCGTCATCGATTACATCGACGTCCGCGGCCGCACCAAGATCATGGTGCGCAACGTGGTAAGCGACTACATCCCGAACCCGACGTTCGAAGTGGTCGCAAGGCCAGGCGCACAGGAGGAGTACTTCCGGCACGGCAGCGGCGGCAAGAGCTTCCGCGAGGTGATGGGAAAGCCGATGAAGGCGATCCCTGCGTTCCGCGACCCCGCAGCACGTCTCGAGGCCCTGGACAGCCTCGGCCTTGATTACACGCTGATGTTCCCGACGCTTGCCAGCCTCGTCGAGGAACGTCTCAAGGATGACCCCGACCTGATCCTCGACATCGTTCATGCGCTGAACGAATGGATGTATGAGACATGGCAGTTCAACTACGAGAACCGCATCTTCTCAACGCCGGTCATCAATCTGGCCAACGTGGACCGCGCGCTTGAAGAACTGGCGTGGTGTCTTGAGCGGGGCGCCAAGACCGTACTGGTGCGGCCAGCACCGGTGCCTGGCATGCGCGGCACCCGGTCGTTCGGCACGGAAGAGTTCGACCCGTTCTGGCAGGCCTGCATCACGGCCGGTATCCCGGTGTCGATGCATGCTTCCGACAGCGGATACTCGCAATACCTCAACGACTGGGAGCCCGGCGACGAGTTCAAACCGTTCGCCCCGACCGCATTCCGGATGGTCGCGATGGGCAAGCGGCCCATCGAGGACACCATGGCCGCGCTTGTCTGTCACGGTGCGCTGACCCGCAACCCGGAACTGCGCATCCTCTCGATCGAGAACGGTGCGGACTGGGTTCCCTACCTGTTCAAGCAGTTCAAGAACGTCTACTCGAAGATGCCGCAGGGGTTCCTCGAGGATCCGATCGAGGCCTTCCGGCGCTGTGTCTACGTCGCGCCGTTCTGGGAGGACGACTTCGCCCAGATGGCCGAACTGTGCGGCGTCGACCGCGTCATCTTCGGCTCCGACTGGCCCCACCCCGAAGGCCTGGCCGAGCCGACCAAGCTGATCGACGACCTGCATGGCCTCGACGCGGAGGGCCAACGAAAGATTATGGGCGGCAACATGATCGACCTCTTCAAGATCCCGAACGAGATCGTGCACAAGCCGGACGTGCCTGCACTCGTCCTCACCTGACCCCGTGACCGACGAGACGAATCCCGAGGTAGCACTCTTCGCCTCGACGACACAGTCGTTCCTGGAGAAGGAAGCGTCGCTGCACCGGCTGCGCGAACTTCACGAAGCCGGTATCTCGTTCGACGCCGACTGGTGGCGGCGGGCCGCTGAACTCGGCTGGACCAGCCTGCTGGTACCGGAAGAGTTCGGCGGCGGCTCGGTGTCGGGCAACGGCGTGCGCGACTTGGCACTGGTGGCCGAGCTGGCAGGCAGGACCGTCGCGCCGGGTCCGTTGCATCCGGTGAGCACCGTGCTCGCTGGCCTCGTCGAGGCACCCGAAAACCACGCGGAGACAATCGAATCGCTTGTCAGCGGCCAGACCGTGGCCTCGTGGGCGGTGTACGAGCCCGGTCGGTCATGGGCGCCGCTCGAGCCCGGCGTAACGGGCACGCCCACCGCCACCGGATTCCGCCTCGACGGCGTCAAGGATCGTGTCGAAGCGGGCGCCGACAGCGCGGTGCTGCTTGTGGTCGCGGCCAGTGAGGGCGCGGTGCGCCAGTTCCTGGTTCGTACGGACGCGGCGGGCGTGCGGGTCGATGCGCAGAGGTCGGTCGACCTCGTGAAGAACTATGCCCGTGTGCATTTCGACGGTGTCGAGATCGGCACATCGGCAGCCGTCGGCACACCCGGGCAGACCCTGGAGTTGGTCTCCCGGCAGAGCCAGATCGCGCAGATATTGCAGTGCGCCGAGGTCGTCGGCATCCTCGACGCCGTGCTCAAATTCACCATCCAATGGGGTTTCGACCGACACTCCTTCGGCCGTCCGATCGGGTCGTACCAGGTGCTCAAACACAAGTACGCCGATCTGAAGATCTGGTTCGAAGCGTGCAAGGCGGCCACCAACGCCGCCGTCGCGGCGGTGGCAGGCCGCACCCCCGACGCCGAGATGGCCGTCAGTGTTGCGAAATCCTATGTGGGCGAATACGCCCCAGGCATGCTGCAGGACTGCATCCAATTGCACGGCGGTATCGGTGTGACATGGGAACACGACCTGCACCTGTACCTGCGACGGGTCATGCTTGACCGCTCCATGTTCGGCACTCCGGAAGACCACAACCTGCGCGTCTACGCGCTGACGGAAGAGGGCCCACGCGCAAGCTGGGGACGGGAGTCCGCCTGATGACCGAGACGGTCGCCGAATTCTCGGCACGGGCCAAGGCGTGGCTGGCGGAGAACATGCCCCGCATCGACCCAGCCGATCCACCGTTGGCGGATCGTG
Organism: uncultured Mycobacteriaceae bacterium; assembly: GCA_902826815.1. Taxonomy (GTDB): domain Bacteria; phylum Actinomycetota; class Actinomycetes; order Mycobacteriales; family Mycobacteriaceae; genus Mycobacterium. Next base: position 34,650 of record CADEGF010000041.1, read on the forward strand.
GCGAGGAAGGGCCGTGGCAACGCGCGCGTGAGCTTCAGAAGAAACTCTACGACGGCGGCTTCGCGGGCATCTGCTTCCCGCGTGAATACGGCGGGCTTGGTCTGCCCATCGAGTACCAGCGCGCGTTCGACGACGTGTCGCACAGCTACGAACTGCCGATCATCCTGAACACGCCAACGTTCACCATCTGCGCCGCAACCATCCTCGACACCGGCAGCGAAGACCAGAAGAAGCAACACATCTCGGGCGCGCTGCGCGGTGACGAGGTGCTGGTGCAGCTGCTGTCGGAGCCCAGCGGCGGATCCGACCTGGCCGGTGTGATCACCCGTGCCGACCGCAAAGGCGACAGATGGGTGATCAACGGCGCGAAGACTTGGAGCACAAGCGCTTTCGCCGCTGACTATGGGTTGATGCTGGCCAGAACGAACTGGGACGTGCCCAAGCACGAGGGCCTGACGATGTTTCTTGTCCCGATCGACAGCCCGGGCATCACATTGCGCCGCATCAAACAGGTCAACGGTTCCGTCGAGTTCTGCGAGGAGTTCTTCGACAACCTCGAACTCGGCGACGACGCCGTCGTCGGCGAGGTCAACGAGGGCTGGCACGTCGCCTCCCGGCAGCTCTATCACGAACGGCGCGCCGTCGGCGGCGGCTCGGAATTCGCCAGCGGCATCGGTGCCGAGGGCAAGACCGACGTACCGATCGACTGGGTCGCGCTCCTGGAGGCGACCGGCCAAGCCGACTCTGAACGGGCCCGCGAGCGGGCGGGAAGGGCGATCGTTCACAAAGCGGTGCAGGAGTGCCTGATCGACCACGTCTACCACGGAGTGCTCGACGGTTCACTGCCGCCCGCGGCGGGCTCGATCATCCGGATCACCCACGCCGAGACACATCAGGTCGGCTTCGATACCGCGGTTGCTCTCACCGGCGATGCTGGCGTCATCGACGGCGACGAAGATCTGATCCGGTTTGGCGAGCGCTACCTGTCGCGGCAGACGGCCGCGCTCGGCGGCGGCACCACCGAGATCGCCCGCAACATCATCGGCGAGCGCGTGCTCGGCTTCCCCCGCGAGCACGCTGCCGACCGCGGCGTGCCGTTCAAAGAGGTCAAGCGCAACAAGGGCTGATCTACAGATACATCCGCAGGTGTTCGGCCATGCCCTTCCGAAACGCCCGCATCGCAGGCGCTTTCGGTTTGATGCCGTCGGCTCCGTGGTACATGCCGGGTACCGCCACCGGTTCACACGGCACCCCGTGCGCCCTGAGGCGTTCGGCGTACGCCACGCCCTCGTCATAGAGGATGTCGAGTTCGCCGACTCCCAGCCACGTGGGCGGCAGGCCCGACAGATCGGTGCGCCGTGCGGGCGCCGCATATTCGGGCGCCCCTGACTCCTGCGGCTCGCGACCCAGATACGCGGTCCACGCCCACCGACTCGACTCCGGCGTCCACATGAACCGGCCACGGTCACCGTGGTCGTCGCGCAACGCCGTGCGGTCATCGATCATCGGGTAGACGAGCACCTGCGCGCGCAATCCGATGCCTTCATCGCTGCTGCGTTGCGCGACCGCCGCGGACAGCCCTCTCCCGGCACTCGACCCAGCCACAGCGATTCGGTCCTGGTCAATGCCCAGTCCGTCGGCGTTGTCACGCATCCACGTCAAGGTCGCCATGCAGTCGTCCAGCGCAGCGGGGAACGGATGCTCGGGCGCCAGCCGGTAATCCGGTGCGACGACGACCGCATCGAGTTCCCTTGCCAGACGGCCTGACTCGAAAGCCTCGAACTGCGGGGAGCCGACGACCATACCGCCGCCATGCAGATGCAACACCGCAGGCCTTCGCTCGGCTCCGCCCGTAGGCGTCGTGACCAGGACGCGTACCGCGGGCCCGCAGTCGACGTATCGTTGCACCGCCGTCACCCCACGGCCCGGTTTGGTGCCCACCCTCATCCCCAGACGGCCCATCCACAGCGACCGTTCGCTCAACGCGCGCGACGATCGTGGCGGCCAGGAACAACAAATCGGCGCCAATTTTTGTCGGCGTCAAGCGAAATGATTTCACACCCTCACGATTCCTCTCGGGCGAACTCGCAAACGCGCACCACCTTTAGCTGCACATGAAGGCCATCCATGGATTCACCGATCAAGACTTGTCTGCCGAGACAGCATCCCTGCGCGTCACCGACAGCACGAAAAGGTTTCACGCGACGTATACGAGTTGAATCCCGCGATGCTGACAGCACTTTCGCTGTCGCGAAGCATCAGCAAATAAGGTTTCGGAGAGTGGCCGATGCATATCTGCTGCTCGGGGGATGAAAAGTATTTGCTGACGCAACAATAGTTGATAAGCTTTGGCCCGCATGACGCCGTAGCAATGTCGTACACCTGCTTGCAGCAAATCGCCAAGCATGCTCTTTCGCTCCACGATTGCTGGTATCGCTGCGCAGGGCATTACCGCCTAGGGGGCGATTGTGACCGCGAGTGCTCTCGCGAATCAGCAAGCCATCGCGATGACACTCCAGCGATCCGGAACGACAGGCAGGCACCGCAAAACCTCCAAGGCCACGGCGGGCTGGATCACTGCTGAGCACCGCAGACCGGTGCCTGCCCGGACCGCAGCCCGACACCGCAAGGCTCCTCACGCGGCGACGCGCAAGACCACTCCCCGGCACCGCAAAATGGGCTCCGGCGACGGCCAGCTCGTCTACGCCGAATTCAGTGCCGACCAAGGCACTTCGATTCGGGTCGTGCCACGAATGGTCGCGGTTCCCAGCACAATTGCCGTTGGCATGCTCGCGGTATGCGGTGCCATCACTGGGGCCTTCACTGTGTCAATGCCTGATGCGGACCGTGCTAACGCCGGCGACCACGGCGACGTGCCATCCGCTTCTGTTCCTTCGTTGCCCCTTTTGACCGCTATGGCAACATCGTCTCCTGCCGCCGCGCCGCGTGCGAGTCGCGGTTCGCGCGAGCCACTTGTTGTCGCTGACTCCGCGGCCTGGCCGATCAGCGATCAGCGAGTAACCAGTGATGACAGCGGCAATGGCGCCGCCGGTGAGCCGGCCCGGGCGATCACGACCACCACGGCTTACGACCGTGGTCCTGAATTACGCGCATTCACTCCCCCGACACCACCAGACCCGTCGAGCGGTCACGGTGGAGGCGGTGCTGGGCAGGCGTCGGCACCGCAGGCGCCGCCTGCGGGCGGTAGCACGCTGTTCGGTCTGCTCCGTCCGATCGGCCAGTTGGTCGGGCTGACCGCCGAGCGTGGCGAAGACAATGTAAACGGCGCGGCCGACGGGGTTGGCGTACCCAGCCCCGTCGGCGTCACACCGACGGGCGGCGGCAATGTAGACCGGGAGCCGAAGTCCCCGAACGTCATTCGCAATGACTCCGCGTTGAGCGCCGGGAGCCACACTTCCCGCGGCAATCGAGCCGAACGTCGCCGCGAAGCTCGAAGTGCGGATGACGGCGGTGTCAGTGGGGGTTCGAACGTGGCCCGCAAGTCCAACGACACACGCGGTGCGGGTAACGGCGGTCGCGACGGCCAATCGGGCGGAGACGGCCACGACCGACGCAGTGGCGGCGATCGGTAGCAGTCCTTGGTACGCCGACGTCTGCTCGGAGCATCAGAACAACGTCGGCTGCGAGCTCACGGCCGCCGACGTCGACGGAGCGTGCACTGTTCGAAACGATCTCCGGTCCGGGGTCAGGCCATGTTTGGCAACCAGCGGAGTCACTCTGTTGCGCAACATATCTCGGTATTCGGCAGGCAGATAGGCGCCCCGCCGGTACAAGTCCCGATACTCGGCCACCAGCTCGGGATGCGACCGCGCCAGCCACGACATGAACCAGCCTCTGGTCGAACCACGCAGATGGAGGCCGAAAACCGTAACGCTGCTTGCGCCCGCGTCGGCGATCTGGCCGAGCAGACCATCGAGATGCTCGACGGTGTCGGTGAGTTTCGGCAGCACAGGAGCGACCATGACGTGGCAGTCCAGTCCCGCATCGCGAACAGCCGCGATCAGGCCTAGTCGTGCCTGCGGCGTCGGCGTTCCCGGCTCGACCTCCTTGTGCAGCGCCGTGTCTCCCACCGCGAGAGACACGGCGACACTGACATCGACATGTTCGGCGGCTTCTACGATGAGCGCAAGATCGCGGCGCAGCAGCGTGCCCTTGGTGAGGATGGAGAACGGCGTACCGGAGTCGGCCAGCGCCGAGATGATCCCCGGCATGAGCGCGTAGCGGCCTTCCGCGCGTTGATACGGATCGGTGTTCGTACCGAGTGCGACCATCTCGTGCCGCCACGACTTGCGGTGCAACTCCCGTCGCAGCACCTCGGCGACGTTGGTCTTCACGACGACCTGGGTGTCGAAGTCGGTGCCGCAGTCCATCTCGAGGTATTCGTGTGTCGGCCGCGCGAAGCAGTACCGGCAGGCGTGCGAACAGCCCCGGTAGCCGTTGACGGTGTAGTGGAACGGCAGCATCGAACTGTCCGGCACCTTGTTCAGCGCGGATTTGCAGAGAACCTCGTGAAACGTGATGCCCTCGAACTGGGGTGTCTGCACGCTGCGGACGAAGCCGATTCGCTGCAGGCCCGGTAGTGCGCCGTCATCGACGCTGACGCTTTGCCCTTCCCACCGCATAGCACAATTCGAACTTACGTTCGAACTGATGTCAAGTGGCCCGAACATGCCGTGACCGGGGTGATCGGCGCCGTCACGGCCGTTAACCATGCACGCGTCGAGCCGTCGCTACCATTTTCGCGGAAGTGTAATTAATCAGTATTTTTAACTGACTATTGGCAGTGTCTAGGTTTGCTTGTTAGATTGCTAGATCTGCATCACTCTGCGTTTTATCGAGAAGGATTTCAGCCCGATTTCTTCCAGATCCGGCCTGATGGGAGACACGATGACCGTCGTCGAACTGCCCCGTGCGTTCGCCTCGACCGACGTCGACGGCGCGTTGATGAGCTGGTGGGATCCCGATGCCGAATGCACGGTTGCGATCACCAGGCCGGCCGACAACGACGCCCTGTGGCAGGAGTACCTGGCCGGCGCCGCGCGCTCCTATCGCAGACACGGGATCGAGGCGGCCATCGACATCGAAGCGATCCGCCGATCCGCCGACACCACGCTTTTCTGGACGATGCTCGACGGCGGCGGGACGGTGATCGGCGGCATCCGCGCCATCGGTCCGCTGACATCACCCGATCAAACACATGCCGTGGTGGAGTGGGCCGGCCACCCGAGCCTGCCGTCGGTGCGCAAGATGATCTCCGACCGCCTCCCGTTCGGGGTGGTCGAGATGAAGTCTGCGTGGGTCACCGACGATCCCGATCGCAGCCGCAGGCTCACCGCGTCGCTGGCGCGCACCGGGTGTCAGGTGCTGGCCGCACTCGGAGTCCAGTTCGGCATGGCGACCGGCGCGCAACACGTGCTTGGACGCTGGCGGTCCTCGGGCGGCGTGGTCGCTCCGATACGCTCCACGTCCTATCCGGATGAGCGCTTCCGGACGAAATTGATGTGGTGGGACAGGCGGACCGTCGCCACCGTCGCCGCTCCAAGCCAGACCGCCAAGATCGTCACCGAGATGGCGGTTATCCGTAATCGTCTACACACTGCGAGCCGCCATGCGCCAGTTGGAGGTTGAAGCCATGATCGCCGAAACACAGTGGGATCTCGAGGTCGACGTCGTCTGCCTCGGAGCCGAGGGTGGCGTGCTTGCCGCGGGACTCGTCGCTGCGAACGCGGGATTCGATACCTACCTGGGTGTCACGGACGCCACGCACGGCGGCGGTGACCTGGCTGCACCGCTGGGCTACCGAGGCGGCGACGGACAGACGACCAGGCACCTCGCGGGCTTCGACTACGCGTTCGGCGGCGGCGGCGGTAAAGCGCACAGCTTCTGGCCTGTACGCGCGGTCGAAGACGTCACTCCACCGCGCCCGCACCGCCGTGGCGCAATCGAGCCGTTCTTCGGTGCCGCACTCGAGCAGTGGGCATACCGCTGTGCCGCGGCACCCCACGGCCTCGTCTACGACCGGGTGAGCAGGCGGCAGATGACCGAGATGCGCAGCTCCCGCGGCGAGAAGGTGGAGGCGGCGATCGTCGGATCGGTCGATTTGAGCCCGGGCGTGCCGGCTTTGTCATTGAGCAGGTGGCTGCGCACGCAGGCGGCGGAAGCCGATCTGTCGCCCGATACCCAGGTGCGATTGACCAAACTGGTCTTCGGCGACGACGGCGTCGCGGGCGCCCTGATCGATACCCATGACGGCGTCCTCGCGGTGCGGGCCAGGGAAAACCTCATCATCGGGGTCGGCGAACCCGCAGGCAAGCGCACGCATCCGTTCGTCAGCGCGACCGATCCGGTGACCGTGAACGTCTGCCTGGTCAGCAAGGCGGCAAGCCGTTTCGGAGAACTCGAAATCGTCACCGCGACGGGCGACGACAACCGCCTCTTGTTCGTCGACGCGGAGGAAGCCGAGCTTCAGCTGACGGGCTGAATCACCAGCGGCCCAGCTTGCAGAACGCCGCAGATTCCTGGGTATCCGACGCCGCAGACTGACCGTCGACGAATATCTCGCAACGTGGATGAGGGTTGGCCTGCATGCCGTGGCCGGCGCGGCCTGTCTGGATGAACGCCCACTGCGGATCGGTGAGCGTTGTGGTGAACTCCCACGGCGTCGGAACTTCTTCCTTCTTCAGGAAGGCGTAGGGATCGGCGTTGTACGCCTCCATGCTCGGAGGTGCCGCCACCAGATAGCTGACCTCCATGGTCACGCCGGTGTCGGACGTGAGGACGTATTTGACGTTCGGAACGGGCGGCTCGGCGCTGGCCGTCGACTGGCTCACCCCGACTGAAGCAGCCGCGAGCATGAGCGCCGCACCGACCCTGATTGTCGCTGTTCGCATGTTCGTCATATCTGTCGAAGCTACCGGAGTGTTACACGAGTAAACGATGGAGCATCACCGGATAACGGTGGTTCGCGCACGCCCGCACCGGACGAGATGGCACGCTGCAGGCGTGAGCACGCCAGCGCAGCCCCAGGTCCTGGCCGATATGGGAGGACTGCTCGTCACCGACGACGGCAGGCGGGTACTCGTCATCGACCGCCGTACCAGCGCGCTGGCGACGTTCGCGTTCGTGCTCGGCGTCATCACCCTCGTCGTCGCCGGCTTCGGGCTTTTCGCGTTCTTCACGAGCATGCCGTCACGCACACTCGGCGTGATCTTCATTGCCGTCGGTCTCGTGTTCGCGCTGCTGACGTTCCTCGTCGTGCGAAAGATCCGCCAGCGCCGTAGCCAGCCGCTGAATCAGTGCCGGCCCATCGCCGTCATCGACCGCAAGCTCGGATTGTTCAGCTACCGCGGCGGAGCACTGGTTCAGCTGGATCAGGTGCGGTTCGCGCGCCGGTTCCAAATCGGTTCGAGCTCACCGAAACTGGTCGCCGTGACGCCCGGCGGAAACCTTGTGCTGAAGCGCGGCAATCCGTTCGACGGTGGGCTCGGCAATGTCGACGAGATCCTGACCGCCACCGCGCACAGCCACGCGCAAGGCGCGTCGAACTAACTACGGCCCAGCCGCGACAGCACGTCGGCAAGCACCGCGTCGGCCGCGACGTCGACCTGCTCGCCTGTTGACAGGTCCTTGACGCCGATGGTGCCAGCCTCGACGTCGCGGTCCCCCGCCACCAGCGCGATCGACGCACCGGACCGGTCGGCGGCGCGCATCGCGCCCTTCACCCCGCGGTCGCCGTAGGCGAGGTCGACCCGCACGCCCGCGGCCCGTAGCCGGGCGGCCAGCGCCGCCAGCTGAGTCTTGGCCCGCTCGCCGAGGGGCACGCCGAACACCTCCACCCTGGCGACCTCCCCGATGGTCTTGCCCTCGGCCTTCAACGCCAGCAATGCGCGGTCGACACCAAGCCCGAACCCGATGCCCGACAGATCTTGACCGCCGAGCCGGCTCATCAGCCCGTCGTAGCGACCGCCGCCGCCGATGCCCGACTGCGCGCCGAGGCCGTCGTGGACGAACTCGAACGTCGTCTTCGTGTAGTAGTCCAGCCCGCGCACCATCCGCGGGTTGATGACGTACGGCACCCCGATCGCATCGAGGTGCGTGAGCACGCTGTCGAAATGCTGCTTGGCCGAATCGGAGAGGTTGTCGAGCATCACAGGGGCGTCGGCTGTCATCTCCCGCACAGTGGGGCGCTTGTCGTCGAGCACCCGCAGCGGGTTGATCTCAGCGCGACGGCGGGTCTCATCGTCGAGATCAAGCTTGAACAGGAAGTCCTGCAACAGTTCCCGGTACTGCGGCCTGCACGTGTCATCGCCCAGCGAGGTGATCTCCAGCCGGAACCCGTCGAGCCCAAGCGATCGGAACCCCGCGTCGGCGATCGCGATCACCTCGGCGTCGAGCGCGGGATCGTCGACGCCGATCGCCTCGACCCCGACCTGCTGCAACTGTCGGTAGCGGCCCGCCTGCGGGCGCTCGTACCGGAAGAACGGTCCCGAATAGCAGAGCTTGACGGGCAGCGGACCGCGGTCGAGGCCGTGTTCGATCACCGCCCGGATGACGCCAGCGGTCCCCTCGGGCCGCAGCGTCACCGACCGGTCGCCGCGATCCGCGAAGGTGTACATCTCCTTGCTCACCACATCGGTGGACTCGCCGACCCCGCGGGCGAACAGCGCGGTGTCCTCGAAGATCGGCAGCTCGATATCGGCGTAGCCCGCGCGGCGCGCAGCGGTCAGCAGGCCGTCGCGAACCGCCACGAACTGCGCGGAGTCGGGCGGCAGGTAGTCGGGCACCCCTTTGGGCGCCTGGAATTGAGAAGTCACAGAGTCAGGCCTTCGAGGAACGGGTTGGCGCGGCGTTCGAAGCCGATGGTGGACTTCTCGCCGTGTCCAGGTAGTACCACGGTGTCGTCGTCGAGCACCAGCAGTTTTGTCACGATCGAGCCGAGCAGGTCGCGGCCGCTGCCGCCGGGCAGGTCAGTGCGGCCCACCGACTGCCGGAACAGCGTGTCCCCGGTGAAGGCGATCTCGGAGTTGTCGCCTGGTACCCGAAACACCACCGAACCGCGGGTGTGCCCCGGTGTGTGGTCGACCGTCACCGTGATGTCGCCGGAGGCTCCCAGGTCGATCTTGTCACCGTCGCGGTCCAGGTCGACCACCTGCTTGGGTTCGCGGAACAGGGCGCCGAAGGCAGAGGTGGCGAAGCCCCCGATCAAACCCCGCCCGAACCCCTTGATCGGGTCGGACAGCATGAACCGGTCGTCGGGATGGATGTAGACAGGGCACCCGTAGGCGTCGGCGACCTTCTGTGCCGACCACATGTGATCGATGTGCCCGTGTGTCAGCAGCACGGCTGCGGGGGTGAGCCGGTTCTCGTCGAGAATCCGGCGTAGCGGACCCATCGCACGCTGGCCCGGGTCGACGACGATGGCGTCCGCCCCGGCCCGTTGCGCAAGCACGTAGCAGTTGCACGCCAACATGCCCGCCGGGAATCCGGTGATCAACACGGGGCCCATTTTCCCATCCCGGACCTCAGGCGGGCCTCTTGGCCTGTGCTCAGCTACTGCTGGCACACTCGTTGCGGATCGATGACCACACGAGGAGGACCACGGCGGTGCCGACCAACGAACAACGGCGGGCGACAGCGAAGCGCAAACTCGAGCGACAACTGGAGCGACGGGCCGCGCAGGCACGCAGGCGTCGGCTGTACACGATCATCGCCTCCGCGGTAGCCGTAGTCGCCGTGGTCGCCGGGGTCGCGGCCTACTTCGTGACCCACAAGGACTCCGACAGCACGGCAACGGCGTCAACCACCCCGCCGTCGTCGGAGCCAGCAGAGTCCGTTCCGGCGGGCAATGGTCAGCTGCCGGAGTTCAAGGCGCCCGCCGATCTGGGCGCCGACTGCCAGTACCCGGCAGCGCAGGCGGCCAGCAAGCCGAATAAGCCACCGCGCACCGGGAAGGTTCCGACCGACCCCGCACAGGTCAGCGTCAGCATGTCCACCGATCAGGGCAACATCGGTATCCAGCTCGACAACGCCAAGGCCCCGTGCACCGTCAACAGCTTCGCCAGCCTGGCCCAGCAGGACTATTTCAACGACACGCCGTGCCACCGGCTGACGACCAGCCCCGGCCTTTCGGTCCTGCAGTGCGGTGATCCGACCGGGTCCGGCAGCGGCGGACCCGGCTACGAGTTCGCCAACGAATACCCCACCAACCAGTTCCAGCCCGACGATCCGGCGCTGCAGAACCCGGTGACGTATCCGCGCGGCACGCTGGCGATGGCCAATGCGGGCCCCGGCACCAACGGCAGCCAGTTCTTCCTCGTCTACAAGGACTCGATGCTGCCGCCTGGCTACACGGTGTTCGGCAAGATCGACGACACCGGGCTCGCAACGCTCGACAAGATCGCCGCGGCAGGCGTGGAAGGCGGCGGACAGGACGGCAAGCCGGCCACCCCGGTCACGGTGAAGTCCATCGGTCTGGACTAACGCCCGGTGGCCGACCGATGAGCATGCCCCCGCCGCCGTACGGTGCGTATCCCCCGCCCCCGTACGACCCGTACGGCTATGCGCGGTCGCGTCCGACCAATGGCATGGCGATCGCGTCGCTGATCTGCGCGTTCGTCTTCGCGCCCCTCGGCATCGTCTTCGGTCACATCTCGCTGTCGCAGATCAAGCGCTCAGGCGAGGAGGGGCACGGGCTGGCCGTGGCCGGTCTGGTGATCAGCTACGTGATCACCGTGGGCACCATCCTCATGATGGTCGCCCTGGTCTGGTTCACCTTCGCCGTTGCGCGCCACCTCGACGACTCAGCGCGGTACTACCCCGACATCACCGCGGCGCCGATGACGCCGGGCACCGGGCTTCCGGAATTCGATCCACCGCCCAACCTCGGGGCCAACTGCGCGTATCCGACCACCACGGAGCCCGCCAGCAAGCCCACCAAGCCCCCGCGGTCGGGCCGGGTGCCGACCGACCCCGACGAGGTCAGCGCGAGCATGTCGACCAATCGCGGAGACATCGGCATTCAGCTCGACAACGACAAGGCTCCGTGCACCGTGAACAGCTTCGCGAGCCTGGCCCAGCAGGGTTACTTCGACGGCACCACATGTCACAGGCTGACCACCGACGCAGCGCTCGGCGTGCTGCAGTGCGGGGACCCGTCGGGGACTGGAACGGGCGGCCCCGGCTACCGGTTCGCGAACGAGTACCCCACCAACCAGTACCGGCTTTCGGACCCCGCGCTGAAGACACCGGTGATGTATCCGCGCGGCACCCTCGCGATGGCCAACAACGGCTCGGGCACGAACGGCAGCCAGTTCTTCCTCGTCTACGCCGACTCGATGATGCCGCCGACCTATACGGCGTTCGGCACCATCGACGCCACCGGACTGGCCACGCTCGACAAGATCGGGGCCGCGGGCGTCGATGGATCGGGCGATGACGGCAAGCCTGCGTTGAGTGTGACGATCGACTCGGTCCGGCTGGACTGACGTCGTCAGGCGGCGCTGGTGACGCGGTAGACGTCGTAGACGCCTTCCACGTTGCGAACCACGTTGAGCACGTGGCCCAGGTGCTTGGGGTCACCCATCTCAAAGGTGAAGCGGCTGATCGCAACCCGGTCGTTGGACGTCGTCACCGACGCGGACAGGATGTTGACCTTCTCGTCGGCCAGTACCCGCGTCACATCGGACAACAACCTGTGCCGGTCCAGCGCCTCGACCTGGATCGCGACCAGGAACACCGACGACGGCGACGGCGCCCACTTCACGTCGATGATCCGTTCGGCCTGCTCCTGCAGCGATCCCGCGTTCGTACAGTCGGTCCTGTGCACGCTGACCCCGCCGCCGCGCGTGACGAAGCCCATGATGTTGTCCCCCGGCACCGGGGTGCAGCACTTGGCCAGCTTCGTCAGCACCCCCGGCGCCCCAGGCACTGCGACACCGACGTCATCGTTGGTGCGCTGGCGCACCGGCATCGTCGCGGGCGTGGAGCGCTCCGCCAGCTCGTCGGCCGCCTCGTCGTCACCGCCGAGTTGCGCCACCAGTCGCTGCACGACGTGTCTTGCCGACACATGCCCTTCGCCGACGGCGGTGTAGAGGGCCGACACGTCGGCGTAGCGCAACTCACGGGCGAGCGCCGCCATGGATTCGCCATTCATCAACCGCTGCAAGGGAAGACCGCCGCGACGTACCTCGCGGGCGATGGCGTCCTTACCGGATTCCAGCGCCTCCTCGCGCCGCTCCTTGGCGAACCACTGCCGGATCTTCGCCTTGGCCCGCGGTGACACCACGAACTGCTGCCAGTCCCGCGACGGCCCCGCATTGGCCGCCTTGGACGTGAAAACCTCGACGACTTCGCCGTTTTCGAGCCTGCGCTCCAACGCGACCAGGCGGCCGTTGACACGTGCACCGATGCAGCGGTGGCCAACTTCGGTGTGCACGGCGTACGCGAAGTCCACCGGCGTCGATCCGGTCGGCAGGGTGCGCACGTCGCCCTTGGGCGTGAATACGAAGATCTCCTGCACCGCAAGGTCGTAGCGCAGCGACTCCAAGAACTCGCCGGGGTCGGCGGCCTCCCGCTGCCAGTCGAGCAGTTGGCGCATCCAGGCCATCTCGTCGACCTCGGTGGCCGCGCTTCCCGCCGGTACCCCGTTGCGGCCCTTGGCTTCCTTGTACCGCCAGTGCGCCGCGATGCCGTACTCGGCGGTGTTGTGCATGTCGTTGGTGCGGATCTGGATTTCCAGCGGCTTGCCCTCAGGCCCGACCACGGTGGTGTGCAGCGACTGGTACACCCCGTAGCGGGGCTGGGCGATGTAGTCCTTGAACCGGCCTGCCATCGGCTGCCACAGCGAATGCACCACGCCCACGGCGGCATAGCAGTCACGGATCTCGTCGCACTGAATACGGATGCCGACGAGGTCGTGGATGTCGTCGAAGTCGCGGCCCTTGACGATCATCTTCTGATAGATCGACCAGTAGTGCTTCGGCCTGCCCTCCACGGTGGCGGCGATCTTCGACTTCGCCAGCGTGGCGTTGATCTCGGAGCGAACCTTCGCCAGGTAGGTATCGCGGGACGGCGCCCTGTCGGCCACCAGACGAACGATCTCCTCGTACTTCTTCGGGTGCAGGATGGCGAACGCCAGATCTTCGAGTTCCCATTTCACGGTCGCCATACCCAGCCGATGAGCAAGCGGCGCAATGACTTCCAGCGTCTCGCGGGCTTTTCGGGCCTGCTTCTCCGGCGGCAGGAACCGCATGGTGCGCATGTTGTGCAGCCGGTCGGCGACCTTGATCACCAGCACCCGCGGATCGCGGGCCATCGCAATGATCATCTTGCGGATGGTCTCGCCCTCGGCCGCGGTGCCGAGCACTACCCGGTCAAGCTTGGTGACACCGTCGACCAGGTGCCCCACCTCGTCGCCGAATTCGGCGGTCAACGCCTCCAGCGTGTAGCCGGTGTCCTCGACGGTGTCGTGCAGAAGAGCTGCTACCAGCGTCGTGGTGTCCATGCCGAGTTCGGCGAGGATGTTGGCCACCGCAAGGGGGTGGGTGATGTACGGGTCGCCGGAGCGGCGCATCTGGTCGGCGTGCCGTTGCTCGGCGACGTCGTAGGCGCGCTGCAGCAGCGCGAGGTCGGCCTTCGGGAAGAACTCGCGATGGACCGCGACGAGCGGTTCGAGAACGGGGTTGACGGCGCTGCGCTGAGAGGTCATCCGACGCGCGAGCCGGGCGCGCACCCGCCGGGAGGTGGACGTCTTCGCGATGTCCGGCGTGGGCATTGGCGCGGTCTCCGGACCGGCATCGTGAACAGGCGGTGATTGCACGGCTTGACCCGTGCCTTGCTCGTCAGCCATGTTCACCTCCCGGCCCTCTGCTCTTCGCGCAAGCGCTCATCGGCGCAGCCAGACTTCGAGGATATCGCCTCAGACCGTGTGAAGGCTGCTGACGGGTAGCGGTTCGAGCAGGTCGCGGCCTTTGAGGGCGGCCAATTCCAGCACGACCGCGGCGCTGATGACGTTGGCACCGGCGGTGGCGAGCAGGCGCGTCGTGGCCGCCAGGGTGCCGCCGGTGGCCAGTACGTCGTCGATGACGACGACGTTGCGCCCGGTCAGGTCGATTCCGTCGGCGGGGACTTCCAGCGTCGCCGTACCGTATTCCAGCTCGTAGGTCTCGCTGTATACCGGTGGCGGCAGCTTGCCTGCCTTGCGAACGGCGAGCACCCCGATACCGAGTTGGTTGGCCACCGCGCCACCGACCAGAAAGCCCCTTGCATCGATACCCGCGACCAGTTCGGCACCCTCGGCGAGTTCGGCAAGCGCCTCGGTGATGACGGCAAGCCCGCGCGGATCGGCGAACACCGGGGTCAGGTCCTTGAACTGGATGCCCGGCTCGGGAAAGTCAGCGACCTCACGCGTGAGCGCTTCGATGACGTCGGTGATTTGGCTCATCGCTCCAGTACCCACCTGTCCATATTCCACCCCGCACCCCAGCGTGTCGGATTGCTGCTGACGGCATACGCCTTCTTCGACGTGATCAGCGAGCGCTGCTGTCGGTACAGCGGAAGCGTCGGGACATCGGCCCAGAGGACCGGTCCCGCCTCGCCGAGCAGGCGGGCCACCTCCTTCGGATCGGCGGACACCGCGAGCGAATCGATGATGCCGTCGATCTGCGGATTCGAGTACCCCGACAAGTTGTTGCCGTTGCCGGTGTGCAGGTCGTAGGCGTCCAACGCCGACGATCCGGTGGACCCGCTGCCGGTCGCTCCGCCGGTGCTGGCAAGCAGTACGTCGATCTCGTTGTTGCGCAACGTCATCGGCCCGGTGGTCTCTGAGGCGGAGTCCTGCACGGTGATGCCCGCGGGGGCGCAGGATTTCGCGATCGCCCCGACCGTGGCGGCCAGTCGCGCGTTGGGCGTCTGGTAGCCGATCCGCACCGCGAGCGGCTTATTGTCCAGTGCGTCACGCGCGGCGTCGGGGTTCGCGGCGACGAACTGTTCGGCCCCGACGGCTTCGCCACTGCCGACCGCTTCCTCGGTCACCGGATTGAGCCGGGTGTTGGCGATCGGCACCTCGGCGTTGCGGGCGATCACATCGCGCGGCGTGCACAGCGCGAGCGCGCGACGGGCTGGCGGGGCGGCCAACGGGCCCTGCGCGGCGAAGATCAGCTGCTCGACCCCTGCCGACGGGCTGTCGGTCTGGGTGTAGTCCTCCGGCATGTTGAGCACACCCGACGAACCCGCTGCCACGTCGACGACGTCGACGGTGCCGTTGTTGAGGCGGTCCTGGACGTCGGCACCGCGCGGTCGGACGGTGATCTTGTTGGTGAGCGGTTTAGCGCCCCACCACTTGTCGTTCGCGACCAGCACCACCGCACCGTCGTCGCTGACCGAATCCAGCTTGTACGGACCCGACGACGGGAACCGTTTGACGTCGACGTCGGGTTTCAGGTCCCAGGTGGTGTTCCACGCCTGCGCGATGCGATCGATGGTCGGCCCGTCGTTGTTGACGATCGCGGTGGCCACATCGATGCCGAGCTCATCGGACAGCACGTGGGCGGGCATCATCGAGGTGGCCGCGAACAGCTGCCCGAAGTCGACGAGTCCGCGGTCGGGGTTGAAGGACACCCTGGCCCGCTTCTGCCCCGGCGCGCAGTCGACGCTGGCGATGTCGCGGTAACCGGCCTGGTTCGCCGCCTCGAAGCCGGGGAAGCGGCCCGATTGCGAGGCCCAGGCGAGGACAAGATCGTCGCAGGTGATGGGTTTGCCGTCGGAGTACACCGCCTTGTCGCTGATCACATAGTCGAGCACCAGCGGTGCGCGGCCGACGACAGCGATGGTCCCGAAGTCGTGATCACCGACGAGCTGGCCGTCGGGGCCGTGGTAGTTGAACCCGGTCAGCACCCGCGCGAACGCCTGCGGACCCGCCGACGCCGCACCCGCGACGGTGTTGGTGTTGTAGGTCGTCAGGGCGCCGTCGACCGCGTAGGTGATTTCGTCAGCCGTGCTCTCCGAGCAGGCCGACAGGCCGACGGCGCAACCCAGCGCGACTGTCACCGCGGCGGCTATCCCCCGCAGGCGGGCCGTCATGTCGGACTACTTCCGCCGGGTGTTCCGCTTACCCGCGGGCCTACCGGTCCTGCTGGCGGTCGGCCGGATCGGTCGCGCACCGGGCGCGGGCTTGTCCGCGACGGCGTGCTTGGCGGTCAGGGCCGCAGCGGAGGCGGCTGACACGGTCGCCTTCTCTGCGTCGTCGTCGTCGGAGTATGCGGTGTCGTCGACAACCGCGCGGGACTTCTCGCCGGTCGGTTTGCGGCGATTGAGCACCCGGCGCGTGTGGGTGCGGACCAGCTCCGTGCGTTCGCGCAGGCTCACCAGCAGCGGGGTGGCGAAGAAGATCGACGAGTACGTACCGACGATGACGCCGACGAGCTGTACCAGCGCCAGGTCCTTGAGGGTGCCGACGCCAAGCAGCCACACCGCGACCACCATCAGGGAGAGGATCGGCAGCACCGAGATCAGGCTGGTGTTGATCGACCGCATGAACGTCTGGTTGATGGCCAGGTTGGCCTGCTCGGCGAAGGTTCGACGGGTGGTGTGCTGGAAGCCGTGGGTGTTCTCCTCGACCTTGTCGAACACAATGACGGTGTCATACAGCGAGAAACCCAAGATGGTCAACAGGCCGATCACAGTGGCAGGGGTGACCTCGAAGCCGACCAACGAATACACACCGGCGGTGACGACCAGGTCGAAAACCAGCGTCGCCATTGCGGCTATCGCCATATACCGCTCATAGCGGATGGCGATGTAGATGGAGGCCAGCACGAGGAAGACGACAAGAGCGAGGAGTGCCTTGTGGGTGATCTGGCCGCCCCAGGTCTCCGATACCGCCGAATCGCTGATCGCCTGCTTGCTCGGCTGGCCGTCAAGCCCCTTCGGCTGGAACGCGTCGAACAGCGCGTCGCGCAGTTTGGTCGTTTCGTCGTTGTTCAGCGCTTCTGACCGAATCTGAATGGTCGCCGACGGGCCGTTGCCGACCATCACCACGGATTCGGTGTCCCTGCCAAGCGCCTGGCTGAACACCTCTTCGGCACGTTCGGTGGTGACGCCGGCTGCTGGCATCGACACCTTGGTGCCGCCCTCGAAGTCGATGCCGAACGTGAAGCCCCGAAACACCATGCTCGCAATGCAGACCGCGACGATCACACCGCTGATCGCGTACCAAAGCTTGCGCCGCCCGACGACTTCGAAGGCACCGGTGCCCGTATAGAGCCTGACGAAGAAGCCGTGCCGAGGGGCGTCGGTCGAACTCTCCAGACCCGGCGCCTCAACGGCGCTCGATTCGGTCACGTCGGATGTGCGCTTGGCCATCGACTACCCCCGTCCAGTCGCATGTGTGGAAACCCGGCGCTCGCGTGCGACCTGCTGCACGGCGCCGAGGCCGTTGAACGCCGGCTTCGCCAGCGTCGTCGACTTCGAAGCCATGTACACCAGCGGCCACGTCACCAGGAACACCACCACCACGTCGAGGATGGTCGTCAGGCCAAGGGTGAAGGCGAAACCTTTCACCTGGCCGACCGCCAGGACGTAGAGCACCACCGCGGCAAGGAAAGTCACGGCATTGCCGGAAATGATCGTCTTGCGCGCCCGCGCCCAGCCTCGCGGAACGGCCGACCGGAACGAACGACCCTCGCGGATCTCGTCCTTGATGCGTTCGAAGAACACCACGAACGAGTCGGCGGTCATGCCGATACCGATGATCAGACCTGCGATACCGGCCAGGTCAAGCGTGTAGTTGATGTATCTGCCGAGCAACACCAATATCGCGAAAACCATTGCGCCCGAAGCAATCAGCGACAGGGCCGTCAGCAGCCCGAGTACGCGGTAGTACAGCAGCGAGTAAAGCAGCACCAACGCCAGACCGATAGCGCCCGCGATGAGGCCGGCCCGCAATGACGTCAACCCCAGTGTGGCCGAGACCGTTTCAGCTTCTGAACTTTCGAACGACAGCGGCAACGAGCCGTACTTGAGCACGTTGGCCAGTTCCTTGGCGCGCTCGGCGTTGAACTGTCCGGTGATCTGGGTGTTGCCGCCGGGGATCGCCTCCTCGATCTGAGGGGCGCTGACCACCTGCGAGTCGAGCGTGAACGCCGTCTGCGTGCCGACGTGAGATGCGGTGAAGTCCGCCCATACGTTGGCGGCGTCCGGCTTGAACTCGACCTGGACGATGTACTCGCCGCGCTGGGTGTCCATGCCCGAGCTGGCGTTCTTGATCTGCTCGCCGCTGATTATCGACTTGTCCAGCAGATACACCTGGGTGTGGTCTGTCGAGCAGGTCACAAGGGGCAGGTTCGGATCGTCATTGCCCGCAAGGACGTCGTCCTCGTTGCAGCGGGTGGCCTGGAACTGCAGCGCCAGAATCTGGATCTGCTGTTCGGTGCTCTGCCGCAGCGCCTTCTCATCGGCGATGCGCTGCGCGAGATCCTTCTCCTGCGGCTTGGGTCCAGGGCCCGGTGGCGCCGGGCTCGGCGGCGGAGCCTCCGGGTAGGGCCGCGGCTGCGGCGTCGGCGGCGCTTCTGGCGCGGGTTGCTCCTCGCCGGGTACGGCGCCTTGCTTTGCGGGCGCCTCAGGGACGCCACCGCCCTCCGCGGGTGCAGGCGGCGCCTCGGGCGGCAAGGGCTGACCCGCAGGGGCTCCCGGCTGGCCTGCCGGCGGCGCGCCTTGTGGCGGGCCCGCCTGCTCGCCGGGCTGCTGTGGCTGCTGGGCCGCGATCGAGTGGATGACCGGACGGATGTAGAGCCGCGCCGTCTGGCCCAGGTTGCGGGCCTCATTGCTGTCGTTACCCGGCACGGTGATCACCAGGTTGTCGCCGTCGATGACCACCTCGGAGCCCGAGACGCCGAGTCCGTTCACGCGTGACGCGATGATCTGCTGGGCCTGGTTCAACGCATCCTGGGTGGGCCGAGACCCATCGGGCGTGCGGGCCGTCAGCGTGACCCTAGTGCCGCCCTGCAGGTCGATACCGAGCTTCGGCTCGGCCTTTTTGTCGCCGGTCAGAAAGACCAGGAGGTATACGCCCACCAGCAGCGCCAGGAAGAGTGCCAGGTAGCGCGCAGGGTGCACCGGCGCAGAAGGCGATGCCACGTTTCTTCTGTCTCCTCGAGGTTCAGGTCGTCAGCACCGCAAAGGGTACGTGCCGGAGCTGAGTCCCCGACTGTCAGTCCGTCAGTTCAGTCGGTTCTTGTCGCTGCTGTCCGTGATCTCGGTGATCTCGGTGGCCGTCGATTGGGCCTCACCGGCATCGTCGACATCGTCGTCGAAGTCATCATCGGCGACGATGCGATCCCGCACGGCCAGCTTCATCCAGGTCGTCACCACGCCCGGCGCGATCTCGAGGTCCACCGTGTCGTCGGTGATGGCTGTGATCTCAGCCTGAAGGCCGGAGGTGGTGTGGACGCGGTCGCCGACGTTCAGCGAATTGTGCAGGTCGATGGTTTTCTGCATCGCCTTCTTCTGGCGGCGCGAAGCGAAGAACATAAACGCACCCAAGATGATGAGCAGAGGTAGTAAGGCGACCAGATCCATGGCGGCAACCGCTTTCGTGTTGTTCTTGTTGAGTACGGCCCCGGACCGTTGGCCGATCCTGGGAGCCTTCTAGGTGACCAGTGTGCCATTGCGCATGCTGATGACCCAGCGACCCCGTGTTCTGGGTGGCCAATGCGCCGACCGCGCGATTCCCTCGGACTAGGCTCACGCAACGTGAGCACCCTGGAGCAGAGCCGCTATCTCGCCACCAGCATCCCCGGTCCGCGCTCGAAGGAGCTGATCGAGCGGAAGACCGCCGCCGTGTCCCGCGGCATCGGCAACACCATGCCGGTCTATACCGCCCGCGCCGGCGGCGGCATCGTCGAGGACGTCGACGGCAACCGCTTGATAGATCTCGGCTCCGGCATCGCCGTCACCACGATCGGCAATGCGTCACCGCGCGTCGTCGACGCGGTGCGCGCGCAGGTCGCCGACTTCACCCACACCTGCTTCATGATCACGCCGTACGAGGAGTACGTCGCCGTCGCCGAAGCGCTCAACCGGCTCACGCCTGGGACCTACGAGAAGCGTTCGGCGCTGTTCAACTCGGGCTCCGAGGCGGTCGAGAACGCCATCAAGATTGCCAGGACCTACACCCGCAAGCAGGCGGTGGTGTCCTTCGACCACGCGTATCACGGCCGAACCAACCTGACGATGGCGCTGACCGCGAAGTCGATGCCATACAAGCACGGCTTCGGCCCGTTCGCGCCGGAGATCTACCGTGCGCCGCTGTCGTACCCGTTCCGCGATGCGGAGTTCGGCAAGGAGATGGCCACCGACGGCGAGCTGGCCGCCCGCCGCGCCATCAACGTCATCGACAAACAGGTCGGCGCAGACAACCTTGCCGCGGTCATCATCGAGCCGATCCAGGGCGAGGGCGGATTCATCGTGCCCGCAGAAGGCTTCCTTCCCGCGCTGCTGGACTGGTGCAAGAAGAACGACGTCGTGTTCATCGCCGACGAGGTCCAGACCGGGTTCGCGCGCACCGGCGCGATGTTCGCCTGCGAGCACGAGGGAATCGTGCCCGACCTGATCGTCACCGCCAAGGGCATCGCCGACGGTCTTCCGCTGTCTGCGGTGACGGGACGCGCCGAGATCATGGACGCCCCACATGTCAGCGGGCTCGGCGGGACCTACGGCGGCAACCCGGTGGCCTGCGCGGCCGCACTGGCCACCATCGAGACGATCGAGTCCGAAGGACTGGTGGCACGGGCCGCGGAGATCGAAAAGCTGATGAAGGACCGCCTGCACCGTATGCAGGCCGAGGACGATCGAATCGGCGACGTCCGCGGCCGCGGCGCGATGATCGCGATGGAACTGGTGAAGTCCGGAACGACGGAACCCAATGGCGAACTGACCGGGAAACTGTCCGCGGGCTGCCACGCCGCGGGCGTGATCGTGTTGACCTGCGGCACCTACGGCAACGTTTTGCGTTTCCTACCGCCGCTGAGCATTTCCGACGACCTCCTCATCGAGGGTCTCGACGTGCTGGCGCTGGTGCTCGCCGACCTCTAACCTTTCCTCGCGAGCAGACGCAAAAGTCCCTATTTTGCAAGGTTTTTGGGTACTTTTGCGTCTGCTCGCGCGGAAGCCTGGGGGCCTAACTCGGTGGCGGCAGCCGCAGCAGCAGTCGGGCGCCGCCCATCGGGCTGGTCTCCAGGCTTGCCGTTCCGCCGTGGATCTCCGCCTGCTGAGCCACCAGGGCGAGACCGAGCCCTGAGCCCGAGCGCGCCGCAGTAGACCCGCGGGAGAATCGCTCGAAGACGTCGGCCCGCTCTTCCTCGGGCACGCCCGAACCGTTGTCGTCGACCGTGATCTCCACACCGTCGACGGAACTGATTGCAGCCAAACGGATCTCGGTGGCGCCGCCGTGTTTCACCGCGTTGGTGATCGCGTTGTCGATGACCAGTCGCAGGCCCGCGGGCATCCCCACCATGAGCACAGTGGTGGACGACGCCAGCGACACGTTCAGATCGGGATCGCTGCGCATCGCGTCGTGGGCGGCACGGTCGAGCAGGTCGGTGATATCGACAGGGACGAAGTCGTCGACCGTCGTCAACTCGCCCTGGGCAAGCCGCTCCAACGCCCACAGCGTGGTCTCGATCCGACTCTGGGTGCGCATGACGTCGGCGATCACCTCTTTGCGCTGCTCGTCAGGAAGGTCGAGCGTCGAGAGCACCTCGAGGTTGGTGCGCATCGCGGTCAACGGCGTGCGCAGTTCATGGGAGGCCACCGCCGCGAAATCCCGTGCGGACTCCAGCGCGGCCTTGGTGCGCTGCTGTTCGTCGCCGATACGGGCGAGCATGCCCTCGACCGCCTCGGCGATCTCGACGGCCTCCTGCACGCCGCGCACCTTCACCTCGTCGGGGTTGGACTGCGCGTTGATCACCCGTGCCTGCTGGGCGAGCACCCGGAACGGGTTGATCATGATCAGCCACAGCGCCGACGCGACCACCCCCGTGCTGACGATGACGCCACCGCAGATCAGCAGTACACGGCGGTGCAATTCGTCTATCAGCCTTTGTGTTTCGGCGAGTGGCGCGCCGATCGCGATCGATGCCTTGCCCGCGGTGAAGGTGCGGACCCGGTACTCCACCCCGTCGATGGTGGTGCTCTTATAACCGTCTTCGAACTGCGGCAGGACGATGTTCTTCGGCAGCGAGACGGTGATGCCGTCGACTCGGGCGGTGCGGACGAGTTCGCTGCCAGGAGCGGGTTGGACTAGACCCAGGGTCTCGGAGTTGCGCAGCAGCGAGCTGATGTCGCCGAGACTGCTGACCGAATCGAGGCGACGGTCGAGTTGGCTGTACTGGTCGTTGGTCACGCCGAACCAGACCCATGCGCCGAGAATGATGACCAGACCTACCACCGACAGCGCGGCGACGATGACGATGATGCGCAGCGACATGACGCGCGCCAGCAGCCGGTAGAGCCACCTGATCAGACGCACTAAGGCACAGTGCCACCCCGCGTCAGCAGACGCAAAACCCTATCGGTGGGCGAGCCGGCCGCGACCGAACATTCCGCCAAGCGAGCGATGCCTGCGTTCGTGATCTTCTTCGGCGGGGTGGATCTCGGTCACGTCCTCGGACGCGGCCGGTTCGGTCGTGCCGATCGCCGAGCGCTGTGCGTGCCGGACGTCGCGGGCGCTTCGAACCGACAACCGCCCGAGCGCGATCGCACCGAGGAAGATGATCACCGCGCCGAGCCCGTAGAAGTAGGCCAGCTCCGTCACCACCGACTTGGTCTCGGTCGCGGCCACCGGAGCGCCTGCATCGCCGAGGCCGAGCGGCCCGGCAAGCGACCGCCCCACCACGAACCACGCGCCGGCGAGCACCGTCAGCCAGCCGCCGATCATCGCGGTGAACCGGTTGCGGGAGCTCAGCAGCAGGAACCCGCCAACGGCCGTCGCCGCACCGGACAGCACCTCGAGCCAGCCGCGCGCAGCGGTCCACGCCCATTCCCGGTCCGGGCTGAACGCGAAGTCGAAGTAGGGGCCGACGAACGGGATGAGCGCGCCCCAGATGCCCAACAGGATCAGCAGAAAGCCACTTGCCGCACCGCGGCTGCGGGGCATCTGCAGCCTGCCGCCGCCTGCATCAACACGCGATTCACTCATGGTTGGACCTCCTTGTGGTCTCGACGGGTGTACCCCGACCCGCGCGCCTGTAACCGGCATCGGTCCGTCACTCGGGTGGCGACATGCAGCCCGACAGCACGCGCTTGCGGGAACTACTGGCCGATGCGTGGGAGCGCTTGGCGCGCACTGGTCGCATCAGACCGTCATCCGCTATCCAGTGGTCGGCGTCCCCGATCCGACCACGGTGGGGGAGGTGCTCGCCGGAAGGGTCGACGCCATCAGCGTCTTGCCCGTGGTTCGATAATTGCTGCCTCCATAACCAGCAAACGTCCCTTAGAATCCATCAGTGGGCTGGATACGGCAGTGGTGGGCGCAACCCGACCATTACCGATGGTTGTCCGGCTATCTGGGATATCGGAATGTTCGCGGGTTCACGCGCCGCATGATCGCCACGGTCGTCGTTGCCCTCGGCGCCGTGCCGGTTTTGACGATGTGGACGCCCGTCGGCCCCGCAGCCCCATTGGGCCGGGTAATCAGCGTCGTCATCATCGTTTGCTGTTGCGCCATGGCGATCATGTGGCTCCGTGGCTGGCCGACCAGGCGACAATCGGTGTTCTTCGTGCTGCTCGCGAATGTCTGCATTGCGGCTTCCTGCTTTGTGTACCAATCCCCCGGCATGTCGCTGCTTGGCTGTACGGCGTTCGCCGCACTCGCGGGCTACGTCGCCTTCTTCCACACCAGCCGCTACCTCGCGATCGTCCTCGTGACCGCCGCGGGAACCTCGGTCTTCTGTGCGGTGGAGGTGGCGGTGGAAGGCCGCGTCCTCATTGCCTTGGCCAAATTGCTCATCGTCGCCGTCGGTGTGCTGGCGGTGCCGTTCTCGGTACACGTCCTCGTCCATCTACTCGGCGACGAAGCGCTCAAATCGCACACCGACCCGCTGACCGGGCTCCGTAATCGGCGCGGGTTCCACCGCTCGGCAGGGGAGCTCATCGACACCCCAGACAAAGCGGATGCACCGTTCCTGTCCCTGATCATGCTGGATCTGGACGGCTTCAAGCAGGTCAACGACACCAAAGGGCACGCATCCGGCGACCGCATCCTGGTCGCGGTCGCCGACAAGCTCCGGCACACCACCCGTGGGCGGACCGTTGTCGCACGGGTCGGCGGCGAGGAGTTCCTGATCGCCGAGATGACTCGGGCCGGGGAGGCGCACGCGATCGCCGAGCGATTGCGTCAGGAAGTCGCCACGATTCCGGGAGGCGCGACGGCAAGCGTCGGCGTGGCCAGCATCAAACGGGTCGACATCGCGGGTTCGGAGACCAGGACGCTCCTCGAACGTCTCGTCGCCGCCGCGGACGCCGCAATGTATGAAGCCAAGCGGGCGGGCGGCAACCAGACGCGACTGGCCGAGAGCACCGAGATTCACAGCGGATAGACAGCTTCGCCGAGGAATAAAGTTAGCGTGGCTAACGTAGTTTTCGTTAGGCGCAGCGTCGCGTCACCATCCCCGCAATTCTTCGAGGTTTTTCGATGTCGATTTACAACCACGACGAGCGACTCGAACGCCGCATCGCCGACCTGAATGCTTCCGATCCACAGTTCGCCGCCGCCGTCCCCGACGCTACGGTCTCCGCCGCCATCGGGCGGCCGGGCCTCGGGCTTCCCGAGCTGGTCCAAACCGTCTTCGCCGGCTACGCCGACCGGCCCGCGCTCGGTGCGCGCGCAGTCGAGTTCAGCACCGACCCCGGCACCGGCCGCACCACGGCAGACCTGCTCCCCCGCTACGACACCATCACCTATCGCGAGCTCTCCGAGCGCGTGCATTCAATCACCAACGCGTTGGCAGGCGATCCGGTCCGCCAGGGTGACCGCGTTGCCCTGCTCGGCTTCACCAGCGTCGACTACACGTCGGTCGATCTGGCGTTGATCGGGCTTGGCGCAGTCTCGGTGCCGCTGCAGACCAGCGCTCCGGCCGCACAGCTTCTGCCCATCGTGGCCGAGACCGAGCCGACCGCGATGGCCGCAAGCGTCAACTATCTCGACGACGCCGTCGAGCTGATTCTGGCGGGGCCGCAGCCGGCCCGGCTCATCGTGTTCGACTACCGGTCGCGGATCGACGACCACCGCGACGCTGTCGCAGCCGCGAAATCCCGCCTGGCACGAGCCAAGAGCTCGACGACGGTCGAGGTACTCGGTGAGGTCATCGCGCGGGGTGCGAAACTGCCTGCCGCGCAGCCTGTCTCCACCGACGATACCGACCCGCTGAGCCTTTTGGTCTACACGTCCGGCAGCACCGGCGCCCCGAAAGGCGCGATGTACACCGAGAGCATGGTCACCGAATCATGGCGCCGGTCGGCGATGGGGCGCTGGGGCGACACCGGCGTACACCCGTCGATCAGCCTCAACTTCATGCCGATGAGCCACGTGATGGGGCGCGGTCTGCTCTATGCCACGCTCGGTGTCGGCGGGACGGCGTATTTCGCTGCGCGCAGCGACCTTTCGACCTTCCTCGAGGACCTCTCGCTGGTGCGACCGACCCAGCTGAACTTCGTGCCGAGGGTCTGGGACATGATCTTCGCCGAGGTCCAGCCCGATCTGGACCGCAGGCCCGACGACCGGGCCGCGGTGCTGGCCGAGGCCCGCCAACACCTTCTCGGTGGTCGCTACGTCCATGCGTTGACGGGTTCGGCGCCGATCTCGCCGGAGATGTCGGCGTTCGTCGAGGACCTTCTCGATCTGCACCTGATCGACGGCTACGGCTCGACGGAGGCAGGCGCCATCCTGGTCGACGGTCGCCTGGAGCGCCCGCCGGTGCTCGACTACAAGCTCGTCGACGTGCCCGACCTCGGCTACTTCAGGACCGATCGCCCGCACCCGCGCGGCGAACTGCTTGTGAAGACCGAGGGCATGTTCCCCGGCTACTACAAGCGCCCCGAGGTGACCGCAGAGATGTTCGACGCCGAAGGCTTTTACCGCAGCGGCGATATCTTCGCCGAGACCGGCCCCGACCAGTTGGTGTATCTGGACCGCCGCAACAACGTTCTCAAGCTGTCGCAGGGAGAGTTCGTCACCGTTTCCAAGCTCGAGGCCGTATTTGGCGACAGCCCGCTGGTCCGACAGATCTACGTCTACGGCAACAGCGCCCGCTCGTACCTACTGGCCGTGGTGGTGCCGACGGACGACGCGCTGGCGCGCTACGACGCGCCGGGCCTCAAAAGCGCCATCGGCGAATCACTTCAGGATGTCGCGAAGGCAGCGGGACTGCAGTCCTACGAGGTCCCACGTGACGTTCTCATCGAGACAACGCCCTTCACACTCGAGAACGGCTTGCTGACCGGCATCCGCAAACTGGCCCGGCCGAAGCTCAAGGATCGCTATGGCGACAGCCTCGAACAGCTCTACTCCGAGCTGGCCGAGGGTCAGGCCGACGAATTGCGGGCATTGCGGCAAAGCGGCGCCGAGGGACCCGTGTTGCCGACGGTCATCCGCGCGGCCGGTGCCCTGCTCGGTGCCGCGGCTGCCGATGTCGAGGCCGGTGCGCAGTTCACCGATCTCGGTGGTGACTCATTGTCCGCCTTGACGTTTGCGAATCTGCTGCACGAGATCTTCGAGATCGAAGTGCCGGTCGGCGTGATTGTCAGCCCGGCCAACGACCTGGCCGCGCTGGCCGACTACATCGAGGCCGAACGTCGACCCGGCGCCAGGCGGCCGACGTTCGCGTCGGTGCACGGCCGGGGTGCCGCCGAGGCACACGCAAGTGATCTGACGCTGGACAAGTTCATCGACGCACAGACACTCGCCGAGGCTGGATCGTTGCCGGGTCCGAGCGCCGAGGTACGCACGGTTTTGCTCACCGGTGCCACCGGATTCCTCGGCCGCTACCTTGCGCTGGAATGGCTGCAGCGGATGGATCTTGTTGGTGGCACGGTGATCTGCCTGGTTCGCGCGAAGGACAACGACGCCGCCCGCGAACGGCTCGACGCCGTCTTCGACAGCGGCGATCCCGAGTTGCTGCGGCTCTACCGCCGGCTGTCCGCCGAACACCTCGAGGTGATCGCAGGCGATAAGGGCGAGCCCAATCTCGGACTCGCTCCCGACACGTGGCAGCGGCTCGCCGATACCGTCGACCTGATCGTCGACCCGGCCGCTCTGGTCAATCACGTGCTGCCGTACGAGCAGCTGTTCGGGCCCAATGCGCTCGGCACTGCGGAGCTCATCCGCATCGCGCTCACCACGAGGATCAAGCCGTTCGCCTACGTGTCCACCATCGGTGTCGGGGTGGGCATCGAAGCGGGCGCGTTCACCGAGGATGCGGACGTCCGCGTCATCAGCGCCACCCGCACGGTCGACGACAGCTACGCCAACGGCTACTCGAACAGCAAGTGGGCGGGCGAGGTGCTGCTGCGCGAAGCGCATGACCTGTGCGGCCTGCCGGTGTCGGTGTTCCGCTGCGACATGATCCTCGCCGACACCACCTACGCCGGTCAGCTCAACCTTCCGGACATGTTCACCCGGATGATGCTGAGCCTGGTCGCCACCGGCATCGCGCCTGCGTCGTTCTACGAGGTCGACGCCGACGGGAACCGGCAGAGGGCGCACTACGACGGCCTTCCGGTGGAGTTCATCGCCGAGGCGATCTCCACCCTCGGCGCGGACGTCGTCGACGGGTTCGAGACCTACCACGTGATGAACCCCTACGACGACGGCCTCGGACTCGACGAGTACGTCGACTGGCTGATCGCCGCGGGCTACTCGATTCAGCGCGTCGGTAACTATGCCGGGTGGCTGGCACGGTTCGAAACGGCGATCCGTGCGTTGCCGGAACGACAGCGACAGGCGTCGCTGCTGCCCCTGCTGCACAACTACCAGAGGCCGGAGAAGCCGATTCGCGGGTCGGTTGCCCCCACCGACCGGTTCCGCGCCGCTGTCCGGAGCGCCAAAGTCGGTCGCGACAAGGACATTCCGCATGTAACGCCGGATGTCATCGTCAAGTACGCCACCGATCTGGAGTTACTCGGGCTGCTGTAGAACTATGTCGCCACTGCTACCGCAAGGAGCACGACCGCGATCAGCGGGAAGGCTCCTTGCGTGACGGCGGCGCGCGCCTTGTCGGGTGATGACGCCAACAGCACCACCGCCGCCGCGAGCATCGACCCGACGCCTGCGAACACGAGCGCGGCGCCGACCTCCTTGTGCCCCAGACACATCGCGACGATGCCGATGCCGGTCACGATCGCCAGGAACAGGTTGTAGAAGCCCTGGTTGAACGCCAGCACCTTGGTGGTCTCGGACTCCTCGGCCGTGGTACCGAACGTCGCGCGGGTGCGCGGCGACGTCCAGGTCAGCGATTCCATCACGAAGATGTACACGTGCAGCAGAGCGGCGAGCGCCGCGAAGACCAAACCGGCAGTGAGCATTGCGCCTCCTATTCGAACAGGCCTTGCTGCCCCAATCCCGATACGCCGGCCGGCGGGGTCATCCCGAGGTGGGTCCACGCCTTGGCGGTGGCGACGCGGCCGCGCGGTGTGCGGGCGAGCATCCCGGCGCGCACCAGGAACGGTTCGCACACCTCCTCGACCGTCGTGGCTTCCTCGCCGACTGCGACCGCAAGCGTGGAGACGCCGACAGGCCCTCCGCCGAAACTACGGGTGAGCGCGGACAGGACGGCGCGGTCGAGCCGATCGAGGCCGAGTTCGTCGACGTCGTAGACCTCGAGCGCGTACTTCGCGATGTCACAGGTGATCACGCCGTCGGCGCGCACCTCGGCGTAGTCACGAACCCGGCGCAGCAGCCGGTTGGCGATTCGCGGCGTTCCGCGGGACCGGCGGGCGATCTCGGTGCCTGCCTCCGAACCCAGCTCGATACCCAGGATGCCTGCCGAACGCGTCAAGACCCGCTCCAGCTCGGCCGGTTCGTAGAAATCCATGTGGGCGGTGAAGCCGAACCGGTCACGCAACGGGCCCGTCAGCGCACCCGACCGGGTGGTGGCGCCGACGAGGGTGAAGGGTGCCACCTCGAGCGGAATCGACGTTGCACCAGGGCCTTTCCCGACGACGACGTCGACCCGGAAGTCCTCCATCGCCAGATACAGCATTTCCTCGGCGGGCCGCGCGATGCGGTGGATCTCGTCGATGAACAACACGTCGTGCTCTACCAGGTTTGACAGCATCGCGGCGAGGTCACCCGCACGTTCGAGTGCCGGTCCCGACGTCACCCGCAGCGACGAGCCCAGTTCGGCGGCGATGATCATCGCCAGCGACGTCTTGCCGAGCCCCGGCGGACCGGACAGCAGGATGTGATCCGGTGTGCCACCGCGATTCTTGGCACCCTCGATGACCAACTGCAGCTGTTCGCGCACCCGCGCCTGCCCGATGAACTCGCCGAGCGACCGAGGCCGCAGGCTCGCGTCGATGTCGCCTTCGCCGACCGTCAGCGCCGCAGAGACCTCGCGGTCCTCTGACTCGTCGAGGTCGTCGTCTTCGAACCGGCCCACCACTCACCCATCCCGCACACGAACAACTGTTCGACCGAGTTTAGCCGGGTGGCACGGGTGTCGCAGGCGCGGACACACCGGGATAGGCCTCTTCGAAGCTTTCCCCACCGAGGCCGCGATAGGTGCACACGCGGTCGTCGAGGTCGACGGTCCACTGGATCACCCCCGCCCGCCATGCGCCAAGCGCGAACTGCGGAAATGCCAGCTCACCGGCCTGGTCGGCGCGGATCGCCGCCACTAATGCCTTCTCATCGAACGGATGGACCACCGATGCGCCGTCCACCAGCGGCACTCCGGTCATCACGACTGGACCCAGACCGGTCAGGTACAGGCTCTGCATCGAGGGAAGGGCCCATTCGGTGCGGCGCACGCCGGCCCGGCGCAGTGTTTCGGCGAAGAACGGAAAGCCCTGGACGGCAGGCCGATTGGCGGCCGCTTCCCCTAGGGCTCTGGTCAGATTGTCGATGCTTTCAGCCATTGCCTTCTCCGTGTCGATGCTACGCTGTACTGACAATGTATTACCATATTGACAAGATATTGTCACTATTTCGCCTTGGGGGTGGACCATGGCCGACGAGGTGGCATTGCTGATCGCCGACGTCTATCAGCTTGCCGGTGAGTTCCGGCGATCAGGAGAAGCGATCGCAGCCGCAGAGGGTCAGACGCAGGCACGCTGGCAACTGCTCAGCGTGCTGGGTGGCGGCGGTGTCACGGTCGCGCGGGCGGCCCGCAGGCTCGGTGTCACACGCCAGGCCGTGCAACGAATCGCCAACGAGCTCGTCGGCGACGGGCTGGCCGCCTTCGAGGCGAATCCGGACCACCGATCGTCACCCTTGGTCAGGCTGAATGCGGCGGGACGCGATGTGCTCGCGGCGATCGACGCCCGCGCCAGTCGGGCGAATCGGCGGCTTGCCGAACGAATGGGCCGGACGGCGCTGGCCAAAACCCGAGCCGACGTCCATCGACTGCTGACGAACCTGGAGCAGTAACGCCAGCTACTTGTTACCCAGCATCGACAGCGCCGAACGTAACGCCGTCGACTGCGTCGCCTCCGGTTCGTTCGCCAGCACCTTGTCGGTGGCCTCTTCGGCTTGCTTGAGCGCAAAGCCAAGTCCGACAAGGGCTTCGATCACCGGGCCGCGCACCGCATGGCCATTGAGGGCAGGCAATCCGATGGCGGCCCCGGTCGGGCCCACCTTGTCGCGAAGCTCCAGCACCATCCGTTCGGCGCTGCGCTTGCCGATCCCTGGCACCCGCGTCAGCGCGGTGACGTCGCTGTCGGCGAGCGCCTGTCGCAACGCGGGCGCATCGTGCACGGCGAGTGTGGCCAGTGCGATCTTCGGCCCTACCCCGGACACCGACAGCAGCGTCGAGAAGAGATCACGTGCGTCTGCGTCACCGAAGCCGTACAGCGTCATCGAGTCCTCACGCACGATCATCGCGGTGACCAACCGGGCTTCGGTCCCCCGGCGCAGCGTCGACAGTGTCGACGGCGTCGCGTTGATCCGGTAGCCGACCCCGCTCGCCTCGATGACGGCATGGTCGAGTGCCACGTCCAGAACTTCTCCGCGAATGGATGAAATCATCGTGCCGCCTTGAGTCGTGCCCGGTACTTCTTCTGCTGTTCGGCTGCAAGCGCTTCGGCCTCCGCCATCCGCGCAAGCATCGGCGCGCGCCAGCAGTGGCAGATGGCGAGGGCCAACGCGTCAGCGGCGTCGGCCGGTGTCGGCTTGGTCTGCAGCGCAAGGATCCTCGTCACCATCGCGGTCACCTGGGCCTTGTCGGCGTTGCCGTTGCCGGTGACCGCCGCCTTGACTTCGCTTGGCGTGTGGAAGTGCACATCGATGCCGCGTTTGGCGGCGGCCAATGCGATCACCCCACCGGCCTGTGCGGTGCCCATCACGGTCGAAACGTTCTGTTGGGCGAATACCCGCTCGATCGCGACGACATCGGGGCTGTGGGTGTCCATCCAGTGTTCGACCGTGTCGCTGATCGTCAGTAGGCGCTTCTGAAGCGGGGAGTCGGACGGTGTGCGGACGACGTCGACGTCGAGCGCGATGACCTGCCGGCCCTTCCCGCTTTCGATCACGGAGAGCCCGCAGCGGGTCAACCCGGGGTCGACTCCCATTACGCGCACGCCAACCACCTTCTGTGAACACCTGTTCGACGGCAGCTTAGCGCCGTTGACCGACGTTCCTCGGGAAGGACACGCCCGCTGGATGTGACGTGGGCGCCGAGCATCGCTACCGTCGCGGGGGACCTGACGTCTATTCCGTGGGAGCTGAACTCACACGATGCCCAACGAGATCGAACTGCAGTCCGCAACAAATCTCGCCGTCACACTGGCCTGGGCCGCAGGTGCCGTGGTGGCCGCCTACCTGCTCGGGGTGGTCATTTCCTGGCTGTTGCTGCGCGTCGGCCGCCGCAGCGCGGTGATCCGTGACATCGCCGAACTCACCCGGATGCCGCTGAGAGCCGCGCTGGTGGTGCTCGGCTCGTCGATAGCCGTGCAGCGCACGTCCGACCCGCACGACAGCTGGCGCGGCTGGCTGGACCACACGCTGCTGATCCTGCTGATCGCCGCGCTCACCTGGCTGATGGCCAGCCTTGTGCTGGTCGCCGAACGGCGCGCGATCTCCCGCTACGGCGGCGGTGACGACGAGATCTCCGACGCAGACCGGATCTGGCGTCGAGTCCGCACCCAGGTCACCGTGCTGCGCAGGCTCGCCATGGCAATCGTGGTCATCCTCGGCGGCGCCGCGATCCTGATGACGTTCCCGCGCTTCTCCGACATCGGTACGACGGTGTTCGCGTCGGCTGGGGTGCTCTCCGTCGTCGCGGGTCTCGCCGCGCAGACCTCGCTCGGTGCGGTGTTCGCGGGTATGCAGATCGCGTTCTCCGGCGCCATCCGCGTCGGCGATGTGGTGGAGCTCGAAAACGGGCAATGGTGGGGCCGGATCGAGGAGATCACGCTGAGCTATGTCGTCGTCCGACTGTGGGACGAACGCAGGCTGGTGTTGCCGACCACGTACTTCACCACCGAGCCGTTCGAGAATTGGACCCGCAGCGCCACCGAGATCATGGGCGCCGTCGAGTTCGACGTCGACTTCACCGTCGCGTTCTCCGACATGCGTGCCGAGCTGGATCGGCTGCTGTCCGAAAGCGAGCTGTGGGACGGCAGGCGCGGGGTCCTTCAGGTGACCGACGCCATCGGTGGCATGGTGCGGGTGCGGATCGTGGTCAGCGCCCCGAACGCCGGTGCACTGTTCGACCTGCGATGTGCGGTGCGTGAAGGCATGGTCAATTGGGTGCAGCACAACGGAGTGCTGCCGATGCAGCGCATCGAGGCCGCGGAGACGATCACCGAGGTCGACGCGCGCCGGCACGACGGCGACGGCGCGACGAAGCGGGTGTCGGCCAGCCTGTTCTCAGGCAGCCCGGAAGCCGAGGCGCGGGCGCGGGCATTCGACGACAACTCCCCCGACCGCGAGGACGACTACGCCAGCCCCAACGGCACGGCCTGAGCGCCCGCCCGACACTCGCGAAGGGCACGTTGAGACTGCGCTGACGCAGGAGAAGTTCGAGGCGGATTCATACGGTCAATGCAACATCCATGGATTTGGGAGGTTGCGATGC
>CADEGF010000042.1 GCA_902826815.1 uncultured Mycobacteriaceae bacterium
CCTCCCGAACCGCCACCACCGACATGACCCGAACATACATTCGAACACCGACAAACAAGCCCGGCCCGCAAATGTGACGCTTGAAACCAAAGTGTCAGAAGTGAATTCAGCGGACTAATCGCCGGTGCGGTCGAGCAGTTCGGACGAGCCGAGCACGCGCTCGACCCTGACCTCGATCACGACCCGACGGGGGTTGACCCGCGGGGTCCGGTAGCGCTGCGCGTAGCGGAGTTCGGCGTCCCGGACGGCCTCGGCCTCGGTGTTCACCGTGGCGCTGCCCTCGAGCGATAACCACCGGGCGCCGTCGACCTGGCTGAGCACTGCGATTCCGCGTTCCTCCGCGTTGACCGCCTTCTGCGACCCTCCGCTGGTGATGACCCGCGCGATATGAGTCTTCGGGTCGAACGTGAATCCGACCGCGACGACGTGCGGTGAATTGTCGGACCGCAGTGTCGTGAGCATCGCGAGATGACGCTCTGTCAGGAACGCCAGCGCGTCGTTCGTCAGCCGGGTAGTCGCGTTCGCCATCGGGGTCCAAACTAGCGCAGGAGATAATCGCAACGTGGACGACACGAGTCGCGGACCTGTGGTGATTTTCGGTGGCCGCAGCGAGATCGGCATCGAGCTCGCTGCCCTGCTGGCGCCCGGCGCAACAGTGGTGCTCGCCGCGCGCGGCCACGAGCGGCTGTCCGAGCAGGTCGCGGCTGTAGAGAGGGTCGGCGCAGTCAAGGTCGACGTCCGCGAGTTCGACGCCGACGACCTCACCTCACACGCGCCTCTGGTGGCCTCGATCATCGCTGATCACGGCGTCATCGGAACCGCTGTGCTCGCGTTCGGGATACTCGGCGACCAGGCTCGCGCCGAGAAGGACCCCGCGCACACCGCGGCGGTGCTTCACACCGATTTCGTCGCCCAGGCGAACCTGCTGACCGTGCTGGCCCACACGATGAGGACGGCCGGCTCCGGTGCGATCGTCGTGTTCTCATCCGTGGCCGGGGTGCGGGTGCGCCGCGCCAACTATGTCTACGGCTCGGCGAAGGCCGGGCTGGACGGCTTCTGCAGCGGACTCGCCGACGCACTGCACGGTTCGGGTGTTCGGCTGTTGGTCGCCCGCCCCGGGTTCGTCAAAGGCCGGATGACCGAAGGCATGAAACCGGCACCCATGTCGAGCACGCCACCACAGGTGGCCGCCGCGACCGCCAAGGCCCTCGCGAAGGGCCGTCGCACGGTCTGGATTCCGTGGACGCTTCAGCCGTTTTTTGTCGGGTTGAAACTGCTGCCGCAGTGGGTGTGGCGGAGGATGCCGCGATGATCATCGTTGTGGGCATCGGCGCCGACGGGATGGCTGGGCTGGCACCGGCCTCGCTGGCCGAGTTGCGCAGGGCCACCGTCATTTACGGGTCGCAGCGCCAACTCGATCTGCTCGACGAGAGCGTTGCCGCTCTCAAGCGGCCATGGCCGTCGCCGATGCTGCCCGCGCTGCGCACGATTCTGGACGGCGCAGATGCAGACGTCCACGTCGTCGCCAGCGGTGACCCGCTCCTTCACGGAGTCGGCGGGAGCCTCATCCGGCTGTACGGCGCCGAGCGGGTCGCAGTGTTGCCACACGTGTCGTCGGTGACGCTGGCGTGCTCGCGGGTGGGTTGGGCCGTGCAGGACACCGAGGTGATCTCCCTCGTCACAGCCGAACCGCAAGGCGCGGTGCGTCAAGGCGGGCAGGCCGTGGTCATGTCCCGCGACGGCTCAACCCCGGCCGCGTTGGCGCGACTGCTCGCCGACGCCGGGCGTGGTGATTCCGAGATCACGGTGCTCGAGCAACTCGGCGGCCCCGCCGAGCGTCGACGGTCGGCCAAGGCGCGCGAGTGGGCGGCACGACCGCCGGCCGACGTCGACGACCTGAACGTCATCGCCGTGCGCTATCTGCCTGACGGCCGGCAATTCGCGGTGCTGCCCGATGACTCATTCGCCCACGACGGACAGATCACCAAACAGTCGGTGCGAGCCGTGACGCTGGCTGCCCTCGGGCCGCGGCCTGGTCAGCTGTTGTGGGATGTCGGTGCCGGGTCGGGAAGCATCGCCATCGAGTGGTGCCGGAGCGGTCCTGGCTGCTGGGCGGTGGCGTTCGAACGTGACGAGCAACGCCGGAAACGGATCGCCGACAACGCGGCAGCTTTCGGCGCCAAGGTAGAAGTGCATTTCGACGCGCCTGAGGCATTCGACTTCGTGCCACCGCCGTCGGCTGTCTTCATCGGAGGGGGCCTGACGGGGCCTGGACTCCTCGACGCGTGCTATGACCGGCTGGTCGACGGCGGAAGGCTGGTGGCGAACGCGGTGACCGCTGAATCCGAAGCCATTCTGACGCAATCGTATTCGCGTCTGGGCGGGGAACTGCGGCGCTATCAGCATTACCGTGGCGAGCCGCTCGGCAAGTTCACCGGCTGGCGTCCGGCGATGCCCGTGACGCAGTGGGTGGTCACCAAGGGATGACCGTCTACTTCATCGGTGCAGGACCCGGCGCCGCCGATCTGATCACCGTGCGCGGACAGCGGGTGCTCAGCAGTTGTGCGGTGTGCCTGTACGCGGGGTCGATCATGCCCGACGATCTGCTGGCGCTCTGCCCACCCGATGCGCGCATCGTCGACACCGGACCGCTGACGCTCGAGGCGAT
Source organism: uncultured Mycobacteriaceae bacterium (assembly GCA_902826815.1). Taxonomy (GTDB): domain Bacteria; phylum Actinomycetota; class Actinomycetes; order Mycobacteriales; family Mycobacteriaceae; genus Mycobacterium. The sequence goes on from CADEGF010000042.1 coordinate 2,669, forward strand.
CATCGATGAACTCGCCGACGCCGACACGGCCGGACATGATGTGGCGCGGCTGCATTCGGGTGATCCGTCGTTGTACAGCGCGCTCGCCGAGCAGTGCAGACGTCTCGACGCCCTCGGCATTGGATACGAGATCATTCCCGGCGTACCCGCTTTCGCGGCGGCCGCGGCCGCGCTCGGCAGGGAGCTCACCGTGCCAGGGGTTGCGCAGACGGTCACGCTGACGCGGGTCGCGACGCTGTCGACGGCGATGCCGCAGGGAGAAGACCTCGCGACGCTGTCGGCGCCGGGAGCGACGCTGGTGCTGCATCTGGCCGCAGCCCAGGTCGACGCGATCGTTCCGCAGCTGCTGGCAGGCGGCTACCGCACCGAAACCCCTTGTGCGGTTGTGGCGTTCGCCAGCTGGCCGCAAGAGCGGGTGCTGCGGTGCACGCTGCGCGACCTCGCCGACGAGATGCATGCGGCAGATATCACCAAAACCGCGGTGATCGTCGTCGGTGACGTGCTGGCCGCCGAAGGTTTTGCGGACAGCTATCTCTATTCGAGCGGCAGAACACGAGAGGATCACCACTGATGCGGATGCTGCTGCTCGGCGGCACGTCGGAGGCCAGGGCGCTCGCCGCGCGACTGCATCCCGGCGTCGACGTGATGAGTTCACTCGCCGGGCGGGTGCCCGATCCCGCCCTTCCTGTCGGCGAGGTGCGCATCGGCGGGTTCGGCGGTGTCGACGGGTTGCGACGCTGGCTCGTCGAAGCGAAGGTCGACGCCGTCGTCGACGCCACACATCCCTACGCCGCGACGATCACCGCAAACGCCGCCGAAGCATGTGGCGCCCTGCGTATTCCGCATCTGGTTCTTGCGCGGCCTGCCTGGCCTCTCGGAGAAGCCATCCCGGCGGGCTCTGATGATGACGCCGTCAAGGCCGTCAGGGACAACGGGTTCGAGCGGGTGTTCCTGACCACAGGACGGTCAGGCGCCGAAGTGTTCAAGCAGTCCGATGCGTGGTTCCTCATCCGCGCCGTCACCGCACCCGACCCGCACACCCTCCCGCGTCACCATCAGCTCGTTCTTTCGCGCGGACCGTACCGCTACGACGATGAGCACGCCCTGCTCGCCGAACACCGAATCGACTGTCTCGTGACGAAGAACAGCGGAGGCGAGATGACCAGGCCGAAGCTGGACGCCGCTGCCGCGCTTGATGTTCCGGTGGTGATGGTGGATCGGCCGCCGCTACCCGACGGCATCAACACGGTGTCGACGGTGGACGACGCCGTGGCCTGGGTCAGTTCTGTTGGTAAGTCCTGATCAGCTCGAGTGTCTCCAGCTCGCGGATCGCCTGGCACCCGCGGCTCAACATGGCCATCATCATGTCGTCGCCCCGTTCGGTCGTCGACGCGAACGCGGTGCCGAGGGCTACCAGCAGTGGCACCTGCACCACCCCGAGCCGGTAGTCGCTCCAGCAGGTGTCTAGGTCGTAGTCGGTGACGTCGAATCCGAGCAGCGATCGGTGATACCGCTCGACGAGATCGCGTTCGATCTCCGAGCGCACCGAAGGCTCGAGGCTCGTCCCGGTGAAGTAGGCGAGATCGCGCCCAGGCAATCCGATCCCGACGGTCTGCCAATCGACAACGGTGATACGAGTCCGATCGGGATCGAACAACATGTTGTCCAGCCGGTAGTCACCGTGCATGAGGGCATAGCGCTTCGGCTCGGCTTTGAGCCACGGAGTCACCAACGACATTGCGGCAACAAGGGTTTCCTGGTCCTGGGGGAGGATCTTCGCGCCGAGCCGGTCGATCACGATGTCGGCCGCCATCCGAGAAATGTCGCCGAGCCCCTTGGCGGCGTCGTCGTCGCCCGGCTTCGGCATCACGATGGCAGGCAAATCCATCCAGTGCGGATCGCACCAACTCGGGCCGTGCAGCCCGGCGAGGGCAGCCACCGCGAGTTGCGCCTCGGCCGGCGAGCAGCCGGCGATCTGGTCGCCCTGCACCGCTGGTGCCATATCGGCGAGAAGCAGCACGACGTCCGCGCCGTCCTCGGAGATCTCGGTGTGATAGCTCCGCGGAACGGGGATAGCCATCTCGTCGGCGATCCGCGAGTAGAACTCGACCTCCGAGCGGTAGCCGAGGGCAACCCGCTCGCGGACCGCATCGTCCTGTGCGCTCAGTTTGACCGCGAATGACGGTGGCAGATCCGGCTGTTCGGCTGTGTACGTCGCCGCCACCCGGTACGTCGCGCCGGTCTGGCCCGTGCCGATCGCAGTGACGTCGACCCGGTCCACTTCGGTGCTCAACACCGAAGCGAGCCAGGACGGCGTTACATCTTCAGGCCCGCGTGGAATGCTCATGAAGGTCAGATCCTAGGTGGGATAGCGCCGCGGCGTGTACACCCGGTCGTCATACCACTGCGTTTGCGACGACCCGACGATCAGCAGGCACCGCATATCCACGTCGCCGGGATCGAGGTCGGCCAGCCGCACCACCGTCACCTCTTCGTGCGGACCCGAGACATCCCTGCCGATCACCACCGGTGTGCCAGGGTCGCGGTGCTCCAACATCAGATCCCGCATGGCGCCGACCTGCCAGGTGCGCGTCTTGGAGGCGGGGTTGTATATCGCGAGCACCAGATCGGCCTCGGCCGCGGCGGTCAGCCGGGCGGCGATGACGTCCCACGGCTTGAGCCGGTCGGACAGCGAGATCACCGCGTAGTCGTGGCCGAGCGGTGCGCCGACCCGACTGGCGACGGCCTGCGCCGCGGTCATCGCCGGGATCACCCGTACTTCGACGCCCGGCCACTGTTTGGCCTCCTCGAGCACCGCGGTCGCCATCGCGAACACGCCTGGGTCACCGGACGACACCACGGCGACCGCACGGCCCTCTTCGGCGAGGCTGCATGCGAGCCTGGCGCGCGCAGGCTCGTCGGTGTTGTCGCTCGGATGTAGGCGTTGTCCGTCGCGGGGGCAGATGCGGTCCAGATACGGGCCGTAGCCGATCAGGTCGGTGGCCGCCGCAAGCTCTCGGCGGCTCTGCGGGGTCATCCAGTCGAGGTCGCCGGGCCCGAGCCCGACGACGGCGACGATGCCCGCGGTCGACCGTCTGGCCGGGGTGCCGGGCAGCATGGCAAGTGAGAAGTACGGCACCTTGTCGGCATCGACGTCGGCGGCAGGCTGGACCCGCTGCTTCGGTGTGCTTGCCCGCTCGACGTAAAACGTGTCGTCGAGTCGCCCTGCCGACGAAAGCGCCTCTCGCACAGCGGGATATGACCGCCCGAGCTTCAGTACGACGGCCGCGTCGGTGTCGGCCAGCCTGCGCTTGAGTTCCTCGACGGGCAGGGTGCCCGGGAGAATCGTCAGCACTTCGTCGCCCTGCACGAGGGGAGTCCCGGTCGCGGCAGACGCCGCGCTGACAGACGTCACACCGGGCACGATCACCGCGTCGAACCGCTCGGTAAGGCGGGTGTGCATATGCATGTAGGAGCTGTAGAACAGGGGATCGCCCTCGGCCAGCAGCGCGACGTCGCGGCCCGCCTCCAGATGGGCGGCGATGCGCTCGGCGGCCTCGCGGTAGAAGTCCTCCATCGCGCCCGCGTAACCGCCGGGATGGTCGGTGGTCTCGGTGGTGACGGGGTAGACCAGGTGCTCCTCGGTCTGGCCAGGTCGCAGATAGGGCTCGGCGATACCGCGCGCGATGCTGCGGCCGTGCCGTGCGCTGTGATACGCGACGACGTCGGCCTGCGCTATCACGCGGGCGGCCTTGACCGTCACCAGTTCCGGGTCTCCCGGCCCCAGTCCGACGCCCCACAGTGTCCCGTTGGTCATTCGGCGCTGCTTGCGATCGCGTTGACTGCGGCGGCGGCCATCGCGCTGCCGCCGCGACGTCCGGTGACGACGAGATAGGACATTCCGCGCGGTCGGTCGATGAGCTCCTGCTTGGACTGCGCGGACCCGACGAATCCGACCGGTCCACCGAGCACGGCCGCAGGAGCGGGTGCGCCCTCGTCGACGAGCTCGAGGAGCCGGAACAAGGCGGTCGGCGCGTTGCCGATCGCCAGCACCGCGCCGCCGAGCCGGTCGGCCCACAAATCCACCGCGGCGGCCGAGCGGGTGCTGCCGAGCCGGGCTGCCAGATCGGCGGCCCTTGCATCGGCCACCAGCGAAACCACTTCGTTGTCGGCTGGCAGCCGGGAGCGGGTGATTCCTGCCGCCACCATCGAGGAGTCGCACAGCACCGGCGCGCCAGAGGCGAGTGCGGCGTGCGCCTTGCCGACCACGTCCTCGCTGTAGGCGATGTGCTCGCCGACGTCGACCTGGCCGCAGGTGTGGATCAACCGCACGACCACGCGGGCGATGTCATCCGGGAACCGGGAGAGATCGGCCTCCGCACGGATCGTCGCGAACGACTGCCGGTAGATCTCGGCTGCGTCGCGGGTGTAGTCGAGCACCCGCTCACCCTACGGGTGCGGTGTGCGCAGCACGTATCCGTCTGCGGTGGCGATCAGCACCTCACCGTCGGGCGGGCTGCCGCAGGCCCTTTCGCACCCGACGAAGTGCCGGTGAACCGAACCAGGGTCGTCGACCGCGCGGGCGGCGTCGGCACGGACGTCGGATGCGGAGTGTTCACAACCGGGGCTGCCGGTGCATGCGCTGACGTCGAGCCATGGCGAGTCGTCGTCGAATACCAGGGCCATCGGCGCGAGCACCCGCAGCGCGGCGTCCGCGACACCCTCGTCGAGGTCGCAGACGAGCACCGAACGCCACGGTGTGATGACGATCGGCGCGTCGACGGCCGCCAGGAACTCGGCGACCCGCGCCTGCAGAACGCCTAGTTGTACGGCCGCGCCCAATGCGACGCGCCCGTCGTCCTGAGCGAGCCAGCCCACCGGAGGCCGGGTGACCGCAGGCCAGGTCGCGCCAGGTTCGGCGGCCAGGGGGAGGCCGTCGAGCAGGGCCGAGGTGTCGGCGAGTTCGGCGATGCGCCATGCATTTTCCCGAATCTCGACGAATCGCTTCGCAATCGAGGTCAAGGTCGCCACCACGTCCGATGGTTCGACCCGCACGCCGGTGTCGCGCCCTGCCAGCAGGATGGCGACCGTCGCTCCGAGGGCATGCGCACCGACGTCGGCGGCAAGGCCGGAGACGTCGCCGCGACCGTCGTCGAGGCTGAACCAGAAGCGGCCGGGCAGCTCGGCGAGGGCGGGCTCGGCGCAGATCGCGGCGTCAAGCAGGCGTACCCAGTCGCGCACGTCGGCGGTTCCGCCGAGCCTGCCAGAAAGCGGCGAGGCGACGATGTTGCGCACCCGCTCATGCGTCGGTGACGGCAGTAACCCGGCCGCCGCCACGGCGTCGGCGAGGTCTGCGGCGGCCTCGTCATCGCGGATTCCGCGGATCTGGATATTGCCCCGCGAGGTCAGCTCCATCGCAGGCGAGCCGAACCGGGTCGCGACGTGTGCGAGCGCCTCGAGTTGGCGCGGCCCGATCATCCCGCCTGGCAGCCGGATCCTGGCCAGTGCGCCGTCGGCGGCCCGGTGCAGTTGAAGCGCACCTGGGCATGCGTCCTGGTCACGGGCTCGGGCCACCAGCCTCACCGTACGCGTATGGGGCATCCGTCGACTGGGGTAGTGCACTACGCGTGCGTCAATAAATCACCCGACTTAGTTTCAAGACATCAGGGAGCCCGCGGCAGTAGAGCACGGGACATTGGGGCGGTTTGGAGTAGGAGAAATGACCACGCTGGAGACCAACGCTGGCACGACTGACGCGCAAGGCAAGCAGACAACGAAACCGGAGAGCGCACCGGCGAAGGCCGTCGAGGGGTCGGCCGACACCGCGGCATTGATCACCGAACAGCAGGTGCTTTTCGCGTCGTCTGCGGCGCTCGCGCCTGCCAGGCAGGGCCACATCGGGCATGTCGCCCACGAGTTCGCTTCGGCGGTACGGGCGGTGTTCACCCGGCCTGAGAAGCCGCATGCGCGCAAGCACTACCCGCAGCGGTTCAACTATTTGGAGAACTCCGCGATGTCGCGCGAGATGGACAGGCTCTGACGGCCTGCGTTCAACTGGCCAGCGGTACCGGATCGACCACATCCGAGTACTGCGATGCATCGCCTGCGACCACCCGGCTGCGCCGGCCGTGGACGCCCACCGGGATGTCGCCGGCCAGCGTGACGCGGTTCAGCATGCGGAACTGGTCGTCATAGTCGGAAACGGCATAGTGCTGCATCGCGCGTCCCAGATGGCCAGGTCTCCTGGCTGCCAGTTCCGACGAACGTGACGTCGGTGTGCCAGCTGTTGGCCTGTCGTAGCGCGAGTCGAGATCGTGCTGCTCGCGAAAGAAGATTCTGCCCAGCGGGCACCGAACGGAATGTGACCGGCATCACAGCCTTGGCCTGCGAGTTCCGTCCGGCACATGTCGATCCCTACTTGCCGGTTACGTCGTACATTCCTCGCAGTTACACGTGTGTGTAACAACGAATGGAGGGACCAACGATGTTCTCCTTGATCGTCTTCGGCGCTGTACTCGTCGCGTTGGTCGCGGCCACCGGGCTGCCCTACCCGCAGACCTGGCACGGCCGTTTCGGCGACTGACCCGCGCTTGCGATAGGAATGGTGGGTGCCGGAACCCACCATCCTGTTGCTGTCCACGTCCGATACGGACCTGATCACCGCGAGGTCGTGCGGCGCGCAGTACCGGTGGGCGAACCCGTCGCGGCTTGTCGACGGTGAGCTCGCCGAACAACTCGACGGCGCCGATCTCGCGGTGGTGCGGATCCTCGGCGGGTACCGATCCTGGCAGGACGGCATCGACACCGTCATCGCCAGCGGGGTGCCCACCGTGGTGGTCACCGGCGAACAGGCTCCCGACGCCGAGCTGATGAGCCATTCCACGGTTCCGGCAGGTGTCGCTGTGCAGGCGCACGTCTACCTCGCCCAGGGCGGGATGGACAACCTGCGGCAGCTGCATGCGTTCCTGTGCGACACCGTGCTGATGACCGGACTCGGCTTCGCGCCACCTGCGATCATCCCGAACTGGGGCGTCCTCGACCGCGCGGCCACCACCGGCGGTGGCCCGACCATCGCCGTGCTCTTCTACCGGGCTCAACAACTCGCAGGCAACACCGGTTACGTCGAGTCGCTTTGCAGCGCAATCGAAGACGCCGGCGGCAACGCGCTGCCCGTGTACTGTGCCTCGCTCCGCACCGCCGAGCGGGACATGCTCGACCTATTGAAATCGGCCGACGCGATGGTGACCACCGTGCTCGCCGCGGGCGGTGCGGTTCCTGCCTCCGTTTCGGCGGGCGGCAGCGACGACACCTGGAATGTCGCGCACCTTGCGGCACTGGATATTCCGATCCTGCAAGGGCTCTGCCTGACCAGTTCGCGGTCGCAGTGGCATGGCAACGACGACGGCCTGAGCCCGCTCGACGTCGCGACCCAGGTGGCGGTGCCCGAGTTCGACGGCCGCATCATCACAGTCCCCTTCTCTTTCAAGGAGATTGACGGCGAAGGGCTGATCTCCTATGTCGCGGACCCGGAACGCTGCGCCCGCGTCGCCGGTCTCGCGGTGCGGCATGCGCGCCTGCGGGCCGTTGCGCCGCAGGACAAGCGGGTGGCGTTGGTGTTCTCCGCGTATCCGACCAAGCACGCCCGCATCGGCAACGCGGTCGGGCTCGACACGCCTGCGAGCGCGGTCGCCCTGCTGCGGGCCATGCGCGCCGCAGGCTATGACATCGGGGACATCCCTGGCGTCGACGCGCAGGATGGCGACGCATTGATCCACGCGCTCATCGAGCGTGGCGGTCAGGACCCGGACTGGCTCACCGAAGTCCAGTTGGCGGGCAATCCGATTCGACTGTCGGCCAAGGACTATCGCGCCTGGTTCGCCACGCTGCCCACAGGGCTCACCGCTGCGGTCGAGAAGCACTGGGGCCCGGCGCCGGGGGAGCTGTTCGTCGACCGCACCCGCGACGCCGACGGTGAGATCGTCATCGCCGCCATACAGGCGGGCAACGTCGTGTTGATGGTGCAGCCACCGCGCGGCTTCGGCGAGAACCCGGTCGCCATCTACCACGACCCGGATCTGCCGCCGAGCCATCACTATCTGGCGGCATATCACTGGCTGAACCAGGGTTTCGGCGCCGACGCCATCGTGCACCTCGGCAAGCACGGCAACCTGGAATGGCTGCCGGGTAAGACGCTCGGCATGTCCGCGGCCTGCGGTTCGGATGCCGCGCTCGGGGACCTTCCGCTCATCTACCCGTTCCTCGTCAACGACCCCGGTGAGGGCACCCAGGCCAAGCGGCGCGCCCACGCAACGCTTGTCGACCACCTAATCCCGCCGATGGCCCGTGCCGAAAGTTACGGGGACATAGCGCGTTTGGAGCAGCTGCTCGATGAGCATGCCAACATCGCCGCCCTCGACCCTGGCAAGCTGCCCGCGATCCGGCAGCAGATCTGGACGTTGATGCGGGCCGCGGAGATGGACCACGATCTCGGCCTGGCAGAGCGTCCCGAGGACGACTCGTTCGACGACATGCTTCTGCACGTCGACGGCTGGCTGTGCGAGATCAAGGACGTCCAGATCCGCGACGGGCTGCACATCCTCGGCCAGGCTCCCGCCGACGACGCCCAGCTCGATCTGGTGCTAGCCATTCTGCGGGCGCGACAGCTGTTCGGCGGTGACCAGACGGTGCCCGGCCTGCGACAGGCACTCGGCCTTGCCGAGGACGGCAGTGACGAGCGCGCGGCCGTCGACGACGCCGAAGACCGTGCTCGCGCCCTGCTGGCCGAGCTGCAGCGCGCGGGTTGGGATGCGGCCGTCGTCGAAACCCTCACCGATGACAGCGATGTCGCGGCGATCCTGCGATTCGCGGCAACCGAGGTGGTGCCGCGCCTGGCGGGCACCTCGAGAGAGATCGACGAGATCCTGCGGGCACTGGACGGCCGGTTCATCGCCGCTGGCCCTTCGGGCTCGCCACTGCGCGGACTCGTCAACGTATTGCCGACCGGACGCAACTTCTACTCCGTCGACCCAAAGGCGGTGCCGTCGCGGCTGGCCTGGGAAACCGGAAGCGCGATGGCCGACTCGCTGCTGGAGCGCTACCGCGAGGACCATGGCGACTGGCCGAGGTCGGTCGGCCTCTCGGTGTGGGGCACCTCGGCGATGCGGACCTCGGGCGACGACATCGCCGAAGTTCTTGCGCTGCTGGGTGTCCGGCCGGTGTGGGACGACGCGTCGCGGCGCGTCGTCGACCTGGAGCCGATCACGCCTGCCGAACTCGGCAGGCCGCGCATCGACGTCACCGTGCGGATCTCCGGCTTCTTCCGGGACGCCTTCCCGCACGTGGTAACCATGCTCGACGACGCCGTCGCGCTCGTCGCAAACCTCGACGAGCCTGCCGAGGCGAACTACGTGCGGGCGCACGCAGACGCCGACATCGCCGAGCACGGAGACCGACGCCGAGCCACCACAAGGGTTTTCGGTTCCAAACCCGGCACCTACGGGGCCGGACTACTGCCGCTGATCGACAGCCGCAACTGGCGCGACGACGCTGACCTCGCAGAGGTCTACACCGCATGGGGTGGCTTCGCGTACGGTCGCGACCTCGACGGGGCGCCGGCCGCCGACGATATGAGCCGGCAGTACCGCCGAATCGCCGTCGCCGCCAAGAACACCGACACCCGTGAGCACGACATCGCCGACTCCGACGACTACTTCCAGTACCACGGCGGCATGGTGGCTACCGTGCGCGCATTGACCGGCAAGGCGCCAGCCGCATACATCGGTGACAACACCCGACCGGACGCCGTGCGCACCCGCACGTTGTCGGAGGAGACCACGAGGGTGTTCCGCGCCCGTGTCGTCAACCCGCGCTGGATGACCGCAATGCGCAGGCACGGCTACAAGGGCGCATTCGAGATGGCCGCCACCGTCGACTATCTGTTCGGCTATGACGCCACCGCACACGTGATGGCCGACTGGATGTACGAGCGGCTCACCCAGGCCTATGTCCTCGACGACGAGAACCGCAAGTTCATGGCCGAGTCGAACCCATGGGCACTGCACGGGATGGCCGAGCGACTGCTCGAAGCCGCCGACCGGGGCATGTGGGCCGAGCCCGACGCCGACACCATCGACGGATTGCGCCGGGTGCTGCTGGAAACCGAGGGGGACCTCGAAGGCTGATCGGAGACTACGTTGGGGGCCGTGCCTGTCACTTTTACTGACGTCGCGAAGAGCGAATACATCTTGCTGACCACGTTCACCAAGGACGGCCGCCCGAAGCCGACGGCGATCTGGGCGGCGCCGAGAGGGGACGCGCTTGTGGTGATCACCCAGGAGTCATCGTGGAAGGTCAAACGCATCCGCAACACCCCTCGGGTAACCGTCGCTGAATGCGACCGGGTCGGAAACCCCAAGGGCGAGCCGGTCGAGGCGGTGGCAACGATCCTCGACAAATCCGCCAACGGCGCCACCTACGATGCCATCGGCAAGCGGTACGGCCTGATCGGCAAGGGCTTCAGCTTCTTCTCGAAGCTCAAGGGCGGTTTGAAGACCAACGTATCGATCGAACTGAATGCGGTGAGCTAGGAACCTCGTGGCCTGCCGAATCGTTGAAAACACATGGCTATGCGGCTGCTCCTGATCTACCTGGTCGTCGAGCTGGCGGTTGTCGTGGCCTTGGTCTCGACGATCGGCTTCGGCTGGACTGTACTGGCACTGCTCGGCACGTCGGTGCTCGGTTTCGTGCTCGCCGGTTCCCAGGTCAAGCGCCATATCCAGCGGCTGCGGACGGGGTTGACCACGCCACAGGGCGCGGTCACCGACAGCGCGATGGTGGCATTGGGCACCGTGCTGGTCTTCGTGCCAGGCGTCGTGACGACCGTCGCGGGGCTGCTGCTGCTGACGCCGCCCACCCGTGCTGTCGCCCGCCCGGTGCTGACCGCTCTGGCGGTCCGCCGGATGCCTTTGATCACCGTGGCGACGGCCGCGGCAGCGGGCGCAAGGTCCAGCGCGGGCCGCGGCGACTACATCGACGGCGAAGTGATCGAGGTCGTCGACAGTGACGTTGTCGACAGTGACGTCACTGTCGTCGACGTCGAGCCGCCTGCGTTGCCTCGCAAGCCCGATTGAGTTGACGACGCTCCTTCGAGGCGGCCGGATCCACAGTCCCGCCATGCCGGACGCCACCGCGATGGCCGTCCGGGACGGCACCGTCGTCTGGTTGGGTAGCGACGACGTCGGCCTCGCCCAGTTCCCCGACGCCGAGGTCACCGATCTCGACGGCGGCTTCGTCGCACCCGCGTTCGTCGACAGCCACGTGCACCTCACCTCGACCGGCCTGATGGTCACCGGACTGGATCTGCGTGCGGCTACCTCGGCGCGGCAGTGCATGCAGCTCGTCGCCGAATTCGCGCAGTCCAACCCGGATTGGCCGATCTGGGGGCACGGATGGGACGAGTCGCGGTGGCCGGACGCGGCCCCGCCGAGCACCGGCGACCTGGACGCGATCGTCGGCGACCGGCCCGCCTACCTGGCCCGTATCGACGTTCATTCCGCAGTGGCATCCACGGCGCTTCGACGACTCACGCCGGGGCTCTCGGAGGCGAAGGGATTCGATCCGCAGCGGCCGCTGACTGCCGACGCCCACCATCTCGTCCGCGCAGCAGTCCGCGACCGGCTTTCGTCGGAGCAGCGCGACCACGCCCGCGCCGCCGCTCTCGACCTGGCCGCAGCCAACGGAATCGTCGCCGTCCACGAATGCGCGGGGCCTGACATCGGCGGCCTCGACGACTGGCAGGAGCTGCGTGACATCCGGCACGGTGTGGAGGTCGTCGGGTACTGGGGCGAGGCCGTCTCCGACCGCGATCAGGCCGAAGCGCTGATCGCGACGACGGGCGCCCGCGGGTTGGCGGGGGATCTCTTCGTCGACGGCGCCCTCGGGTCGCGGACCGCCTGGCTGCACGAGCCGTACAGCGACGCGCCCGACCGTTGCGGCAACACCTACCTCGAGCCCGACGCCATCGCGGCGCATCTGCGCGCCTGCACGGAAGCCGGCATCCCCGCGGGCTTCCATGTGATCGGCGACGCCGCGGTCGGCGCGGTGGTCGACGCGCTGCAGCGGGTGGTGGACGGGCTCGGCGCGCAGGCCGTCGCGCGCTGCGGGCACCGCCTCGAGCACCTCGAAATGGTCACTGCTGAACAGGCGGCCCGGCTGGGCGAGTGGGGTGTCATCGCCAGCGTGCAGCCGAACTTCGACGCGCTGTGGGGTGGCGAGAACGGCATGTACGCGCAGCGTCTCGGCCGGGACCGAGCCATGCGGCTCAATCCACTCGCGCTGTTAGCATCCCAAGGCGTGCCACTCGCCTTCGGTTCCGATTCGCCGGTCACCAGGATGAATCCGTGGGACACCGTCCGGGCCGCGGCCCGGCACCAGACCCCGCCGAGCGCGATCTCGATGCGTGCGTCCTTCTCTGCCGCCACCCGTGGCGCGTGGCGAGCAGGCGGCGTGTGCGACGGCATTGCCGGGACGCTCGTCCCCGGCGCACCGGCGTCGTACGCGGTGTGGGACGCCGACGAGTTGGAGGTCAGCGCCCCCGACAATGCCGTGCAACGCTGGTCGACCGACCCGCGGTCGCGGGTACCCGCGCTGCCTCGCCTCGGTGCAGGCGACCCGCTGCCGCGCTGCCGCCGGACCGTTCACCGGGGAGTCGTCATCCATGGTTAGGCGAGCGCGGAAACGCGACTGGGGCCGCGCTGACGACGACACCGACTCCTTCCCCGTCGTCACCGAGGAGCCGGAAGGCGATCCGGTCGACGAGCACGTCACTGACGATCCCGACCCTGCCGACGAGAGCCTGCCGAAGCGGGAAGTGCCCGCATGGGTCAAACGGTTCGGCGAGGCGGTAGTGGCTCGGCTGCCGCGCATCAGCGCCGCGGTCGCGGGTGGGCTGCTGCTGTGCCTGAGCTTCCCGCCGTTCGGCTGGTGGTACCTGGCGATCGTCGCGTTCGCGTTGCTGGCCTGGGTGTTGACTCGGGACACCACGAAGCTTGTCGGCGGATTGGGCTACGGCTTCCTGTTCGGCGCCGCGTTCCACATCCCGCTGTTGCCGTGGACCGGCGAAATGGTCGGCGTCATGCCGTGGTTGGCGCTTTCGATCATGGAGGCGGTGTTTCCCGCCCTGTTCGGCATGTGTGCAGTCGCGACGCGCAGGTTGACCGGCTGGCCGATTTGGTTCGCCGGCCTCTGGGCGCTCTTCGAGTGGCTCAAATCAACGGTTCCGTTCGGCGGATTCCCCTGGGGCGTAGTTGGTTTCGGCCAAACCGACGGCCCGCTGCTGCCACTGGCCCAGATCGGCGGCGCGCCGCTGGTGTCGTTCGCCGTTACGCTGCTCGGCTTCGGTCTCGCCGCGCTGGCCTTCGAGATCTTCGTCTGGTGGCGAAGCGGAGGTGACCGCAAACCCGGCTCGGCGCCACCCGCGGTGGTGCTGCCCGGCGCATGTGTATGTCTCGTGCTGATCGCCACGGCGGCGATTTCGCCCGCGGTGCGGCACGCGGGTGCGGGTGCTGCGGACGAGCCGTCGGTCAACGTCGCGGCAGTGCAGGGCAACGTGCCGCAGCTGGGACTGGATTTCAACGCTCAACGCCGCGCGGTCCTCGACAACCACGTGCGGGAGACGATGAGGCTGGCCGACGATGTGCGCGCAGGCAAGGCGCCGCAACCGTTGTTCGTCGTCTGGCCGGAGAACTCGTCGGACATCGATCCGCTGGCCAATCAGGACGCCGCCGACCAGATCGCTGTCGCGGTGGATGCGATCAAGGCCCCGATCCTGGTCGGGGGCGTGCTGGCGGCGCCGGGCTACACCCGCGACAACCCGGTGTCGACCAATTCGGTGATCGTCTGGAACCCCGAGACCGGGCCCGGCGACCGGCACGACAAGAAGATCGTCCAGCCGTTCGGCGAATACCTGCCGTGGCGGAGCTTCTTCAAGCACTTCTCCGAATATGCGGATCGGGCCGGCTACTTCCAGCCGGGCGGCGGCAATGGTGTCGTCGACGCCGCGGGTGTGCCGATCGGCGTTTCGACGTGCTGGGAGGTCATCTTCGACCGCTCGCCGCGCGAGTCGGTGCTCAGCGGCGCCCAGGTGTTGACCGTTCCGTCCAACAACGCCACGTTCAACGAGACGATGAGCGTCCAGCAACTCGCGTTCGGCAGGCTGCGCGCCGTTGAGCACAACCGCTTCGTCATCGTGGCCGGGACCACCGGGATCAGTGCCATCATCGCGCCCGACGGACGGGTGCTTGCTCACACCGAATTCTTCGAGCCCGCCTATCTCGATATGGCGATCCGGCTGAAGACGCAGCTCACGGTTGCGACGGAGTGGGGTCCGTGGGTGCAGGGTCTGCTGGTTGCCATCGGGATCGGGGCTCTGATCGCCGCGATCATGCAGAATGGAAGGTTCGTGCGTGGTCGCCGCAGGGCGGCCGACGCCGGCGGTCAAGACACACCACCCGACGCGGGTGGCACCGAAAGAGGAACCACATGAGCGGCCCAGGGCCAGCCGAACGCCCGAGTCAGCGCACTCTGGTCATCATCCCGACCTACAACGAGCGGGAGAACCTGCCGTTGATCGTGGGCCGGGTGCACAGCGCCCTTCCCGACGTCCACGTTCTCGTCGTCGACGACGGCAGCCCCGACGGCACCGGCGAACTCGCCGACGAGCTGGCGCTGGCCGACCCCGACCGCATGCACGTCATGCACCGCAAGAGCAAGGACGGGCTCGGTGCGGCGTATCTGGCGGGCTTCGCGTGGGGCTTGAGCCGTGAGTACTCGGTTCTGGTCGAGATGGACGCGGACGGCAGCCACGCGCCAGAGGAACTGCACCGCCTGCTCGACGCGATCGACGGTGGCGCGGATCTCGTGATCGGATCGCGCTATGTGCCAGGCGGGGCCATCCGTAACTGGCCGCGTCGCCGGTACGCACTGTCCAAGACCGCCAACACCTACGCCAGGGTGCTGCTCGGCGTGAACGTGAACGACATCACCGCGGGCTACCGCGCGTACCGGCGCGAGGTGCTGGAGAAGATCGATCTCGGCGCAGTCGATTCCAAGGGCTACTGCTTCCAGATCGACCTGACCTGGCGGGCCATCAACAACGGATTCACCGTCGTCGAGGTGCCGATCACGTTCAGCGAGCGTGAATTCGGCGTGTCGAAGATGAGCGGCTCCAACATCCGCGAGGCGATGGCCAAGGTGGCGGAGTGGGGTATCCGCGGGCGGCTGGATCGTGCCCGCGGCGTGGTGCGCTAGCGGTTAGGGACGGTCAGCTGCCGCGGCGGCGGGTCTTGATGATGTCGAGGCGCTCCTTGAGCAGTTCGTCGAGCTCCTCAACAGATCGACGCTCCAGCAGCATGTCCCAGTGGGTACGCGGCGGCTTCACCTTCTTGGGCTCCGGCACATCACCCTCGATCAGAGTGCCCTCCATGCCGTTGCGGCACAGCCAGGTGCCGGGGATTTCGGCGTCATCGGCGAACGGGACGTCGAATTCCTCGCCGTTGTCGGTGCGATAACGGGCGACCTGACGCGGCGCAAGGTCGTGGTTGCGGTCGGTCTCGTAGCTCACGGCTCCGAGGCGACTGCCTCTCAATACCCGATCAGCCATTTCGTCAATACTCCTCACAAGCATTTGGTCCGGAAGAGCAACGCGACGGCGTGCATAGAAGTTCCCGACTCGACGGTCCATGATACCGGGATCGGGGCGGTAGCCGGTCTAAGGTCAGGTTCCGTGGAGACCATGACCAAAAGGCGCGCCAGAACGGGACCCTGCCGATGGTGCGGTCGCGAGGTCGACGACGCAGGGCTCGGGCGGCGCCGCCAGTACTGCAGACAGTCCTGCAGGCAGCGCGCCTACGAGCAGCGTGCACAGGTCAAGGGCACCTCGCTGGCACCCGATTCGGTGGTGCTGAGCGCCGAGGAGGCATCACAGCTCTCCGACCGGGTTTACCAGGTGAGATGCGCCGCAGAGGACGTCGCGACGGCGGTCGACGAAGGTGCGGAGCCGACAGAACTGCGAGAACTGTGCGACGCTCTGATGCGCGCGGCCAAGGCGGCCGACGGCTGGCGATAGGGGACCCCCAGCTTGTGGCGCTTCGACGACTTCGTGCTCGACACCCAGCGCTACGAACTCCGTAACGGCGACCAGGTCGTGCGTGTCGAACCACAGGTGTTCGACGTCCTCACCCAGCTCGTCGGAAACCACGAACGCTGCGTCACCAAAGAAGAACTGTTCGACTCGGTGTGGGGCGGAAAATTCGTCGGCGAGGCGGCCCTGACGAGCCGGATCAAGGCGGCGCGGCGGGCCTTGGGAGACGACGGCGAATCGCAGCGCTACATCAGGACGGTGCGCGGCCGCGGCTACCAGTTCGTCGGGACCGTCGTCGGAGCCGGGCCGCCAGCGACATTCAATCGCGACGATGCGCCCGCCGCAGCGGCCGAGCCGGAACCGCCCGAGGAACCGCCACCGCCGCGACAGCACATCGCGTTCTGCCGGGCCGCCGACGGGGTGCGGCTGGCCTATGCGGTGGCGGGGGAGGGCCCGCCGCTTGTCCGTGCTGCCAACTGGATGACCCACCTCGGCTACGACATCGAGAGCCCGGTCTGGCGGCACTGGGTGCGCGATTTGTCGCTTCGGCACACCTTCATCCGCTACGACGAACGAGGCTGCGGTCTATCCGACTGGAGCGCAACCGATTTCAGCTTCAACGACTGGGTCAGCGATTTGGAGTCCGTGGTCGAGGCGCTCGGGCTGGAGTGCTTTCCGCTTCTCGGTGTGTCCCAGGGCGGCGCCGTGGCGGTGGCGTATGCCGCTCGACATCCCGACCGCATCAGCAAGCTCGTGCTGTGCAGCTCCTACGCGCGTGGCCGTGGCACCCGCGCGGTCAGCGAGGAGGAGAAGCGCGCCGCGGCGCTCGACCTCGATCTCGCGCGGGTGGGTTGGGGCCGTGACGACCCGGCCTTCCGGCAGGTGTTCGCAGCGCAGTTCATTCCCGACGGCACGCGCGCGGACTGGGCCGCCTTCGACCAATTGCAGCGACGCACCACCTCGCCGGACAACGCGGTGCGGTTCCTGGAGGAGTTCGGCCGCATCGACGTGCGCGACGAGGCGGGCAAGGTGGCCTGCCCCACGCTGATCCTGCATTCGCGCGACGATCACCGGCAGCCGCTGCGAGCCGCCGAGGAACTCGCCGCCCTGATCCCCGACTCCCATTTGGTGGCGCTGAACAGCAATAACCACCTGTTGACGGCCACCGAACCGGCCTGGCCGGTGTTCCTGGAGGAAGTGGAGAGCTTCCTGGCGGAGTGAACGCGCCACAATTGGCTACGCGCAGGCCGATCTCCACGCAATCTCCATACATTCTTCATGTGCGGCGGCTGTGAGCGATTCATGCTGGTCACATGAAAAAGTACATCCGCATCCTGCTGCTGGGCGTCATCGCGCTTCTCGCGCTCGGCACCCTGTCCGCTTGCTCGAGCGGCACGAAGGAAGCCACGGAGACCTCGGAATCCACCGCGGCCACTGAGGCCTCAGGAACTTCGGCCAGCCCCGCTCCTGCCACCGCATCACCGTTCCCGCAGTCGGCGAAGTACATCGCCGACACCAAGTCGCCCGACGGCAAGCCGATGGTCATCGGCATCGCCGTCGACGGCACCGAGATCGCCGCGTACGCCTGCAACGGCACCGACGACGAGGCATGGTTCTTCGGCAACCAGAAGGACGGGAAGATCGACATCACGTCCCGGTTCAAGGACACGCTGACGGCCGAGTTCAACGGTAGGGACGTCGTCGGCGATCTGACCATGAACGGGGTCGCGTTCAAGTTCAGCGCCCCAGCCGTTCCCGCACCCGCGGGCATGTACACCGCCGATTTCGACGGCGTGCGTGCGTCGTGGGTGGTTCGTCCGGACGGCAGCGCCACAGGTGTGCAGTTCAACGGTGGCATCAGCGGCCGTGACTTCGAACAGGCCGAGCTGCAGCAGCTGAACGAGCTGCAGTTCCGCAACAGCGTGCGCAACAAGCGCCAGCTGCAGCAGGCGCAGCAGATCACCTTGCTGGCGAACAAGTCGGCACGGTCGGAGATCAACGGCACCGAGGTCATGCCCGTCATCGTCGACGGCAACTTCCGGTTGTGACCACAACCACCTAGAGATTCAGGGCAACGGCCCTGCCGGAGTGCGTTTTTCGACGCTTATCCGGCAGGGCCGTTGATTGCAGTCCCACGAGCGCGCACCGTTGTACGGTTTCAGGCCTCAAATTCGTACAAGCAAGGTCCGTTTCGGTATCCGGCTGCACACGATCAGCCGCGACACCTCAGCGGCAGCGTGGGCGGTCGCCGACGAACTGCTTTCCGGGTTGTCTGCAGAGCAGATTGCCAAACAGACTGAGCTGCATGCCAACCCAATCTCTGGGCGGGTGTCGGGCTCGTGCGTGGCGGCGCAGGCACCGCGCTGGTCGGCAGCACGAGGAAGTCGCGAACCTGATTTGCGAATACCACTCGGTTGGGTTCGCTGCTCCGGCAGAAGGGCGTTGCCTGCCTGGCACACAGAAAAAGGCTCAGCAGCTGTACTTCTCGCCGATTCCAGCGGGCGGTGACACCTTCTGCAGACAGCCGAACGGAACGATGCCTGCGTCGCTGAACCGGGCTGCGGACTGGTTGGCGTAGTTGACGCAGTAAAGCCCGGCCTCGTCTGAGCGGCAACGGTAGTCGCCGAAGGCCAGTGCCTGACCGTAGGGCAACGGCGGGCCTGTGCCGCTTCCGAACCGGCCCGGATCGCCGTGTGCCGAACCGATTTCGATGCTGTTGCCTGCGAAATCGACCCAGCCGCCCTTCCACTGGCCGTAGATGTCGGGCGGCTGGAGCGGCGGGATGGCGAGGTCAACCAGGCAGGCAAGGGCGCCGTCGAAGTTCTTCGAGTCGGTCATGCACTGCGACTTGCCCGACGGGGTGGTGAACGCGATGTCCTCGCCCAGTTGCGTCGCAGCGCCGTCCCGCGTGGCGGTGTGGAACTGGCCTGCATCGGCGGGCTGGCCGGACTCGACGAAGCTGATCACCTCGGCGATCTCGGCACCCGATTCCGGGGCTTTAACCGGGGTGGGCGACACCTGGGTGGTCGTTGGCGGCGTGGACGCTGTGGTCCTGACCGGGGCCGACAAAGAGGGCTGGGCCTTCTCGGCATCTCCGCCGACCCCCTGTGAACATCCCCCGACCAGCACAGACGCCGCGATGAGCACAGCAATCCGCATATCGGCCAGGCTAGCGAACTCTGCCACCGGAACCCGCAAGGCGCGGCGCGGCGAGTTAATTAGATACGGTCGATTGATGCACGAACACGTCGTCCGCGCAACGATCGGATCCGGCACCGTCGAGGGCTTCACCCGCGACGGCGTGCACCGATGGCGGTCGATCCCGTTCGCGCAACCGCCGACAGGCCCACTGCGGTATCGGGCGCCGCGGCCCGTGCAGCCCTGGCGGGGGGTTCGCTACTGCCACGGGTTCGGGAACTGCGCACCCCAGCAGCGCATGTACACCGCCCTCGGGGTCGGCCGATACCAGTCGATGGGTGAGGACTGCCTGACGCTGAACGTGACCACGCCCAAGCGACGACGTGATGAGCCGATGCCGGTGATGGTGTTCATTCACGGCGGTGGCTACATCCTCGGCAGTTCGGCGACGCCGATCTACGACGGCGCCGCGTTGGCGCGTAAGGGATGCGTGTACGTCTCGGTGAACTACCGGGTAGGGGCACTGGGCTGCCTCGACCTGTCGTCGCTGTCCACCGGTGAGGTGACGATCGACGACAACCTCTTCCTGCGCGACCTCGTGATGGCATTGCGCTGGGTGCGTGACAACATCGCGCAGTTCGGCGGCGATCCGGAGAACGTGACGATCTTCGGGGAAAGCGCAGGCGCGCAGGCGGTCGCCACGTTGCTCGCGGTACCCGCGGCGAAAGGGTTGTTCGCGCACGCGATCTCGGAGAGCCCGGCCAGTGGCATGACCGGCACCAAAGAGGTGAGGGCGCAGTATGCCGAGCAGTTCGCCACTCTGCTCGGGGCGGACCACCGGAACGCGGCCGGTGCGTTGATGACGACCAAGCCTGCCGACCTGGTCAACACACTCGACAAGCTGATCAAGGGTGCACAGAAGGGAATGCTCGGCGCGTTTGCCGTCGGCCCGACCAGCGGCACCGACTATCTGCCGCTCGACCCGGTCGACGCCATGCGGAGCGGAGCGGCTCACCCGGTACCCCTGATCGTCGGCAGCAACGCCCACGAGGGCAGGCTGTTCACCCGGTGGCTCAGGCTGCTGCCGACCAACGAATCCATGATCGAGGGTCTGCTGGGTGGTCTCGAACCCGAACAGCGCGAACGCATTACCTCGGCCTACCCGGGCTATCCGGACGAGGGGGCCTGTATTCGTCTCGGCGGTGACTTCGCCTTCGGCACCGCGGCGTGGCAGATCGCCGAGGCCCACAGCACCCATGCCCCGACCTACCGGTACCGCTACGACTACGCGCCGCGCACGCTGCAGATCGCAGGGCTTGGCGCCACTCACGCCACCGAACTGTTCGCCGTCTTCGACGTCTACCGGACCAGGTTCGGCTCGTTGCTCACCGCTGCCGCGGACGGGCGGTCGGCGCGCAGAGTCAGCGACGACGTCCAAACCCGCTGGCGCGAGTTCAGCCGCACGGGGGTGCCTGGCGACGACTGGCCCGCCTACACCCACTCGGACCGCGCCGTGATGGTTTTCGACCGTCGGTCCCGTGTCGTCCACGACCCGCACGCCGAACGTCGCGTCGCCTGGGAAGGCTTCACGCTCGCGACACGCTGAACCGTATTGGCCCTCGAAACGCCTACGCGGAATCTTCCGATGTGATTGCGTAATCGGGTGAATTACCCATTGGATCCGTTATCGGCAGACGAGTTCACGAAGGTGGCGGCGATCCTGGGGCGCGAGCAGGGCGTGGGGGACGGCTGGCGGATCGCCTCGATCGAACTCGTCGAACCGACTAAAGCGCAATTGGCCGACTTCGACGGCGGGGGTGCGGCCCCGCCGCGTCGTGCCGAGGTGGTCTGCCTGCAGCGTGCCAACAACGCCACATACAAGGGCGTGGTTTCGTTGGCCGACGACCGGGTCGAGTCGTTCGACCACATCCCCGGCGTGCAGGCCAACTTCACCGTCGACGAGTTCCTCGAATGCGACGAGCTTGTGCGCAAACATCCGGAGTTCATCGAGGCGCTGGCCAAGCGGGGTATCACCGATCTGGACCTGGTCTTCGTCGACACCTGGACGTACGGCGACGCCGTCGCTCCGCCGGAGTACCGCGACCGACGACTCGGCTGGTCGGACACGTGGCGTAAGGACGGGCCAGGCCAGAGTCCCTACGCACATCCGATCAGCGGGCTGCACTGCGTCATCGACGTCAACACCATGGAGGTGCTGCGCGTCGAGGACAACGGCGGCGTGGAAGAACCCAACGTGATGGGCGAGTACGTACCCAAGCACATCCCGGAGCGGATCCGCGCGGCGTCGCGGCGCGAGCCGCTCAAGCCGCTGCACCTCACACAGCCGGAGGGGGTGTCGTTCACCCTCGACGGCAACCTGCTGCAGTGGCAGAACTGGTCGCTGCGGGTCGGCTTCAACCACCGTGAAGGGATGACCCTGCACACCATCCGGTACCGCGACGGGGACCGCACCCGCTCTGTGGCACACCGGATCTCGCTGGCCGAGATGATCGTGCCCTACCGCGACTCGTCCGAGGACCACTACCGCCGCACCGCATTCGACATCGGCGAATGGGGTCTGGGCTTCATGACGACGTCGTTGGAGCTCGGCTGCGACTGCCTCGGCGAGATCCGCTATCTGGATGCCGTGCTGCACAACAGCAAGGGCGAGCCGTACACCATCACCAATGCGGTCTGCATCCATGAGGAAGACAACGCGGTGCTGTGGAAGCACGTCGACCACGATGCGGGCGCCGAGGTGCGCCGGATGCGCAGGCTGACGATCTCCTTCCACGTCACGGTTGCCAACTACGAGTACCTCGTCTACTGGCGGCTCTACCAGGACGGCAACATCGAATGCGAGATCCGGGCGACCGGCATCATGGTGACCACACCGGTGGCTGCCGGAGCGCCGCATCCGAACGGAACACTGGTGGACGAACGCACGTATGCGCCGTTCCACCAACACTTCCTGGTGGCCCGGCTGGATATGGATGTCGACGGCGGCGACAACACCGTGTTCATGTCGGAGTCGTACGCCGAGCCGATGGGGCCGGACAACCCGTACGGGCTCTCGGTGGTGCTGCGCAACGTTCCGCTGAAAACGGAGAGTGAAGGCAAACAGGACGTCAGCTTCTCCACACAGCGGTCGTGGAAGGTCGTCAACACCAACGTGGTCAACGGGCTCGGCACCAACCCGTCGTACAAGTTGGTTCCCAGCGGCGCGCTGCCGATGATGTTCGACAAGAACTCACCGGTCTTCCAGCGGGCCACAGTGATCGGTCACACGCTGTGGGTGACCCCCAACAGCCCTGACGAGCGGTGGCCCGCAGGTGAATTCGTCAACCAGTCGTCGAAAGACACCGGGCTCGCCGAATGGACTAAGGGTGACCGCAACATCGAGAACACCGACGTCGTGCTCTGGTACGTGTTCGGCATCCACCACATCACCAGGCCAGAGGACTGGCCGGTGATGCCGGTCGACGTGGTGTCGTTCTGGCTCAAGCCGTACGGGTTCTTCGACCGAAACCCGGCACTCGACGTCGTCGGCACCCCACCGGACACCTGCCACACGGATAGCACGAGTGCCGGACACTAGAGTCGAGCGGCCGGATGACCTGACCGCCGAGTGGCTGACGGCTGCCATCGGCTCGGGCACGGTGGAGAGTTTCAGCACAGAACGCATCGGTACCGGCCAGATGAGCGAGTGCTACCGCGTCGCGCTGACGTATGCCGACGGAGCTGCGGGCCCTGCGTCGGTGGTGCTGAAGGTCGCCGCCTCCGATCCCGCGAGCAGGCAGACGGGTCTGGCACTCGGACTCTACGAACGTGAGGTGCGCTTCTACACCGATATCGCGCCCCGCGTCGGCGGACCCGTTGCACCTTGCTACAGCTCGGGTTTCGACGGTGAGACGGGCGTGTTCCATCTACTCCTCGGGGATGCCGCTCCTGCGGCTGTCGGCGATGAGATCCGCGGTGCCACAGTGGAACAGGCACTGCTGGCGATGA
The DNA here is from genome assembly GCA_902826815.1 of uncultured Mycobacteriaceae bacterium. Classification (GTDB taxonomy): domain Bacteria; phylum Actinomycetota; class Actinomycetes; order Mycobacteriales; family Mycobacteriaceae; genus Mycobacterium. Next base: position 25,953 of record CADEGF010000042.1, read on the forward strand.
CCGAATTGGGCCACCTGCACGCGCCGCTGCTCGGACAAATGGCGATGGCCGAAGTGGATTGGCTCAATCGTGATTCGCCAATGAACCAGGCGCTCATCACGCAGCTGTACGCCGGATTCGTCGACCGGTACGGCGACGACATCGCGCAGCCTCATCGTGAGGTGTGTGAGCGGTTGGTTGCGAGCTTCGACGCTTACCTCGCTGAGGCGCCGGATCTCATTCACGGGCTGGTGCACGGGGACTACCGGCTGGACAACATGCTGTTCGGACAACCGGGAGCCGACCGGCCGCTCACCGTCGTGGATTGGCAGACCGTCACGTGGGGCCCCGCGACGATGGACGTCGCCTATTTCATGGGCTGTGCATTGCCCGACGAAATTCGGCGCGAGAACTACGACGCACTTCTCGGCGCGTATCACACCGCGTTGGGGCCAGAGCCGTTGCTCAGCATCGACGACGTGCGCGAAGGCGTTCGGCGACAGAGCTTTTTCGGCGTGATGATGGCGATCGTCTCCTCGATGCTCGTGGAGCGCACCGAGCGCGGCGACGAGATGTTCATGACGATGCTGCGGCGGCACAGTCAGCACGTGCTCGACACCGACGCCCTGGCGACACTGCCGGCTCCGGCCGCCCCCGAACCATTGCAACCCGCTGCCGACGACGAGGGCGCGCACCCGCCGGGCGCCGAGCCGCTGTGGAGCGAGAGTTGGTACGCCGACTTCGTCGACGAGAAACAGGCGATCGGCGGCTGGTTCCGGCTGGGCCTGATGCCCAACCAATCGATCGCGTGGGTCAACGCGCTGCTGTGCGGACCCGATATGCCCACCGTCGCGGTCAACGACTTCGAGGTGCCGGTGCCGGTAGATGCCGGCGTCGTACAGACCGACGCCTTCGAGCTGACTCACACCGCGACCGAACCCTTGCAGACGTACCACGTCCGGCTGCGCGGCAGCGGCCAGGCTTACGACGATCCGTCTGCACTGTTGCGGGGAGAAGCGGGGCGACCGGTCGAACTCTCGATGGACCTTCACTGGTCGACTGCGGGCACCCCATACCAGTACCGCCTGACGCCCCGGTACGAGATTCCGTGCACGGTGTCGGGCACCGTCAGCTTCGGCGATACGACGATCGAGGTGAATGCCGTTGCCGGACAGCGCGACCACTCGTGGGGGGTGCGGGACTGGTGGAGCATGGACTGGGTGTGGAGTGCCCTGCATCTGCAGGACGGAACGCATCTGCACGGCGTCGACTTGCGAATCCCCGGGGCCCCTCCGATGGGCGTCGGCTACATCCAGCCGCCATCAGGGCCGCTGATCGAACTCCGAGCCGTGACGGCAAGGGAAACGTTCGGCGACAACGACTTACCTGCGACGACCGAGCTGATCCTGAAGCCAGCAGACGTTACGGCAGCGGTGCAGATCATGGGCCATGCGCCGGTGCTGCTGACGTCGACTGACGGCAGGGTGAGCCGGTTTCCGCGCGCGTGGGCGACCATCACAACCGCCGACGGCCGCACCGGGGTCGGCTGGCTGGAGTGGAACCGAAGCCAACGATGACGTGCTCAAGTCGATCGTGCTGTTCATCATCGGGTCTCTGCTGTGGGGAATGGTCGCCGACGGGTTCCGGCCCGATCGATGGGACGCGGCCGGCGCGCTGATCTGCCTGGTCGGCGTCGGCATCGTCATGTACGCCCGCGCTGGGGGCGCCTTGCACGCGGGGCAACTCAGGCCAAGTGGGCGCTGTCGTCGTCGAGGTCATCGCGGCTCAGACCCATCGGTGTGGCCGCGGGTACATCTCCTGCCGCGACGACCGCCCTCGTGATCGGTGTGAGGGTTTGGAACAGCCTGTCGACCTCGGCGTCGTCGAGTCCGTCCAATGCGCTCAACGCCACCTCGTCGGTGGTGTCCTCGAGGCGCTGCTTGAATTCGCGGCCCGCATCGGTCAGCGCGCCGTGGCTGTCCAGCAGACCGCGCGTCACCAGCCGGTCCTGATAGTGACGCCACTGCTCCTCGTCGTAGTCCCTGCTGCGCATGATCATCTCTTGGGGAACTCGGCCCGCTGCCGCGTGCAGCACATTGCACTCGCGACCGGACAACCCCGACGAGGTCAACACCGCCACATGCGCATCGCCGCGCTGCTCGCGCAGCAGCGTGGTCGCGTGCCACAGCGTGGCGAGCGGCTCGGTGGGCCAGGGCAGGGCCGCGTTGGCGGCGAAAAGTGGCCTGCCGTCGAGTGGTGCGCTGCGCGCGGCCTTGGCGGCCAGCTCGGCAGCTTCGGAGACACCGTCGTCCGACAACCCGTATCGGCGCAATGCGGCGACCGCGGAGTCCTCGCGGGCACGAAGCGCAGCGTCGGGGGACGCCACTTTCCATGCCGCAGGCAGCGCCTTGGCCACCCGGGTGTCGGCGAAGTTGTAGAACACGGCGGTGACGACCTCTGTCGGCACAACCCCCAGTGGGGCGGACCGACCCGCGAAGTACCCCATCCAGAAGCCGCGATAGCCGAGGCCGTCGAACGCGGCCCTGCTCTCCGGCGAGAAGTAGGTGACGGCGTGCACGGGTTCGAGCCGATCGAAGAAGCGACGTGCCAGACGCGGTTCCCTCACAGTTAATTACTCCACTCCGGTTGATACTGGTATGGTCTCCGAAAATCTACGCAATATGTAGTTATAGCAAACAGCAAGAGGTGTCATGTATCCGTCGACTGCAGTCATGACTGCGGCCGGGATGCTGTGCTGCCTGCTGGCTGCCTGCAACGTGAACAGCGGCGGTTTGAATGTACCCAGGGTGGCCAAACGGGCTTTGCAGGAGGACATCGCGGGTCGGCTGGCCGGTGCGGGGGAGAAGCCGGAGTCGGTGACCTGCAACCAGGATCTGATCGGCGAGGTCGGAACCACGGTCCGGTGCGAGGTGGTGATCAGCCCGTCCAACCGCTTCGAACCGATCATCACGGTCACCGGCGTCGACGGCGCCGCAATCGACTACGACATGACCCCCGCGGTGTCGCGAAGTCAGCTCGAGTCGGTGGTCTTGCGACTCGTAGCCGATGCCGGAACGGTTGACGTCAAAGCGGTTTCGTGCGATACGGGAATCGAGGGCACGGTCGGAGCGGTCGCCCACTGTGATGTCGATGCCGGCAATCTGCGCTCGCGGCGCACTGTCGAGGTATCCGGTGTCAACGGTCTGATGATGAAGCTGGAAGTGGTCCCACTGCCCAGGCGGATGCGGCCGGCCCGACCGTCAAACTGACGGCGGCGACGCCACGTCTTGATCGGTGTCAACGGCGAATTCGTCGGCGACCGCGGCTGTCGCCTCATCAATGATCGCGCGCATGGCGCGTTCGGCGCTGGCCTCGTCGCGCAACCGGATCGCGCGGGCGACCTCGTCGTGCAACTCGATGGCCACCGGATTCGGCGTCGCGGGCATCATGTGGTGATGGGTTCGCCCGGCCAGAATCTCTGACACGACGTCATTGAGTGCACGAAACATCTCGTTGCCGCTGGCTTCCAGCAGTGTTCGGTGAAAAACCTTGTCGGCCAATAGATAGGATTCGAGGTCGCCGGCTCGGCCGTGAATCACCATGTCCGACACCGCCGCAGCCATGATGCGGCACTGGTGTGGATCGGCGCGGCGCGCCGCCAATGCGGCGGCCGTGGGTTCGAAGCCGCGCCGCAATTCGGACAGCGATACCAAAACGGCTGCACGGTCGTCGGATTCGAGACGCCAGCGGATCACCACAGGGTCGAAGACGTTCCACTTGTCCGACGGCTGGATCGTGATGCCGACCCGGCGGCGCGACGCGGCCATGCCCATCGACTCGAGAACCCGGATCGCTTCGCGGGCGACGCTTCGTGAGACGCCGTGTTCCGCGCTCACGCCGTCGAGGGTGAGCACCTGGCCCGCCGGGTATTTCCCGGACGCGATTCCGGTGCCGAGCGTCGCCAGCAGGTTGCGATGCAAGGCGCCGACGTTTGAGGGCGAAGCCACGCATACATGTTGTCATAGGTTTGCTATCAGTTATTAAGAACATATCTGTTCGTGATGGGGTTACAATAGTATGACGATTAATGCATGCTGTGTGACGCCGGGCACAAAGGGGTAGCTGGAGTCGATAGCGTCACCGATCGTCGTGATGGGTGTTTCAGGGTCCGGTACGTCGACGGTCGGCGCCGCGCTCGCGCAGCGCATACGGGTTCCGTTCGCCGACGCCGACGACTTCCACCCGCCCGCCAACATCGCGAAGATGACGGCCGGCGAACCGTTGAACGACGACGACCGGCACCCCTGGCTGGATGCGATCGGAGAATGGCTCGGCGCGCGCTGCCCCGACGTCATCTTCCTTCACCTCGCCGGTTCGGCGACGGTGGCGACGATCACCGCGTCATCCCTGATGCTCGGGTTGGTCGGGGGGATGAGCACTGGTCAGGTCTCGCTCATCGTGCTCGCCGTCGGCGCGGGATCGGTGTTCTTCTCCCATCTCAACGACGCCGGCTTCTGGCTGGTGAAGGAGTATTTCGGGATGAGCATCGGTCAGACGATCAAGACCCGGTCGATCATGGAGACCGTGTTGTCGGTCACCGGGCTGATCCTGGTGCTGATACTCGGGATCTTTATCTGACGTCCCGGACGCGAGGAAGAGGGCGCCGTCAGCCCTTGACGACCTGAGTTCCGCCCGCGAGGTCGTCGTGCTTGCCCTGTTTGGTCGGGCTGCCGGTGATGGTCACCGCGATGACGATCATGGCGACGAAGGCGAGCAGGCCGCCGATGAACGGGATGATCGGCAACAGGGTCCATACGTTGCGGATCGCGGACTGCTTCGCAGTAGGTTTCGGCGCGCCACCGGGTCCGTGCACCCGCAATCCGAGCACCCGCTTGCCGGGCGTCCAGCCCTGGGCGGTCTCGAATGCGACGAAGTACACGAACATCAGCAGACCGGTGAACAAACCGGTCACCCAGATGCTGGACAGCGTCTCGGTGAAGAAGCTCAGCAGGAAGGCGACGATGCCGACGATGATTCCGTCGATCAGCCTGGCGAAGAATCGCACGAGGAGGCCGCCCGGCTCGAGGCCTGCCGGAAACGGCGGTGGATAGCTCCTCGGATCGCTGCCGTATGTCGGATCGGTAGTCATGCCGATCAATCTACCGACCGGCGCTCATACGCGGTGCGGCTCAACCCAGGCGGCGGCGCTGCTTCCTGGTCTCCTTACGCGCTGTATCGGCAAGAACGCCTGCCCGGTCGCGTGTGGCTTCGGCCCGGTTCCGCGCTGCGTCGGCGATCTCCGGTGCGCGTTCGCGCGCCACCTCCGCGAAGTCGGATGCCCGTTCACGGGCTGCGTCGGCGATCTCGGGTGCCCGTTCCCTGGCGATCTCGGCGAGCCCGGCGGCTCGCTCGCGTGCGGCGTCGGCGATCTCGGGGCCGCGGTCACGAGCGACGTCTGCCAGTTCTGCGCCTCGCTCACGGGCGGCGTGCAGGCCGTGGCCCAACTTCTCGGCGAACGCGCTGTCGGCCAGCGCACCACCGGAGGCCGCTCCTGCCGGGAGCGCCGCGGTCACCGCCCCGGAGACCTTGCGTGCCGCGCGACGGCCGCGCCAGCCGAGCGACGGTTTGCCCTCGGTGTCGACGGCGGCGATGATCAGCCCTCCGAGCAGGCTCAGGTCGGTCATGAAGGCGCGTCGTTCGTCGGCCTTGCGCTGCGGGTCGGGCTGGTTCCAGAACATGTGCCCGCCCATGCTGCCCGGGATGACAGTGAAAGCCAGTGCCGCAGACGCCAATCGCGGCAACTTGCCGGTTGCCAGCAGGAGGCCGCCGCCGACCTGCACCGCGGCGTTGATCCGCGCGAAGGTCTCGGCGTCGGTCGGCACCTTCGTGCCGACCGGGTCGGGAAGCTGGCGCATGCCCTCGAGTGCGGGGCGGGCCGCGTCGGCGGCCGGTTTCGGGTTGCGGAGGGCGTCCACCCCTTGCCCGATGAAAGCGACTGACAGAAGGGGACGCGCTATACGACGGATCAACATGGACGAGGTGTTCCCCAGGTCAGGGGATCACAAACACTAATAAGACACGTCGCTCCTGCGGCGCAGGGGTAGCGGGACCAGGAACCACAGGACGACGAACGCCGCCAGTGTGCATCCGCCCGCTATCCAGGCTCCGGTCCGGCCCACCACGGTGTCGAATACGACGACGCCGACGCCGGCAAGTGCCATACCCAGCAGGATCAAGCCTGCGATTGCGCAGGCGTGGGAGGCGGACACGATCGCATCCAGTCGGTGCCTGCGGAAGAGCACTCGATGCATGCCGACAGGCGCGACCAGCAACACGGTCGCGCCCAGCGAGCACGCCACGGTGGCGAGGTAGACGGAGCGCATCGTGCCGTCGAGCACCGTGAAGCGTTGCTGGAACGGGAGGGTCAGCAAGAAGCCGGTCAGCAACTGGACACCGGTCTGCGTCACCCTCAGCTCCTGGAGCAGGCTCGACCAATTACGATCCAGCCGTTGGGCTTCCGTTTCGTCGCGGTCCGCATCCCAGCGCTTGTTCGCTTCCGGATGCTCGATGTCCACGTGCTCATTCTGGCAGGGAAGTCATTGGGGACTGCACGGTTTCTTCCACTCTGCCGATCTCGTCGCCGGGATTCGGGGTAGCTTCGCAAGAGTGACCCTCGTCGCCGGTGTCGACTCGTCCACGCAGTCCTGCAAGGTCCTGGTGTGCGATTCGGACACCGGTGAAATCGTCCGGTCGGCAACGGAGCCGCATCCCGATGGCACCGAGGTCGATCCGCAGCGGTGGTGGGCCGCCCTGCAGGCCGCCGTCGAGAATGCCGGGGGCCTCGACGACGTGGCCGCCGTTTCTGTCGGTGCTCAGCAACACGGCATGGTGTGTCTGGACGATGCAGGCAAAGTCGTCCGAGATGCGTTGCTGTGGAACGACACTCGTTCGAGCACCGCGGCAACTGAACTCGTCGACGATCTTGGCGGCCCAGGGGAGTGGGCGAAGCGCATAGGTGTCGTGCCGGTGGCGGCGATCACCGTGAGCAAACTGCGCTGGCTCGCCGACAACGAACCCGAACACGCCGCAGCCACGGCTGCGGTGTGCCTGCCACATGACTGGCTCACCTGGCGCCTGAGCGGCTCAGCCGATCTCGGCGCGCTGCGCACCGACCGCAGCGACGCCAGCGGGACCGGCTACTTCTCGGCGGAGACCGACAGTTACCAACACGATCTGCTGGAGCTGGCGATGCGCGGACGGCGACCCGCGCTGCCGACGGTGCTCGGCCCACACGACACCGCGGGCCAGACGTCCAGCGGCACCATGCTCGGCCCGGGGGCGGGCGATAACGCAGGCGCCGCGCTTGGCCTCGGCGCGCAACCCGGCGACTGCATCGTCTCGCTGGGCACCTCGGGTGTGGTGAGCGCGGTCGGGCACGCGGCACCGCACGACGCCGAGGGAATCGTCGCGGGCTTCGCCGATGCGACGGGCCTGCAGCTGCCGCTGGTGTGCACGCTCAACGGAGCGCCGGTGTTGGCCGCCGTCGCGGCGATGGTCGGCGTCGACTACGACGAACTGGATCGGTTGGCGCTCTCGGCGCCCGCCGGCGCCGAGGGGCTGACGCTGGTGCCATACCTGGAAGGCGAACGGTCGCCGAACCTGCCGAACGCCTCCGGGGCGCTGCAGGGAATGACCGCGCGCAACCTCACCGCGGCCAATATCGCGCGCGCCGGAGTCGAGGGGTTGCTCTGCTCACTGGCGTACTGCCTCGACAAGATCTCGGCACACGGGGTCGACGCGGAGCGGATCATCCTGGTCGGCGGCGGAGCGCGGTCGGAGGCGGTTCGGGTCATCGCACCCGCGATCTTCGGTAAGCCGGTGCTGGTGCCGACGCCCGCGGAGTACGTGGCGTTGGGCGCGGCGCGGCAGGCGGCCTGGACGCTGTCGCAGTCGGACTCACCGCCAGGATGGTCGTTCGGAATCACCACGATGTTCACCGCCGCGCCGACACCGGAGGTTCTCGATCAGTACCGGTCGGCTCAGCCGCTGACACTCGGACAGAACTGAGCGGTGAACTACGCCTGGGAACAACTGGCCGAGGGTGTGCATCGCTGCCGGCTGCCGTTCCTCGACGTCACCATCGGCCTGGTCTGCGGACGAACGGGCACACTGCTCATCGACACTGGAACAACATTGGCCGAAGCGAACGCCATCAACGCCGACATCGCCGAGATAACGGACCACCCTGTGAGTCATATCGTGTTGACACACAACCACTTCGACCACATCCTCGGCACGTCGGCGTTCGCAGGCGCAGCCGTTTACTGCGCGCCCGAAGTGGCACAGGCGATCGCCGACCACACCGCAGACCTGCATGCCCATGCCATGCGCTACGGCGCCGATCCTGACGAGGTGGCAAGTGCCATCGCGGCACTCCTGCCGCCGGAGCACCTCGTCCACGACGCCGAACTCGATCTCGGTGGAATGACGGTGACGATCACCCATCCGGGGCGCGGCCATACCCGCCACGACCTGATTGCCATCGCCGATGGTGAGCCCGCCGTTGTGTTCTGCGGTGACCTCGTCGAGGAGTCCGGCGATCCAGCCATCGGTCCGCAGTCCGATCTGGCGGCCTGGCCCGCCACGCTGGGCTGCGTGGTGGAGGCAGGCGGACCCGCTGCGGTGTTCGTTCCTGGGCATGGGTCTGTCGTCGACGCCGACTTCATCGAGCGTCAGCGACGCTGGCTACGCGAGCAACTGTGACGAGGTCAGGGCACCGGTCGCGGCCACTGCGGGCTCGGCAGCGGCTCATTCGGCGCCGGACGAAGTCGGTCGAGCACCACCCGCAGCGGCGGCCAGGTGGATCTGCCCCTGCGGGTCGCGGCGTAGGCGGTCATCACGACCTTGGGATCCGATAGCGGCAGCACTGCGACATCCGGATGTGTCGGCCTGTCGATCGGGAGCAGGCCGACGCCGTATCCGGCGACGATCAGATCCTCCACCAGATCGAGGCTGTCGATCTCGTGGGCGATCCTCGGTGTGAAGCCGGCGAGGGACGCCAGTGTCCGCACAGCGTCTTCGTCAGCGGTGTTGCGGGAGTTGACGATCCACGTCTGATCGGAATATGCACCGATAGCCGAATCTCCGCTCGCCGCGCATTCGGCGGGCACCGCAATGCCCCACTCGACCGACCACAACGGGGCGGTCTCGAGGGCGGGGCCAGGGGAGGCGGGCGCGAGGTTGTAGTCGTAGGTCAGCGCCACGTCGAGGTCGTCGTTGGTCAGCAGCGAGAACGCCTCGATGGGTTCGTACTCGCTGATCAAGAACTCGACCTTCGGGTATCGCTCCGCGAGGTCGGCCACCACGGGCAGCAGCGACACCCGCAGGCCGGTCGCGAAGCCGCCGATGCGGATGGTGCCCGCAGGCTCGGCATCCGGGTCGAGGTCGAGGCGGGCGCTGTCGATGGCGGCCAGGATCGTGACGGCGTGGTCGGCCAGGCGCTGACCGGCAGGTGTCAGGCGCACCCGTCGGCCCTCGGGCTCGATCAGCTGCGCGCCGGTTTCCCTTGCCAGCGCGGCGATCTGCTGAGAAACCGTGGAGGTGGTGAGGTGATGGACGTCGGCGACCGCGCGCATGGAGCCCAGCCGCGACAGGGCCAGAAGCAGTTGCAGTCGTCGAGTGTCCATGGCTACCGCATCAGGCTGTCGGGGGAGAAGCCGTCGGCGGAGGCCTCGCGCGATGCGAACAGCCAGCGGTCGTCGACAGGCACGAGTGCGTCTCGATATCTGCCCCAATGGTCGACACCGATATTTGTCACGGCGAGGAAATAGCTGCTCACCTCGACCCGGTCGCGGGTCACCCGGCCGAACCGCACGCTCGAAACATGGTGGCGCACATGGGTCAACGGGACCAGTCCCGCAGCGAAGCGGTGCACTTGCGCGCTCAGCCCCGCCACTATCGCATCGGGCCCGACCATCGGATCCCCGCCGCTGATCTTCAGCACGCCGTCCTGCGCGAAGCACGCCGCGATGTCCTCGAGCCGATTGCGGTCGGTGCCTGCGGTGTAGTCGGCCATCGTCTGCCGGACCGACTCACGGACGGCGACCTCCCAAAGCTCCATGAGGAGATTGTTCGTGATCAACGCAGGACTGGGGACTGTTTAGAAATATCGAACGGTATGTCCAGGTAAATCACGTGGACGCGAACGGTATATGTACCGTTCAATGCAAGAGTGACCGACAACCAGGCCCGCACGGGTGCCTTCATGGCAATGGGGTCGATGGCCTGTGTGCAGGTCGGGCTGGCGATTGCGGTCACGCTGATCGACCGCATCGGCGTCGAGGGCGCCGCATGGCTGCGCCTGGCATGGGCCGGCGTTCTGATGCTCCTGATCATCCGGCCCCGTCGGGCGGCGTTCACCAGACAGACCTTTCTGGTCTGTGTGGCACTCGGCGTGGTGACCGCGTCGGTGACCATGCTGTTCATGGCGGCGGCAGGCCGGATCCCGCTTGGCACCGCAAGCGCGCTGGAGTTCCTCGGGCCGCTCGGTGTCGCCGTCGCCAACGGCAAGGGCGCGGGTCGTGCACTGTGGCCGGGTATCGCCGCCGCAGGTGTCGTGCTGCTCACGCAGCCGTGGGCGGGTGACATCGACCCCGTCGGCGTCATGTTTGCCCTCGGCTCGGCCGTGTGCTGGGCCGGCTACATCCTTCTCACGCAACGAGTCGGCGACGAGGTCGCGGGCATCAACGGCCTTGGCGTGTCGATGCCGGTCGCGGGCATCGTCGCGACGATCGTGGTGGGGCCGAGCGTGTTCGAGCGGATGACTCCCGAGATCCTGCTGATCGGAATCGGTTTGGCGATCCTGCTGCCCGTTGTCCCGTTCGCGCTGGAGATGCTGGCGTTGCGCAGGCTGACCACGGCCGCCTTCGGCACATTGATGGCGCTGGAACCGGGTTTCGCGATGATCGTCGGCCTGGTGATCCTGCATCAGGTTCCGGGTGTGTTCGGCGTCGTGGGAATCTGTCTGGTCGTCGCGGCGGGCATCGGCGCTGCACGCACAGGCGCGCGGTCGTCCCCGCCCGTACCTGTGGAGATCGGTTGACGCTAGCGGCGTTGGTAGCTTGGCGAGATGGCACGGGGCATCTTCAATTCGCCGGTATTCGGCATCGTCAACAGGGCCTTCGTCGGCCTGATGAACGCACCGGGTATCGGGGCGATCATCCGCCGAGGTCTGGTCGTGATCCGATACACCGGCCGACGCTCCGGTCGGACGTTCGAAACCCCGGTGGGTTATCGGCGTTCGGGCAATACCGTGCGGATCAACATCGTCGGACCCGACTCCAAGAACTGGTGGCGCAACTTCCTCGGTGACGGCGGCGCGATAACACTGCTGAACCTCGACGGCCGCGACCGGAACGGCCACGCCGTTGCCGACCGGGACGAAAAAGGCAGCGTCGCGGTCACCGTCACGCTCGACGGCTGACGAGCGTTCAGGCGTCCAACCGCTTGCGGCGGAACAGGGTTCCGACGGCCAGCAGGACGAGGCTGATCATCAGGATCGCGGTTGCCAACACGTTGATCTGCGGGGGAACCGCGGCCTTGACGGCTGCGTTCACGTACAGCGGATAGGTCACCGTCGAGCCGCTGACGAAGTAGGTGATGATGAAGTCGTCGAGCGACAACGCGAACGAAAGCATCGCGGCGGCGATGATGCCGGGAACGATCAGCGGCAGCGTCACTTTGAAGAATGTGCGGGTGGGGCCGGAACCGAGGTCCATCGACGCATCTTCGAGAGTCCAGTCGAATCCGCGTACCCTTGCCCGCACCGTCATGGCGATGAAGCTGATCTCGAAGGCGATGTGCGCGATCAGAATCGTGGTGTAGCCGGCCGCCCAGCCGAAATCGAGGAACAGCGTGAGCAGCGCTGCGCCCATCACGACTTCGGGAGCGGTCAGCGGGATCACCAGGAAGGTATCGACGGCTGTCGAGCCACGGAACCGTTGTCGCACAAGCGCTATCGCGACCAGGGTGCCGAGGACAAGGGCGATCGCCGTGGATACCGCGGCGACGTTGAGGCTCAGCATCAGCGCGTCAGTGAGCGCGGGATACTTGAACGGGTCGGCCCAGTTCTTGAGGGTGAAGCCCTCCCAGGAGTAGTTGAACTTGCCCTTCGGTTCGTTGAAGGAGAACAGGATGATCACGAAGATCGGCAGGAACAGATACAGCAGCACCAGGCCTGCGACGACCCGCAGGATGACATCGCCCCATTTCGGGGTGCCCTTAACGGTTTTCGCCGGTGTGGGGCTGGTCGCCTCCGCCATCGCCTGGGTCGTCATACCAGGTCCTCCGTGCCCAGCGCCCTTGTATAGAGCAGCACGCCGACCAGAATGATCACCATCAGCACCATCGACAGTGCTGCGGCCGCGGGGTAGTCCTTGACCACGAGGAACTGCTTCTGGATGACGTTGCCGATCATGGTGGTCTGGGTGCTCCCCAGGTAGTCGGCGTTGATGAAGTCGCCGACGGCAGGGATGAAGGTGAGCATGCCGCCCGCAATCACACCGGGCATCGCAAGCGGCAGAATGACTCTGCGGAAGGCGCGCGCGTTGGACGAGTACAGATCCTTCGACGCCTCGATGAGTCGCGGGTCGATCTTCTCCAGGCTGACATACAGCGGAAGGATCATGAAGATGATCCAGTTGTAGGTCAGCCCGCCGATCACGGCCCAACTCGTCGACAGCAGACGTCCTTCATCGGGCAGCATGCCGACTGAACCGAGTGCGCTGACCACCCAACCATCGTCGGCGAGAATTGTTTTCCACGCGATTGTGCGAATCAGGAACGTGACGAAGAAGGGCAGGATCACCAGGCCGAGGATGAGGTTCTTGTAGCGACCCGCCTTGAACGCGATGACGTAAGCCAGCGGGAACGCCAGCAGCACACACAGCACCGTCGCAGCGCCCGCGTAGGTGAACGACCGGATGATCTGTTCCTCGTAGGTCCTGAACGCCTCGAGGTAGTTACTGAAGTCCCACGAGAACGTCAGCGTCGGTAGGTAGATCGAACCGCCCGTCGATGACAGCGACGTACGTGCCAGCGAGAAGAACGGCACCACGAAGAAGATCGCGAGGTACACAAGGGCGGGCAGGATCATGAGGTACGGAGCGATTTTGCTCCGCTGCCGACTGCTGCTGGCTACGCCTGCCATCGGATCAGGCGCCGGTGACCGACGCGTACAACGTGTTGAACTCTTGGGTCTGCTCGTCGGTGAGCGGCGCCCATGACTGCAGCCTGGCTGCGTCCGCCTCCGGCGGAACGATCAGCGGATTCTTCGCCAGCGCCGGATCGAGCTTGTCGAGCTCCTCGTTCATATCCGACAGCACCGGAACGTATTGCACGAAAGCCACCAGCTTGGCGTAGTTGGGGCGGTCGTAGATGTAATTGATCCACTCCTCGGCGGCGGCCTGGTTCTGCGTCGTGTACGGGATCACCATGGTGTCGATGAACCAGTCGCCGCCGGACTCCGGGATGATGAACTGCAGGTCGGGATTGTCGGCTTGCAGCTGAACGACGTCACCCGAATATGCCTGCGCGACAGCGATATTGCCCGCCGCGAGATCATCGGCGTAGTCGTTGCCGGTGAATCGGCGAATCTGGCCCTTGTCTTTCTGCTCCTTCACAAGGTCGACGGCTTTCTGAACCGATTCGGTGGTGGGGTCCTCGACCGAGTTGCCCTGCGACTGCATGATCATGCCCAGCCCGTCCTGGGTGTCGGACAGCAGGCTGACGCGACCCTTGAACGCCGGATCCCACATGTCGTCGATGGTCCTGATGTCGCGACCTGTCGCCGCCTTGTTGTAGGCGAGGCCGACCATGCCCGTCATGTACGGCGCCGTCGACTTGCGGCCGGGGTCGACCTTCGTGTTCAGCAGGTCCTCGCGGAGGTTCTTCTTGTTGGTCCAACGAGCTTCGCGGATCTCGTTGAGCCAGCCGAGGTCCAGGATGCGGGCCGCCATGAACTGGGTCGGCACCGCGAGGTCGGCGCCGATGTCCTGCTTACGTGACAGCGGTTCCTTGACCTTGGCGAACCACTGCTCGTTGTCGTTGAAGTCTTCCTTGTAGTCCACCGTGATCCCGGTCGCCGTCTGGAACGCGGCGACGAATCCGTCGGCCATGTACAGGGGCCAGTTCGAGACGCGAAGCTCGCCCGACGCGGGCGCGCCGTCGTCAGCCGGCGCGGACGCCGAAGGCGCACTGCCACCGCCGTTGTCGGATGACCCACAGGCCGCGAGGAATGACGGACCGAGGATCGCGGCCGCGGCTGCGGCGGCGCCGCCACCGATGAAACGGCGACGCGAGGTGCGATTGGTAGCGAAGCGAGACAGGAGCCGGGGATCGATTTCGTTGGGCATAGCAAGTGCGCCTTTCGTTGGGGAGAAAGCGGGACGGGGTCGAACGCGGACCGCTACGAATCGTCGAGCATCTCCTCGAGGTCCTCGGTGGTGGGGATATCGGCAGCCGGAAGTACCAGCGATGCCTCGGGTGCCCAGCTGGCATGGACGCTGTCGCCCGGACGCAGCAGCGGGAGGTCCTGCTCGGGCCCGATGTGCGCGACGATCGTCGAGTCATCCGGTGCGGCGAGCAACAGCCGGACGACGGGACCTTGGAAGGTGAGGTCCGTGACCGTCGCGGGAACCGTTGCGACGTCGCCCGTCGGCGCCTCCATGGACACCCTGACTCGTTCCGGCCGGATCATCAGCGTTGCGTGGCCGCCCGGCTCGATGGTCGTGTCACCAGGTCTGGCCTTCAGCGTAGTGCCGAGCACCTCGACCTGAACGAAGTCACGGTTGGCCCGTCCGGTCTGCGTACCCGCCCACAGGTTGGCCTGTCCGATGAAGCTGGCCACGAAGACTGTCGACGGCCGGTCATAGATCTCGGTCGGGCTGCCGATCTGGTCCACGTTGCCCGCGTTCATGACCGCGATGCGGTCACTCATCGTCAACGCTTCTTCTTGGTCGTGGGTGACATAGACGAACGTGATGCCGACCTCGCGCTGGATGCGCTTGAGCTCGAACTGCATCACCTGACGCAGCTTGAGGTCGAGCGCGCCGAGCGGCTCGTCGAGCAGTAGCGCGCTCGGATAGTTCACCAATGCTCGGGCCAACGCAACGCGCTGCTGCTGCCCGCCGGAGAGCTGAGCAGGCTTGCGCTGGGCGAAGTCGGTGAGGCGAACGATCTCGAGCAGTTCGTCGACGCGTCTCTTGACCTCGGCTTTGTCCTTCTTCATGCTGCGAGGCCCGTACGCGACGTTGTCCCACACCGTCATGTGGGGGAACAGTGCGTAGTGCTGGAACACGGTGTTGACGTTGCGCTTGTGCGGGGGCACCCGCGAAACGTCTTTGCCCTCCAGACGGATGGCGCCCTCTGTCGGTGTCTCGAATCCGGCGATCATCCGCAGCGTGGTCGTCTTCCCGCAGCCCGACGGGCCGAGCATCGAGAAGAACTCGCCGGAACCTATCGAGAAGTCGGCTTCTTTGACGGCCACGTAGTCGGAGAAGCGCTTCGTGACGTTGTCGATCTCGATGACCGGGCTGCCCTTGGGACGGGCGACCCCATCGGATCCTGTCGCGTGCTCCTCGTGGGTGGTGTGTATGTCGGTCAGGACGGTTCCTCCCATAGAGCCCCCGGTGCTTTCGGGTAAACAATCGCGGATTACGTCGCCCTTCGCAAGCGATTCCGCAACGAATTTACATATTCACAATGGAATCCCTCGCCGACGGGCCGATCGAGGGGCAGATTTCGCGGGTACGGCCGCAATCGCACGACGGCTGGCATTCGCCATCCGGATAGCTGTGCGTGGGTCACGAGAACTGTCAGTTTAGTTTCGCGGCCGGTCATCCGTGGGTAGCTGGACGTTATGGCAAAGATTGATGTGGCGGTGACGACTGACCTGGCTCCGCCGCAGGCGTGGAAGCTGGCATCGGATCTGCACCGCTTCGACGAATGGTTGACGATCTTCGGTGGCTGGCGCACTGAGGTGCCTGATGACATCGAAGTCGGCACCTGCGTGTCCTCGATCATCAAGGTCAAGGGGTTTCGCAACGTCATCCACTGGCAGGTCACCCGCTACGACGAGCCGAAGCTGATCGAGATGTCCGGTGCGGGCCGCGGCGGGGTCCGCATTTCGTTGACCGTCGAGGTGCAGAACGCCCCGCCGGGGTCGAGGTTCCGGGTGCTGGCCGAATTGAAGGGTGGCCTGCTTGGCACCCGGGTCGGTCAACTCGTCGCGAGGGTGCTGCAGTCGGAGATTCGCAAGTCGGTGACCAACCTGGCCGCCCTGCGCTAACCCCACTCGTGGTTCATGGCACGGGATTCGTAGCGCGCCTCGACGGAATCGTTGCCGCCCGCCTTCACCCGCGACAGTGCGATGAGCACCATCGCCAGCCCGCCCGTCACCGCTCCACCGGTGAAGATCGCGACGAAGCTGCTCTCCGCTGGCACAGACGTGCCGCTCCCTGCCCGGCCCAATAGGACGGCGACGAGCGCCGCGGCAATGGAGCTGCCGATTGTGCGCGCGATCGCGTTCATCCCGGTGGCGACGCCGGTTTCGCCCTTGGTGACCTCGCTGACCACCAATGCGGGTAGCGCGCCGTAGCCGAGGCTGATGTAGGCGTTGGCCAGGATGCTGGCCACGATGACCTGCCACGGGGCGGAATGAGCGAGCGCGATGAACAGGAAACCGGTGATGCCGACGGCCGCTGCGATCACAAGCACCGGCCTGGCGCCGAAGCGGTCGATGAATCTGCCGCTGACCAGGGCGACAAGGAAACCCGTCAGCGCGCCGGGCAGCAGATAGATGACGCTGGCCTCGAGGACGGTCGCGCCGAAACCGTATCCCGCTGCCTCGGGCGGTATCTGGACGAACTGCGTCAACCCGAGGAACGCGAAGTACAACCCCATGCCGACGAAGATGGTGGCGAGGTTGGTCAGCATGATCGGGCGTCGGCGCAGCATCTTCGTCGAGACCAGCGGCTGCTTGGCGCGTCCCTCCCAGAGCCACCAGCCGACCGTGATGAGGAGTCCGCCGACCGCGCTCGCCAACGTGCGGGGTGATGTCCAGCCCCACGTGTGGCCCTGGGTGATCGCCAGCAGGATCGCGGACAGTCCGGCGGCGAGGCCGACGGCGCCGAGCCAGTCGATCGATCCCGTCGCACTGCGCGGGCGGGCCGGTACCACGAACACCACGATGACGATGACGACGAGCGTGAATGCGGTGGTGAGCCAGAAGACGCGGTGGTAGTCGGCGCCGTGGTCAACCAGCAGGCCGACGACGACCAGTCCGGTTCCACCTCCGAAGCCGAGCGTTGCGGAGAGCACCGACATCGCCGACACCATGCGGTCCTCGGTGAGTTCTTCGCGAAGGATCGCGACGCCGATGGGATACAACGCGAACGAGGCCGCCTGAAGGATGCGGCCCACGATCAGCAGCGGCAGCGACGACGTGGTTGCCGCGAGCACCGACCCCGCAAGCACGACGGCCAGCACCCATAGCAGCACCCGCTTCTTGCTGTGCAGGTCGGCGAGACGACCGAGCAACGGGGTGGCCGCCGCGGCGGCAAGCAGGTTCGCGGTGACAGCCCAGCTGACCGCGACGGTCGAGGCGTCGAGTTGGTCGGCGATGACGCCGAGAACGGGTACGACGGCGGTCTGCAGAATGGCGACGGTCAGGACCACGATGCTCAGCCCGACGATCAACGCGCGGGGTCTGCGAATCTGTTCGTAGGTCGTGGAGTGCGTCGGTTCCGCCCTGACCACTCCACGCTCCGATCGTTAGCCCATCTTAGGTTCTACCCGATTATGTCCCGTGGTCGACAAGCGCCGCCAACCGAGCGTGTGGCAGGCACGGCGAGCGGTGGCCGTCACGGCCGACCATGTCGTCGTTGACGACGAGCGCATTGAGGACGGCTTCTTCGACCGATTGCACGACGGCGGTGTAGAGGTCGTCCATCCGGCCCCATGGCACGAAGGAGATGGTGCCGAACTCGTCGGCGCCGACGGGGCCGATCGGGAACGCACTGGCCAGGCCGGGCACATCCGCCGTCGAGAAGGCCAGGAAGATGTCACCGGAGAAGTGGCTGCCCGAGGTGCCCGTGCGCGCAAGCCCGAGCGGAACGCGTCTGGCGAGTGCCTTGCACTGGCCGGGTAGCAGGGGGGCGTCGGTGGCGACGACGACGATGACCGATCCGGCGCCTGCAGGCGGTTTGAGCCCGAGATCGACCTCGAACCAGTCTCCGTCGAGCGGGTTGTCGTCCAGCAGGTCGGGACCGATATGCCTTCCGGCGACGGACAGTTCGGCGCGCGAACCGAAGTTCGCCTGGACGAAGGCGGCGACGGTGAAGGTGGTGTCGCCGTAGGGGACCAGCCTCGAAGCGGTGCCGTTGCCGCCCTTGAACTCGTAGCAGTTCATCCCGGTCCCGCCGCCGACCGAGCCTTCGGCCACGGGTCCCGGTGTGGCGGTGTCGAGCGCCGCCTCGACGTGTTCGGGGTGAACGTGGCCGCCGTTGATGTCATTGAGGTAGCCGTCCCACGTTTCCGCGCACACCGGAAGCAGCCACTGCCGCGCAAGCGTCGGATTGACCCGGTTGACCCAGCGGATGACGCCGGTGTGGCAGGCCCCGATCGAGTGCGTATTCGACAGCACGACAGGCAGATTGAAGGACCCGGCCTCGTCGATCCATGTGGTGCCGGTCATCTCGCCGTTGCCGTTGAGCGAATACCATCCCGCCGCGCACGGCTGCCCGACGCCGTCCCGGCCTCGCGGCAGGATGGCGGTGACGCCGGTACGGACCGGGCCCTCGCCCACCACGAGTGGGCCGTCGCCTTCGATCAACGTGGTCACCCCGACCTCGACGCCCGCGACATCGGTGACGGCGTTGAGCGGGCCAGGGTCGCCGGGCGGGGCGATGCCGAGCGCCCGCGCCCTTGGTCTGCCGTCAGTGGTGTGCGTCGTGGTCACTGAAGACGAATCTAGCGGTGCTCGGGTAGCGAATCATCGCCTTCGGCAAGCGATGTGCCGATTCGCTCCATCACCTCGGGACGTTTGCGCAACGTGAAGAAGAGCAGGCCGACTCCGACGACGATCCAGGCCAGGAACACGAACGGCAGGGCCCCGTAGATCCCGGTCTGCAACGGCCAGACGGTCTTGTACAGCGGGTACAGGAACACGATCGATCCGAGCAGGCCAAGAACCCCGTGTCGGAACCACCTGAACTCACCGATGCGCCGCATGTACCGGATCAGCCCGAAGTTGGTGAATATGTACGACACCAGGAATGCGATCGAGATGAGGAAACCGAAGTAGCCCCACACGTTGAACGGGCCGACCAGGAAGGCAAGGGGCACACCGAGTGCCATCGACAGCACGGCCATCACCGCGATCCCGGCCAACGGCGTCTGACGGGCGGACACGGTGCCGAGGCGGCGCGGAAGAACGCCTTCGCGGCCCAGCGTGTAGAGCACGCGTGCACCGGCGAGGAATGCGGTCTGGCTGAACGCCAGGATGCTGCTGAGTGTGGCCAGCACGACGATCGCGAGGCCGAACTCGCCCCAGTAGGAGTTCGCGATGGTCTGCAGCGGGGCAGGGTCTTCGCCGAACTCGGTCATCTTGTCGATCCCGTAGCCGTAGACCATGGCGTAGGCCACGAAAATGTAGAAGGCGGGAACCACGACGGCGGCCACCCAAAGTCCGAGTGGGATCTGCCGTTTGGGCTCCTTGACCTCCATCCCGAGTGTCGCGCCCTCTTCGATGCCGACGTGGGAAAGCACGGCGTAGGTCATCGCGAGGCCGACGCCTCCGAGACCGAGCGCACCGGCCGAGGAGACCTGGAACGGGGTGAGCCCGAAGTTTCCGCCGGACTGTGGTCCGGAGATGAAGATCCAGATCCCGAGCGCGAGTAGCACGACCATCTCGAAGCCAAGCAGCGCCAGCGCAGCGTGCAGCGACTGCGTGATACCCAGATAGGCCAGCGTGCTCACGTAGGCCAGCGCAAGGAACGTGAAGATCCACCATGGCACCGACACCCCGAACTGGGTGTTCAGCCATTCCTCGACCCAACCACCGAACACGGCGAAGCCTGCGGCCGAGAAGACCAGGTAGGCGCCGATGAACATCCAGCCGTACACGAAGCCGACGTTGGCACCCCAGGCCTTGGAGTTCCACGTGTACAGACCACCCGATGTAGGCAGCCTCTTGGAGAACTCGGCGAACGTGTTGACCAGCAACAGGATTCCGGGCCAGACGAGGACGAAGGCAAGGACCAGCGCCGCGCCTGCGAACTGGCCCATGAACTGGAGGTTCAGTGCGATGACCGACGCCGGTCCGCAGCCCGCCACCGACAGCACCGCGACCTGTTTCCAGTTGATCGCGCCGCGTCGCAGGCTGCGCTCGGCTGTTACGACTTCGTTGGTATCCGGCATTGCGCACCCGTTCCCTTCCTCATGCGTGAAACGCTTTTAGTTGAACTACATCGGCTCGAGGTAACGCGCGATTTCCCAGTCGGTGACCGCGAGCGACTGCGCCTTCACCTCGGCGCGCTTCATCTGCACGTAGTGGTCGACGAAGTCGTCGCCGAACCATTCGCGCGCCGTCGGACTCTGGTGAAGGAGATCGATTGCCTCGCTGAGTTCGGTTGGCAACGTGGTCAATTGCTCGGCAGGCTGGCTGTAGACGTCGCCCTGGTTGAGTTCGCCGGGATCGATCTTGTTGAGCAACCCGTGCAGGCCGCCCGCCAGTGCGGCGGCCGTGACGAGGTATGGGTTGGCGTCGCCGCCCGGTTGGCGGTGCTCGAGGCGGGTTCCGTGCTCGCCCTCCCGGATCGCCCGGAGGCCGACCGAGCGGTTGTCGACACCCCAGGTCGCGGTGGTGCCCGCCCAGGAATACGGGACGTAGCGGCGATAGGAGTTGGGTGTCGGCGCCATCAGCGCGGTGAACTCTCGCATCGTGCTCAACACGCCGCCTGCGAAATATCGCATGGTGTCCGACAGTTGCCCTGGAGCGTCGGCGTCGAAGAACACGCCTCTGTCCTGCTGATCGCGCAGGCTGATGTGCACGTGGCAGCTGTTGCCCGCCCAACTGGTCGTCGGTTTCGCCATGAACGTCGCCAGCAGATCGTTCTGTGCGGCAACTTCTTTGACACCTGATTTGAAGAGAAACGCATCGTCGGTCGACTTGAGGCTATGGCCGTACCGCAGCGTGATCTCGAACTGGCCTGGGCCTGTCTCGGGATTGCACGCTTCGACCGGCAGCCCGTAGGCGAGCATCCGCGACCGGATGATCGAGCCGATGCCCTCCTGCAGCGAGCCCATCACCACGCCGTAGGTGCTCGGCACGCCTTGCAGCGGTACGAGCTCGTCGGGGCGCTTGTGATGGGGAGTTCCCGCCTTCTCCCGAAGCAGATAGAACTCCAGCTCCAGCGCGCTCATCGGTTCATAGCCCATTTCGCGGGCGCGCTCGACGATGCGGCGCAGAATGCCGCGCGGTGAGATCGGCACCGCGCCACGGCCTTCGGGCAGCTCCCAATCGCATACGAACAGGGCGGTGTCGGGATGCCATGGCACGATCCGCACGCTGTCGAGATCTGGTATCGCGTGGATGTCCGGATAGCCCTTGGCTTCGGTGGGGAAGTAGCCGGAATAGTCGTCGGGTCTGGCCACGAGATCGGATTCGTCGACATGCATCACCCAGAACACGTCGCAGACGGGCAGACCGTGTGCCAGCACCGCCTCGAGGCCGCCGACGGGAATACGCTTTCCACGCATCACCCCGTGGGTGTCGCAGCCACCCAGTACGACGGTGGAGATCCCGTCGGACATCAGTCGCTCGACGACTTCGGCTGGTGAGCTCTCGGCCGTCATGAGTGGCACTCCTCGCTGACCGGGATCGGGCGGATGCCGAGCAGGAAACCCTCGTACCCGCGGGTGATGATCTGTTCGCATTCACGCCGGTACTGGCCGCATCCGGCCACGTAGGGCATGAAAATGCGCGGTTTGCCGGGTATGTTCGAACCGACGTACCACGAATTCGCCTGGGGGTAAAGCGTTTCGGCGGCCAGCTCGGCGACGTGGTCCATCCATTGCTCCTCCGCAGCCTGGGACGCCTCGATGCGCGTGAGCCCGAGCGTGCGGAGATGGATGAGGCAGTCTGCGATCCAGTCCACATGCTGCTCGATCGACACGACCATGTTGCTCAGCACCGACGGGCTACCTGGACCGGTGACGGTGAACAGATTGGGAAAGCCCGCGGTCTGCAGTCCGAGCAGCGTGCGGGGGCCGTCGGCCCATTTTTCGCGCAGCGACAAACCGTCGATTCCGCGGATGTCGATGTCGGCAAGGGCGCCGGTGATGGCGTCGTACCCGATGGCGAACACGACGATGTCGACGTCGAGATGCCGGTCCGACAGTTGGATGCCGGTGGGGGTGAGGCACTCGATCGGGTGTGCGCGGACGTCGACGAGTTCGACATTGGCCCGGTTGTAGGTTTCGAAGTAGCCGATGTCCACACAGGTCCGTTTGGTGCCGATGTGGTGTTTCGGGCACAACAGTTCGGCGGTTTCGGGATCGCGGACAGTCTCGCGAATCTTGTTGCGCGCGAAGTCCTGCGCCTGCCTGTTCGCGGTTTCGTCGGTGAAGAAGTCGGTGTACGCGGCAGAAAGGGCGTTGATGCCGCCCCGCCGCCATCCGTCCTCGAAGCGGGTGAGCCGCTGTTCTTCTGACATTTCGAATGTCGACTGGGTCGGAGGGGGATGGGGTACACCGGCATCGGAGTGTTCGCAGATCCTGCGCCTGTCTGCGAATGTCGAGATGGCTTCCTCGATCTCGCGGGCGTCGAGGGGACGGTTCTGCGCAGGCATGCTGTAATTGGCTGTCCGCTGCAGGACATGCAGGTGAGCCGCGGTTGCGGCGATCCGCGGAATGGCCTGGATGCCTGACGATCCGGTGCCGATCACGGCGACGGTCTTGCCTGCGAAGTCCACCTGGCGGTGCGGCCAGCGACCGGTGTGATACCACTCACCGCCGAAGTCGGCAAGGCCGGGGAAGTCCGGCTGCTTGGCCACCGATAGGCAGCCCGACGCCATCACGCAATAGGTGGCTCGAACCGTCTCGCCGGTGTCGCAGCGGACCGTCCACTCGTTGTCGGTGTCGTTCCATTCGGCCGTTGTCACGGTGGTGCGAAAGGAGATGTGCTTGCGAAGATCGAAGCGGTCGGCGGCATGGCCCAGGTACGCGAGGATCTCCGGTTGGGCCGCATAGCGTTCGGTCCAGCGCCACTCCCGGGTCAGCGATTCGTCGAACGAGTACGAGTAGTCGATGCTCTCGATGTCGCAGCGCGCCCCCGGGTAGCGATTCCAGTACCAGGTGCCGCCGACGTCGTCGCCGCGTTCGAAGACACGCGCGGTGAGGCCGAGCCCGCGGATGCGGTGCAGCATGTACAGCCCGGCGAAGCCGGCGCCGACGATCACGACGTCGACGCGGTCGGGTGCGCGTCGGTCTGAAGAGGACCCGGGTGTGCCCATCGATCTACCCGGAGGCCGCCGTGAGCTGACGCTCCCGGAGGGACAGGGCCGAGGCGAAGGCGGTGTACACCTCGGCCCTGTCCCACGGCTCGGGTGACATGGAGATGAAATAGTCGGCGAGTGCGAGGTCGGTGAGCCGCTCGAGGTCAGCGTCGGCCAGCCCGAGTTCGGACATGACGGGGAACTGGAGTTCGGCCAAAAGCGTTCGGACGGCGGTGACGAGGCGCGACCCGTCGCGCGTGCCGTCGTCGGGCAGGCCCCACGCATCGGCGCAGCGTTCGAGTTGACCGGGCACCCAACGACGTTCCCTCTCCAGGGTTTCGACGAGGACGAGGCCGATGGTCAGGCCGTGTGGAGCCCCGGTGAGGCCGCCGATCGCCTGGCCGAGGGAATGTTCTGCGGCGCAGTCGGAGATGTTCATCGCAAGACCGGCCATCATGGCACCGCACGACATGTTCGACCGCGCCGTGGCATCGGAGCCGTCGCGAAATGCGGCGAGCAGCGAGTCACCCATCAACCGGACCGCTTCGAGGGCGATCGCGTCGCCGATCGGGGTACGAACCTTGGCCACCGTAGCCGCGATCGCCTGCGCCAGTGCGTCGATACCGGTGTTGGCCGTCATGGTCGGCGGCATGCTCCATGTCAGCTCGGGATCGACGACCGCATACTGCGGTCGCAGGTTCGGGTGTGCGATCCCGGCTTTACGTCCGGCGTCGGGGTCGGAGATCACCGAACCGCCCGAGACCTCGGAACCGGTGCCCGCGGTGGTCGGAACCGCGATCAGCGGAACCGTCGGCTCCGGGTAGACACGGTTACCTTCGAGAAACTCGGCGAATGACACATTCAGCTGGTGGCACAGTCGCGCCGCCTTCGCGGTGTCGATCACCGACCCGCCGCCGAGGGCGATCACCGCGTCGGTGTGCTCGGCCCGCATCCGCGACGTCGCGACATCCACCATCGCGATGGTCGGCTCACCCGGAGGCTTCTCCATACGAGTGATGGCCAGACCCGATTCGCGCAGCGCAGCGGTGACGCGTGCGACCGCCGGGTTGTAGGTCTCGGCATTCTCGTCGGTCAGGAGCAGGATGTGGGTTGCCCCGGCGGACTTGGCGATATCGGAAAGCCGGTGGGCGGTGCCGTCGCCGAACGTGATGCGTACCGGCAGATGATTGGCGAAGTCGGCAATCGAACCAACCGTCATGGTCTTGCTTCCATACCAACAGACAATAGGTCCAAGCGCGGTAGCCTTCAAGAGATGCCAGACGAGTTTCTGCTGAGACCGCTCGACACGCCGCCGGCCTATGTCGCGGTCGTCGGCCGAATTCGGCGTGCCATGGCACTCGGCGTTTTGCTGCCCGGCGACCGACTGCCTGCCGAGCGGGCACTGGCCGACGGACTGGGAGTCTCGCGGGTCACCGTCAGGGAGGCGCTGCGAGTGCTGCAGGGGGAGGGCCTGCTGATCACGAAGCGGGGCAACAGCGGCACGATCGTGTCGCACGCCGTGACGAGCTGGGGATCTTTCGATGAGTACGACAAAAAGCTGGCCGAGGTCTTCGAACTACGGCTGGCTGTCGAAACAATGACGGCCCGGCTGGCCGCCGAACGCGCCGGGGCACAAGATCTTCGACGGCTGACTGCGTGCCAGCAGGCGCTCGAGACGAGCAACGACATGCACGCGTTTCGGCGGGCCGACTCCGAGTTCCACCTCACCGTGGCCCGGATGAGCGGCAACAGCATGCTCAGCGACGTGGTCGAGGACGTCCGCGCGGCGGTCATCTTCCGCCTGGACAGATACGACTTCAACGTGATCTACGAATCGTCGATCCGCGGCCACGCCCGGGTCATCGATGCAATCACAAAACGCGATGCCGAAGGCGCGGCTGCGGCTATGGATGCGCACCTCGAGGAGGCCCGCGCGGAGGTGATGGCGGTGCTGTCGGGCTGATCCCGTCGTGATCGAATGGACCCATGACACATGGGGGTTCTTCATCGAGTGCGCTGACGGCGCCGACGTTCAGCGGCCGCACTCCGTCCGGCGCAGGGGATCTGTCGGTCGAGACGCACGGCATCGCACCGATCCGGGCGGACCAGCGTTACGGCAGCCCGCGGCGGCTGTTCACCGTTTGGTTCGCGCCGCAGGTCAACATGACCGGTGTCTTCACGGGTGCGCTGGCGATCGCGCTGGGGCTCGGGTTCTGGCTCGGCATGCTCGCCATGGTGATCGGAACCGTGCTCGGCTCCCTTGTGGTCGGCTACCTGTCGACATGGGGTCCTCGCACAGGGGCTGCGCAGCTGCCGAACTCCCGGATGGCCTTCGGCGGCGGCGTGGTACTTCCCGGTGTGCTGCAATGGCTTTCGTCGATCGCATGGGATGCGCTGGTAGGCCTGTTCGGCGGTGAGGCGCTCGCCACCCTTCTCGGTATCCCGTTCTGGAGCGCCGTTCTCATCGTGTTGGCCGTGCAGGGTGTGGTCGGGTTCTTCGGATACGAGATGATCCACCGCATCCAGGCGGTGTTGACGGTCGTTCTGCTGGTCACCTTCGTCGTGTTCGCGATCAAGCTGGCCGCGGGCCACGAGATCATCACGCCTGCGACGGTGCAGGGTCCCGACCTCGTCGGTGCCTTCATCCTCGAGGTGACCATCGCGCTGAGCCTGTCGATCTCGTGGGCAAGCTACGCGGCCGACTTCAGTCGGTATCTGCCCGCCGAATCGTCGCGGCTCCGGGTCTTCGGATTCACGTTCGCCGGAATAGTTTCGGCGTACGTGTTCGTGCAGGGAATCGGGATCGCGGCGGGTGATCTGGTGTCCGAGCACACCGCCGACGGCGTCCGGTCGGTGATGGGTGGCGGGATCCTCGGAGCGCTGGCGCTTCTCGTCATCGCCCTTGCGTCGATCGGCTCCGGTGTGATGAACGACTACAGCGGGTCGCTGGCGCTGCAGACCATCGGAGTGAAGGTGCGCAGGCCGGTCTCGGCCATCGTCGTCACCGTCATCGCGTTCGGTCTGATCCTGTGGCTGCACGGTGGTGAGACAGCGTCCCGATTCGAGCACGTGCTGCTTCTGGTGAGCTACTGGATTCCGGCCTTCGTGGCGGTCGTCGTGATCGATTGGGCGTTGCGGGTGCGGGGACGGACGTCGATCAACCCCGCCGAGGAACACACAGGCCGCGGCGACGCGATCGCCGCGGTGGTGGCATTCGTCCTCGCCTACGCCGCCGCGGTGCCGTTCATGAACACCTCGTTGTTCACCGGCCCGGTGTCAGCAGCGTGGCACGGCGCCGACGTCGCGTACTTCGTCAATTTCCTTGTCGCAGCGCTTCTTTACGGTGGCTACCGGCTCCTGGGCTCCCGCCGAGCCAACTTGGACAGGTAGAGCCACGTCGGTCGATAGCCGCGCCGCTCGTACAGCCGGATGGCGTCGGCGTTACCGGCAAGCGCGCCGAGAATGACGTCCTCGATACCGAGGTCGCGCAGGTGCGCCTCGAGCCGCTCGAGAAGCTCTGAGCCCAGACCGGTTCCGCGGTAGGCGGGCAACACGCTGAGCGACTCGATCTCGCCGATCCGGTCACCCGTCTGCCAGGTGTCCTCGATCCATGAGCCAGCGACGGGCATCACGTGGGTCAGGCCGTACCCAATCGGCTCGCCGTCGACGATCGCCAGCAGAAGCAGGCTGTCCGGCTTGGCGAGCAGCTCCTCGTAAAGCTCCCTGCGGGCGCGCCACGTTTCGGCGTCGTCGATGTAAGGCGCGAGCTCCGGCATGCTCTCGATGTGCCGGTGATGGACCGCGACCCACAGCGGTCCGACGAGATCCAGATCGTCTGCGCTGCCGACCCGAAGCGGCCCAGCAGGTGCCATTCGGTCACGCTAGCTCAACCACGCGTGATGCCATCGGCGATCGCGTGCAGCTTGTCCGGGTTGGCGACATTGTGGATGGCGACGATGCGGCCGTCGTCGTCCAGATCCACGGTGAGGGTGGCGATGACCCGGCCAGCGCCACTGAACACCACGCCAGGTGCACCGTTGATCTCGGCGACTTCGGCTGACATGGAGCCGATTTCGACACCCTCGTAGGGTCGGCTGGCCGCACCGGCGAGCCAGCGGATGACCTTGTCGACCCCGATGATCGGCCGCATTGCCTGCCGGACCTTGCCGCCGCCGTCGGTCCAGAGCGCGACGTCTGGAGCGAGCAACTCCATCAGCTCGTTGAGGTCCCCGCCCATGCTTGCGGCGAAGAACCGCTCGGTGAGCTCCCGCCTCTTGGTGCGATCGGTCTCGAAGCGAGGCCGCCGCGCCTGAATGTGGTTGCGGGCGCGGTGGCCGGCTTGACGTACTGCCGCCTCCGAACGGTCAACGGCATCAGCGATTTCAGCGTAGGAGAAATCGAAGACCTCTTTGAGTACGAAGACGGCACGCTCCAGTGGGCTGAGCGTTTCGAGCACCACCAGCATCGCCACAGAAACGGATTCGGCGACGACGACGTCCTCGGAGGCGTCTGGTTCGGTCAGGATTGGCTCCGGCAACCACGGCCCGACATAGGCTTCCCGTTGGCGTCGCGTTGAGCGGAGCCGGTCCATCGCCAGGTTGGACACGATGCGGGCGAGGTAGGCCTTCGGATCCGACACCTGTGCGCGTTCGGCCGCCGACCACCTGAACCATGCGTCCTGAACCACGTCCTCGGCGTCTGCGGCCGATCCCAGCAGCCGATACGCGATGGCGAACAACAGCTTTCGGTGCTCGGAGAAGGTCTGTTCGTCGACCGTCACTTCGTACCGCCGCGCCGCCATGTCATCGATCCGATGGACGGCACCGCCCTGATCAGTCGGTAGGTGGTCCACGGGCTGGAGCTCACAGTCTCTTTGTACGCCGCCGCGAGCCTGCCGGAAAGGTAGAACCGCCTGGGACTGTCGTCGGCGCGGGTGAACTGGATGACAGCATCGTGCCTGCCGAGGCTGACGGGCTGGTGCACGTAACCGAATCGGAACGCCTTGGGCTGCTTCCCGTTCAACTCCCGTGCGATCGACGCGGCCGCGTGGATCGAGGTCGGGATGCCGCTCTGGCAGGTGCCGTGGATCACCCCGTAGCCCTGCCGGATCGCGGCCGCGTCGCCGACGGCGTAGACGTTCGGATACGAAACCGATCGCAGGGACTCGTCGGTGAGGATGCGGCCACTGCCGTCGACCTGCAGGCCCGCGGCCGAGGCAAGTGGTGACACCCGCACCCCGGCGGTCCACAGCACCGCCTGGGCGGGCACGACCTTGCCGTCGGCCAACGCGACTCCGTCGGCCATCACCTTGACGATGTCGGCGCCGACCCGGACTTGTACCCCGAGCCGGGCCAGGCCGGCATGCAGGCGGGCGCGAGCCTTGGCGCCCATCATCGATCCGGGCTCGTCTCTGCTGAGCAGGACGACGTCCACGTCGGGATGCTGTTCGGCGATCTCGGCTGCCGATTCGATCCCGGTCAGGCCGCCACCCGCCACGACGACTGTTGCAGTGCCGAGCCGGTCCAGCTCGCCGGCCAGCGCAGCGGCGTCCTGCCGGCTGTTGAGTGTGTAGGCGAATTCACCGACACCGGGCACGGATTCGGTGTCGGCCACGCTGCCAAGCGCGTAGACGAGAGTGTCGTATGCCAGAACGTACTCATCGTCGATCCGAACGGTCTGCGCGTCGGCGTCGATGGCCGTCACCCAGCCCGCGACGAAATCGACACCGGTTCCGCCGAGCCGGTCGGGAATCTCCAGGTCGGCCAGCTCCTGGCCGGAAGCGGTCTGATGCAGTCGAAGGCGCTCTGTGAACCGAGTCTGTGGGTTGACCAGGGTGATGTGGACGTCGTCGCGGCCCCGCAGACGGCCCGCCAGCGCCATCGTCGCGCCCATGCCGGTGTAACCGGCGCCGAGGATGAGGATCTCCGTCATCGTGGTGTCCTTTCGATTCGAATTCGGGTTGATGACCACTAGACGGATGCAGAAGGCTGGTTTGTGACATCGGCGCAGAGGTTAATTAACGTCCATGCGTCCGGGCACACTTGCGAAATCGGCAGCGGCGGTGTTCGTGACCGCGACGGTCGGCAGCCTCGTCAGCCGCCCCGCGCAGTCAGACTGGTACGACAAGCTGCGTAAACCGTCTTTTCAGCCGCCGCGGCAGGTGTTCCCGATCGTCTGGCCGATCCTTTACGCCGACATCGCGGCCGTGTCCGCCTCGACGATCGATCAGCTGAAGGATGAGCACCAGCCCGATAAGGCCCGTGCCTACCGCAACGCGCTGGCGCTCAATCTTGTGCTGAACGGCAGTTGGTCGTGGCTGTTCTTCAACCGCCGCATGCTGGGCCCCTCGGCCGTCGTGGCGGCAGCGCTCACCGCGAGCAGTGCCGACCTGACCCGACGGGCGGTCGAAGTGCGGCCAGGCCGCGGTGCGCCGCTGGCCCTGTATCCGCTCTGGTGTGCGTTCGCGACCGCGCTATCCACCCGAATCTGGATGTTGAACCGCTGATGGCTAAATCGGAGAGCGAACACGAAGAAGACGAAGCGGAACGCCAGCGCCTCGCCGACCGGGTGCTCGGCGTGCTCGAAGACGCGGTCTATTGGGGAATCGCGCTTGTCCTGATCATCGGATCGGTAGCGCTATTGATCGCGCAGTTCAACACCATGCTGGCGCTGCGCGAGTCGCCCGTGAAAACCGTCATGCTCGAGATCCTGGACGGGCTGCTGCTCATCTTCATTTTCGTGGAGCTGCTCTACGCCGTACGGGCCTGCCTGCGGTCGCACGAGATCGTGGCCGAGCCGTTCCTGATCGTCGGCATCCTGGCGGGCATCAAGGAGATTGTGGTGCTGTCCGTCGAGGCCGCGACCCTGCTCGAGAAGGGGCCCGCATTCTCGCGTGCCGTCGTCGAGATCGGCGTCCTGGCCGGCGTCGTCCTTGCACTGGCCCTGGCGGCATTCGTGCTGCGGGAACGCCGCCGGGATACCGAAGATGCGGGAGAACGGGCCAGCGAAGAAGAGCAACCAGTACAAGGCTGAACGTTCGCGCATGAGGGTTATGTATGCCATCATATATAACGTGGTCAGTAACCCGCGGGAGCGGATGGTGGTATCCGCCGCACTGTTGATTCGTGAACGCGGCGCCCAGGCGACCGCCATCTCGGACGTGTTGAAGCACAGTCGCGCGCCGCGCGGCTCGGCCTATCACTATTTCCCCGGCGGCCGGATGCAGCTGCTGGAAGAGGCGACCGACTATGCGGGCGCCTATATCGCGGGCAAGATCTCGGCTGCGGAGAGTGCGGCCGTGTTGTTGGACGAGTTGATCGGGATGTACCGCGAACAGCTGATCCGCAGCGACTATCGCGCCGGTTGCCCGATCGTCGCGGTGACGGTCGAAGCGGGCGACCCCGACAATGCCGAGCGCACCACGAAAGTCATCGAGCGTGCGGCGGCCGCGTTTGCGCTGTGGACCGACCTGATACGCCAGCGGCTGGTCGCCGAAGGCGTCGCGGCGGCTCGCGCAGAAGAACTGGCCATGTTGGTCACGACGTCGATCGAGGGCGCGATCATCGTGGCCCGCGCATCGCGCGAGGTGAAGCCGCTCGACCTCATCCAGCATCAGCTCCGCGGCCTTCTTGACGCCGCGACGGCCGAAGGGAAGTCCTCATGACCGACGATTGGCAGTCGACGGCCTGCATCCTCTGCGAGTGCAACTGCGGCATCGTCGTTCAGCTCGAGGGGCGCACGCTGTCGAAGATCCGCGGCGACAAGGAGCATCCGGCATCGAAGGGCTACACGTGCAACAAGGCGTTGCGGCTCGATCACTACCAGAACAACCGCCGCAGGCTGACATCCCCGATGCGGCGCCGCCCGACGGCAGTTACGAGGAAATCGACTGGGACACCGCGATCACCGAGATCGCCGAGGGTTTCAAGCGAATCCGGGATAGCTACGGCGGAGACAAGGTCTTCTATTACGGTGGCGGCGGTCAGGGAAACCATCTCGGTGGCGGCTACTCGGGCGCGTTCCTCAAAGCGATCGGCTCGCGGTACCGATCGAATGCGTTGGCGCAGGAGAAGACCGGCGAGGCGTGGGTGGACGCGCACCTGTACGGCGGGCACACCCGTGGTGAGTTCGAATACGCCGAGGTGTCGGTGTTCGTCGGCAAGAACCCGTGGATGTCGCAGAGCTTTCCGCGGGCCCGCACGGTGCTCAACGACATCGCCAAGGATCCCGGCCGCGCGATGATCGTCATCGATCCGGTCATCACCGATACGGCCAAGATGGCCGATATGCACCTGCGGGTGCAGCCGGGCACCGACGCGTGGTGCCTTGCCGCGATGGCCGCTGTGCTGGTGCAGGAAAACCTTTGCAACGAGGAGTTTCTGGCCGACCGCGTCAACGGCGCAGACGCCGTCCGAGATGTGCTGCGCGACGTGCCTGTTGCCGAGTACGCCGAGCGGTGTGGCGTCGACGAGGAGTTGATCCGCGCGGCGGTGCGGCGCATCGCGAGCGCAAGCACGGTGGCCGTCTTCGAGGATCTCGGCATCCAGCAAGCTCCTAACAGCACACTGTGCTCGTATCTGAACAAGATGCTGTGGATCTTGACGGGTAACTTCGCCAAACGCGGTAGCCAGCATCTGCATTCGGCATTCGCGCCATTGTTCACATTCGGCGGTGTCGGGCGTACACCGGTGACGGGTGCGCCGGTGATCTCAGGTCTGGTGCCGTCCAACGTTGTGCCGCAAGAGATCTTGACCGACCATCCCGACCGCTTCAGGGCGATGATCGTGGAGAGCAGCAACCCGGCCCACTCGATAGCCGACTCCGTGGCGTGCCGGCAGGCGTTTCGGTCGTTGGAGCTGATGGTCGTCATCGATGTCGCGATGACGGAGACGGCCCGGCTCGCCCATTATGTGCTCCCCGCGGCGAGTCAGTTCGAGAAGCCGGAAGCGACGTTCTTCAATCTCGAGTTCCCGCACAACACATTTCAACTTCGGCATCCGCTGATGGAGCCGCTGCCGGGGACGCTGCCCGAGCCCGAGATCTGGGCGCGACTGGTGCGTGCGCTGGGTGTCGTCGACGAGGGCGATCTCGAGCCATTGCGGGCGGCAGCTGCTGAGGGCCTGGAGGCGTACGCGCAGGCCTTCCTCGGGGCGGTCAGAGTCAACCCCGCGATGTCGCGGGTGTTGCCCTTCGTTCTCTACGAGACGTTGGGCCCGACACTGCCCGAGCATCTCAAGGGAGCCGCGGCGCTGTGGGGGCTCGCACAGAAGACCGCGATGACGTATCCCGAGGCGGTGCGGCGCGCCGGCCACGCGGACGGCAATGCGCTTTTCGAGGCGATCCTTGCGAGTAAGTCGGGGGTGACGTTCACCGAACACGAATACGAGGACGACTTCGCTCTGATCGCCCATGCCGATCACAAGATCGCGTTGGAGATGCCCGAAATGCTCGACGAGATCAAGGGGCTGCGGGACGCGCCCTCTGCGCTGACGACTCCGGAGTTCCCGGTGGTGTTGTCGGCGGGTGAGCGCCGCGCCTACACCGCCAACGACATCTTCCGTGATCCGAGCTGGCGCAAGCGCGACGCGGAAGGAGCTCTTCGCGTCAGCGTGGAGGACGCCCAGGAGCTGGGTCTGGTTGCCGGTGGACGCGCACGCATCACCACCGCGGCGGGAAGTGCCGAGGCCAGCGTCGAGATCAGCGAGGCGATGCTTCCAGGACATGCATCGCTGCCCAATGGGCTTGGCCTCGACTTCGTCGACGAGGAGGGGCAGACGCTCGTTCCCGGTGTCGCGCCGAACGCGCTCACGTCGACGCAGTGGCGGGACGCGTACGCGGGTACGCCGTGGCACAAGCACGTGCCTGCCCGCATCGAGGCTGTCGAGACCGAAAGGGTCTCGGCGACTGCATGAGCGTCGCCTGCCAAGAAATCAAGTAGCGCACTACTCATCCCACCGCGCCGGATTCGGGTGATGATCCGACGTGAGAGTGACTGCGACGCAGACACTACGCCGACGGTGGGAGCATCTATGGACAAGATCGC
Organism: uncultured Mycobacteriaceae bacterium; assembly: GCA_902826815.1. Classification (GTDB taxonomy): domain Bacteria; phylum Actinomycetota; class Actinomycetes; order Mycobacteriales; family Mycobacteriaceae; genus Mycobacterium. The sequence goes on from CADEGF010000042.1 coordinate 59,526, forward strand.
AAAGCCATTCGACCACTGCCTGCAAAGGGCGATCTGCAATGCCGGCTGACGTACGGGCGCCTCGGGTGGGGGTTCAAGTCCCCAATCCGATACCGACCCTCGACAGTATCGATGACGTCATCGACGCGCTCGAGACGATCGTCGCGTGGTCCATCCGCTCGTCGAGTCGCCTCGGATACTTCGCCGCCTTGTACAAGCGGGTCACGATCGGCGTCCGAACAGCGTTGCGTGACGGAATGTTCGAGGATGGGCCACGTTTGGAGCGGCTGGATGTCGGCTTCGCCAACCGCTACTTCGCCGCCATCAACGGCTTGTTCCATCCCGCCAATTTCAGCAAACCGACCCACGCGTGGCAGGTGACATTCGATGCCGCCGATGAGTCACATCCGATCATCGTCCAACACATGCTGGCGGGGGTTAACGCCCACATCGGCCTTGACCTGGGTGTCGTCGCCGAAGAGATGTCGTCGGGGCTGTCACTGCTCGACCTGCGAGAGGACTTCGATCGAATCAACGCGGTGCTCGCCAGTCAGGCCACCGCCATCGTCGAGGACATCAACGAGCTCTCGCCTGTTTTGGCCGACGTATTCGCGGTGTTGGGGCAGAACGAAATCAACCTGATCAACGGAGCGGTGAAATCGCTTCGCGACGACGCGTGGCGGTTCGCCTTATCGCTGGCAGCATCGCCGGAGATCACCGACCCCATCGTCATCTCGCTGCGAGATCTACAGATTGCGCAGCAAGGTGCACTCGTATTCCAGGGCGGCCCATTCGCCCCGGCAATCGTCAGCATCGCGGCACGAGAGAGCCGCGACGTTGTGCGAAATGTGCGCGTGCTGAACGAGATCGCCTCGGTGCCTGCGCAGATCAGGCTCACGCTGTGAAGGCGAGTTGCCGTTATTCGGGTAAGGAGGCGCCATGTCGGCCGTGAAGAACTCAGTCAGCGAAGCGCCGCGGGCTTCGTTGGTCACCTCCGAGGAAACCGGGGCGCCGTCTACGACGAGATCTGACACCGAACGGGCCGGAACGCGGGATCATTCCGCCGCCGACCGCCTGAACGCCAGCGCAAGTCACGGGAGCCGCAGGCGCGGTGATGTGCCGTCGGCGAGGGCGCCGTTCACCGACGGTAGTTTCCTGCTTGCCCTCACGTTGGCCATTGTCGGCGTCCTCGCGTTTGGTGTCGCGATGGTCATCGACCTGTCTCGCGGGTTCATGAGTGACCACGCGTCGTGGATCTTCGTCAGCTTCGTGGTCCTCCTCGCCGCCATTAGCGTAGCGATCCTGGACTGGTGGTCGAAACCGCGCGGGACAGCAGTACGGGCCGCCGCCATCATGCTGGTCGGTTTCCCCGCAATTCTGATCGCCCTTGGCACCGTCCTCTTCGTCCTTGACCCTGTCTGGCAAGTGAACACGCTGCGCTCGGTACTGGTTGTCATCCTCTTTCTCACCCCCGCGGTGATGTGGTGGCTCTTTCTGGTGGTGCAACGGGCAAGCCTGCTCAATGAGTTTCTCGCCAACTTGCAGAGGTTGGGGCTTCTCGACCCGCGCCAGTCAATGGCCGAAACGGAAGAAGCGCGAGCGACGCGAATTGACAGCTATCTGCAGAAGTTCGAAGCCACGTACGGCCGGATACCTCAGCGAGTCCACACCGACGTCATTCGACAGAACTTTCGGCCATACTCTCGGGAAGAGGCGTGGGTACAGCCACCCGTTTCCATCGCGGCCGTGCCGGTCTTGGTCACGTTGGTGCTGCTCGCAATTGGTTGGTCGGTAACGCTTCCGCCCATCAAGGAGATGCCGGAAGGCCGTTCGGCCTGGGTGGTTGCTTTGGATGCGACCTCGACGCCGGTCACATTCGCCTTCCTGGGCGCATACTTCTTCTCGATCCAAATGCTCTTTCGGCGTTATGTCCGTGCCGATCTGCGGGGCAGCGCCTACGTCGCCGTCGTGATGCGAATCATCCTTGCTCTCATCGGGGTTTGGGTGTTTCAGAAGGTCGCCGAAAACCTGGCGTGGCCGGCCCTGTCGGAATCGCAGATGTTGATGGTCGGGTTCGCGGTTGGAGTCTTCCCGGTGGTTGTGTGGCAGGTCATCCGCAGTCTGATGGCGAGCGTGTTCGCGTTCGCCTTGCCCAGCCTCCGGGCAGAACTTGCTCTCGACGGTCTCGACGGACTGACGGTATGGCACGAGGCCAGGCTCGAAGAAGAAGACATCGAGAACATCCCGAACATGGCGACGGCGGACATCGTCAGCCTCCTCGTGTGTACCCGCTTGCCCGCTGATCGCATCGTGGATTGGGTTGACCAGGCAATCCTGCTGACGTATCTGGGGCCCGATCATGGCCACGAATCGGATCGGAGTAGTCCGCGTGATCGGCTGGCGAGCAACGGAATTCGGATGGCCAGCGCATTGTTGGTGTCCGCGAAGTGTGCGGACTCACGCGGAGAGTCCGATTCGTTTGCCGCGCTGGTCACCGATGAGACCGGCCGGTCGGCCATGCCGTCGCTTCTCTCGTCGATTCGGACGAACTGTAACCTCGACCTGGTCCTGCGGTGGCGCGGAATGCCAGATGAGGTGGTAAAGATAAGCGCGGCAGTGTAATTGGCCAGCAGGGCAGGCTAAATCAGCCGAGTCAGGGCCGCCTCTGGGGTGCGCCATGGACGCCTTCTGTATATGCGGTCTCCGCGTGCTGTGCGAGGTCGATCCCGGAGATCTCGTCGTCGCGTTCGATGCGGAACCCGAACGTCGAGTCGATGACCTTCCCGATGACGAAGGACACCGCGAACGCGTAGACCGCGACGACGGGAATGGCCAGCATCTGCTTACCCAGTAGGGACAATCCGCCGCCGTAGAACAGGCCCTCGGCGCCACCGGACACCACCTGTGCGGCGAGCAGCCCGATCAGGAAGGTGCCGACGACGCCACCGACGAAGTGCACACCGACTACGTCGAGTGAGTCGTCGTAACCGGCCTTGAACTTCCAGCCGACTGCGTAAGAACAGACCACTCCGGCAGCCAGCCCGACGACGAATGCGCCTATCGGGGCGACGAATCCGCACGCCGGAGTGATCGCGACGAGTCCGGCGACCACACCCGAGGCCGCGCCGAACGTCGTCGGCCGACCGTCACGCAGGCGTTCGACGAAGATCCAGCCCAGCATCCCGAGGCACCCGGCGATCAGCGTGTTGAGAAACACCACCGAGGCCTTGCCGTCCGCGGCGAGCGCCGAGCCCGCGTTGAAACCGAACCATCCGAACCACAGCAACCCAACGCCGAGCAACACGAACGGGAGGTTGTGTGGCCGCATCGCCTCGGACTTGAATCCGATGCGTGGGCCGAGTACGAGCGCCAGCGCCAGTGCGGATGCCCCGGACACGATCTCGACGACAAGGCCGCCCGCGTAGTCGATGGTTCCGAACGACGCGAGCCAGCCGTCGGGCCCCCAGACCCAGTGGGCGACGGGGGCGTAGATGGCCACCGTCCAGACGGCGAGGTAGATCATCCATGCCGAGAAGCGGGCGCGGTCGGCGATCGCGCCGCAGACGAGCGCGGCGGTGACGATCGCGAAGCCTAGCTGGAACGTCACGAAGAGCAGTTCTGGGATACCGGATCGAACGGTCGTCGGGTCGATACCCAGTAGCCCGAAGTGGGCGAGGTTGCCGATGAGGCCACCGCCCGCGTCCTGGCCGAAGGCCAGTGAGTAGCCGGCGAGCAACCACACGATCGTCACGACGGGAATGGAGATGAAGCACATCATGATCATGTTGAGCACGCCCGTCGACCGGACCATGCCGCCGTAGAAGATGGCGAGACCGGGCGTCATCAACAGGACGAGTGCCGTGCAGGCAAGCACCCACGCGGTCGCTGCCGGGTCGATCTCCATCGGTGGCTCCTATGTCCGTAGCAAAAATGCTCGGAGAATTATGACCCGTCAGGAGTGGTAGCGGACCGGAACCCCTCGATGGGGGAGCAGCACGATCCCGCGCCGGACCTGGCGATCCTGGTCGTCGTGGACGGCCTCGAACGTGCCGGCGCGAAGCAGGGTCTGCAGGACGACCGTGAGCTCCAGGATGGAAAAGCTCGCGCCGAGGCACCGCTTGATGCCGCCGCCGAATGGGATCCACGCATAGGTCGGCGGACTGGAGTCCAGGAAACGCTCGGGCCTGAACTCGTGGGGGTGGTCGTACGTCTCAGCGTTGAGATTGACCTCGACGATGTGCGGGACGATCCGTGTTCTGGCGGGCACCGTGTATCCGCCGAGCCGGTAGTCATCGACCGTATAGCGCCCGGTGAAGGGCGACGGTGGCCGAATGCGAAGCGTTTCGTTGATCACCGCCTGCGCATACGCCGTCGACTCGGCCGCGTCGGCCTCGGCTTGAACTTTCGCCAGCACGTCTGGGTGATGGAGCAACAGATCGATCATCCACGCCAGCGTCGTTGCGGTCGTCTCGTGGCCCGCCAGCATCAGGGTGACGAGATCATCGCGAATCTCTTTGTCGGTCAGGAACTCTCCGTCCTCACTGCGGGCGGCGAGCAGCAGCGACATGATGTCGGTGCGGTTGTTCAGATCGGGGTCCCGACGGCGCGCGGCGATCATCGGCGTCAGCAGATCGTCGATACCCTGGTTGGCCCGCTCGAGTTTGGGCCAGCGCTTCAACCCGCCAACCGAGTGCAGTGCCACCCGCACGATCAGTTGCTCTGACGACCCGAGGTCGAGCAGCGTCTCGAAGGGGCGCCCGAGCCGCGCGCGTTCGGCTGTGTCCTGGGCGCCGAACATGACGCGGACGATCACATCCAGCGCGAGGTCGCGCGCCGCCCGCAGCATTTTGAACGGCTTGTCCGTCGGCCACGCGGCTAGTGCCTGCCTGGTGCTGTCCTCGATGATGGGCCGGTAGTTCTCCAGTGCCTTGCCGTGCAGCGGCGGCGTCAACAGTTTCCGTCTGCGCAGATGCTCGGGCTCCTCCTGCACGAACATCGAGCCAGTTCCGTAGATGAGGGCCGACGGGCGGACACCCTTGCCGCCCAACAGGATGTCGGGCTTCTCGGTGAACACCTGCTTGACCAACTCGGGGTCCTTGATGAGGACCACGGGAATGCCGGGCAGCGGAATCGACACCACGGGCCCGTAGTGGGCGAAGAGGCGTCGTATCAACCATTCGCCGGCGACCAGATAGCCGGTGCCGCAGGCCGCGGCCACCAGCGGGCGAAGGGGAGCGATCGCCCGCGGGCCAGGCGGTCGGCGCGCGATCGTGGTCTCAACGCCCTTCAGGACGACGGCCCTTTCTTGTTGATGACGTTGTGCCGCTGGCGATCCGACCGATTGTCGAGACACCGGGAAGCGATGAAACGGTCTTGAACACTTCATCGCTTGTCGCGACCAGCGATTCGAGCTGGGGTAGTAGGTGATCCATGGTTCGAATCATGGGATCAGCCAGCGCCATGTAGCGTTCGGCGCGATCGATCGCTTCGTTGAGGCGTTCGGTGGCTGCCGCGATGTTCTCGAGCAGATCCGGTAGCTGACTGGCAATTTGAATGGTTGCGGGCGGGACACGCATCGCACCGCCTGCGATCGATTGCGCGGTCTCTGCAGCCGCCTGTGCGGCGGCCTTGACCTCCTTGGGCCCCGGCGTCCTTCGGCTGGTCATGACTATTACTGTGCCGCACGGTGGGCTGCGCTGTCAGCGGCTTGCCGATAGGCGATCATTTCGCGAGAGAGCTTGCGGCGAACGGCGGGCTGCTGGCTGCACGCGACGGCGAATACGGTCAGCAGCATCCAGCTGAGGATTGCACTGGCGAGCACCAGTAGGAATGCCACCCAGGCGCCGCCTGCGATCTGGGCGTTTGCTGTTTGGCGTGCCCACAGCCGCCAGTAGATCATCAGGTTGACGGTGAGCCCGACGCCGTAGGACAACACGAACGAGAACAGGAACGGCTTCCAGGTGCCGTCCTTCAACCGGGCCGCCATGGGTTCGTGCCGCAACGGATAGAGCACCGAGAGCACGTTGCCGACGCCAAGCCAGATGAAGACCATCGTCACAAGTTGGTCGACGAGCGCGACGGGGTTGGCTTCCCGCGTCCATGTCAGGGCCGCGACAACGGGAAGACCGGCGACAGTAATGAGAATTGCCATCGCGAGGTTCTGCACCACCAGAATGCGCCATACCCGTTGGCCGGCTACCAGCGCGGCGCGAACTCGCTCGGCCTCGAAACACAGCGAATTGGTGCACACGACGCTGCCGACCACAACCGAGAACAAGTACAGCGTCAGGCCGCTGAGGTCGTAGCGCTTCATACCGGTGAGGTGATAAGCGGCGACGAGGGCCAGACCGAGGGCCACCGTGATGACTGTCCGCAAGAGAATCGAGCGCGGCTTGTCTGCGGTGATGTGCCGGATCTCGTCGATGATGCCGCGGCCGAGCGACGCCAGCGATGCCGAAGCGGTCCGAAGCGGATGGGCGGCAGTCGACGGCGTTCCCTTGCTGCCACGTCGGGCTTCATTGACGGCCAGCACCGCTTCGGCGACGGCGATGCGGGCCTTGCCGACGGAAGCGATCGCGGCTGCTTCGGCCTCGCTGCGGGTGGTGGTCGTCCCTATGTCGGCGACATCGCCCAGAGCGAGTTCGGCGTGTGCGGCGGCGACGACACTACGCATGGCGCTGTCGTCGTTCCACTGGCTGTTGGATGCTGCCGAATCCAGGCCACGTAGCACGCCGGCTAAGGATCGCAACTCTTCGAGCGAATCGATCTCGTGCCGGTCGTTCATCGCTACAGAGCGTAATGGCTACATAAGGGCGAGAGCGGGCGGGAGAGTGGACGAAACGTCACACGTGACGAAATGACCAGACTGTGGAAGAACACTTCCTGGTGCTGTCTGGCCATAACCGGATCGTCATCGACGATGAGACATTTCGAAACCTGTGCCGAGAAAGTCGGTTGGTCGCCAACGTTGAGCGCGGAATCGGAGCGGGATGCTGGAGCCGCTGCACAGCTGTCCGCCGTAGCGTAAATCGTCACAGTGACGTATTGCGTTGGGCGAGTGGGTCTTTGGAACGAGGGCTAGGGCTAATCAGTGTGGCGTCGTGGCGCTGGTCGTCGAACTTCTGATCGTCCCTGCGGCCTCGCCAGGGCGTTGCTCTATGCGCTCGCACCGAACTGTGCGCACACTGGAACGGTGGAGTCGTTCAGTGGAGTAGCCCCACACAATCCGGGCTCGATCGACCGCCACCAGACTTTGCCCAGCTCACCTA
>CADEGF010000043.1 GCA_902826815.1 uncultured Mycobacteriaceae bacterium
TCGGCGTGGGGCAGGGTGATCCGCCAGGTGGTCGACGCCTCGTCGCCGGTCTTGCTGATCGACCGCGGCGGCTCCGGCACGGGCTCGGGTTCGGCGTCGGATTCCGAGCGTGACTCGGGTTCGGGGCGGGGTTCGAGTTTGACCGCGGTGCGCAGCTGGGTGACCGACGCGTGGCGCGCCAACTCCGCATAATGCGCATCAGAACCATGCCCGGCCCGCTGCGCGATGACCCCGACCTGGTCCAGCGACAGTCGGCCTTCGCGCATGGCATCGGCGCAGCGCGGGAACTCGGGCAGCCGGTTCGCGACGGCGGCGATCGTGGCGGCATTCGTCGGCGAGGTGCCGGTTTTCCATGCCACCAGCGCGGCCACCGATCGGCACCCGGTGTTACCCCACAGCCGGTCACCGTCGATCTCGGCCACGATGTCCACGATGCGCCCGTCGATCGCGTTGCGCTGACCCGTCAACTCCGCCAACTCCTCGAACAACACCTCCAGCCGCGCCTCACGAGGCGGCGACGGCACGAACGACGGTGCGGTCGAAGACATAACCCCATCATCACAGAAGGGTCCGACAAAAATCGGCCCCCGGAGGCGGTCTTCACATGACTTTGATCGAGAAGCGCAGCGTCTCGGGTTCACCGGCAGCGGAGCGGAAGTTCCCGCGGGTGAGCGCATCGGTCGGTGCTGCCATCGGTTCGATGGCGACCAGATCCTCGCCCGGCGGGGCGAACAACTGTGCTGCGGGATAACCCTTTTCGAACGTCACCTCGATGCGGCGGTCGCCGCCTGCCAATGCGAATGTGGCACCGTCGGGTAACTGGTCGAAGCCGTCGTCGTAGGTAGTGCTTTCGAGCGGTTCGGTCCTGCCGTCCCAGTTCTCGGTCTCGCCGGTCGGAATACCCCGGCTGTCCACGGGCAGGCTCCGCATATTCGGCGTGGTGAGCGTCCACTCCTCACGCGGCACACCAGGAATAATGAAGTACGGGTGATAGCCGAAGCACAGCGGAACCGACGCCTGCGTCGTCGGTGTCACCGTCGTCTCGACGGTGAGCGTCCGATCCGCCAACGTGATCTGCTGGGTCAGCACGTGCGGAAACGGGAAAGACGCCAGCAGGCGGCGGTCGGCGCCGTAGTCAAGGTCGGCGCGCAACGTGTTCCCTGAGCTGGCCGTCACCCCCCAGCCCGGATAGGCCGCCAGCACACCGTGGATGGGCAAGCCGTTTGCGTCAGCCCGTACACCGTCGGCGCCGATGGCCAGCGAGACGACGGTGCCGTCGACTTCATATGTGCTGGCGCTCAACCGGTTCGCCCACGGATAGAGCAGCGGTATGCCCATGGTCTTGCCGCTGGTGACATACGCGTCGAGCCCGCGCCGCTGACCAAGCAGCTCGACGCCGTCGTCCGCGAGTGAGGTGCAGATCATCCCGGCGCCGGGCACATACGTCGCGGTCAGCGACGACGATGGATCCTGAAGCGCTACGTGCTCGAACTCACCCATGGTCGCGATCCTGTCACGCCGAGGACTCAGGTGGCCAGGGGATCGTGCTGGATGTGTTCGGGCGGAGCGCCTTTGGCGATCAAGGCTTCCATGGTGGCGGCCGTCATGGCTGGGCCGCCGCAGATCAGGATCTGGCGGTCGCCCCAGTTCCCGTACTTGGTCACCACCTCGGGCAGCCTGCCGGTCTGGCGGACATGAAGACCGCGGGGCGGCTGCACGTCGGGATAGTCTGTGGCCCACGGCGGATCCTTCGCGAACTCGGAGACCGGGGACACCGACAGCCACGGGTTGTGCGCCGCGATCTGCCACAGCGTCTGCAGGTCATAGAGCTCGCACGGATACCGTGCGCCGAAGAACAGATGCACCCTCGGGTTCTCGCCCCACCGGGTGAGATCCATGATCAGCGCCCGCAGCGGCGCCAGCCCGGTACTGCCCGCGACCATCAACACGTCGGCGCCGTCGCGGTCGATCTGCATACCGCCGTGCGGGTTCGACAGCCGCCACCGGTCACTCGGCTGGGTTTCGACTACGACGGTGGGACTGACCATCCCTCCGGTGACCGAGCGGACGTGAAATTCGATGGCGCCGCTGGGATCCGGTGGCATCGCAGGGCTCAGATAGCGCCAGCGGCGAGGCCACTGCGGTACCTGCACGGTCACATACTGGCCGGGGAAGTACGACAGCGGCTGGTCCAGCTGAAGCCGAACCACCGAGATATCGCGGGACACCCGGTTGAGCTCAACGACGGTGCCGTCGCAGAACGGGGGACCCTGTTCGGCATCGGCCGCGCCGTGCATGACTCCGATGAACAGTTCGAGCGCGGCGCGGGCGGTGTCGTCGAGCTTGTCGTCCCAGTTGTCGCTGAGCTGACTGCGCAACGTCGTATAGAGCGCCTCATGCATGCTGAAGTACTGGCTCTGCTGCACTCCGTACTTGCGGTGGTCGCGGCCGAGCTGGGCCAGGAAGGCGACCGGCTCTTCGGCCCTCTGGTCGACGAGTTCCCCGAACAACCACGCCAGCGCCTGGCTGAACACCCTGAACTGGGTGCCGAGATCGGGTGGGAACAGGTCTCGCACCGCCATGTCGATGGCGAACCACTTGGTGTAGAACTCGCGGATCGTGTCAACGCCCCCGAGGCGTGGGTCGACGGCGTCGCGCAGCATCCGCAGCCCGTCGCGGTCATCGAGTCCCACGCCGTTCGAGTGTAGGTGAACAGAGCGGACGGACAGCTGTCCTGTTTTTAGCCGTTGCGCGCGGCGGCAATCACAATCAGCGTGGTTCCTGCCAGTGCCCAACAGGTCAGCACCGCGAGCGCCATACCCGCGCCCGCACCGTCGAAGAAGGCCGTCGACCGCAGCAGCGTCGCGGTGGCACCCTGCGGCAACCACTGGCCGAACGCACCCCATCCGCTGGGCAGAAGCTCGGGCGCACTGGCCAGCCCTGACAACGGGTTGCCCAGCAAGAGCGCGATCAGCGAGCCCGCGGCCAGCCCGGCCCGTCCGAACAACGAGCCGAGGCCGAGTACCGACAGCCCGGCGGCGAGTACGCCGAGTGTCAGGCCGCCGGCAACGCCCCAGAAATTCGCGTCGATCGAGCCGAGCAGGAAGCGGAGCAGGGCGGCGATGGTCATGCCCGCCAACCCGGCGAACACCACCACGGCAGCGAACCGCGTCCACACCTCGCCACGCAGCACCAGCACGAGTGCGATGGCGGGCAGCAGCCCGGCCAGCGTGATGGGCAGCGCAGACGCCGCGAGCCCGGCCCCGCGCGGATCGCCGGCGCTTGGCGGCGCGACGTCCTCGGTCTTCAGCTGCACACCCGCGTGTTGGGCGATGCCGCTGCCGACCTGGCTCAGCAGTTGGGCGACGGTCGGACTGGCGCCGGTGGCGATGAGCAGCGTGCGGCCCTCGGGTCCGAATGAGATACCGCCGTAGACGTCGCGGTTGCGGATCGCGTCGCGAAGCGCGGCCTCGCCGGGGTAGTAGGTGATCTCGAACGCGCCTGGCGCATTCTGCTCGAGCATGTCGGCAACTTGACCGCTGGCCGCCTGCGGACCCGCCGCACCGATCGGTACCTCGTGCGGCTTGGAACGCGCCGCGGGCAGGGCGAAGGCGATCGCGACGATCGCGATCGCGACCGCCAGCACCGCGACGATGCCGGTCGCGCGCAGCGCGGCAGGGGGTTCATGGGCCGGGGCGGCGTGATGGGTGTGCCTGGGCAGCGACTCCGTTGTCATTGCTCTCTCACTTTTCATCCGACGTTGAATTGTTTCTCCCGGGCAGCGTAACTCGAAGGGAAACAGATTTCAACAGAGATTGAAATGATACTGTCGACATGTGGCGCTACCAGCGAAGACATCGAGTCGCCGTCGCGGCAGACGGCAGGGCGAGCCGGTGTCGCGCGACGCGGTGCTGCGCGCAGCCAAACAGCGGTTCGCGGTGGAGGGCTACGAGAAGACGACGCTGCGCGCGATCGCCGACGACGCACACGTCGACCCGTCGATGGTGCTCTACCTGTTCGGGTCGAAGGCCGACCTGTTCAGGGAGTCGCTACAGCTGATCGTCGATCCCGAGGTGCTGGTAACGGCGCTGGCCGACGGCGACGGCGACATCGGCAACCGGATGGTCCGCTCATACCTGGGCATCTGGGAGCACCCGGACACCGCTGCCAGCATGGTCGCGATGCTGCAGTCGGCGACGTCGAACCCCGACGCACACGAAGCGTTCCGCGCGTTCATGCAGAACTACGTGCTCACGGCCGTGTCCGGTGCGCTCGGCGGCGGCGAGCAGGCGCGGATGCGCGCGTTGTTGGCTGCGACCAATCTTGTCGGGACCGCGATCCTGCGCTACGTCATGCGGGTGGCGCCGCTGGCCGACCTACCCGCCGAGGATGTCGTCAGCCTGATCGGGCCCGCGGTGACCCGCTACCTCACCGCATCCGCCGACGAGCTGGGTCTGCCGCCGCTATAGCCCGTGAATTCCCTTGTACAGCACCATAAGCCCGATGACGACCAGGATCGCGGCGACCAGCACGGCGTGCTTGCGTTCCATCCACTCCTTCAGCCGGGCCAGCTGCTCGTCGAGGCGACTGCCTGCCACCGCGTACGCGAGGATCGGGATCGCGACCGTCGAACCGGCGATCAGCACGAACCACGCGACAGCGCCCCACGCACCCGGTGGCCGTAGCCCCGCACTACCGATCGCCAAACCTGCTGCGGCACAGATGAAGAGCACCTTGGGATTGACCACGGTCAACGCCGCCGCGGTCAGGAGCGACCGTATCGGTGTGAACTTCTTCATGCTGTTCATCCAGCCCGGCGTGTGGGCCGACCGGTTTCGGGTGAACCATTTGTAGAGACCGAACGCGATCACCGCCGCGCCGACCACGACGCGCAGCCACGACGCCCAAACCGGCGGCTTCTCCCGCAGTCCGCCCGCCAGGCTGGAGACCTCGAGGAAGATCGTCGCCAACGCGGCAAGGCCGAACAGCCAGCCGAACAGGAACGCAAGCCCCGTCGGTCGCGGTTTCGGAGTGTCCAACACCAGCACCGCAGGAATGATCGAGAACGGCGAAAGGGCGATGACCAGCGCCAGCGGCACGAGATCGGTCAACACCGATCCCCAATTGCCCGACATTGACCGCCCTTTCGTCGCACTATCTTCGGGAGAAGGTAGCAAGTCGGAGATCGAGTTTCGTTGACACTGCGCTAATGGCGGACAAAATCGAGTAGCCGTAGCCGTGTGCGCAGAGTCAATATCACCATTTGCCGTTTGCCACCTCACACGCCGACGCAGCTGACATACTCGCGATCGATGACGCGATCCGCATGGGCCAAATGCGCTGCGCCGGTGACACTCGCCGCGGTGCTTGCAGCCGTTCTCACCCTCCAGCCGCAAGCCACCGCCAAGGCCGACAGCTGCTCGGATGCGATGTCTAACCTTGCGCTGGCATTGGACGCAGGGCCATGCGCCGACGTGCTCGCGCAGGAGAGACGCTGGCTGACAGCGATCACCGAAGGCGACCGCGCAACCGTGGAATCTGTTCTGGCGCCGACCTTCAAGCACATCAACTCCGACGGGAAATTGCTCGACCGCGCGCGGGAGATCGCGGCGATCGAGAAGGTCTCCGTCACGATGAACCCGTCCGATCAGCTCGTCGACATCTCCGGCGACACCGCCGTCATCCACGGTGTGAACACCTTGATCGACGACGGGAAGGTGATCGCCCGCGAGCGATTCACGGATGTCTTCGCGCTGCAGAACGGTCAGTGGCTTGCGCTCTCGGCTCACGAGACACCGCTCGGATAGACCGTCCGGTGCAATTAGCCACGGAAATATCGCCTGCTCTGTAGCATTTTTGCTGCATTCCCACCCACATCATGAATGGGGAGCGCTATGCGGCGTCTTCGCACACAGTCGGTCCTCCTCGTTGCGCTGACGGTCGTCATATCGATGACCGCGATGATGACGGCATGCAGCAGAGAGATGACCGCGCCGGCCCCGCAGGCCGGTGTCAACGCCGGGCCGGACGGAAAGCCTGCGCCGTTTCGGGAGCCGGTCCGGCTGTCGAGCAAGGACGGCGTGCTCGAGGTGCGTCTCTCGGCGCACCAGTCAACCGTCAACCTCGACACCGTCAAAGAACCCGTCACCAACTTCATGACCTTCGGGTTCGACTTGATCAAGGGAACCAGCTCCGACGGTGCGAGCAAGGGCGACCACCTGTACCCCGGCCCCACGCTTCACGTCGAACCCGGTGAGAAGCTGATCGTGCACTACGACAACGATCTTGCGGGCCTCGACATCCAGGACTTCTTCGACCCCGCGATGACGCCCAAGGGCGGGGACGTGCCGATCTACCCGCCGACACTCGAAGAGGCGCCGCTGAACCTGCACACCCACGGTCTGCACGTCAGCCCGTCGGGTAACGCCGACAATGTGCTGTTGGCGATTCCGGCGGGGATGGGCAACACGTACTCCTACGACGTGCCGAAGACGATGCCCAACGGGCTGTACTGGTACCACAGCCACCGCCACACGATGACGGCTCAGCAGACCTACTACGGCCTTGCCGGACTTCTCGAGATCGGCCGACCCGACGGCAATCTGCCGCTGGTGACCGAGAACGATATTCCGGTGCGTGACATGGCGATTCAATACAATTTCGTGTTCGACCGCAACGGCAAGGGTCATCAGCTGAACAACTACAGCTGGCCTCAGTTCGTTTCGACGTTCACTCCGCCCCAGGGCACACAACTGGCGGACGGAACGTATCAGCCGAGCCTGGCCCCGGTGAACATCGCCGATACCGCGATGGGTGCCGAATACGTCACGCCGTGGTGGTCCGGACCGCTGTCACCGAAGAACAACCGCGGCCAGACCCAGTTCATGCCGTCGAACCTGATCGCCTTCGACAGCCCGACCAAGAAGATCGCCGAGAAGCCCGAGCTGCCGGAGAACCAGCGCGATGTGCAGTTCACCATCAACGGCCAATTCCAGCCCGAGCTGAAGATCAAGCCGGGGCAGACGGAGATCTGGGCGATCGCCAATATCAGCGACATCGCCTACATGACACTGCGATTGACCGAGACGGCGACGGGAAACCATCCCAAGTTCGCCATCGTCGGGCAGGACGGCAACCCGTATACACAGGTCGGTCGACCCGTCTACGGTGACGGCACGACGCTCGACATCCCCCCTGCCTCCCGGTACGCGATCGCCGTCACCATGCCCAAGGAAGGTGATCTGGTGCTCGAGTTCCCGCCGGATCCGAAGGCGAAAGAGATCACGGATCCCGGTGTGGTGTATACCAACAACGGCACCAAGAACCCGCCGGCAGTGCTCGGCGACCTGACCGTCGATCCGAAATACATCAGCTACGCCGACGGCTTCTTCGTGTTCCCGACTCAGACCCTGATCCGTGCCACACCCGACACCGGCGGCGAGGGCCGCACCACGGCGTTCGAGCAGGGCCAGAACCTCGACGCGTTCACATCGTTCGTCGACACGTCGGTGATGAGCCCCACCGTCAAGCGGGCGATGAAGATCACCGACACCATCGGCGGCGACAAAGCCAGCAACAACGATCCCAAGGCCGTCATCTACATGTTCGACCCCGCCGGGTTCCCGAATGTGCCGCTGATCCAGCCCCGGCTGAACTCGGTCGAGGAATGGACGATCACCAACTTCAACAACGATGCGCATCCGATGCACATCCACGTCAACGACTTTCAGGTGATGGCGATCGACGATCCACATCGGGGAAAGACCGGGGTGCAAGCGTGGGGGCTCGACAACGTCAACGTGCCCGCCCCGATTTTCGATGACAGGCATGTCGTGAGCACTCCGGCGTCGCTGACCCTGCGTCAGGAGTTCCTCGAGTTCGTCGGCACCTACGTGATCCACTGTCACCGGCTCAACCACGAGGACAACGGGCTGATGGCGACGATCAACGTCATCCCCGAGGTGTCGACGTACGCGGTGGCAGTCCCTGGTGGCAGCGGTAAGCCGGCAACCGTGCAGGTCCGAGACAACAACGGCGACAAGGTGCTTGCGACCGTCGTCCCGTTTCCTGACTTCGAGGGCACCCCAAGCGTCGCGATGGCCGATGTGAACGGCGACATGATTCTCGACTTGATCGTCGGCTCCGGCAAGGGGGTGGCGCCCGAGGTTGTCGCCTACGACGGCAACGACACCACCGACGGACTTTTCAGGACGGAGATCACCCGCTTCGCCCCGTTCGACGCGAGCTTCACCGGCGGAGTGAACGTCGCCGGTACGGATATCGACGGGAATGCCTTGGCCGACAACATCATCGTCGGCACCGGCCCGGGCACGGAGAGCCAGATCAAGGTCTTCTCGTCGAAACTGCCCGATAAAACAGGCAAGGCGCCCGACGTATTCTCCACCTTCACCCCGTATCCGGGATCTCAGTCGGGGGTGACGATGGCCACCGGCATGGTCGAGTTGGGCTCGGGCCGGGAGAGCATCGTGACGGCTCCAGGCCCCGGCGATGCACCCGTCGTCAAGACGTTCCGGTGGGACCTGTTCACGCCCACCGAGCGGGCACAGGCCAATGGCACCGCGACACAGGGCCATTCGGGCAAACCGACCGACCCGAAGACGACATCGCAGTTCCTGGCGTATGACGAGGATTACAAGGATGGCGTGGCGCTGTCGGCCGGGTGGGTCGCGGGTGCTGAGGGCGGGGCGAAGAGCATCGTCACCGGTCAACTCGGCGGCGACGGCAGGGTGAAGGTGTGGTCGAATGGCTCACTCTTGGACGGCCAGCCGGCGATCTACCTGAACAACCCCAACCATCACGAACAGGACATCAAGTACTCCGAGATCGCCTCGTTCGTCCCGTTCCCCGGGGCCAAGCCGGGTGTGACCGTGGCGACCAGCAGCACCGAGTACGGCGCCGACCTCCTGGTGGCCGGCGTGGCGCCCGGCGGGCAGGAGGTCCGCAAGTACGCCATGGAGCGCCAAGAGCCGGATGCGAAGACGGTGGCGCCCAAGCAGATCGCCGACCTGCCGGTGATGCAGGGAATCGCCTCGGCGGCACCACTGGCCGGCCGCTAAGGGAGATGCCAGAACACCCTGGTGACGAGGTAGAACACCACCGTCCAGAACGTCAGCGCGACGACGGCGACGGCGATTCCATGCCGGTTGTTCTTGGCTGCAGGTACATCGGGCGACGGTCGCAGCCATGGCTTCAGCAGTGGATTGACGTAGAACGGCATCGTCACGAACGACATCAGGAGGCTGGAGAACAGGTTGCCGATGAGAAGCCCCAGCCACAGCGGCATATGCAACGGTGACAGCATCAGGGTGAGGAACACCACCGTCGGGTAGAGGCCGACCCATACCGCGATGGAGGTCTTCAGCTCCGACGGTGCTGGTGTGTCGTCACCGTCATCGTCGAAGGCGAACCAACTGCCGAACGAGTTGTCGATGGTGCGGGATCTGAAGTCGGCGAATTTCTCCCCCTCGGCCAACAGGGCCTTGCGCTCGTCGGACACCAGCCACCGGTCCAGATCTGCCGCGCTGTCATAGCGGTAGAGAGCCGTCCACTCCTCCTGAAGCCCGGCGACCGGACGGAACAGCTCCGTGCCCCGGAAGCCGGGAAACTTGCTCTCCGCCAGGCGAAGCCGGTCCTGCCAGGCGAGGAATTCGTCGACGTTCTCCGGTCCAACGCGGTGGCTGACCGCCACTGTCACCAGCGGATCGGCGTAGCGTGCACTACCGCCCAGAATCTGCTGCGTGCCCGGACCGTCGAAGAGATGTTGCCCGGCGTCCAGGCGCTCCTGACGGGTGGAACTGTTGAGCCACGCCATGACGTGAGGGATGGAGTCGAAGCGATACACCACAACCCACTCCGGCTGTACTGCGGTCGGCGGATTGATCTCCGCGGCAATGAAGCCCGGATACTTGGAGGCCTCGTGGTTGAGGTTCTTCTGCCACTCCTCGAAGTCCTGCTCCGAGCCTGCGCGGACCATCTGCCCGATGATGATCGTGGCCGCGGTGGCGGTGGGATTCTTGATGTCCATCAGTTCGCCGGAATCAGCGTGTTCTCGATGAGCCTGCGGTAGATCCGCTCTGGGGTGAGCGGAAGGTCACGGTAACGGACGCCGGTGGCGTCATGAAGCGCGTTGGCCAATGCAGGTGCCACCGGGTTGACGTTCGACTCCGCAATACCCTTGGCGCCCATCGGCCCTACCGAATCGGAGGTCTCGACAACCAGAACCTCGGTGCGCGGGATGTCGGCGTAGGTGGGGATGCGGTAGTTGCGCAGGTTGGGATTGACCATCGCGCCGCTCTCGTCGACGCGGTAGTTCTCGGTGAGTGCGAAGCCGATCGCCTGGGCAACGCCGCCCTCGATCTGTCCGCGCACCTGCGCCGGGTTGATCACGACACCCGCGTCGGTGGCATGCACACTGTGCAGAATGCGAATCTCGCCGGTGATCCTGTGCACGGCGATGCGGAAGCCGTGCGCATTGGATGTGACGCTGCGTGGCGATCCGTATGCCTTTCGCGACACCGAGAACCGGATGCGACGGTCGCGCGCGGCCGCGAGTAATTCGGCCAGCGGCAGTGTGGTCGAACCGCATTTCACGGCGTCGTGCTGCAGCGAGCATTCCGCGACGTCGACTCCGACGTGACCGGCGGCGAAGCGCAGAATGCTGTCGCGAAGAGCGGTCGAGGCCTTCTGTACGGCGTTGCCGGAGACGAACAAGCCGGCGCTGGCGAACGCCCCCGTGTCGAAGCCGGTCCGATCGGTGTCGGACTGCACCAGATGCACCCGCGACGGCGTCGTACCGAGCACACTGGCTGCGATCTGCACATGGGCCGTCGAGGTACCTTCCCCGAATTCGACTGTGCCGACCGCGATCTCGTATACACCGTCGTCACGAAGGGTGGCCCAGGCATCGGAGATGTGCTCGGTCGGCGGCGCGGTCTCGTGGATGGAGCTTGCGGTGCCTGTGCCGACCAGCCAGTCGTCGCCGAGGGCGTGCCCGTTCGCACTGCGCCGCATGGCCGCGTCGACCAGGTCGATACAGGCGGTCAGGCCGTCCTCGGTGAACGTCACGTCGTCGGGATGCTCGCCGATGGCCACCAGCGCGTCGCCGGGCCGGATCACGTTGCGCCGTCGTAGCTCCAACGGGTCGATGTCCAGCGCAAGTGCGAGTTCGGTCATCGCCGATTCGACGGCGAACGACGGCTGGGTCATGCCGTAGCCGCGAAGTGCGCCGCTCGGCACGGTGTTGGTGTACACCGAGTAGCCGTCGAATTTCTTGTTGGGACAACGGTATTGCATGACGGCGGCGCCGCCTGCGAACAACGTCTCGCCGCCGTGGTTGCCGTACGCGCCGGTATTCGACACGTTGCGGAAGTGCACGGCGGTCAGCGTGCCGTCGGCCTTGGCGCCGAGCTTGACGGTGACCTTCATCGGATGCCTTGGCGATGCGGTGGTGAACTCCTCCTCGCGGGTGTACTCCCAGCAGACCGGGCGCCCGATGTCGATCGTCGCCATCGCGACCAGATCCTCGGAGATCACCTCCTGCTTGCCGCCGAACCCGCCGCCGACGCGCTTACAGAACACCCGGAGCTGATCCGGTCGAAGGTCGAACAGGTGTGACAGCTTGAGCTTGCAGATCGACGGCGACTGCGAGCTGGTCCGCACATGCAGCCTGCCGTCCTCCATCCAGGCGATCGAGCCGTGGGTCTCGAGGTGGGCGTGCTGGACGCGCGGTGAGAAGTAGGTGCCCTCGTGGATGACGTCGGCCTCCGCGAAACCCGCTGCCGCATCGCCGACCTCGCCGTGCAGTTCGAGAAGGATGTTGTGCTCGGGATCCTGGATGAACGGGTCGTGGGTGCCGTGCAACTGGGGTGCGCCGTCAGCCATCGCCTCTTCTGGGTCGAAGACGGCAGGCAGCACCTCGTAGCTGACCTCGACCTTGCGGCAGCCCTCCTCGGCGGCGCCGATCGAATCGGCGACCACCGCCACCACCCGCTGGCCCACGAACCGCATGACGTTGTCGAGGACCAGGGTGTCGTCGGGATCGACGAGATGGTCGGTGTGGATCGCCGTGTTGAACCGCTTGCGGGGAACGTCTTCCCACGTGTAGACGCGGTGCACGCCGGGCACCGCGAGCGCGGTGGTCTTGTCGATCGAGGTGATGCGCGCGTGTGCGTGCGGTGAGTGCAGCACCTTGAGGTGCAGCATGCCCTCCATCTCGGTGTCCATCGTGTACTCGGCACGGCCGGTTACCACGTCGGTTCCCGCCGGAGCGGCCACGCTTGCGCCAACGGCCTCGCCGGGTGCCGCCTCTTCGATCTCGACGACCCCGTTGACCGCATCCTCGATCGCCCGATATCCGGTGCAGCGGCACAGGTTTCCCTTCAGGGCACGCGGCAGGTCCTGCTTCTGCTCGTCGGTGAACGTCGCCGACGTCATGATCATGCCCGCGGTGCAGAAACCGCACTGGAAGCCGGGTGCGTCGCGGAACTGCCGTTGCACGGGGTGCAGGTCCTCCGGTGTGCCGAGACCCTCGATCGTCGTCACTTCGCGTCCGTCGGCGCGGAACGCGGGCGTGATGCAGCTGTGCACCGGATCGCCGTCGAGCCACACCGTGCATGCGCCGCAATCGCCCGCATCGCAACCCTTCTTGACGCCGTGCCAGCCCAGCGAGCGCACGAAGGTGCGGAGGCATTGGCCTGGCCGCGGCTCTTCGTCGAAGGCCTTGCCGTTGATGGTGTAGCTCATGCGAGCTCTCCCCGGATCTCTTCTGCGAAGTGGCCGACCAGGTGTCGCCGGTGGTCGGGCGTGCCGTTCGGGTCGTCGAACCACACGTCGTCGGGTATCGCGTCGATGTGGTGCCGCAGCGTGTCGGCGTCGGGAAGCGAGTCGAAGGCGAGCCGCACCGGACGTGTTGTGGCCGCCGTGATGGTCAGCAGGAGATCGCCCGCGTCCTGGGTAGCGATCATGAACACGGTCGAGCGGCCCAGATGGGTCAGCGTGAATCGCCTGTGCGCGTATCGCTTTCGCAGCGCGCGGACTCCGATGTCGATCTTCCGGAGGAGCTCGCCGGGGGCGAGGATGTTGTCGTGGTTGCCGGTGACGAAGTCGGCCGCTTCAACGGAGCGTTGCGATCCGTCGGTCGACTGCAGCGTGTAGACGGCCTCGAGTGCGACGGTCATGGTGATCATCGGCCCCGCAGGAAGCGACATGCAGATGTTGCCGCCGACGGTCGCGCTGTTCCACACCTTGAACGATGCAAGGAAGGCCTCGCAGCTGGTGCGGAACAGCGGTGCGGCCCGCCATTCGGACGGCGGCGAGAACTCGTAGAGGTCGCGAACCGTGCACATCGCGCCGATCTCAAGGCCCTCGTCGGTGGCAACCAGCCCGTCCCAGCCGAGCGGAACCAGGTCGATGAGGCGGCGCAGGTCAGGTTGCTGGTCGGAGAACAGCCAGGTCCCGCCCGCCAGCCACGCATCGCCGTCGCGCCAGTCGCTGCCCGGACGCTCTGAAGGCCTTCTGACGACCTCGGTGATGGTGTTGATGTCCACGTCAATGGCCCTTCGGAGAATGGGAACGCAGAACGCTGCGGCTGGCAATGCCGCGTAGCCGACTCTAGACGCGCAACCCCAAGATCGCGGGTTTTTAACGAGGTGGTCAGGGGTTTGCCAGCTGGCGCGGCGTCATGCCTGCCCGCCGCGACGTCCTCGACCGCATCGGCTGCGTGACGAATGCATCGGCGCCCCGCTCCGAGCCGCGCGCACGCGACCCCGCCGGTCGCGACCACCAGGCGCCAACCGGTACCGTCCAGGCCGTCGATCACATTGCGGTACACGTCGATTCGATCGGGGTAGGAGGTGCCGAACGCCGCCAGCGCCAGCGGGCCGTCGCCAGGAGGCGGTGCGGCGGCCACCGCGATATGCATCGCAATCCATTGTCCAGACGGAGCCCGGCCAAAAAAAGCTAAAGTTGAGCGGAACAGACTCAACCTTGACGGCGTTGCTCAATACGACCAGCATTTTCTACAGACTTCTAGAGGACGAAACGGAGGTGTCGTGGACTCGTTCAATCCGACGACCAAGACCCAGGCTGCGCTGACAGCGGCGTTGCAGGCGGCTACCACCGCAGGCAACCCGCAGATCATGCCTGCCCATTTGTTGATGGCACTGCTGACTCAGAACGATGGCATTGCCGCCCCCCTACTGGAGGCCGTCGGCGTCGAACCCGCGACTATTCGCACCGAGACGCAACGGCTTCTTGACCGGCTGCCCAGCGCCAGTGGCGCCAACTCGCAGCCGCAGCTGTCCCGCGAATCCATTTCAGCGATCACCGCGGCACAGAACCTGGCCACCGAGATGGACGACGAGTACGTCTCGACCGAACACCTGATGGTCGGCTTGGCCACTGGCGGCTCGGACGTCGCCAAACTGCTGACCGGACACGGTGCGTCCCCTGAGGCGCTTCGCGACGCGTTCGTCAAAGTGCGCGGCAGCGCCCGCGTCACCAGCGCCGACCCCGAGGCCACCTATCAGGCGCTGGAGAAGTACTCCACCGACCTGACCGAGCAAGCCCGCGAGGGAAAGCTCGACCCAGTCATCGGCCGCGACAACGAGATTCGTCGCGTGGTGCAGGTGCTGTCCCGTCGTACCAAGAACAACCCGGTGCTGATCGGCGAACCCGGCGTCGGCAAGACCGCAATTGTCGAGGGCCTGGCCCAGCGCATCATCGAAGGCGACGTGCCCGAGAGCCTGCGCGATAAGACCGTCGTCTCGCTCGACCTCGGCTCGATGGTCGCAGGCGCGAAGTACCGCGGCGAGTTCGAGGAGCGGCTCAAGGCGGTTCTCGACGACATCAAGAACTCCGCGGGCCAGATCATCACGTTCATCGACGAGTTGCACACGATCGTCGGCGCCGGCGCCACGGGTGAATCGGCGATGGACGCGGGCAACATGATCAAGCCGATGCTTGCCCGCGGCGAGCTGCGCCTCGTCGGCGCAACCACGCTCGACGAGTACCGCAAGTACATCGAGAAGGACGCCGCGTTGGAGCGCCGTTTCCAGCAGGTGCTGGTCGGCGAACCGTCCGTCGAGGACACCGTCGGCATCCTGCGTGGTCTGAAGGATCGCTACGAGGTGCACCACGGTGTGCGGATCACCGACTCCGCACTGGTCGCGGCGGCAACGCTGTCGGACCGCTACATCACCGCGCGCTTCCTGCCGGACAAGGCCATCGACCTCGTCGACGAGGCCGCGTCCCGGCTGCGCATGGAGATCGATTCGCGCCCAGTCGAAATCGACGAGGTCGAGCGCGTGGTGCGCAGGCTCGAGATCGAGGAGATGGCGCTCGCCAAAGAAGAGGACGACGCTTCCAAGGAACGGCTGGAGAAGCTGCGCGCCGAACTGGCCGACAAGAAGGAGCACCTTTCCGAGCTGACCACGAGATGGCAGAACGAGAAGAGCGCCATCGACGTGGTGCGCGAGCTCAAGGAGCAGCTCGAGACGCTGCGCGGGGAAGCCGACCGCGCCGAGCGTGACGGCAACCTCGAGAAGGCTGCCGAGCTGCGCTACGGTCGCATCCCCGAGGTCGAGAAGAAGCTCGACGAGGCAGGGTCTTTGGCCGCCGGCCAGGGCACAGCGCGCGAGGACGTGATGCTCAAGGAAGAGGTCGGACCCGACGACATCGCCGACGTGGTTGCGGCGTGGACCGGTATCCCGGCGGGCCGCATGCTCGAGGGCGAAACCGCCAAGCTGCTGCGGATGGAAGAGGAGCTCGGCAAGCGCGTCGTCGGCCAGCGCAAGGCCGTGCAGGCGGTGTCCGATGCGGTGCGCCGCAGCCGGGCCGGCGTCGCCGACCCGAATCGGCCGACGGGCTCGTTCATGTTCCTCGGCCCGACAGGTGTCGGCAAGACCGAGCTGGCGAAAGCGTTGGCGGAGTTCCTCTTCGACGACGAACGCGCCATGGTCCGCATCGATATGAGCGAGTACGGCGAGAAGCATTCTGTGGCTCGCCTCGTCGGTGCCCCTCCCGGCTACGTCGGTTACGACCAGGGTGGCCAGCTGACCGAGGCGGTGCGACGGCGTCCGTACACGGTGATCCTGTTCGACGAGATCGAGAAGGCTCATCCGGACGTATTCGACGTGCTGCTTGCGGTGCTCGACGAGGGCAGGTTGACCGACGGCCAGGGCCGAACGGTCGACTTCCGAAACACGATCCTGATCCTGACGTCCAACCTCGGCGCCGGCGGCACCGAGGAGCAGGTGATGGCGGCGGTGCGCGCGGCGTTCAAGCCCGAGTTCATCAACCGCCTCGACGACGTGATCATGTTCGATCCGCTGCAGCCGGACGAGCTCGTGCAGATCGTTGATATCCAGCTGCAGCAGCTGGACAAGCGGTTGGCCCAGCGGCGGCTCACCCTCGAGGTGTCGCTGCCCGCCAAGAAGTGGCTGGCCGATCGTGGCTTCGATCCGCTCTACGGGGCGCGTCCGCTGCGCAGGCTGATCCAGCAGGCCATCGGCGACCAGCTCGCCAAGTTGCTGCTGGCGGGCGATGTGCACGACGGCGACGTGGTGCCCGTCAACGTGACCCCGGACGGCGACGGCTTGGTCCTCGGCTGAGCTACAGCCGGATCTCGCCCAGCTCGAATTCGCGGGTCTCGACGTGCAGGTGCTGGTCGTGCTGCGCGGATTCACCTCCACCGTTCGCTGGGGCACCCGGGAAGAACTACGGATCGCGATTGTCACGTGGATCGAACGGACCTGGCGCCGGCGCCGGCGCCAGTCCGACCTCGGGCGGTTGAGCCCGATCGAATTCGAGACAATCATGATCACGCCGGCCAGTCAGACCGCGTGACCGAAACCATCCCCTGATCGTGCAGCAGACTACATGTTTGAGGAGAACTGGTCGCAAAAACGTTTTGGCATCTAATGCACCCCATCCGGACGCGGTTGCAAACGTCTCGCTAAGTCTTCGACTAGATCAACAACGAAAGGACTCCAGAATGGAAGCGACGAACCCGAACAACTCGTGGCAGCAGTTCATGTCGTCCCAATGCGAAGTGACATTACCTGCAGGCCAGGTCGCCCACATACCTGTGCGCGTGCGGTACATCGACACCGGAGAGCCGACCGAAGGCACTCTCCTGTTACTGCATGGAATACCGACATGGGGTTACCTCTACCAGTCAGTGATTCCGCTGTTCGTCGCCGAAGGGTACCGCGTCGTTGCGCCCGATTTCCTTGGCCACGGATGGTCAGACCGCCGTGACCGCTTCGACCGGTCGTTTCAAGACCAGGCCCGGATGGTCATCGCACTGCTTTCGGCGCTCGATGTTGCCCGGGTAGACGTCGTCGGTCACGATACCGGCGGAGCCGTTGCACTCATCCTGGCCATCGAGCACACCGGTCTCATCGAGCGTTTGATCATCACCAATTCTGTCTGCTACGACCGCTTCGATGACGACATGCTTGACTTCGGTCACCCGCTTCGATGGAAGGAGCGCCCGATCGAAGACATTGTCAGCGCACTCGATGAGACTCTTGCGGCCGGCTTGTCGAACAATGGCCAGTTAACACCCGAGTTCCGCGCTGGAATCATCGCACCCTGGGCTACCGATGAAGGAAAGCTGAGTCTTATTCGGAACGCCTCGGCATTGAACGCCAACCAGACTATGGCTCTCGTCGACCGCCACCATACGATCTCCGCCCCAACAATGGTTCTATGGGGCTTAGACGACCCGTGGCAGAAAGCTGAGGATGGACAGAGACTGGCGAATGAGATTCCTGGGGCCATCTTTCATGGACTCAGCAACGCCTCACATTGGGTGCAGCAAGACGTGCCGGAGCAATTCGCTACGGCCGTAATCGATTTCCTGGCGCCGCCCTTCGCCGAGCGGGACCTGTCAACTTAGGGGCGAGTGCACGATGCTTACTAACTGATGCAGCGCACACAGGGTTATCGGCCGACCTCTTGCACGCGCGGTTGACCGGGAAGTAAGCCTACGACTCGTTGTGGCCGTGTCGCTGTTGACACTCTCGGCATCGCAACGACAACGCAGCTCGCCGTGCGCGCCGCCCAGCGCCGTCACCGCGCGTTTCGCCGCGACAGATCCCCTCGACGACGGCAATGGTGGCCTGTGGCAGCGTCCGGAATCGTTCCGTCAGTGAACCGAACACCGACAGCTCGTCGTGCAGCGACGTGTCGTCGGTCGGCAGTCCCGCAATCAGCTCGACGTCGGCGTGCGCAATGAAGAACTCCGGATCTGCCGAGTCGACAATCAGCACACGCAGCTCGCGTCGGCCGCGACTTCTGTTGTCAGGCGCTCGATCTCACCCATCAAGGTGACGTCGAGCAGGTTGATGGGCGGGTGGTCGATCGTCGCGCGGCAAATTCCGCCGTCGACCGCGACGTGCAGGAGTCGGTAGTCGTCGTAGGCCCTGGACACAGACGGTATGCGACCCAGCTCACGAATTGACGTTTCCGTAGGACCACGGTTGGGCATCCCTGCCATTGACGAAAGGGTCAATGGAAATGTCTGGACTGGTGTGGGTTGTCATTGCGATATTGGTCGTGCTCGTGGCGGTGGTCGTCGGCTTGTCGCTGAGCAGGCGCAGACGGTCGGCGCGACTGAAAGAGCACTTCGGACCTGAATACGAACGCACCGTCGGAGAACGCGGTGAGCAGCGCGCAGCCGAGGCTGACCTGCTCGAGCGCGAGAAGAAGCGCAAGAAGCTCGACATCGTCGACCTGTCGCCGCAGGCGCGGGCCCAGCACGCGGCGACGTGGCAGCAGGTACAGGCCGAGTTCGTTGACGCCCCGTCGGACGCCGTCGGGCGGGCGGAGCGACTGGTCACGCGGGTGATGCGGGAACGCGGCTACCCGATAGACGACTTCGATCACCACGCTGCCGACATCTCCGTCGACCATCCCGACATCGTCGAGAACTACCGCAATGCCCATTCGATCTACCAGAGCCAGCACAACGGTCAGATCGAAACCGAAGCGGCCCGGCAGGCATTCGTGCACTACCGCGCACTTTTCGACCGGCTGCTCGGGTCCGAGCCCGGGGCTGGGAACGTCAACGACGAGCAATGGAGGCAGGAACATGACCACGCATGACATGCAGCCCGAAATGGCGGATCCGACTGTGCGCGCCGATCGGCCCGTTGAGCCGCCCGTAGAGGTGCAATCCTCCGAGCCGCCGCTGGAAACCGTCGACGCGACACCAGATTTCGAGGCGCCCGTCGAACAACCCGTCGAACAACCTGTGGAAGCCGCGTCCACTCAGCCCGCTCAGCCCGCTGAGGCGGCTCCTGCGGCCGCACCGGACACCGACCAGGTGCTGTTCGCCGACGGCGAGCTGACGGACATGCGGTCGCGCTGGACCGAGGTGCAGTCGGCGTTCGTCGACGATCCGCGGGACTGTGTGCAGAAGGCCGACAGCCTTGTGGCCGATGTCGTCGACAGGCTCACTGCGGGCTTCTCGCAGGCGCGCTCCGGCCTCGAGGAGCAGTGGAGCAGGGGCGAGGAGGTCTCGACCGAGGAGCTGCGGATTGCGCTCAAGCGCTACCGCGAATTCTTCGAACGCCTGCTCGCGGTCTAGTGCTGGGCCGATGGGGCCGGGGAAGCCACGCGTAACGGGGTTGTGACCTGCTCGAGTTCTGGCAATTGGGCTACCGCCAAGTAGGCTATGGGTAATGGTTCCGCTTTGGTTCACGCTGTCCGCACTCTGTTTCGTGGGTGCGGCCGTGCTGCTGTACGTCGACATCGACCGTCGACGCGGTTTGGGGCGCCGTCGCAAGTCATGGGCCAAATCGCACGGGTTCGACTACGAACACGATTCCAACGACCTGATCGCGCGCTGGAAGCGCGGGGTGATGTCGACCGTCGGCGACGTCAGCGCCAAGAACGTGGTGCTCGGCCAGATCCGCGGCGAGGCCGTGTTCATCTTCGACCTCGAGGACGTCGCCACCGTGATCGCGCTGCATCGCAAGGTGGGCACGAACGTAGTGGTCGACCTGCGGCTCAAGGGCATCAAGGAGCCTCGCGAGAACGACATCTGGCTGCTCGGGGCCATCGGCCCGCGGATGGTCTACTCCACCAACCTCGACGCCGCGCGGCGCGCCTGCGACCGGCGGATGGTGACGTTCGCGCACACCGCGCCGGACTGCGCCGAGATCATGTGGAACGAGGAGAACTGGACGCTGGTCAGCATGCCTGTCACCAGCACGCGCGCCCAATGGGACGAGGGCCTGCGCACCGTGCGGCAGTTCAACGACCTGCTGCGGGTGCTGCCGCCGATCCCGCAGAGCGGTGCAGGCGCCCCGGCAGGGCAGCCCGCTCGCCGGGCCGCGGCACCAGGCCGTCCGGTCAAGCCCGCCCCCGCAGAGGCCCGCTACGCACCACCCAGGCCCGACGCGAGTCGCTCGGACCCGGCGATCCGCCGCCCACCACCGCGAAACGGCCGCCAGTCACCGCACTATCAGCGGTAAGTAACCTCATCACGCATGGCACGCCCTGTCGCACTGATCACCGGACCGACATCCGGGCTGGGTGCGGGTTTCGCGCGTCGGTACGCGATAGACGGGTACGACCTCGTGCTGGTGGCCCGTGACGTCGGCAGGCTGGAGGCGCTCGCCGCCGAGCTGCACGACGAGGCGGGCGCGACGGTGGAGGTGCTCGCCGCCGACCTCGCCGAGGCCACCGACCGCGCCAAAGTCGCCGACCGGCTGTCGGCCGGGGTGCGGGTGCTGGTCAACAACGCCGGGTTCGGCACCTCCGGCGAGTTCTGGACGGCGAGCCTTGAGGTGCTTCAGAGCCAGCTCGACGTCAACGTCACCGCGGTCATGCAGCTGACCCACGCCGCGCTGCCGCCGATGCTCGAAGCGGGCGAGGGCACCGTCATCAACGTGGCGAGCGTCGCGGGCCTGCTGCCGGGTCGCGGATCGACCTACTCCGCGTCGAAGGCGTGGGTGGTCTCCTTCTCCGAGGGTCTTGCCAACGGTCTCGGCGGAACCGGCGTCGGCGTGCATGCGTTGTGCCCTGGCTTCGTGCGCACCGAGTTCCACGAGCGCGCGGGCATCGAGATGGATGGCACGCCGTCGTTCCTGTGGCTCGAGGTCGACGACGTCGTGCGCGACTGTCTCGCCGACGCCGCGAAGGGCAACGTGGTCATCGTTCCCGGTGTCCAGTACAAAGCGCTGACGACGGCGGGGCGGCTGGTACCGCGAAACCTGGTGCGGCGCATCAACAAGACGGTGGCCAAGGGCCGTGGCCGCACCTGAGTCTCGGTGCGCGCGCTAGTCGCCCTGCTGTCGGCGGTCACACTGTTGCTGACGTCGGCATGTTCAGGTGATGACGACAGCGCGCATCCGTATGCCGTGCAGACCGCCGCGATCGGTGAGTCGCTTTCCGTGCTCGGCTGGAACGTCTCACTGACCAATCTCCGGTTCGACGGAGACTATGTGCTCTTCGATATCGACGCGTCACCGACCGAGACCAACGCACCGCACGCCAAACCCGAGGACATCCGCTTCGGCCTCTACGGCGCGCTCGCACATCCGTTGGAGGCCAACGCGATCGGTGGTTGTCGTGACGTGACCAACCTTGCGGTCCAGCCTGCCGCCGCGCCGACACCGAACCAACTCTCCGGCACGGTGTGCATCGGCCCGATGCGCGACCAGTCCCAGGTGCGCGGGGTGTACGCGTACTCGCCGAAGGACCGGATGGCGGGCACCACCGTCTCCTACGGCGCTGCGTATCCGGTCGGGGTGCCGAAGACCAACGAGAACGACGCGGGCCTGTCGATCAGCT
The DNA here is from genome assembly GCA_902826815.1 of uncultured Mycobacteriaceae bacterium. Classification (GTDB taxonomy): domain Bacteria; phylum Actinomycetota; class Actinomycetes; order Mycobacteriales; family Mycobacteriaceae; genus Mycobacterium. The sequence goes on from CADEGF010000043.1 coordinate 21,823, forward strand.
CGACGAGCATCGATGCGTTCCGCGCCGACGGCGCGCAACTCGACCCGAGCGCGCTCGGCGACCCGAATGCGTTCAACGGCAAGGGCTACATGCTGCTCGGGCTCGACATCAGCGGTGTGGCAGCGCGATACCGCGACGACTCGGCGGCACGTGGTGGCCCGCTGATGGTGCTGGCCGCACCGACACTGCCCGCCCCTGGACTGTCGCACGCCTGCGACATCTACGGGGCGTCGCTGCTGGTGCTGCCCGATGCGTCGCTCAACGCTGTCCAGGTGCGGGCGTCGCTGTGCACGCAGGGCGATATGACCGCCGCACTGCTGTACGCGTCGGTGTCGCTTGTCGGCACGCACGCCGCGCTGTGGACCGAGAGTGACTGAGCCACCCGGTCCCACCGAATGGGGTGAGGCCACAGGCGTCGGCCCATGGGTCGGCGACCCACCCGACGACCCCCGCTACGACGAGGCACTGCTGCGCGACGGCGACGCTCGCAACGTCGTCGACGCATACCGGTACTGGACGCGCGAAGCGATCGTCGCGGACATCGACCGACGCCGCCACCGGTTGCACATCGCGATCGAGAACTTCGGCAACGACGCCAACATCGGCGCGGTGGTGCGGACCGCCAACGCCTTCGCCGTCGACACCGTGCACATCGTCGGGCGGCGGCGCTGGAACCGTCGCGGCGCCATGGTCACCGACCGCTATCAGCGGCTCCGCCACCACGACACCACGGCCGACCTGCTGGCCTACGCAGGCGACGAGGGGCTGACCGTGGTCGCGGTGGACAACGTGCCTGGCGCGCAGCGCATCGAGGAGACGACCCTGCCCCGTGCCTGCCTTCTGGTCTTCGGGCAGGAGGGCCCCGGCATCACCGACGACACGAAGACCGGCGCCGAACTAACAGTGTCGATCGCCCAGTTCGGTTCCACGCGCAGCGTCAACGCCGGTGTCGCCGCAGGTATCGCGATGCACACCTGGATCCTGCAGCACGCCGACCTCGGACTCGCGTGGTAACCGGGCGCGCAACAGGATCCAGACCGCCACTGCGGAAATCAGCATCAATACAGAGCCCACACCGGAGGCGATGGCCAGGCCGCTTGTGAACGCCTCCTTGGCGGCGGTCAGCAGAGCTTCGCTCTGGTCGGCGGGCAACGTCTCGGCGACGTGAACCGCCGCCGACAACGAGTCGCGGGCATGCGATGCGACCGCAGCGGGAATGCCCTGCGGCATCACGAAGCCGCGGTACACGCCGGTCACGATCGAACCGAGTGTTGCGATGCCGAGTGCCATGCCGAGCTCATAGGCGGTCTCGGAGACGGCTGCGGCGGCACCCGCGCGCTCCTTGGGAACGCTGGCCAGGATGACGTCGCTGGCGACCGTGAACGCCAGGCCGAGGCCGACGCCGACGAGGAACAGCGCGATGCCGAGCGGCAGGTACGGCGTCGACGGCGTGATGAACGCCAGCGACGCCATGGAGACGCCGACGAGCGCAAGGCCCGTGGTGAGTACCGCCCGCGACGACCAGTAGCGCACCGCCACGCCCGCGAGCACACCGAACACCGTCGCGGTGACGGCGGCGGGCAGTTCGGCCAGGCCCGCCTTCAACGGCCCGTATCCGTGCACCAACTGGAAGAACTGCGACAGGAAGAACACGAGGCCCGACAGCCCGAGCACCGAAAGCAGGTTCGCCGCGACGACGCCGGAGAACGCGCGGTTGCCGAACAACCGGACATCGATCAGCGGCGTTGGCAGCCGCAGCTGGCGGCGGACGAACACGATCAGCGCGGCGGCACCGACCATGCCAGCGGCCAGCACGTCGGTCCGGACGCCGAGCGCTGCACCCTCCTTGATGGCGTAGACGACGCCGAGCATGCCGATCATCGACAGCGCGACGCTCGCCAGGTCCCACGGCCCCGGCTCGGAGTTGCGGTGTTCGGGCAGCAGGATGACGCCGCCGACCAGGAGTACCACCATCACAGGGACGTTGATCAGGAATACCGAGCCCCACCAGAAGTGTTCGAGCAGAATCCCTCCGAGAACGGGCCCGAATGCGGCACCCGCCGAGAAAGCCGAGGCCCAGATGCCAACGGCGACACTGCGTTCCCTCGCGTCGGGGAACAGTCCGCGGATCAGCGCGAGAGTGGCCGGGGTCAGTGTCGCACCCGCAACGCCGAGCAGCGCACGCGACACGATCAGCATCTCGGGACTCGTCGAGTACGCCGTCAGGACCGACACCAGCGCGAAAGCCGTTGCACCACAGAGCAGTAGCTTCTTGTGACCGATTCGGTCACCGAGGCTGCCCATGCTGATCAACAAGGCGGCCAGCACGAACGAGTAGATGTCGCCGATCCACAGGATCTGGGTGAAGCTGGCGCCAAGGTCCTCCCCGATGAACGGGGTGGCAAGGGCCAGCACGGTGCCGTCGACGCCGATCAGGAGAACGGCGAGGGTAAGGACGCCGAGGGCGAACCAGCGGCGGGTCATGAGGTACTCACTCCGTGCAGTAGTAGTTCGGTGATGATGTGTTCGAAGTCCCGGCCCGCGACGCGGCCGACCTGGATGGACCAGCCCGCACCGGCGACGAGGCTGTAGAGCGCCTCGGTCAGCCACGTCGCGGTGAGGTCGGGCCGGAACTCGCCGGCACGCTGACCGCGGGTGAACAGCACCATGATCTCCGCGTCGATGGCCGCCCAGCCGTGCATCGACTGGTCCATGTCGATCTCCTGGCTCTGGCTGTAGAGCAGTGCGAGGTAAGGGGACACCTGCTGAAAGGCCGCGACGAGGCGGCGCAGCGCCGCGGTGGCCGAATCCTGGTCAAGCCGGGCGGTTTTGAGCGCCTTCTGCATCTCGGCGACCGCAAGCTCGTCAAGCGCTTCCATCAACGCCGGCTTGCCCGAGAAGTGGCGGTGCAGGGTGGCGCGACTGACCCCGACCGCAGCCGCGATCTCATCCTGGGTCGCATTGGGTCTGCGGCCCAGGAAGTCGGCGGCAGCACGAAGCAAGCCCTCCCGATCCAGCGACATGAGACAACTATAGCTTAAATGAGACAGAATTGTCTCATTTGGTTTGCCGGGGCACGCTCCACTGACGGGGCCTGTTAAGGCAGGATCAACGTCATGGATCAGGTATGGGCAAATCGAGCGGCGAGCGCAGAAGCCGCCGTCGCAAAGCGCCATCTGAAACGACTCTGGGCGCTGCCCGGCACCCAACTCGGGGTGGTCGGATATCCGCCGACGCGTAAGGACCTCACCTTCGGCACCTGGCACTACTGGTGGCAGGCGCATCTGCTGGACAACCTGGTCGATGCTCAGGTCCGTGACCCGCAACCTGACCGAGAGATCAAGATCAAACGACAGATCCGCTCGCATCGACTGCGCAACATCGGATCCTGGGTCAACAACTACTACGACGACATGGCATGGCTGGCGCTGGCCCTCGAGCGGGCAGGACGCCTGGCAGGCGTCGAGAAGTCGGGCGCGCTGAAGAAGCTGTGCAACCAGTTCGTCAACGCCTGGGTGCCCGAGGACGGCGGCGGCATCCCGTGGCGCAAGCAGGACCAGTTCTTCAATGCCCCGGCCAACGGGCCCGCGGGCATCTTTCTTGCTCGCTACGACGATCGGCTGCGGCGCGCCCAGCAGATGGCCGACTGGATCGACGAGACGCTGATCGATCCGGAGACACACCTGGTGTTCGACGGCATCAAGGGCGGCTCGATGGTGCGCGCGCAGTACACCTACTGCCAGGGCGTCGTGCTCGGACTCGAGACGGAGCTCGCCGCCAGGACCGACGATGCCGATCACGCGCAGCGCGTACACCGGCTTGTCGCTGCGATCGACAAGGAGATGGCCCCGGAGGGGGTGATCAAGGGTGCGGGCGGCGGCGACGGCGGACTGTTCAACGGCATCACGGCCCGCTATCTGGCGTTGGTCGTCACTACGCTGCCCAACAATTCACCCGAAGACACAGCGGCGATCGCCACCGCGCAAAATATCGTGTTGAAATCAGCGCAGGCGACATGGGACCACCGGCAGACCCCGGACGGCCTGCCGCTGTTCGGGCCGTTCTGGGATCGCAGCGCCGAGATGCCGGGCGTGGGCGGGCAGGTGGCACAGTCCGTTGACGGCGCCGTGAACGCCTCCCACATTCCCGAGCGCGACCTCTCGGTGCAGCTGTCGGGTTGGATGCTGATGGAAGCGGCGCACACTATTGCACAGGAGGACACATCGGCATGACCGAACCCGGGAGCTGGACACCGGATGACGACACTGTCTCCCGCGCCAACCTCACCCGCTTCATGGCATGGCTGGCCGAAACCGGCCGAGGCGATTTCGGCGGCGACTACCAGAAGCTGCTCGCGAAGTCCCTGGAGGACATCGCGTGGTTCTGGGATGCGGTGTGGCACTTCTTCGACATCCGTGCGACGACGCCCCCCGAGGCCGTGCTGGCCAGCCGCGAAATGCCAGGGGCGCAATGGTTTCCCGGCGCGACGCTGAACTACGCGGTCGAGGCGTTCCGGCACGAGACCGACGAATACCCGGCGCTGGTGGTGGCCGGCGAGGACGGTTCGACGGAGTGGTCGTGGGCGCGGTTGCGGCAGGAGACCGCGGCGTTCGCGAACTACCTGCGCAGGCTCGGCGTGCAGCCGGGGGACCGGGTCGTCGGATACCTGCCGAACATCGGCGAGGCCGTCGCCGCGTTCCTCGGTGCGGCAAGCGTCGGAGCGACGTGGGCAGTGTGCAACCCGGACCTTGCCGTCGACGGCGTTGTCGCGCGGCTCGGCCAGCTTGAGCCGACGGTGCTGGTGGCCAGCGACGGCTCGGTCTATGCGGGCAAGCGCCGTGACCGAAGCTCGGAGCTCGCCGAAATCCGTTCCAAGCTAACGACTTTGAAGGCGACCGTGGTTGTGCCCCGGCTGGGCAGCCATGCCTGCGGACGAGAGGAGCGCCATCAGAAAAACACAGACGACGTCACCCCGTGGTCGAAGGTGCTCGACCTGGACGCACCGCTTGAGATCACCCCTGTGCCGTTCGCCCATCCGCTGTGGGTGCTGTTCTCCTCCGGCACCACCGGAACACCGAAGGGCATCGTGCACGGCCACGGCGGGGTCGTGCTGGAACACGTCAAGTACCTCAGCCTGCACGCCGACCTCAAACCGGGTGAGCGTTTCTGCTGGTACTCCACGACCAGCTGGATGATGTGGAATCTGCTGGTCTCCGGACTGCTGGTCGGCGCGACGGTGGTGCTCTACGACGGCAGCCCGACCTATCCGCAGACCGACGGCATGTGGAAGATCGTCGCAGACCACGACGTCGCCCTGTTCGGTGCGGGCGCAGGCTATTTCCTCGGCTGCGCCAAGGAAGAGTTACATCCGGGCGAGAAGTACCGCCTCGATTCGCTGCGTGGAATCGGGTCGACCGGTTCACCGCTACCCGCGTCGGGGTTCCGCTGGATCCAGGAGGGCATCGGGCGTCCTGTACCCGTCATGTCGATGAGCGGCGGCACCGACATGGTGACCGCCTTCATCGGCGGCTGCCCGCTCGTCGGAATCCGTGCCGGTGAGCTCAACGTGATCTGCCTCGGCGCCGACGTACAGGCGTGGACCGATGCGAACACCCCGGTGGTCGGTGAGGCGGGCGAACTCGTCATCACCCAGCCGATGCCGTCGATGCCGGTGTTCTTCTGGAACGACGCAGACGGCAGCCGCTACCGAAAGGCGTATTTCGACAAGTACCCTGGGATCTGGTGTCACGGCGACTGGATCACCATCACCGACCGGGATTCGGTTGTCGTGCACGGCCGTTCGGATGCCACCCTGAACCGCCAGGGTGTCAGGATGGGCAGCGCCGAAATCTACAACGCGGTCGAGTCTCTTGCCGAGGTGGCCGACTGCCTGGTGGTCGGCGTCGAGAAGGACGACGGCGGGTACTGGATGCCGCTGTTCGTCCACCTCGCCGGAGACGCCGAATTGGACGACGAACTTCGCGACAAGATCACCGTTGCCATCCGCAAGGGCGCATCGCCCCGCCACGTCCCCGACGACATCGTGGACGTGCCAGGCATTCCCCGCACCATGACCGGCAAGCGGCTGGAAATCCCGATCAAGCGAATCCTGTTGGGCGCCAAACCCGCCGATGTGGTATCGGCGAGTGCCGTCGACAAGCCCGACCTACTCGCTGTGTTCGCGGAGCACGCCCGGGCGTGAGCGTCGACGCGGGAGAAGGGAACGCAGGCGGCTTCCCACGCATCGTCGCGATGCTGCCCACCCGTTCCAGCCGAGACCCGAAGGCGAAGAGCGGCACCGAGAACAGCGCCGCAGGCCTGCTGCTGCTGGCGACGGTCATCGCGATCCTGTGGGCGAATTCGCCGTGGTCCGACAGCTATTGGACGCTGCTGGACACCCACGTCGGGTTCAGCTTCGGCGATACGCACTTCGAGCTGACGGTCAAACACCTCATCAACGACGGCTTGATGACGTTCTTCTTCTTCGTCGTCGGCCTCGAGGTGATGGCGGAGTTCACGATCGGCGAGCTGACCGACAGGGCACGGGCGGCGGTTCCCGTGCTCGCGGCGATTGCCGGCCTCGCGGTGCCTGCGCTGATCTTCCTGCTGATCAATTCGTCGGGAGAGAACGCGAGTGCATGGGGGGTGGTGATATCGACCGACACCGCGTTCCTGATCGGCGCGCTGGCGATCATCAACCCCAAATTCCCTGCGCGGCTGCGGCTTTTTCTGCTGACGCTGGCTGTCGTCGACGACGTCGGCGCGCTGGCCGTGATCGCGTTGTTCTACTCCGACAACATCAGAATCGGACCGCTGGTCGTGGCAGCGCTGCTGATCGTGGCGATCGCGTTGGTGCGCTACCTGCCTGCCGGCCGCGGATTCGCCTATGCCGTGATCGGCTTCGGGCTGTGGGTGGCGCTGTATCTGGGCGGCGTCCATCCGACGCTTGCCGGTGTCGCGATCGCGCTGCTGATTCCGGTGTTCACCCCGGAGCGCAGGCAGGTCGAGGAGACGGTCGACCTGATCCGCGCATTCCGGCAGTCGCCGAACTCCGAATACGCCCGCGCAGCGAGTCGTGGCCTGCGGGACTCGATTTCGATCAACGAGCGGCTGCAGACGCAGTTCGGCCCCTATGTGTCCTTCCTCGTCCTTCCGCTGTTCGCGTTGGTCAACGCTGGGGTGAGGCTCACCGCCGAGACGATGTCGGCGGCGATGCGGTCGCCGTTGACGTGGGGGATCGTCGGCGGCCTCGTGCTCGGCAAGCTGATCGGCATCACCGCGGCGACATGGCTTGTCCAGCGGCTCGGCTGGGGTGAGCTCGGTCCCGGCCTGACGCTGCGTCGGATCGCTGGCGGCGCGGCGCTGTCCGGAATCGGCTTCACCATCTCGCTTTTCATCATCGACATCGCGATCGACGATCCGCTGCACCAGGACGAGGCGCGCGTCGGCGTACTGCTCGCGTCGCTGCTGGCCTTCCTGCTCGGCTGCGCCATCTTCCGGATCACCGACTGGATCAGCCCGCCGGAGGCGGTCGGGATGAAACTGGTCCGGCCCGTCGACCCCGAGCGCGACCACATCCGCGGCGGGCCCGACGCAACGTTGACACTGGTCGAGTACGGCGATTTCGAGTGCCCGTTCTGCAGTCGCGCGACGGGGTCCATCGACCAGGTGCGCGAGCACTTCGGCGACGAACTGCGTTACGTGTGGCGACACCTACCGCTCGAGCGGGCCCACCCGCGTGCATTCGACGCGGCAAGGGCGAGCGAGGCGGCGGCACTGCAGGGAAAGTTCTGGGAGATGGCGAGGGCGATGTTCGCCCATCCCGACGACCTGGAGTGGTCCGATATGTACCGCTACGCCGTCAACGCAGGCTGCGATATCGAGCTGTTCGACAAGGACGTCCGCGTACATGCGTCGAAGGTGCTGCACCGCGTGCAGGACGACGCGCAGGACGCCGAGGTGATGGACCTCAACTCGACGCCGACGTTCTTCGTCAACGGCACGCGGCACAAGGGGCCGTGGGATGCCGCCAATTTGATCCGCGCGCTCGAAGAGTCTCGACCCCGATAACTGACTAACTCCACAGTGTGACATGCACTTTGGGCCGAAACCGGGTCACGCCGACACCGGTGCCCTTGAGCATCGCCTGGGTGCAGCGCGGGGTGGTGATAAATCCCACCAGCTCCGAGACGGCGGGCTGGCGAGCCGACGGCGCCAGGGACGTCGCGCACCATTCGGCCGAAGCGGCAAGCCCCGGCCCCTTCACCTGTATCACGCGTTTGGCTGCCAGGTCCTTGCCGACCGCGAAGCCGATCGCCAACGTGACCCCGCCGATGCGCTGCACCTCCTCGAGTGCGGCGGCATCGCTTTGGAAGATCCGCTGTTGCGACTCCGGGATCGCCAGTTTCCTTAGTAGTGCTGCGATCTCACCGTCGGTGTTTCCCGCCGACGGCCCCAGCATCCACTGCTGTTCGCTCAACAGCGCAGTGGTGGGCGGACGGGTCGCGAGCGGACTGCCGGGGGCGGCAATGGTCAGAATCTGATATTTCAGGAAGGGCCGGACGAACACCGAACCGTTGGATGTGGCGTCGTCCGCCCTCGGCCCGAGCGCGATATCGACCGCGCGGGAGCTGATCAGCTCGTGGAATCGGCTGGTGGGATGCACGGACAGCTCCACCGAAAGGTCATTGGCCCGCGACGAGAACAGCTCGATCAGGCCAGGGGCGGCGTGCTCGGCAAACGCACTCGACGCCGCGATGCGCAACAGCCGCCTGCCGTGTGCGGCCTCGGTCACCTCGATAGCTGTCTGCTGCTGCAGGCCGAGGATCTCGACCGCCCTGCTCGCGAGACGCAGGCCGCCTGGCGTGAACGCCAGCCCGGCCCCGGTCTTGGCGAAGAGCGGGTCGTCGAGCTCCTTGCGCAACTGCGCGACGTGCATCGAGATACCAGCATCCGACATGCCGAGTTCCGCCGCTGCGGCGTGCACGGAGCCCAGCCGTACCACGGCCGAAAAGGCCCGAAGCTGAGCAGGTGTCACGAATTGAGCCTACGTTGGCATGTGTGCGTGAGGTGTTGACCGAGCTGCTGGCTATCTGGGAAGCGGGTGAAACCGCAGGTGTCGGCACTGTCGTTCGCACCTTTCGGTCAGCCCCGCGACCCGCGGGAGCGTCGATGGTGGTGGCGCCGGACGGCCAGGTGAGCGGGTCGGTGTCGGGCGGCTGCGTCGAAGGTGCGGTTTATGAGCTCGCCAATGACGTTGTGCGCGACGGACGGCCCCGGCTCGAGCGTTACGGCATCAGCGATGACGACGCGTTCTCGGTCGGACTCACCTGCGGCGGAATCCTCGATGTCTTCGTCGAGCGGGTATCGCGCACCACATTTCCCGAGCTGAGTGCCGTCGCCGAGGACATCGCCGGGCACCGCCCGGTCGCGGTCGCGACGGTGATCTCCCACATCGATCCCGAGTGGGTGGGTCGCAGACTCGTCGTCGGGCCGGACGCGACGCACGGGTCGCTGGGCTCCGCGCGTGCCGACGCCGCCGTCGCCGACGACGCGGCTGGCCTGCTGGCGGCGGGCCGAAGCGAGGTGCTCACCTACGGGCCGGACGGTCAACGGCGCGGTGCGGGCATGGAGGTGTTCGTGGCCGGCTACGCGCCTCGGCCACGGATGCTCGTGTTTGGTGCGATCGACTTCGCCGCCGCGGTGGCGCGCCAGGGCTCGCTGCTCGGCTACCGGGTCACCGTGTGCGACGCGCGCTCGGTGTTCGCAACGCAGGCCCGGTTCCCGACCGCAGACGAGGTCGTCGTCGAATGGCCCAACCGCTACCTTGCGGCGCTGCACGAGGCAGGCGAGATCGATAGCCGCACGGTAATCTGCGTGCTTACCCACGACCCGAAGTTCGACGTGCCACTCCTCGAGGTCGCCCTGCGGTTGCCCAGCATCGGCTACGTCGGCGCGATGGGTTCGCGGCGCACCCATGACGACCGGATGGCACGCCTTCGCGAGGCAGGCCTGACGGACCTCGAACTGGCCCGGCTGCACAGCCCCATCGGGCTCGACCTGGGCGCGCGCACCCCGGAGGAAACCGCAGTGTCGATCGCCGCTGAGATCATTGCGCGCCGGTGGGGCGGTCACGGCCGACCGCTGACCGTGACGGACGGCCGCATCCACCACGAACACAGCCAGTTAAGCGATCGCTTAACTCGATATTGACGGGTCCGGCAGACCGGCCGACACTGAGCGTACAGCCCAACGATGTGAGGTCGGTCACATGCAGGTACCAGGACCTTTCGAGTACGAACGCGCAACGAGCGTGGACCACGCAGTCGGACTTCTCGACCGGCTCGGCGACGGCGCACTGATCGTCGCGGGCGGCCACAGCCTGTTGCCGATGATGAAGCTGCGCATCGCCAACCCGGAATACCTTGTCGACATCAACGACCTCGCTGGCGAGCTGGGTTATATCGCCGTAGACGGGGGAGCCGAGCCCACCTCGGTCCGGATCGGGGCGATGGCGCGGCACCGGCAGGTGCTCGCGAGCGATGAGCTGGCGGCGGTGTGCCCGATTTTCCGCGACGCAGAACGGGTGATCGCCGACCCGGTTGTCCGCAACCGCGGCACTATCGGCGGATCCCTGTGCCAGGCCGATCCCGCCGAGGACCTGACAACAGTGAACACCGTGTTGAACGCGGTCTGCGTGGTCCGAGGGCCGTCGGGTAAGCGGGATATCCCCATCGACGACTTCCTAGAAGGCCCCTACGAGACATCACTGGCGTCCAACGAGATGCTCGTCGAAGTGCGGATCCCGCTGCGGCACAGGTCGTCGAGCGCGTACGCCAAAGTCGAACGCCGGGTGGGGGACTGGGCGGTTGCCGCGGCCGGCGCAGCGGTGACGCTCGACGACAGCGGGTCGATCGCTGCAGCCCGGGTCGGGCTCACGGCCGTGAACGCCGACCCGGGTGAACTCGCCGCGGTGTCCGATGTGCTGGTCGGCGAGGCGCCCACCGAGGAGGTCTTCGCCGAGGCAGGCAGGCGGGCCGCGGCGGCCTGCGAGCCCGTCACAGATATGAGAGGCAGCGCCGAATACAAGAAGCATCTCGCAGGCGAACTCACCGTCCGAACGCTGCGCACCGCGGTCGAAAGGAGCGCCTGACCATGCAGGTGACGATGTCAATCAACGGCGAACCGGTGACGGCCGAGGTCGAGCCTCGGATGCTGCTCGTGCACTTCCTTCGGGATCAACTGCAGCTCACAGGAACTCACTGGGGGTGTGACACCAGCAACTGCGGCACGTGTGTCGTCGACGTCGACGGTGAACCCGTGAAGTCCTGCACCATGCTCGCGGCGATGGCATCAGGACACAGCGTGCGCACCGTCGAGGGGCTCGAGGTCGACGGTCGCCTCGACCCCGTGCAGGAAGGTTTCATGCAATGTCACGGGTTGCAGTGCGGCTTCTGCACGCCCGGCATGATGATCACCGCCCGCGCGCTGCTGGATCGCAATCCCGATCCGACCGAGGACGAAATCCGCGAGGCCATCTCCGGCCAGATCTGCAGGTGCACCGGATACACCACGATTGTGCGGTCGGTGCAGTGGGCGGCTCAGCACGCTGTCGAGGAGGCGAAGGCATGACAACCCTCGAGTCGCGCCCGCCGTCACCGGATGACGAGGATCTTCTGGCTGCCGACAACGACCAGAAGCCCTGCGGTCACGGCCGGATGCTGCGCAAGGAGGATCCCCGGTTCATCCGGGGCCGCGGCAATTACGTCGACGATGTCAGCCTGCCTGGCATGCTGCATCTCGCCATCCTGCGCTCGCCCTATGCGCATGCACGTATCAACGCGATCGATGTCTCGGCGGCACAGGCACATCCGAAGGTCAAGGCCGTGGTGACGGGGGCCGACCTCGCCGAGAAGGGCCTGGCGTGGATGCCGACGCTGTCGAACGACGTGCAGGCCGTGCTGGCCACCGACAAGGTGCGCTTCCAGGGACAGGAGGTGGCGTTCGTCGTCGCGGAGGATCGCTACTCCGCACGCGACGCCCTCGAACTCATCGACGTCGACTACGACGCACTGTCGCCGGTGATCGACGCGCGTAGGGCACTCGACCCCGACGCCGAGGTGATCCGCACCGATCTCGATGGCAAGACCGACAACCACTGCTTCGACTGGGAGACCGGCGACGCCGCGGCGACCGACGCCGCTTTCGCCAAGGCGGACGTCGTCGTCAAACAGGAGATCGTCTATCCGCGTGTGCACCCCGCTCCGATGGAGACCTGCGGCGCCGTAGCAGATCTCGACCCCGTGTCAGGAAAGCTGACGCTGTGGTCGACGTCGCAGGCACCCCATGCGCACCGCACGCTGTATGCGTTGGTGGCGGGCCTGCCAGAACACAAGATCCGAGTCATCTCACCGGACATCGGCGGCGGGTTCGGCAACAAGGTGCCCATCTACCCCGGCTACGTGTGCGCGATCGTCGGCTCGTTGCTGTTGGGCAAGCCGGTCAAGTGGATGGAGGACCGCAGCGAAAATCTCACCAGCACAGGCTTTGCCCGCGACTACATCATGGTCGGTGAGATCGCGGCGACCAATGACGGCAAGATCCTGGCGATCCGGTCCAATGTGCTCGCCGACCACGGCGCCTTCAACGGCACCGCGGCCCCCGTCAAGTATCCGGCCGGCTTCTTCGGCGTCTTCACCGGTAGCTACGACATCGAGGCCGCGTACTGCCATATGACCGCGGTGTACACGAACAAGGCGCCGGGTGGTGTCGCGTATGCCTGCTCGTTCCGCATCACCGAGGCGGTGTACTTCGTCGAGCGGCTTGTCGATTGCCTCGCCTTCGACCTGAAGATGGATCCTGCCCAGCTGCGACTGCAGAACCTGCTGAGGCCGGAGCAGTTCCCGTACACGTCCAAGACCGGTTGGGTATACGACTCCGGCGACTACGAGACCACCATGCGCAAGGCCATGGAGATGATCGGCTACGACGAGCTGCGCGCCGAGCAGAAAGCGAAACGTGAGCGCGGCGAGCTGATGGGCATCGGCATGTCGTTCTTCACCGAGGCAGTGGGGGCGGGGCCGCGCAAGGACATGGACATCCTCGGCCTCGGTATGGCCGACGGATGCGAGCTGCGCGTGCATCCCACCGGGAAAGCCGTTGTGCGGCTGTCGGTCCAGACACAGGGGCAGGGACACGAGACCACCTTCGCCCAGATCGTCGCCGAAGAGCTCGGCATCCCACCCGACGACATCGACGTCGTACACGGCGATACCGACCAGACCCCGTTCGGGCTCGGGACGTACGGCAGCCGGTCGACACCGGTGTCGGGTGCCGCTGCCGCCCTCGTCGCGCGCAAGGTCAGGGACAAGGCCAAGATCATCGCCTCAGGCATGCTGGAGGCATCGGTGGCCGACCTCGAGTGGGAGAAAGGGTCGTTCCACGTCAAGGGCGACCCGTCGGCATCGGTGACGATCTCCGACATCGCGATGCGCGCACACGGCGCCGGTGATCTGCCCGAGGGGCTTGAGGGCGGTCTCGATGCCCAGATCTGTTACAACCCGGAGAATCTCACCTATCCCTACGGCGCGTACTTCTGTGTTGTCGACATCGACCCCGGCACCGCGGTGGTGAAGGTGCGGCGCTTCCTCGCCGTCGACGACTGCGGTACCCGCATCAACCCGATGATCATCGAGGGTCAGGTGCACGGCGGGCTCGTCGACGGGATCGGCATGGCGCTGATGGAGATGATCGCGTTCGACGAGGAGGGCAACTGCCTCGGCGGTTCGCTGATGGACTATCTGATTCCGACCGCGATGGAGGTGCCGCACTTCGAGACCGGACACACGGTGACGCCGTCGCCGCATCACCCGATCGGTGCGAAGGGAATCGGGGAATCCGCCACCGTCGGGTCGCCGCCCGCCGTGGTGAACGCAGTTGTCGACGCGTTGGCGCCGTTCGGTGTTCGGCACGCCGACATGCCGCTGACACCGTCTCGGGTATGGGAAGCCATGCAGGGCCGTTCCGCCCCGCCGATCTAGCGAAGGCGCCTGATGCGTACAGCGATGAGGATGGACGAACGGGCGCAGCAGTTGCGGCGCACGAGGACGCCGTTCGTTCATGCGACGGTGGTCCGTGCCGCACCGCCGACGTCCGCGCACGCGGGCGACGAAGCGATCCTGTTGTCCGACGGCACGATCGAGGGTTTCGTCGGCGGGCACTGCGCACAGAACTCGGTGCGCAAGGCCGCCATGGGCGCCCTGCAGACCAATGAGAGCGTGCTGCTGCGGGTGCTGCCCGACGGCGATGTACATTTCCCGGAGGCGCCCGGCGCGTGCGTCGTCGTCAATCCATGTCTCTCCGGCGGTGCGATGGAGATCTTCCTCGTGCCTGAGGTGCCTGCGCCACTGGTCCGGGTTTTCGGTGCCACGCCGATCGCGGCATCGTTGGTGGAGCTATGCGCCGCAATGGGGTACGACGCACGTAGCGGCGACGCCGACGATCTCGTCGGCACGACGGCGGTGGTGATCGCGAGCCTCGGTGGGCCAGAGGCCGAGACGATCCGTGCGGCGCTCGACGCGGACGTCGGGTACATCGGGCTGGTGGCCAGTCGGGTTCGCGGCACGTCGATTCTGAGTGGGCTCGACATGACCGAAACGGAGCGTGCGAGGGTGCACACACCAGTCGGGCTGTCGATCGGTGCGAAGACACCGGCCGAGATCGCGGTGTCCATCGTGGCCGAGGTGATCAAGGCGATCCGGGTCGACAGGCTGGGAACCAGCACGTGACCACGTTCGCCGATATCGACGAGGTGATCACCCGCTTCGATGCCGAGGACTACCTGCTCGACCTCGGCACGGCGTCGGCGATCTATCTGGCTGCCACCCTGGGCCGTCCGTTGTTGCTCGAGGGCGAGCCAGGAGTGGGAAAGACGACCGCTGCGAAAACGCTTGCCGCCGTGACCGATGCCCCGCTGATCCGGCTACAGTGCCACGAGGGCCTGACCGCCGCCGAGGCGTTGTACGACTGGAACTATCAACGACAGCTGCTGTCCATCCGGCTGGCCGAGGCCAAGGGCAGCGGCCTCGAGGAGTCCGATCTGTACACCGAGGACTACCTGGTCGACCGGCCCATCCTGCAGTGCGTCCGCTACCGCGGGCCAGGCGCGCCGGTGCTGCTGATCGACGAGATCGACCGTGCCGACGACGAATTCGAGGCGCTACTGCTGGAGTTTCTCGGTGAGGCGTCGGTGACCGTTCCCGAACTCGGCACGTTCGTTGCCGAGCGGCCGCCGATCGCGGTGCTGACGTCCAACCGCAGCCGCGACCTGCACGACGCTCTACGTCGGCGTTGCCTATATCACTGGATCGACTATCCGGAGCCTGCGCGAGCGGTAGCGATCGTGAGGCGCACGGTGCCGGGTGCCGACCGTTCACTGGTCGAGCACGCTGCTCAGTTCATCGCCTACACAAGGGATCTCGATCTGGACAAGCCACCAGGAGTGGCGGAGACGATCGACTGGGTGACTGCCCTTGTGACGCTCGGGGTGGCAGACCTCGTCGAAGCGAAAGCCGAGCGCGGCCTGACCGCTCTCGCCGCACTGGCGAAGACTCCCGACGACTACTCCCTGATCGGCGACGCATTCGCCGAATACAGCCCGCAATGAGAGGACCGCTCAGTGAAGATTGCCAACGAGTTCACCGTCAACGCCCCGATCGAGGATGCGTGGAACGTCCTAACCGATCTCGAGCAGGTCATTCCCCTGATGCCGGGCGCTGCGATGACCGGCCGCGAGGGCGATGAGGTGCTTGGCAAGGTCAAGGTCAAGGTCGGCCCCGTGACAAGCGAGTTCAGCGGCAAGGTTCACTTCGTCGAGCAGGACGCCACCACGCATCGTGCCGTCATCGACGGGAAGGGTAAGGAAGCGCGCGGCACCGGCAATGCCGCCGCGACCGTCACGGCTCAACTGCATGATGCAGGCGATCACACCAGGGTCACCGTCGACACCGATCTGAAGATCGTCGGCAAGCTGGCGCAGTTCGGCAGCAGCATGCTCCAACAGGTCTCCGAGAAGCTCCTCGGGCAGTTCGTCGAATCGCTGGAAGCGAAGCTCGCCGCCGACACCCCGCCTGCTGCACCTGTTCAGAACGGCCAAGCCCCTGCGGCGGTCGAAGCTCCGACAAAAGAGGCCGAGCCCATCGACCTGATTCAGCTCGCTGGAGGCAGCGCATTGAAGAAGTTCGGGCCGCCGGTCTTGGGTGCCTTCCTGATGGCGGCGGTGGTGTTCACGCTTGGACGCCTGCGGATAGCCCGAAAGGGGTGGCGCAGCAGCCGATGACTGCGCCGTTCATCCTGCGCGGTGTCGACTTCTCGGCCTTCGCGGTCGCGTTGGTGGCCAAGCTGCGCGGTGGCGGCGTTGCGGTGTCGGCCGACGGTCCCGCGACCCTGGTGCAGGCGATGCATCACATCCCGCCGCAGTCGCGCACCGCGCTGTACTGGGCGGCGCGCCTGAGCCTGGTCAATAGGGCCGAAGACCTGGGCCTGTTCGATGCGGTTTTCGACGCGATCTTCGCCGATGCGTTTTCGCGCCGGATCCAGCCCGAGGACCGCGGATCGTGGCAGCTTGGCGTTCCTGCGCCCGCCAACCGGGGCGCCGACGGCGGCAGCGGCGAAGCCGACGGGCTGCCGTGGACGACGTTGCCGGCATCGATACGGGCCGCCGAGTTCTCCGATGAGGGGACCGCGGTGCCTGACGCGCTGCCGAGCAGGCTGGTCGCGCTGGCCGACGAACCGTTCGATCGATTCGACGACGACGACCTGCGCCGCATCGGCACCTGGCTGGAACAGCTGTCCGCAAGCTGGCCTCGGCGACGCAGCATGCGAAGGGAGGTGCACCGCCGAGGTCGACGAATCGACGTGCGGGAGTCGATGCGATCGGCACGGGAGACCGGATTCGAGGTGCTGCGGCTGAGGCGAACCCGCCCCCGCCAACGGCCACGGCGCGTCGTGCTGGTGTGCGACGTCAGCAGGTCGATGCGCCCCTACGCGACGATCTACCTTCATCTCATGCGGGCAGCCGCGCTGCGGCAGAAAGGGGTTCGCCCCGAAGTCTTTGCGTTCTCGACGTCGCTGACCCGGTTGACGCCGACGTTGTCACACCGGTCGGCGGAGGTGGCGCTGGCGAGGGCCAATGCGAAGGTGGTCGACCGCTACGGCGGTACCCACCTCGGCCGCTGCGTCGGCCGCCTTCTGGCCGCACCACACGGCAGCACGCTGCGGGGCGCGGTGGTGATCATTGCGTCGGACGGGTGGGACAGTGACCCGCCGGATGTGTTGGAGCATGCGCTGGCGCGGGTTCGGCGCCGGGCCGCGATGGTGGTGTGGCTCAATCCGCGCGCCGCCCAACCGGGCTTCGAACCGCTCGCGGGTTCCATGGCTGCCGCGCTGCCGTTCTGCGACCTGTTCCTGCCTGCTCACTCGTTGGCAGGGCTGCGTGACTTCTTCGATGTGCTCAGGATGGTTGCTCGGCCGCAGGCTCGCCCGTAGCCCCGCCGGACGCCTTGCCTGCCTTCCTGCGCTTGCGCCATTCGATGATCATCGGCGTGATGGAGGCGACGGCGATGAGGATGAAGATCGGCTCCAGTAGCTTCTGGATGATCTCGAACTGACCAAGCCCGTATCCGAGAAGCGTCAGGCCGACGCCCCACACGACGGCGCCGACGACGTTGAAGAGGGTGAACACGCCGTAACCCATCCTGGCGGCCCCCGCGGTGATCGGCGCCAGGGTTCGCACGATCGGCACGAAACGCGCGATCACGATCGCGAATGGTCCGCGTTGTTCGAAGAAGGCGTGGGCCTCGTCCAAGTACCGCTGCTTGAGGACCCGCGCGTTGGGCTTGAACATCGTGGTGCCCACGTACCGGCCGATGAAGTAGCCGACCTGGCCGCCGAGGACGGCGGCGATCGGGATGAAGACAAGCAGCTGCCACAGCTGGAAATTGGCCTGGCCTGCCGCCGCGGTACCTGCTGCCAGCATTCCCGCCACGAAGAGCAGTGTGTCGCCGGGAAGGACGGGAAAGAGCACGCCGGACTCGACGAAGATGACCACCAGCAACCCCACAAGGGCCCATGCGCCGAAGTAGCCGATGAGCTTGATCGGGTCCAGGAAATCCGGCATCAACATCACCGTGGTGCTGGTCATGGCTAACCAAGATACCGGCGATCGACCGACGGCCTGCTCAGCGTCCCGCGGCTTGACATACTGCGGGTGGAGAGCTGCCCAGGAGAGGACTTGCCATGCCCATCGCCACACCCGAGGTCTACGCAGAGATGCTGGCCCGTGCCAAGGAGCACTCGTATGCGTTCCCGGCGATCAACTGCACGTCCTCGGAGACGATCAACGCCGCGCTGAAGGGTTTCGCGGACGCGGGTAGCGACGGCATCATCCAGTTCTCGACCGGCGGCGCGGAGTTCGGCTCGGGGCTCGGGATCAAGGACATGGTGACCGGCGCGGTGGCGCTTGCGGAGTTCGCGCACATCGTCGCCGAGAAGTACCCGGTCACGGTCGCGCTGCACACCGACCACTGTCCGAAGGACAAGCTCGACACCTATGTCAGGCCCCTGCTCGCGATCTCACAGAAGCGCGTGGCCGACGGCGGCAACCCGCTGATCCAGTCGCATATGTGGGACGGCTCGGCGGTGCCGATCGACGAGAACCTGACGATCGCCAAGGAACTGTTGGCGGCGGCGACCGCTGCCAACATCGTCCTCGAAATCGAGATCGGCGTCGTCGGCGGCGAGGAGGACGGTGTCGAGGCCGAGATCAACGAGAAGCTCTACACCACGCCGGAGGATTTCGAGAAGACCATCGAAGCGCTCGGTGCGGGCGAGCACGGTAAGTATCTGTTGGCCGCGACGTTCGGCAACGTGCACGGCGTCTACAAGCCGGGCAACGTCAAGCTGCGCCCCGACATCCTGCAGCAGGGCCAGAAGGTGGCCGCCGCCAAGCTCGGATTAACCGAGGAGGCAATGCCTTTCGACTTCGTGTTCCACGGCGGCTCCGGCTCGCTGAAATCGGAGATCGAGGAGTCGCTGCGCTACGGCGTGGTCAAGATGAACGTCGACACCGACACCCAGTACGCGTTCACCCGCCCGGTCGCAGGTCATATGCTCGCCAACTACGACGGCGTGCTGAAGGTCGACGGCGAGGTCGGCAACAAGAAGGTCTACGACCCGCGCAGTTACATGAAGAAGGCGGAGGCCTCGATGTCGGAGCGCATCGTCGAGGCGTGCAACGACCTGCACAGCGCGGGCAGGAGCGTGTCGGCCGGCTAGTTGGTCGGCGCCTGGCAGATCTTCCACTGGTCGTCACGGAACTGCAGGTCGAAGCTGCGAGTGGACCGGGTTTGCGGCGCATACGCCATGAACGTCGTCACGTTGGCCTCGGCGTGGTCGTCGTTGACCACGACCTGGTCGATGCTGGCCACCACCGGGTACTGCTTGGCCGCGGCGACCCTGGCGTGGGTGTCGGCCCAGGCCCGGTCGTCGTAGTTCACGTAGCTGTCGCGGGTGGTGCCGCAGGTGATGCTGCGCAGCGTCGCCAGGTCGCCGTTCTGCACCGCGACGTCGAAGTTCTCGATCGTCGAGCGGACCTTTTCCTCCTGCGACTCCTTGGAATCGGAGCCGCGGGTCAACAACAGGGTGCCGAGTATTGCGACCGCCGCGAGCGCGGCGATCACCAACACCAGTGCCACCACCCAGCCCCAGCTGCGTCGGCGACCAGGAGGCGGCGGAGGCGGGGGCGCGTCGCCGCGCGGCGGAATCATCTGCGGCGCTGCCGGTCCGTTGGGCGGGATCGGGTGTGTCGGCGTCGCGATGATCTCGGTGGCCGGGTCGGGCGCCCGTTCGATGAACTTCGTCGCCGACGAGTCCATGCCAGAGGGTGCGGTGAAGCGCCGCTCCTCCTCCGGCTCCTCGTGCGAAGAATCGGGGTGCTGTGTGCCGGTCTCCTCGACCGCCATCACCTCGGTGGGGTGCTCCTCGACGATCGGCGCCTGGTCGTCGTCGATGGCGGGCGCCGCCGCGGTGGGGGCATCGTGATCGTCCTCCGGCGGCCGCGTCTCCCCGGCAGGCTGCTCTGCACCGTCGTCGGGAGCCGATGCGTCGTTCGGCCCGTCCGCTGATTCCGCGGCCGGTTCATCTCCCTGGTCGGGCCCTGATGGGTTCGACATCCCTGCAGCAGTCCTCCCGTGCCGACGAGCTTCGACGGTCTGATGAGTCGAGCTTAATTGCCCCACGGCACAATAGGTGTATGACGCGGATGGGTGATCTTCTGGGACCGGATCCGGTTCGTCTTCCCGGCGACAGTGCGGCAGAGGCGGAACTGGCAGCCAACGAGAATCCGGCGATCGTCGCCGCCGCGCATCCGACCGCGTCGGTGGCGTGGGCGGCGCTCGCCGAGGATGCGTTGGCCGACGAGAAGGTGATCACCGCGTACGCCTATGCCCGCACCGGCTATCACCGCGGCCTTGACCAGTTGCGCCGCAACGGCTGGAAGGGTTTTGGGCCGGTTCCGTACTCGCATGAGCCCAACCGCGGCTTCCTGCGGTGCGTGGCGGTGCTCGCAAAGGCCTCGGACGCGATCGGCGAATCCGACGAGTACGCGCGTTGCCTCGATCTGCTCGACGACTGCGATCCCGCTGCGCGCGCCGAACTGGGCTTGGCCTGATTGTCGGCTCGACCGGCGGCGTAACTACCAGCTCGCCTCGCAGTTGCAGTCGCCTGCGGCGTCGGGCGTCTCGATCTGGACCGTCGCGTGTTCCAGCCCGCGAGCGGTCAGCACGGCCTTTGCCTCGTCGAGCACCTTCGCCGAATCCGAGGTCGATGTCAGGTGCGCGGTGACCATGTCCTTGCCTGGCACCAGCGTCCACACGTGCAGGTCGTGCACCTCGGTGACGCCGTCGAGAGCGCACAGTGCCTTTCGCAGCTCCTGGACGTCGATGTGGGATGGCGAGGATTCGGACAGGATGCGCAGCGCCGCCCGCGCGAGCGAGATCGCGCGCGGCAGAACCCACAGCGCCACGAGAACGGCGACCACGACGTCGGCGTATGGCCAGTCGGTCGTGACCGTGACGATGCCTGCGATCAGCACGCCGATGCTGCCAACGGTGTCGGCGACGACCTCCATATAGGCGCCCTTGACCGCGAGGCTGCTCTCGGAATGGGAACGCAACAGCATCACCACGACGGCGTTCGCGAGAAGGCCTGCGAGCGCGACGACGATCATCGGCACACCGGGGACGTCGGGCGCGTCACCTAACCGCTCGAACGCCTCGTAGAGGATGAAACCGGCCACGCACAGCAGCAGCACGGCGTTGGCGACCGCGGTGAACACCTCGGCGCGGTGCCAGCCGTAGGTCCGCTTGGCGGACGCGTTGCCGTGCCGGGCAAGCAGCACCGCGGTCAGGCCCATGAACATGGCCACCAGGTCGGTC
Organism: uncultured Mycobacteriaceae bacterium; assembly: GCA_902826815.1. Lineage (GTDB taxonomy): Bacteria > Actinomycetota > Actinomycetes > Mycobacteriales > Mycobacteriaceae > Mycobacterium. The sequence goes on from CADEGF010000043.1 coordinate 43,314, forward strand.
AGCATGTGGCCCGCATCGGCCAGCAACGCGATCGAATTGATCAGCAGCGCGGTGGTCAGCTCGACGACGAAGAAGACCGAAAGGATGCCCGCCGCGATGAGCATCCGGCTGACACGCGTGTCGGCGCCTCCGTGATCGTGGCCCGCACCCATGCGATCCAATCTATGCGTAATGACGCATATGTCGCAAGGCGCCGCCCTACAGCCAGGCAGACCAGAACTGGGTGAGCCGCAGGCCGCTGCCGACGAGGAAGCGTTCGACGCCGAAGAGGTCGACGAACCAGGCGACCACCGCGAAGAAGTAATTGCCGAGCGGCGATGCGATGAACAGAACGAAGAGCACGAGCAGGCCCCACGCTTTGGCGGGCGCAAGGGCGCGTTGGGTGTCGGGGCTCAGGTGCGGTTCCAGTGCGCCGTAGCCGTCGAGGCCCGGCACCGGCAGCAGGTTGAGCAAAGCCGCGGTCACCTGGAGGAAGCCGGAGAACGCCATTCCTGCCCAGAAAACGTTGTGGTCCTGGTCGTAGAACAGCGCCGTGATCGTCAGCAGGATCACGGCGAACGCAACGTTGGTCAGCGGCCCTGCGAGGCTGACGATCGTCTTCTGCCTCTTGGTCATGAACGACGTCTGGACGTACACCGCCCCGCCCGGTACGCCGATTCCGCCGAGCGCGATGAACACGATGGGAATCACCAGCGAGAGCACAGGATGGGTGTACTTCAGCGGGTTCAAGGTCAGATAGCCGCGCATCGCGACACCGTGGTCGCCGAACCGGAATGCGGTGTAGGCGTGTGCGAACTCGTGCAGACACAGCGATACGACCCAGCCGGCGATGACGAGCGTGAAGACCCCGACATAGGCCAGCGGCTCGATGCTGTCGGCCGCCATCCACGCCACTACGCCACCACCGGCGGTGATCGCGACGATCGCCAGGAAGACCGGGCTTGGCCGCACCGATCCAGCAACTACGGGAACATTCACCTCACGAAACTAGCGTGGCCAGTCGCATTCGGTCAGTTCGGCCGAAAGCTTCCACAGTTGCTGCGCGGTATGCGCGTCGCGAGCCTTCCTCAACGGCCTCGTCACTCGAGGCTTGCCGAACTGTTTGAACACCGGGCATAGATATGTCCCGGCCGGGACGTCCTGCGTCACTCCCATGACGGTGGATTGGGACGCGGTCTTCGCGCTTTGCGGGAAGTTCTTGAAGAACGCCTGCTTGGAGGACCAGTCGAGGAAGCCGCCGCTGTAGCGGACGATGTTGGTATCGGCGCCGCCGGGATCGACGACGATGGCGCGGACGCCCCTTCTGGCGAGTTCGTCGGTGAAGAGCATCACCGCGAGCTTGGACTGGCCGTAGGCGGCCCATTTCGAGTACGGCCGGGTGCGCCAGTTCAGATCATCCAGGTGCAGCTTGCTGAACATGTGGCTCATGCTCGTGACCGAGACGACCCTTTCGGTGATCCGGTCGCCGAGAAGGCAGGTCAACGCGAAGTGGCCGAGGTAGTTCGTGCCCATGTGCATCTCGAAGCCGTCGGCGGTGCGCGAGAGCGGCATGCCGAGGACGCCCGCGTTGTTGACGAGCACATCGACGGTTTCCACCGAGTCGGCGAACTTTCGCACGCTGGTCAGGTCGGCCAGATCGAGATGGGCGACCTCGACCTCGCCTGTCATGTCTGCGGCGGCCCGCTCGGCCTTCGGGATGTCCCGCGCCGCGATCAGCACACTGTGGCCCGCGGCCGCCAACGCCGCCGCTGTCTCCTTGCCGACGCCACTGTTGCCGCCGGTGACGATGATTCGCACGCGCCTATCTCACCAGCAGCCAGCCTTGCGTGTGGCGATAAAACGTAGATCGGCGAACGATTTTTGGTGCCTCGACGCCGTCGCGCACTGTGACCGCGCCGGGCGTACCGAGCTGGGCGGCGCGCCCGCCCACCCACCGGCTTCTGCCTGGGCGAATAACGCACGCCCGCAACCCTGGTACCGCCTGCGTCGGCTCGATGCGAATGCCTGCGACCTCGCCGTCGAACAGCTGCGTGTCGTCGACGATCGCCTCTCCGTGCAACGGTTCGCCGCCGGGACCGCGCCACTCGGCGGCGCCGACGATGACGTGGCCGGTGTCGTCACGGATCAGCGGCACCCGGCGGGCGGTGCCGTTGCGCGCCCGCCGCGCTGACCTCCATCCGGTGGCGTGGCCCACCTCGACGTCGAGCCGCTCGGTCCGCAGCAGCCGGGTCAGCACCGAGGCGAGGTCGGCCTCTGTGCCGACGACGATCAGCCGCCCGCAGTCGCCGACCGCCGAATCGATGTCGTCGGGTCCGGCCACGGGCGCGACCACGAGCCCGGCCAACGGGCGGGGCAGGGATCTGCCGCCGAACAGCAACACCACAACATCAGTGATGATCAACGCGGCTCCTAGCGGTCCAGGGGGACCAGGTCGGATACAGTGGCTCACCGGCTGAATCACTTTAAGCGGGAGAAACGCCATGCCGGCAGTAGTGCTCATCGGCGCCCAGTGGGGCGACGAGGGCAAAGGTAAGGCCACCGATCTGCTCGGTGGCCGCGTCCAGTGGGTCGTGCGGTACCAAGGCGGCAACAACGCCGGTCATACCGTCGTACTGCCGACGGGCGAGAACTTCGCACTGCACCTGATCCCGTCGGGCATCCTCACACCCGGCGTCACCAACGTGATCGGTAACGGTGTGGTCGTCGATCCTGGCGTGCTGCTCGACGAACTCAAGGGCCTCGAGGACCGTGGCGTCGACACAGAACGTCTGCTGCTCTCGGCCGACGCGCATCTGCTCATGCCGTATCACGTCGCCATGGACAAGGTCGTCGAGCGGTACGCGGGCAGCAAGAAGATCGGCACCACCGGCCGCGGCATCGGGCCGTGCTATCAGGACAAGATCGCCCGCATCGGGATCAGGGCCGCCGATGTGCTCGACGAGCAGCAGTTGGCCCAGAAGATCGAGGCCGCACTGGAATTCAAGAACCAGGTGCTGGTCAAGATCTACAACCGCAAGGCGCTCGAACCCGCGGAGGTGCTGGACGACCTGCTGGCCAACGCCGAAGGTTTCAAGCATCGAATCGCCGACACCAGACGGCAGCTCAACGTCGCACTCGACGACGGCGAGATCGTGTTGCTCGAGGGTTCGCAGGGCACGCTGCTCGACGTCGACCACGGCACGTATCCCTTTGTCACATCGTCGAACCCGACCGCGGGCGGCGCGGCCGTCGGATCGGGTATCGGGCCGACGCGCATCACGACGGTGCTCGGGATCCTGAAGGCGTACACCACAAGGGTCGGCTCGGGTCCGTTCCCGACCGAGCTGTTCGACGAGATGGGCGAGTACCTGTCCAAGACCGGCGGCGAGGTCGGCGTGACGACCGGGAGGCGCCGTCGCTGCGGCTGGTTCGACGCGGTGATCGCCCGCTACGCCACCAGGGTCAACGGCATCACCGACTACTTCCTGACGAAGCTCGACGTGCTGTCCAGCCTTGAGACGGTGCCGATCTGCGTCGGGTACACCGTGAACGGCAAGCGCACCGACGATATGCCGATGACGCAGAGCGACATCGGAATCGCCGAGCCGATCTACGAGGAGATGCCGGGCTGGTGGGAGGACATCTCAGACGCCCGCGAGTTCGACGACCTGCCTGCGAAGGCCCGCGACTACGTGCTGCGGCTGGAAGAGCTTGCAGGTGCCCACATCTCGTGCATCGGCGTTGGTCCTGGCCGCGAGCAGACGATCGTGCGCCGCGACGTCCTGGCGCCCCGCCCGTGACGGACGATCCGCGGCTTGTCGATCCCGACTACGACAGGCACGGTGGTTTCCCGAACTTCCAAGCGGCGCAACCCGGTCCGGGTTTCGCCCGGTTCCTCACGGCGATGCGACGCGCACAGGACCTCGCGGTTTCCGCCGATCCGGACAGCGACACCTGGGACAAGGCCGCCGACCACGCGGAAGCAGTGGTGAAACTGCTCGACCCGTTCGAGGCGGCCGAGGGCGTCGGCCCGGCCAACCGGGTGCCCGACCTGCCGGGTTCGGGCAGCTTGCTGATGCCGCCCTACCGGGTGACGAAGTTCGACGCCTACGCCGTCGAGTTGACCGTGCAGTTCAGCCGCTTTCACGTGGGCGGCAACTACGCGGTACACGGCGGAGTGCTGCCGCTGATGTTCGACTCGATGTTCGGCATGGTGATCCACGCCTCCGGACGGCCGATCAGCCGCACCGGTTTCCTGCATGTCGACTACAGGAAGGTGACTCCGATCGACACTCCTCTGACGATGCGCGGCTGGGTCGCCGATACCGAGGGCCGAAAGGCGTTCGTCAACGCCGAGTTACGTGATCCCGACGGCAACCTGCTTGCCGAGGCCAACGGTCTGATGATCCGACTGCTTGCGGGTCAGCCGTGACGACGGCGCGGCATCTGCGCCGACTGTCCACGCCGCGTGCGGCGGCCGTGGCCGGCGTGCTGTTCGCGCTGCTGTTCGGCGCCTCGCTGGTCCTGGTCCGGCTCGCGCTGCCCGAGGGCGCCCAGGAGGGCTCGCAGTGGCTGATCGCGGGTAGCACCAACATCAAGATCGCCGCCGCGCTGATGCCGTTCGCGGGCATTGCGTTTCTGTGGTTCATCGGCGTCGTGCGCGACGGGTTCGGCAAGTTCGAGGACAAGTTCTTCTCGACGGTGTTCATCGGCAGCGGGCTGCTGTTCCTTGCGATGATGTTCGTGACGATGGGGGTCGGCGCGGGCCTCGAGGCCACCAACAGCCTCGTCACCGATCCCGCAGCGCATTCCGAGGTGGCGACGTTCGGCCAGATGGTGCTGCTCGCGGTGTCCAAGACCTACGCGCTGCGGATGGCTGCCGTCTTCATGATCTCGCTGGCGACCATCTGGCTGAAGACCGGCCTGATGCCGCGCTGGTTGGTGATCGTGACTTACCTTGTGGCGCTTGGCCTCATCCTCGCAAGCGACGTCAGCATGTGGCTGGCGTTGGCGTTTCCGATCTGGGTGCTTGTGGTCAGCGTGCTGCTGCTGGTGCGGGCAGGTGTGATCGACCTGGATCGCGGGGATTAGTCGGCGATCGTCAGCGCCTGCGAGGGGCAGAGCTTGACGGCCTCGCGCGCCTTGTCCTCCTCGCCGTCGGGAATCTCGTCGACGAGCACCACCACGATGCCGTCGTCGTCCTGGTCGAAGAGGCTGTCGGCGACCATCACACAGTTACCCGCCTGAATGCAGACGTCGCGATCGGCTCTGATCTTCAAGGGGCCATCACCACCCTACCTCCAGTGACTTCAACCCGTAGATGAAGTTCCAGCTGCGGAACTGCACATCGGCGAAGTCTTCTGCCAGAGCCAGATTCGGGAACCGGCGCAGCAGTGCGGGGAACGCGATGCGCATCTCCATCCGCGCCAGCGGAGCACCGAGGCAGTGGTGCACGCCGTGCCCGAACGCCAGATGACCTGGCGCACCGCGCGCGATGTCGAGCGCATCCGGTGACTTGATGAAGTCGCCGTCGCGGTTCCCCGACGGCATCGACGGGAAGACCAGTTTCCCCGCTGGGATCGTCACGCCCGCAACCTCGACATCGGTGGTGGTGATGCGGGGAATCGCGGTCTGCACGATCGACAGCCAGCGCAGCAGCTCCTCGATCGCGGGTGCCACGGAGTTGGGGTCGTCGCGCACGACGGCGAGCTGCCCGGGGTGGCGCAGCAGTGCCAGGGTGCCGAGGCCAAGCATGTTGGATGTGGTCTCGTGGCCTGCGAGCAGCAGCAGTCCCGCTATGCCGACGAGCTCGTCGTCGGTGAGCTCGTCACCGTGCTCGCGCACCAGCATGCCGAGGATGTCGTCGCCCGGCTGCCTGCGCGCCCGCGCAACCAGCGTCGTCATGTACGCACGCGCCTGCCGCTGCAGGTCGAGCCGGTCGTTTATCGGAATCGAGAAGTCCAGCTGCTTGGCGCTGCGGCGCTGGAAGTCCCCACGGTCGTCGTACGGCACGCCGAGCAGTTCGCAGATCACCAGCGACGGGATCGGCAGCGCGAAGTGTTCCACCAAATCGGCTGGCGGACCGGCACTTTCCATCTCGTCGAGCTGCTTGTCGACGATCTCGACGATCCTTGGCTCGAGACGCTTCATCCGCCGGTGGGTGAACTCCGGTGTCAGCATGCGGCGCAACCGCGAATGTTCGGGTGGGTCGAGGCCGAGCAGGTTGCCCGCCCGTGCGGTGGCCTCTTCCTCCGGGGTGGGCTGCGGGACGCCCTGCACGGCGAAGCCGGGCGGACGCGCGTTGGAGAACCGCTCGTGGTCGGACAGCACGGCCTTGATGTCGTCGTGCCGGGTGATCAGGTACACCTGCGTGCCGAATGCGCTGGTGAACTCGCGCACGCCTTCGGATTCGCGGATCTCCCGAAGCTCCGCGATCGGGCTGAACGAATCGCGGCGCATGTGCAGCGGTGGTAACTCGGCGGCGCCGCCGCGGGGGGCGGCATCGGTGTGAGTCATGGTTCGACGCTACCCGCGGAAGACGAACTCATCGATCAGGTTGTTCACCAACGACGGGTTCTCCAGACCGGCCAGATGGGCGACGCCGTCGAGCACCGCGACCGCGGAACCTGGTATCGCCTCGGCCATCGCCAGGGTTTCTGGCACTGGGAACGTCGCGTCCTCGGCAGCCGCGACGACCAGAACCGGTGTCGAGATTTTCGCGAACAGCGAACGCTGGTCGGGTCGGGCGGGCACCACACTCTTCACCGCCCATGCCCCGGACCCGATGTCGACCTCCTGCACCGTTTCGCGGACGAACGAGACGACTGCGGGACGGCTGCGAAAGGTGGTCGGTCCGAGGAATGCCTTGAGCACCGATCGGGTCAGCGGCGGCCGCACGCCGCCAAGCATCTTCGCCAACTGCAGCAGGAGTCCGTACTCGACCTTCTGCCGGGTGCCCGCGGCCGATGCGGTGCAGTTCATCAGCACGGCATGGGCGATTCGATCGGGGTACATCGCGGCGAACGTGCCGCCGATCATTCCGCCCCACGAGTTGCCGACGAAGTGCGTCCGCTGCTGTCCGAGCGCATCGAGGATGTCGACGATACTGCGGGCGCAGTCGGCGAAGTCGAACATCTGGGTGAGCTTCTCGCTTCGGCCGTGCCCCGGTGGGTCGACCAGGATGACGCGGCAGCGGTCGGCGAAGTGCTCGGCCTGGGCCGCCCACATATCGCCGGTCATGAGCAGGCTCGGCCAGAACATCACCGCCTCGCCGTCACCGCGAGTCTGTACCCCTAACCGCCCCAGCGCGGTGTCGACCATGTGTCTTTCCACCGGTGGAACCGTAGCCCGTATCTCGCAGGGCGGGCCACCAGATCCGCTGCCCGATCAGTGTGAACAGCGCGGGGATGATCACGGTCCGCACGACGAAGGTGTCCAGCAGGATGCCGAGGCCGACGATGATGCCGACCTGGGTGAGCACGATCAGCGGCAGCACGCCGAGTACGCAGAACACCGCCGCAAGGACGATGCCCGCGCTTGTGATGACCGCGCCCGTCGCCGAAACCGCACGGATGATGCCCTGCCGGGTGCCGTGCTCCGGGGTCTCCTCGCGGGCCCTGGTGACGAGGAAGATCGTGTAGTCGACACCCAGCGCCACCAGGAACAGGAACGCGAACAGCGGGGCGGTGTTGTCGAGGGCGGGAAAACCGAAGACATGCACGCTCGCCCAGCCGCCGAGGCCGAGCGCCGCGAGCGCGCTGAGCACGGTCACGGAGACGAGGATCAGCGGAGCAAGGGCCGATCGGAGCAGCACGTAGAGCACGATGAACACCACGGCGAGGATGGCCGGGATGATGATGAGACGATCTCTTGCCGCTGCCGCGCCTGCGTCGCGCGCCTGGGCGTCCGACCCACCGACCAACGCGCCCGGATCTGCGGTGTGGACCGAATCACGCAGAGCATCAACGGTTCTGAAGGCATCGTCGGATGCGGGTTCGGCGTTCAACACCACCGACCACTGGCTGAGACCATCGGCAGGCGCACCTGCCGGGTTCGCCGAAACAACGCCAGGGGTCGACGTGATCGCCTGTTCGACCTCCCGGGTCTTGGTGGTCGATGCGATGACGCGGGTGGGATCGGTCAGCCCGCTGGGGAAGTGGGCGGCGAGTGTGTGGTAACCGCTCACCGACTCCGCCTGCACGCGGAACTGCTCGGTCTGTGACAGGCCGACAGGGGTGGTGGCCAGACCGAGGCACAGCAGTACGAGCCCGGCGATCGCCGCCGTCGTGACGCGGCCAGGTCTGCGGGCCACCGCCTCGGCGACCCGATGCCAGATACCGCTGTCGGTAAGGGGTTTCGCGCCGAGCTGCGGCACGAACGGCCAGAAAAGCCGCCGCCCGAACAGCGCGAGCAGGGGCGGCAGCACCAGCAGCACGAACGCCGCCGCGACAACCAGTCCGGCGGCGGCCTGCACGCCAAGGCTGCGCGTGCTCGGCGACGATGCGAGCACCAATGTCAGCAGCGCGAGCACCACGGTGGCGTTGCTGGCCAGAATCGCGGGCCCCGCCTGGCGGACGGCAACCTCGAGGGCGTCGCGGTGAGCCGGGACACGCTCTTCGCGCGAGCGCTCATCGATGTTGCGGCCCAGTTCCTCTCGGTAACGCGAGATCAGCAGAAGCGCGTAATTGGTGCCCGCCCCGAACACCAGCACGCTGGTGATGCCTGCGGTGGAGCCGTCCGGCGTCATCCCCAACCCTTGCGCGACGGCGCTTCCGGCGACGGCCGCGACGCGATCGGCGAAGCCGATCACCGCGAGAGGGACCAGCCACAGCACCGGCGAGCGGTAGGTGGCGATCAGGAGCAGCGCCACCACCAGTGCGGTCACCGCGAGCAGTGTGATGTTGGCCCCGGAAAACGAGTTCGCGATGTCGGCGCCGAACGCGGGGCCGCCGGTGACCTCGACCCGCAGGTCGTCGGGCAGACCGTCGCCTGCTGACTGACGCAGATCCTTCACCGCATCGTTGAGCGCGAACCCGGAAAGCTCGGCGCCCAACGGCACGGTCGCCACGGCCGCCTTTCCGTCGTCGGCCACCACAACGGGTTGCTGTTTGATCGCACCCAGGTCGGCGGGGGTGAGCACGGCACCGTCGGGACGGCTGAAGACCAGGATGGCCGGTACCTGGTCACCGCCGGGCAGCTGCGCACGCACGTCGTTCGCGCGTGTCGACTCGGCGCCGGTCGGCACGGGAACGGGCGACTGCTCGCCGGAGGCGTCGCTACCGATCAACCCCAGCAGCGCGCCGGAGGCGATCAGCACGGCAAGCGCCAGCAGCCATGAGATGCGACCGGTCATGAAACCAATATTTCAGGTACTCAATCGACGAGCCGCCTGGCGGCCACCGCCGCGCCGTCGGTGCGGATCCTGCCCACCATTGCGGTCGCTCGCGTGCGTATCTCGTCGCTCATTGCCGCCTCCAGCGCGGCCGACAGCGATTCGTGCGTCGGCGTGGGGCCGTCGTGCGCGGCGCCGACGCCGAGGTCGGCCACCCGTCGTGCCCAGTACGGCTGGTCTGCGATCTGGGGGATCACCACCTGGGGCACACCCACCGCCGCTGCCGTCGTCGTGGTGCCCGCCCCGCCGTGGTGCACCACCGCATCGACCCGGGTGAACAGTTCCTGGTGGTTGACCTCGCCGATGGCGAAGCAATCGTCGTCGTCGTCGATCAATGCCAGATCGGCCCAGCCGCGAGAAACGACAACACGACGACCGTGCGCACGGATGGCCCCGATGGCGATTCTTGCGACGTCCTCCGGGGCGCGCACGCTGCCCATACCCAGGTAGACCGGGGCCGTGCCCGCATCGAGGAAAGCCGCCAGATCGCCAGGTAGCGGACGGTCGTCGGGCAGGATCCACGCTCCGGTCGGCACGGGGTCGAAGTCCGGCGAGCCCGGCCATGGCGCCAGTATCGGGTCGGCGGCCAGCCACGGGCGGTCGGTGAAAACGTGGTCGCGCACGTTGTCCACCGGTTGCAGTCCGAGCGCCGCCCGATGCGTGTTGAGCGGATCGCCGTAGAGCGCCTGCACCCGTTCGGCGTCGACCGCCCACAGCGCCCGGTTGTCCGCGCCTGGTGGAAACGGCTTGCCAGGCCGCGACAGTGGTGAGTGGTGTGGTGACGGGATCGGGCACGGGTGCAGCGCCGCGAGCACGTACGGCACGCCGTGCACCTCGGCGATCGTTCGAAGTCCGGCGGGCAGCAGCCCGGACGCGACCACCGCGTCACATCCTTCTGCGGCCTCGGCCACGGTGCCGAACTGCATATCCACAAGGGCGGCCGCCATCCGCGGGGCGTCGGCAGGCGTCAGCGGCTTCGGCCCGTGCAAGAGCTCACGCAGCGATTCGCCGAGCGGGACGAGCTCGACACCCGCCCGCTCGGCGAGTTCGGCGAAGTCCGGCGGTGCGCATACCCGCGTCTGCGCGCCGAGCTCTTGCAGTCGCATCGCGAATGCCATGATCGGCTCGACGTCTCCGCGTGAACCCCAGGTAGACAACAAAATACGGGTCATGGTCAGCGATTGTGGAGCATGCGGGGGGTCTTGCCGCAAGGCCCCCTATGCGATATATGTTGAAGTGGGAAGAGATTACAGCTCCCGGCTTCTTCCTTTTTGCTCCTCGCGTGCGCTATGTGCGGTTGAGCGTCGCTTCCTCGAGATCCAGTCCGTGCAAGACCGATCGCAGCACTTCGTCGTCGATGTGTCCGCTGTCGCGCTCCGCGATGAACGCCTCGCGCTCGGCGGCCAGCATCTCCAATCGCAGCCGCCGGAACGCCGCCGTCGGACTTTCGCCGATCTCCTCCGCGGTTCGGCCGAGTCGCTCCCACGCAGAGTTCCGACGCCGAGTGTTCCAGGCCCGCAACACTTCTGCGGCGCGCTCAGCTTCAGTCGTATCGGGTTCCGCCAGTAGTTCGTCGAGTCGGGCAGCCGCAGCGATGGCGGCCTTCTCCTGTGCGGCGGCCGCGGCGATCGCGTCGGTGCGGGCCTCGTCGCCCTGCACGCCGAGCCGCCTGATCAGCCACGGCATTGTCAGGCCGTGCAGCAGCAGCGTGCCGATCACGACGACGAACGTCAGGAACACGATGTGGCTGCGGCCGGGGAACGGGTCACCCGACAGCGTGGTGAGCGGCACCGCGAACGCCGCCGCCAGTGAGACCACACCGCGCATACCCGCCCACGCCACGACGAAGACCTGCGCTCTCGTCGGCGCCGTCTCACGCGCCCTGATGCGCGGCGAGAGCATCCTCGGCAGAAACGCGAACGCGTACATCCACACGATCCGGATCCCGATGACGGTCGCCAGCACCGCGGCCGAATACGTCACCATCGTCGTGAACGGCATGCCCTCGATCTCGTCGATGACGCCAGGCAGCTGAAGGCCGATCATCAGGAATGCGAACGACTCGAGGACGAGTTGAAGGGCCTTCCACACCGCCTGGTCCTGCAGCCGGGTCTCGTAGCCGGCATGAAAGGACTTCTGACCGAGGATGAGGGCCGCGACGACCACGGCGAGCACACCGGAGCCGTGGGCCTCCTCGGCGGCGAGGTAGATGACGAACGGCGCGATGAGACCGACGGCGCTTTCCACCAGCGGGTCGTTGAGCCGCCACCGGATGAAGGCGATGACGAAGCCAAGCGCCAGGCCGATCACGATTCCGCCGCCCGCGGCCAGCGCGAACGTCGTCAGACCGCTGCCCCAGGTCGCCGCCGCGCCGATGGCGGCGGCCAGCGCCACTTTGTAGGCCGTCAACGCCGTCGCATCGTTGAGCAGGCTTTCGCCGCCGAGCAGCGTCATGATCGGGCGTGGCAGCCCGAGCCTGCGCCCGATCGCCGTAGCCGAGACCGCATCCGGCGGCGCGACGATCGCACCGAGGGTGAGACCGGCCGCAAGGGTCAGGTCAGGCACAGTCTTGTATGCGACGAATCCGACGGCGAAGGCCGTCGCCAACGGCAGTCCGACGGCCAGCAGCCCGATCGGGCGCAGGTTGTTCTTCAGCCCGACGTAGCTGCTCTCCAGGCCCGCCGACCAGAGCAGGGGCGGCAGCAGGACGTAGAGGACGAGATCGGGTTCGAGGTCGATGTGGGTGAACCCGGGGATGGTGCTCGCCACCAGTCCGGCGACCACCAGCGCCAGCGGCGCCGAAACGTCGAAGCGGCGCGCGAGCGCGGCAAGCAGGACCGATAACACCAGCACCGCGAGCAGGGAGCCTTGCACGTCGCACCCACCTCCTATCCTTGGTCAGCATGCGCAAGAGGTCACGCGGACGCGATTCGAAGGCGCCCGCAGCGCCCAACACATGTCCGCATCTCTCGGCTGCAACCTTGGGGCCCGAGCCCCTTACTCCCGGAGAATGCCAGGATTGTGCCGATCTGGGCGAGAACACGTGGGCGCATCTGCGGATGTGCATGACGTGCGGCCACGTCGGCTGCTGCGACTCGAGCCCGCATTTGCACGCCAGCGAACACTTCCGACTGACCGGCCACCCTGTCATGAGATCGATCGAGCCGGGCGAGGACTGGCGATGGTGCTATATCGACCTTCGGGTCGGCTGAAGATCTGGCAGTCTTGACGGGCGATGACTGAATCCACCGAATTCACTGAGTCCCTCGAGCCCGAGGACATACCGGACGAAGAGCCGACCGACAGCGAACCGACGCCGCAGCGCGACGATCCGAAAGCGGTGATGCTGCTCGGCTCCGGTGAATTGAGCCGAGAGTTGACCCTGGCGTTTCAGCGGCTGGGCCGCGAGGTGGTTGCCGTCGACCGGTATGCGAACGCGCCCGCACACGGCGTCGCCGATCGCGCGGCTGTGGTCAAGATGAACGACGCCGATGCGCTCACCGCGATCATCGAACGGGCCAACCCGCTGTATGTGGTCGCCGAGTCCGGCGTCATCGCGGTCGACGCACTGGTGGCCGCGGCCGAGCGCGGCATCGAGGTGTTCCCGACCCCCCGCAGCGTGCGGATGACCCAGGATCGCGAGGGTATGCGCAGGCTGGCCGCCGACGAACTGGGCCTTCCGACTGCTCCGTTCTGGTTCGCCGGCTCGGTCGACGAGCTGGGCGCGGTGGCAGCACACGCGGGCTTTCCGCTGGTGGTCAAGCCGGTCGCGGGCGTGCCAGGCGAGGGTCAGTCGGTGCTGCTGCGTGGTGACGACGTCGATGCGGCCTGGCAGCGCGCCGTGTCGGCGGGCCGGGTGCCGCACAACCGGGTGCTCGCCGAGACGGTCGTCGAGGTCGACTTCGAGATCACCCTGATCACGGTGCGGACCACCGGACCTACCGGGCCCGCGCTGCACTTCTGCGAGCCCATCGGACACCGCGAGGGCGACGGTGACCTGCTTGAGGCATGGCAGCCGCAGCCTCTCTCGGCTCCCGCGCTCGACGCCGCGAGGTCGATCGCAGCGCGCATCGTCAACGCGCTCGGAGGCCGCGGCGTCTTCGGCGTCGAGCTGCTGGTGCGCGGCGACGAGGTGTACTTCTCCGACGTTCGCATGCGGCCGCACGACAGTGGCCTGGTAACGCTTCGCTCGCAACGCCTTTCGGAGTTCGAACTCCATGCACGGGCGATCCTGGGGCTGCAGGTGGATACCATCATGGTTTCGCCAGGCGCCGCTGAGGTGACGTACGCGGGTGCCGAGTCGGCACCGGTGGACATCGCACCCGAGAACCTCAACGCCGTACTGGGCGACGCGCTGGCCGTCGCGGAAAGCGATGCCCGGCTCTTCAACAGGCCCGACGAGACCGAACCCCGGCGTCGACTCGGCCTTGCGCTTGCCACCGCGCCGGATGTGACCACCGCCAGGGACAGGGTGCGCCGGGTGACCGGCGTACTGCGCAAACTCTGGTAGCCGTGCCGGAAGAATCCTCACCCGACCGGCCGACGATGGCCCCGTTCCTCGGGGCGCTGGCAATCATTGTGATCGTCGTGATCGCAATCTGGTTGTTCAGCGTCTTCGGTGCCGACCGAACACCGGAGGACCAGAAGATCGGCATGGCCGCCGTCGGCCAGAACGACGCGCTGCAGCGGCAGAGCTTTGCCGATTTCGGCAGCTACACCTGCGAAAAGGAGCGCGGCAAGGAAGCCGATGTTCTTGCACATCAACGTGATTCGGCGGCGAAACGAGGTGCTCGGTTCGTCGACGACGTCACCGATGTGAAGATCGACGGCGACCGGGCGACTGCGACCGTCACGTATCACTTCGACAAGGCGCCGGACGACAAAAAGCCTGTTCCGATGACCTTCGTACGTGAGGCCGGGGCGTGGAAGGTCTGTTCGACCGGTCCCAGTTAGGTATGGGACACTCGCGATCGTGAGCTACGCGGGAGACATCACCCCTGAAGAGGCCTGGAAAATTCTCAACGATGACCCCCAGGCCGTGCTCGTGGACTGCCGGACCGACGCGGAATGGCGTTTCGTCGGCGTGGCCGATCTGACGGCTCTCGGCCGCGATGTCGTGTACGTCGAGTGGAACCGGACCGACGGCAGCCGCAATGACGGCTTCGTCGAGGATCTGGTCGCGGCAGGCGTGGCGCCAGGCGATAGGCCGGTGGTCTTTCTTTGTCGCTCCGGCAACCGCTCGATCGGCGCCGCGAAGGCAGCGACGGAAGCCGGGATCGCGCCGTCCTACAACGTGTTGGACGGATTCGAGGGCGACCTCGACGAGGACAAACACCGCGGCCGAACCGGGTGGAAAGCCGTCGGCCTGCCATGGAAGCAGGCATGAGCACCGACGGCGAGCGCGAGTGAGGATCGCAGTGAGGAACGAACGAGGACCGGAGCGAGCGGGAGCCGAGGCATGAGCACCGACGGCGAGGTCCCCTCGGTACGCATCCCGGCCGAACTCCCTGAGGGCGTCAGCCAGGCCACCATCGGCGTGCGCGGCGGCCTGCTTCGGACCGGCTTCGAAGAGACGGCCGAGGCGATCTTTCCGACGTCGGGCTATGTGTACGGGAGTGCATCCGACGCGGAGAAGGCGTTCACCGGCGAGATCGACCGGTACGTGTACTCGCGGTACGGCAACCCGACGATCTCGATGTTCGAGGAGCGGTTGCGACTGATCGAGGGTGCCCCCGCGGCCTTCGCGACGGCGACCGGGATGGCTGCCGTGTTCACGTCGCTCGGCGCGCTGCTCGCCGCCGGCGACCGGCTTGTCGCGGCACGCAGCCTGTTCGGCTCGTGCTTCGTGGTGTGCAACGAGATCCTGCCGCGGTGGGGCGTCGAGACGGAGTTCGTCGACGGCGAAGACCTGTCGCAGTGGGAGAAGGCGCTGTCGAAGCCGACGCAGGCGGTGTTCTTCGAAACTCCGTCCAACCCGATGCAGTCGCTGGTCGACATCGCCGCGGTGTCCGAGATGGCGCACGGTGCAGGCGCAAAAGTGGTGTTGGACAACGTGTTCGCCACGCCGATTCTGCAACAGGGCTTCCCGCTCGGCGTCGACGTGGTGGTGTACTCGGGC
Organism: uncultured Mycobacteriaceae bacterium; assembly: GCA_902826815.1. Lineage (GTDB taxonomy): Bacteria > Actinomycetota > Actinomycetes > Mycobacteriales > Mycobacteriaceae > Mycobacterium. The sequence continues at coordinate 58,802 of CADEGF010000043.1, forward strand.
ACCAAGCACATCGACGGACAGGGCCGCGTGCTCGGCGGCGCGATCCTGGGCGACGAGACCTATATCGACGAGCCGGTGCAGAAGCTGATGCGGCACACCGGCCCCGCGCTCAGCCCGTTCAACGCATGGGTGTTGTTGAAGGGCCTTGAGACGCTGGCGGTGCGGGTGCAATACAGCAACGATTCCGCGCAGCGCATCGCCCAGTTCCTCGAGAACCATCCCGCCGTCAGCTGGGTGCGTTACCCGTTCCTCGAGTCGCATCCGCAATACGACCTTGCTAAGCGTCAGATGACCGGCGGCGGAACGGTTATCACGTTTGAACTCAAGGGCGGCACCAAGGAACGCGCGTTCGAGGTGCTCGACAAGCTCAAGATCATCGACATCTCCAACAACCTCGGCGATGCCAAGTCACTGGTCACCCATCCGGCCACCACCACACATCGGGCGATGGGGCCGGAGGGTCGCGCCGCTATCGGCCTCGGCGACGGCGTGGTCCGGGTCTCGGTGGGGCTCGAGGGAACCGAGGACCTGATCAACGATCTGGACCGGGCGCTGGGCTAGGTGGCGAAGGCAGAATCGAAGAAAGCGCGTCGCAGCAAGCGGCGAGCAAAGCGAGATGCGAACTGGATCCCCGACACGGTGCTGGACGGGATCGCCGACGGCGTCGAACTCGTCGAGGGTTTGGAGAGCTTCGATGCGCGAATCACCGAGCGCGGCTGGGCTTTCGACGATGACCAGTCCGACGAGGAGTTCGTCATCTGGTTCTACCCGCCGTCAGGCGCAGAGGTCGGCGAGGGCTTCGAACCGGTGACGACGATCTGGATGCATGTGGCGGAGAACGCGGAGTTCGTTCATGTGATCCCCGTTGGCACAGCAGACGATCAGCCGGTGACACCCGACGAGTTCTTCGAGCGCATCGACGCGATCGAGGCCTACCGGTCCGGGGATTCGACCACACCCTGAGCGGACCGCGCGCGCTGCTCGTAGCTCTCGCGCTTGGTGCGGTCGAAGTTCAGGAACACTGAATCCAGGCCCAGTTTCCTGTTGAGCCAGCGGCGGCCGCGCGGACCGAGCATCTGTGCGGCCTGGGCGGTGAACCTCAGCGGAGTCGGCACGGAAACATGGGTTTTCGGCTTCTGCAAGGTCTTGATGACCGCCTTGGCGATGTCCTCGGGCTCGACCGGTTTGATGCCCCCACCGGTGTTGGTGCCCGAGATGAGCTCGGTGTTGGTGAACGGCGGCATGATGACCGAAACGTCGACGCCGTGCGGGGCGACCTCGTCGGCGAGCGCTGCGGTCAGGCCGACGACACCGAACTTCGCGCCGACATAGACCACCTGGCCGGGGACAGGGATGAGGCCGGACAGCGAGGCGATGTTGATGATGTGCCCGCGGCGGCGCGCGATCATGTCGGGCAGTGCCAGCTGACATCCGGCGATGACGCCGTAGAGGTTCACCTCGATCGATGACCGGATCGCCTGCTCGGACTGTTCGAGGAACGGGCCGATCGGCATCACGCCTGCGTTGTTGATCAGCACGTCGATATGGCCGCCGCCATCGGTGCGGGCCTTGTCGAGGAAGGTGGCGAACGACTCGCGATCGGTGACGTCGAGCGGATAGCCCGACACCGGCCCGAGCTTGGTGAGGTCGGCGACGGCGGATTCGCCGAACGCCACATCGCGGTCGCCGATTACCACCCGCGCACCGCGGGCCAGCAGCGCCTTGGCGGTGGCGAACCCGATGCCGCGGGCGGCGCCGGTGATCGCGATGGTCCTACCGGTGATGTTGTCCATGCAACCAAACTTTACAGGTGTCAAGTTTTCGGCGGAAGGGGTGCGCCGAACAGACGGTGGGTCGCGATTTTGCAAGGAGGGCTGTGGTGCGGCCGTTGTCACGACCCTGGGTGCAAAATCGACGACCTGCGGGGATTTCCGATCACCCTGACCCGAATCCGGGTTAAGGAATGCGGGTTTGCGAACTGCGTTAGACAGTTAAGTGATGTCCGCGCATGCCGTCAACGAACTCCGCTTCACGGCGGTCGACCAGGGTGACCCGCTGGCCGAACCGCTGCTGGCGGAACTGGCGCTGGAGTACGCCAGTCGCTATCGCGCGCCGGTGGAAGGTGTGGCCAAGTGGCTGCGCAACTATCCCGCCGAGGAGTTCGCGCCACCAGGCGGCGCGCTGCTGATCGGCCTGCGCGATGGCCAACCTGTGACCGGCGGAGCGTTCCGGCGGTTCGACGATGAAACCGCCGAGCTCAAGCGCATCTGGACCGACAGCCGATACCGAAGGCAGGGATACGCGAAGGCACTGCTGACCCGACTCGAATCCGAGATCGCTGCCCGCGGGTACCGCCGCATCTACCTGACCACCGGGGACAAGCAGCCCGAGGCCGAAGAGCTGTACCTGACAGGAGGATATGTGCGCCTCCACGAGCCGCTTCCGGCCGAGGGCGAGGTCTATCCGCTGGCATTTCTGAAGGAGCTGACGCGATGAGCGAGCATCTGCACCTCGCGGTCGCTCTCGACGGCTACGGCTGGCATCCCGAGGCATGGCGGCAGTGGGCCGACAACGAACCCGTCACCAGCGGCCGCTACTGGACCGGTCTCGCCCTCACCGCCGAACGCGGGCTGCTGGACTTCGTGACGATCGACGATGCGCTCACCCCGCAGCGTCGACGCCGCCCCGAGATCGACCCGCGGTGGCTGGCAGGCAGGCCGGACGCCGTGCTCGTCGCATCACGGGTCGCCCCCGTCACCAGTCACATCGGGCTCATCCCGGTGGCGACCGTCACCCACACCGAGCCCTTCCATGTCTCCAAAGCCATTGCCACGCTTGACTTCGTCTCCCACGGCCGGGCTGGCTGGCAGGTGCGGATCAGTAGTTCCGAGCACGAGGCCGCGCTCTTCGGCCGCCGGGACGTCGCAGGCGTCGATCTGTTCGACGAGGCCGCCGACGCCGTCGAGGTGGCCCGCCGGTTATGGGACAGCTGGGAGGACGACGCGGTGATCCGCGACCGTTCCACCGGCCGGTTCGTCGACCGGGACAAGCTGCACTACATCGACTTCACCGGCACGTACTTCTCGGTGAAAGGCCCGTCGATCACCCCGCGGCCGCCCCAGGGACAACCCGTCGTCACCGCGTTGGCACACCAACTGCCGGTCTACGAGTTCGCTGCGCGCAGTACAGATGTCGTCTTCATCACTCCACACGACGACGAATCCGCGCGCGCCATCATCGGCCAGATCAGGCAGGCAGGCGGCACCGACCTCAAGATCTACGGCGACGTCTACGTCACGTTCTCCGGTGTCGTCGACGCGCGCTCCGACGCGCTCGTCTTCGACGGCAGCCCCGCCGAGTTGGTCGAGCTTCTCACCCGGTGGCAGCGGCTCGGCCTTGACGGCTTCCGGCTGCGGCCCGCGGTCAATGGCACCGACCTGCCCGCCATCGTCGACGACGTGGTGCCGCTACTGCAGGGCGCAGGCCTCTTTCGCACCGCGTACCGCGACGGTGAACAACTACGTGAGCGGCTCGGTCTGCCCGTCGCCGACAACCGCTACACCAGGGTGGAACCCACATGACCGTGCCGATGTCGATACTCGACCTGTCGCCGATCAGCGAGGGCAGCGACGCTGCGACTGCGCTGCGCAACACCATCGATCTCGCGCAGCACGCCGAACGATGGGGATTCAAGCGGTACTGGATCGCCGAGCACCACTTCGTCGCGGTCGCCAGCTCGTCGCCCGCGGTGCTGATCGGCCAGATCGCCGCGGCCACCGAACACATCCACGTCGGCGCCGGCGCAGTGCAATTGGGCCATACGACGGCTACGTCTGCCGTCGAGAGCTTCGCGATGCTCGATTCGTTCTACCCCGGCCGCATCGACCTCGGCGTCGGCCGATCCGGGCAGCGACGCCGCGAGGCCGCCAAGAAGCCGGCCGACGGCGCGAAACCCAAACCCAAGCGTGAACTGCCGACGGAATGGCGCGACGTCGACGGTGTCGTGGTGCCGCCGCCGTTCGATATCCGGACGATCATCACCGACCGGTTGCGCGCACAGATGTCTGTGCTGCAGCAGCCCGAGGCGGTTTCGCCGGACTTCGCCGACCAGGTCGACGACATCCTCGCCATGCTCAACGGCTGCTACCGGGTCGGCGACTACGACCTGCACGCCGTCCCCGGTGAGCGAACCAGCCTGACGCCGTGGGTATTCGGCAGCAGCAAGGGGCAGAGCGCGCAGGTGGCGGGCGCCAACGGGCTGCCGTTCGTGGCCAGCTATCACATCACGCCCGCTACCGCGCTGGACGCCGTCGACGCCTATCGCGCGGCGTTCAGGCCGTCGGCGACGCTGTCGAAGCCCTACGTGGTGGCCTCCGCCGACGTGGTGGTGGCCGACGACACCGAAACCGCCAAGCACCTCGCCTCCACCTACGGCCACTGGGTGTATTCGATCCGCAAGGGCGGCGGTGCCGCGCCCTATCCCGACCCGGACACCAGCGATCCGCTGACCGACGAACAGCTGGCAGTCGTAAAGGACCGCACCGCGACACAATTCGTCGGCGATGCCGACACCGTCGCCGAGAAGCTGGAGACCCTGCGGCGTGTCACCGGCGCCGACGAACTCGTCATCACGTCCGTCGCGCATCGGCACTCCGACCGGTTACGCAGCCACGAGCTGATCGCCAAACGCTGGGGGCTTGGATGACCGAGGTTCGAGAGGGCGAGCACCGCAAGCCCATTCATCTCGCCGCACACTTTCCGGGCGTCAACAACACCACGGTGTGGTCGGAACCGGAGTCGGGCAGCCAGATCGACTTCGACTCGTTCGTGCACATGGCGCGTACCGCGGAGCGCGGCCTGTTCGACTTCTTCTTTCTCGCCGAGGGGCTGCGACTGCGTGAGCACCGCGGCCGCATCCACGACCTCGACGTCGTCGGCAGGCCCGACACGTTCACCATCCTTGCCGCGCTTGCCGCGGTCACCGACTATCTCGGCCTGACAGGCACCATCAACACCACGTTCAACGAGCCTTTCGAGGTGGCAAGGCAATTCGCCACGCTCGACCATCTGTCCGACGGCCGCGCCGGGTGGAACATGGTCACCTCGTCGGACGCGTTCACCGGCGAGAATTTCCGCCGCGGCGGATTCCTGGCGCACTCCGACCGCTACAAGCGGGCCGAGGAGTTCGTCATCGTGGCCCGCGAGTTCTGGGACAGCTGGGCAACCGGCGCCGTGCTCGCCGACCGGGACAGCGGCGTCTACGTCGACCCCGACAAGGTGGGTGTCGTCGAGCATCGCGGACCTCAGTTCGACGTTCGCGGGGTCAGCACGCTTCCGCGGGCGCCGCAGGGACATCCCGTCCTGCTGCAAGCGGGGGACTCCGCCGACGGGCGCGCGTTCCTGGCCCGCTACGCCGACGCGGCGTTCACCATGCACTCGACCCTGGAGGCGGGTCAGGCCTACTACGCCGACGTCAAGGGCCAGGCAGCGTCGTACGGCCGAGATCCTAATCAGCTCAAGGTCTTTCCCGCGGCCACGTTCGTGCTGGGCGACACGCCTTCCGAGGCGGCCGAGAAGGCCCGCCATATCCGTCACCTGCAGGTCGGCCCGCAGACCGCGATCGCGATGCTCGAGCAGGTCTGGCAGCGCGACCTGTCTGGCTACGACCCCGACGGCCCATTGCCTGAGATCGAACCGGCGGACGACCCGACCATCACGCAGGGCAGGGTGCGACACGGCGACCCGAAGGCCGTGGCGGCCAAGTGGCGGGAGCGCGCGGAGGCCGACAAACTGAGCATCCGCGAGCTGGTGATCGCGGTGACCAGTCGGCAGCAGTTCGTCGGCACAGCCGCACAGGTAGCCGACGAGATCGACCTGCACATCCAGGCCGACGCCTGCGACGGCTTCATCCTCGTCCCGCATCTCACCCCGCACGGGCTCGATGAATTCGTCGACAGCGTCGTCCCGCTGCTCCAGGAGCGGGGCGCGTTCCGAACCGAATATGCAGGGCAGACCCTGCGCGATCACCTTTGCCTATAGTCTGAGCCGAAGCTGTCGCACACAGTGGCGGGGGTGTGGTGGGGTGCAGATTTCGCAAACGACCGTAGGGTGGCTGCTCTTTGCCGCAGCCGCATTGACCCTTGCGGCAGGCCTCGGGTTGCGGTCGCTTCTCGGCCGCAGGCGCGACACGTCGGACGACGCCGACCTCGACGACAAGATCCTGATGCCGACGTTCGTGCTGTGTTGCGGGCTGTGCCTTACCGCGATATTCCTGCTCGGCTACGAAGCGCTCGCCTGAGCCGCTGCCTTTTCACAGGCCTCGCGGATCGGGCCGCGCCACACCTGCCCGTGCCCCGGCACCAACACCTCGGTTTCCAGCATGGCCAGCGCGGACAGGCTGCGCAGGCAGCCGGCCTGGTCGTGGTTGAACACCTTGTGCAGCAGTTGAGGGCCGGTGCGGGTGGCGACCGGATGCCCAGTCACCAGCGCGTCACCGCTGACCAGAACACCGTCGACGACGAAGGAGCAGTGCCCGCCGGTGTGGCCGGGGCTGGGAATCGCCATTGGCGCACCGGGCAGTTGTGCGGCGACGTCCTCGGTCAGCGCCTGCGTGGTCGGAATCCCGTCACGGGTGAACGCGCCATTACGGCTGATCGCCACCGACCACTTCAGCCAGCGCGGCTGCCAGGCGTGTGCGGCGACGTCGACCGGCGATGCCTGCTCGAGGTACTCGCGTTTGGCGTGGCCGACCTCGTCGGCATGGCAATACACCGGTGTGCCATGGGTTTTCGCGAACCACATGGCCGATCCGAAGTGATCGATATGAGCGTGGGTCAACAGAATCGCACGCAGGTCGTCGGCGCCGAAGCCGAGGTGACCAAGCGATGCCAGCACGTCGTCGCGGTCGCCCGGAAAGCCTGCGTCGATCAGGATCACCCCGGAGTCATCGGTCACCAACGTCCAGTTGACCAGGGCGGTGTGGGCGAAATGCACGTTGTCGGTGATGGCCGTGAGAGCGGCTGCCATATAGCGAGTGTAGAAAGAACGTGTAGCGCGGACGCGAGGAGCAGCAGGTATGGCACTGAAACTTGGGTACAAGGCGTCGGCGGAGCAGTTCGCGCCGCGTGAGCTCGTGGAGTTGGCGGTCGCGG
>CADEGF010000044.1 GCA_902826815.1 uncultured Mycobacteriaceae bacterium
AGCCAACCGACTCAACTAGCAACGGCCAAGGCCACTCACGAAAGATCGAGGCTAGGTGCCGCGGCGGGCGACTCCTGCGGCCCGCAGTTCGAGTGCGGCGAGGCCCTGTATCGCCGCGACGTCTTCGCGGCGCCACGCGCCGACGGGATCGTCGTTGATCGCCGCGAGCTTGGCCAGCGGGCGGTTCGCCAGCGCCCGCAGCGCGAGCAATTGTTCGCCCGCGGGTGTCCTTGCCAGCGTCAGCGCCACCCACTTACGGCGGAAGAACCGGAGCCGCAGCACCAGCCACGGCGCCGCGATCGCCATGATCGGTGGCGCGGCGACCGCCAGCGCCAGCAGCCACGCCAGCCAGGTCGCCGTCGAGTTCAGTTGCGCGCCCGCGCCCGCGATGTCGCGGGCGAAACCGCCTGCGGCCCTCAGCGGGCTGCTGAGCGCATCGCCGATCAGCGGGACGCTGTCGGCGTTGTCCCCGGCCGAGTCGAGGTTGCCCGCGATGCCGTTGGCCCCGGTCTCCACGTCGCCGCCGAAGTTGGCGATCGCCGCGACAGCCGCGTGCACCGCCATTCCGACCACCACCCAGATGGCGATCCACGCGGCGACGACGATGTCGCTGACCAGCTGTGCGAGGAGGCGGGCGGGAGTGGTGGCGTAGGGCACATACCTCGATGTCATGCCGTCGATCCCAGCACACATGGACCGCTAGGCTGACCCGATGCGCCCAGGTCTGTCCGACTACCAGCACGTGGCCAGTGGCAAGGTTCGCGAGATCTACCGAATCGACGACGACCATCTGCTGTTCGTCGCCAGCGACCGCATCTCGGCGTTCGACTACATCCTCGACAACGCGATCCCCGACAAGGGCCGCATCCTGACCGCGATGAGCGTCTTCTTCTTCGACTACCTCAAGGAGACGCCCAACCATCTCGCAGGCCCGCCGGACGACCCCCGCATCCCCGACGAGGTGCTCGGCTGCGCGCTGGTGGTGCGCAAGCTGGACATGATCGCCGTGGAATGCGTCGCCCGCGGCTACCTGACGGGCTCGGGCCTGCTGGACTATCAGCGCACCGGCGCGGTCAGCGGTATCGCGCTGCCGCCCGGTCTGTCGGAGGCCAGCAAGTTCGACTCCCCGCTGTTCACACCCGCAAGCAAGGCCGAGCTCGGTGAGCACGACGAGAACATCTCGTTCGCCCGCGTGATCGAGATGGAGGGCGCCGAGCGCGCCAACCAGCTGCGCGATCAAACGCTGCAGACCTACGTCCGCGCGGCCGACCACGCCTTGACGAAGGGAATCATCATCGCCGACACCAAATTCGAGTTCGGCGTCGACGAATACGGACAGCTGGTGCTGGCCGACGAGGTATTCACGCCGGACTCGTCGCGGTACTGGGACGTGGAAACCTACCGGGAAGGTGTCGTGCAGCCCAGCTTCGACAAGCAGTTCGTGCGCAACTGGCTGCTGAGCCCAGAGTCGGGCTGGGACCGCGGGGGCGGCGAGCCACCGCCACCGCTGCCGCCCACCATCGTGGACGCCACCCGCGAGCGTTATATCAATGCCTACGAGCGCATTTCGGGTCTCAGTTTCGCCGACTGGATCGGGCCGCAGGCATGACCCAAACTCCTGTACCGCCGATCGCCAAGCGGGTCGAGCACCGCCGCGAGCATCACGGCGACGTCTTCGTCGATCCCTACGAGTGGCTGCGCGACAAATCCGACCCCGCGGTGATCGAGTACCTCGAGGCCGAGAACGCCTACACCGACAAGATCACCGACCACCTTGCGCCGTTGCGGCAGAAGATCTTCGACGAGATCAAGGCCCGCACCAAGGAAACCGATCTGTCGGTGCCCGTCCGGCGTGGCGCATGGTGGTACTACGCCCGCAGCTTCGAAGGCAAGCAGTACGGCGTGCACTGCCGTTGCCCGATAACCGATCCCGACGACTGGGCGCCGCCGCAGTTCGACGAACACACCGAGATTCCCGGCGAGCAGGTGCTGCTCGACGAGAACGTCGAGGCCGATGGTCACGACTTCTTCGCCATGGGCGCGGCATCGGTCAGCGTCGACTCCCATACCCTTGCCTACTCCGTCGACGTTCGCGGTGACGAGCGATACACGTTGCGGTTCAAGGACTTGCGCACCGGCCAGCTCTACGACGACGAGATCGTCGGCATCGGCGCAGGAGCGACCTGGGCCGCCGACAGTCGGACCATCTACTACACGACGGTCGACGACGCGTGGCGGCCTGACACCGTGTGGAGGCATCGCATCGGCTCGGGCCTACCCGCCCAGAAGGTCCATCACGAGCCTGACGAGAAGTTCTGGCTCGCGGTGGGGCGCACCCGTAGCGACAAGTACCTCATCATCGCCGCGGGCAGCGCGGTGACCTCGGAGATCCGCTACGCCGACGCCACCGACGCCGAAGCCGAGTTCACCGTCGTCTGGCCGCGGCGCGAGCGCGTCGAGTACTCCGTCGAACACGCCGTCGTCGGCGGCGAAGACCGGTTCCTCATCCTGCACAACGACGGTGCCGAGAACTTCACCCTGGTCGAAGCGCCGGTGAGTGACCCCACCGCCACCCGCACGCTCATCGAGCACCGCGACGACGTCCGCCTCGATGCCGTCGACGCGTTCGTCGGACACATCGTCGTCAGCTACCGCAGCGAGGCGCTGCCCCGTATCCAGCTCTGGCCGCTCTACGCGCAGGGCGAGTACGGCCGTCCGGAGGAGCTCACGTTCGAATCCGAGCTGACATCGGCGGGTCTGAGTGGCAACCCCAACTGGGATTCGCCCAAGCTGAGGATCGGCTCGACGTCGTTCATCACCCCCGTGCGCATCTACGACGTCGACCTGGCCACCGGTGAGCGGACGCTGCTGCGCGAACAGCCGGTGCTCGGCGGCTATCGGCCCGAGGACTACGTCGAGCGGCGCGACTGGGCGGTCGCCCCTGACGGCGCGCGGGTGCCGATCTCGGTCATCCACCGCGTCGGCCTGCAATTTCCCGCCCCCACACTGCTTTACGGCTACGGCGCCTACGAATCGTGCGAGGACCCGCGGTTCTCTATTGCGAGGTTGTCGCTGCTGGACCGCGGCATGGTGTTCGCGATCGCGCACGTGCGCGGCGGCGGGGAACTCGGCCGGCCCTGGTACGAGCACGGCAAGCTGCTGGAGAAGGTGAACACCTTCACCGACTTCGTCTCCGTCGCAGCACATCTCACCAACACCGGCGTGACCCGGCCCGAGAATCTGGTCGCGCTTGGCGGCAGTGCGGGCGGACTGCTGATCGGCGCGGTGGCCAACATCGCACCGCAGTTGTTCGCCGGCTTCCTGGCTCAGGTGCCGTTCGTGGACGCGCTAACCACCATCCTCGACCCGTCGCTGCCGCTGACCGTCACCGAATGGGACGAGTGGGGCAACCCGCTGCACGACGAGAATGTCTATCACTACATGAAGTCCTACTCGCCCTACGAGAACGTCACGGCCAAGGACTATCCACCCATTCTCGCCATGACCTCGCTCAACGACACCAGGGTGTACTTCGTGGAGCCGGCGAAATGGGTTGCGGCGCTGCGATACACGAAAACCGACACCCATCCGGTGCTGTTGAAGACCGAGATGAGCGCCGGCCACGGTGGCATCAGCGGTCGATACGAGCGCTGGAAGGAAGCGGCGTTCCAGTACGCGTGGCTACTGGACACCGCCAAGGCCAACCATGAGGGCGGCGCCTACGAAGACGACCTGCTCGATGGTTCGTAGCGGCAGCTGCGTCGCCATCGACTTCGGCGGGCTCGGCATCCGCGACGCGTAGACGTTCGCGGGGAACATCGCCAGCATCATCACACCGAGTGCGACGGCCGCCGCCGCCCTGGTCGGCGGGTACAGCAGTCCCGCGGCGCCGAGCAGTTCGAGCACGCCGGTTGCGGTGACAAGCAGGGCCGGTGCCGGCAGCGACGGCGGCACGATCGCGATCATGTCTCTGCGCAGCGGGTTGACGAAGTGGGCGACGCCGGTGACCACGAACATCAGCGCCAACCCCACGGCGATGGCCGACGGCCAGCCGTCGGCGTAGTCCACGCCCAACGAGCCAACCAGCCGGGCGGCGAGCGTACCCAGCACGAGTGCGATGAGGGGGGCCATTTTCAACTCCAATCTAGACAGTGACAAGATGCACCGTAAGCAATGATCTAGGCACTGTCAAGATAGGCGGCTATGATGGCCGTATGAGCAGCAGAGGCAGCTACCACCACGGCGATCTGAAGGCCACGATCCTGGCCGAAGCGGCGGGATTGGTCGCCCAGCGCGGCGCCGACGGCCTCTCGCTTCGTGAGCTGGCCCGTGCGGCGGGTGTGTCCCATGCGGCGCCCGCCCATCACTTCACCGACCGCCGCGGCCTCTTCACCGCACTGGCGACAGAGGGGTTCGGCATGCTGGCCGACGCGCTGAAGAGTGCGCGGCCGGACTTCCTCGACGCCGCGCTGGCCTACGTGCGTTTCGCGCTCGACCATCCCGGCCACTACGACGTGATGTTCGACAAGTCCCTGTACGACGCCGCCGACCTCGGCCTGGTCGCAGCGGAAGCCGCCGCAGGCGCCGAACTCGCCGCCGGTGTCAGGACCCTGGACGATCCACGCGCGAAGGCTGACCCGCAGGCGGCCCAGCTCGCGGCATGGTCTCTCGTGCACGGCTTTTCGCTGTTGTGGCTGAATAGGGCCATCGACGACGAAACCGATCCGATGGCCACCGTCCGCAGGGTGGCCGGAATGCTGTACGGGACCTAGCCGGACGACGATCAAGCGGCGAGGCACGAGCCGCGTTGAGGAGTGCGCCGCGACTAACACAGCCGGTAGTGTCGCCAGCATGACGGACACGCAGCTGCGCGACATCGCCCTCACTACCCTCGACGGCAACTCCACCACACTGGCCGAGCTCGCGGACGGCGCCGCGCTGGTGGTCAATGTCGCCTCGAAATGCGGTCTGACACCGCAATACAGCGCGTTGGAGAAGCTCGCGCAGGACTACGGGGACCGGGGACTCACGGTGATCGGCGTGCCGTGCAACCAGTTCATGGGCCAGGAGCCGGGCACCGCCGAGGAGATTGCGACGTTCTGCTCCACCACGTACGGCGTCACGTTCCCGCTGCTTGCCAAGACCGACGTCAACGGGCCGGACCGACACCCGCTGTTCACCGAGCTGACGAAGACCGCCGACACCGAAGGCGAAGCGGGCGACGTGCAGTGGAATTTCGAGAAGTTCCTGCTCGCACCCGGCGGCGAGGTGGTCAAGCGGTTCCGCCCGCGCACCGAGCCCGACTCGCAGGACGTCGTCGAGGCCATCGAGGCGGTCCTGTCGCGATAGCCGAATAGACAACTGCTGTAAGAGTGTCGTAAACCGTTGCGACACCTGGCGTTGCAACAATGCCGTGGTGGCTGGACAACTGATCGTCTCGATCTCCGGCATCAGTGAGCAGACGCTGCCCGACGTCGCCGCGTTCTGCGAACGACTGGACAAGCGCGGGGCGCCGGCCTCGTTGCTCGTCGCACCGCGGCTGAAGGGCGGCTACCGACTCGACGAAGACCCCGCGACGGTCGAATGGCTGGCTGGGCGGCGAGCCCGCGGTGATGCCATCGTCCTGCACGGTTTCGACGAGGCGGCGACCAAGAAGCGGCGCGGCGAATTCGCGACGTTGCCCGCGCACGAGGCCAATCTTCGGCTGATGGGCGCTGACCGGGTGCTCGAACATCTCGGACTGCGCACCCGGCTTTTCGCGGCCCCGGGCTGGACGGTGTCGCAGGGCGCCATGGTTGCTCTGCCGCGCAACGGATTCCGACTGGTGGCCGGGCTCAGCGGAATCACCGACCTTGCGCGAAGGACCACGGTTCGCGCGCGCGTGCTCGGCATCGGCGAGGGTTTTCTGTCCGAGCCGTGGTGGTGCCGAACCCTTGTGCTTTCCGCCGACCGCACCGCGCGGCGGGCAGGCGTCGTACGGGTCGCGGTTGCCGCGCGGCATCTGCGCACGCCAGGGCCGCGCCAGGCCATGCTGGACAGCGTCGACCTCGCCCTGATGCATCAGTGCGATCCCGCGGTCTACGAGTGGCGGCCCTATCCCGCGCTGACCGACGCCGCCTGACCGAGGGCTAGATTGGCGGCCATGGCAGATGCTGATGTCATCGTCGTCGGAGCGGGCCTCGCGGGCCTGGTGGCGGCCTGTGAGCTGGCCGAACGGGGCCGTCGCGTCCTGATCGTCGACCAGGAGAACGACGCCAACATCGGCGGTCAAGCGTTCTGGTCCTTCGGCGGCCTCTTTTTCGTCGACAGCCCCGAGCAGCGCAGGCTGGGTATCCGCGACAGTCACGAGTTGGCGCTCCAGGACTGGCTGGGCACCGCGGGCTTCGACAGGCCCGAGGACCACTGGCCGCGGCAATGGGCGCACGCCTACGTCGACTTCGCGGCTGGGGAGAAGCGCAGCTGGCTGCGTGAACGCGGTCTGCGCACCTTCCCGCTCGTGGGCTGGGCCGAGCGGGGCGGCTATGACGCACGCGGACACGGAAACTCGGTGCCGCGCTTCCACATCACCTGGGGCACCGGACCGGCGATCGTCGACGTGTTCGCACGCAGGCTTTGCGACAACGACAAGGTGACGTTCGCGCACCGGCATCGCGTCGACGACCTGATCGTCGACGAGGGTGCTGCCGTCGGTGTGCGTGGCGCGGTGCTGGAGCCGACGGATGCCGCGCGCGGAGTCGCGACGTCACGAAACACGAACGGCGAGTTCGAGTTCCGCGCACAAGCGGTGATCGTCGCCAGCGGTGGCATCGGCGGCAACCACGACCTCGTCAGGAAGAACTGGCCGAGGCGGATGGGCCGGGTGCCAGAGCAGCTGCTGTCCGGCGTGCCCGCGCATGTCGACGGCAGGATGATCGGCATCACCGAGTCTGCGGGTGCCCACGTCATCAACAGCGATCGGATGTGGCACTACACCGAGGGCATCACGAACTACGACCCGATCTGGCCGGATCACGGCATCCGCATCCTGCCCGCGCCTTCGTCGCTATGGCTCGATGCCACCGGAAAGCGTTTGCCCGCACCGCTTTACCCCGGTTTCGACACCCTCGGCACACTGGAACACATCGCCCGCACCGGCCAGGACTACACCTGGTTCGTGCTGAACGCCCGCATCATCGCCAAGGAGTTCGCGCTGTCCGGCCAGGAGCAGAACCCCGATCTGACCGGACGCAGCGTCCGCGATGTGCTGGCAAGGGTCAAGCCGGGTGCCCCCGCGCCGGTGCAGGCCTTCGTCGACAAGGGCGTCGACTTCGTCAGCGCGAATACTCTGCGGGACTTGGTGTCCCGGATGAACTCTGTGCCCGACGTCGAACCGCTGGACTACGCCACCGTCGAGGCGGAGGTGACCGCGCGCGACCGCGAGGTCGCCAACCGGTTCACCAAGGACACGCAGGTGACGGCGATCCGGGCAGCGCGCGGATACCTCGGCGACCGCTTCACCCGAGTCGTCGCCCCGCATCGGCTGACCGACGAGAAGGCCGGGCCGATGATCGCGGTGAAGCTGCACATCTTGACGCGGAAGTCGTTGGGTGGCTTGGAAACGGACCTCGAATCACGCGCACTGCGCGACAACGGCGAGGTCTTCAGCGGGCTGTATGCGGCTGGCGAGGCGGCCGGGTTCGGTGGCGGCGGCGTGCACGGCTACCGCTCGCTGGAGGGCACGTTCCTCGGCGGCTGCATCTTCTCCGGCCGGGCCGCGGGGCGCGCCGCCGCCCGCGACACAGGCTAGAAAGCCGTACCGTTCTCCTCTTCGAGCACCTGGAAGTCGGTGTCGGTCATCTCCGACAGCCTGCCGTAGTAGATCCCGCGCGCATTCGGCTCGACGATCGCCTGGTGGATCGGCACCGCGCGGGCGGGCGCCACCGCGCGCAGATAGTCAACGGCCTCAGAAATTTTCATCCACGGCGCGGCGGCTGGGGCAGCGAGCACGTCGACCGGCTCGCCCGGGGTGAACAGCGCGTCGCCTGGATGCATCAGCCGGGCCGGGTGGTCGCCGTCGCCGATCAGATACGAGATGTTGTCGATCACCGGGATGTCCGGATGAATCACCGCATGCTTGCCGCCGACGCCGCGCACTGTCAGCGAGCCGACGGTGAACTGGTCGCCGACATTCACGGCCTTCCACGGCCCGCCGAGCTGTGCCGCCGTCTGCGGGTCGGCGTACAGCGCGGCCTGCGGGTTGGCGTCGATCAGCGCGGGCAACCGCACGGTATCGGCGTGATCGGGGTGCTGATGGGTGATCAGAATCGCGTCAAGACCGGTGATTCCCTCGAAGCCGTGCGAGAAGTTTCCCGGGTCGAACAGCACCGTGGTGGCGGCGGAATCGTTGCTGAACTCGGCGAGAAGGCACGAATGGCCGAAATGAGTCAACTGCATGCCTATATTGTGCGCTCAGGGGTGGTGGTCGATGCGACTGATGCTGGCGGTGTTACTGACAGCCTGCGGCCTGGCTGTTGCGCCGGGCGCGATCGGGCCTGCGTATGCGGTTCCGATGGATTGCCCGCCCAACTGTGACCGCATCCCGAGCTCCGCGTGGATCGACTCGACGGTGCTTCCGCTGTATTCGACGTATCGCTGGCCGGGTTTGGCCGGAATCGCCGTCACGGCGACCAACCCGCGGTTCAAGTTCGAAGAGGCATGCGCCACGCCGCCCACACCCGATGACCCCAGAAACGAAGTCGTCGCTGCGCGCGCCGTCGTGCCGCAGCCGGAGGGGCAGTGGCAGCTCCAGGTCCAGGTGTTGCACTGGCGGGGCGAGACGTGGCGTGGCGGCCAGCTCGCAACCGCCGTCTTCGACAAGGCGGTGGCCGCACTTCGTGGTTGCCAGCTGACCTCCCCGCTGACTTCGCCGTCACTGACCACCGATAGCCCCAACCGGGTGGCCGCGGTGGTCAGCGGGGTACTGCCGGGACAGTCGGTGCTGCGCGAATACCTGCTGGTCAACCCCTACAACAGCACGATCGTCGAGGTGGCGATGTGGGCCGCCACCCCGCCGCGGGTGGACTGGCCCGCCGTCGCCGACGCGCAGATCCTCGACGCCATGAATGCGCCGTTGTGCACGGCGTACATCGCTTCGTGCCGGTGAGGCGGACCTGCCGGGGCCGCCGGTAGAGTGAGCGCCGTGGCAAAGGTGGTTGTGCACGTGATGCCGAAGGCCGAAATCCTCGACCCCCAGGGGCAGGCGATCGTCGGCGCGCTGGGCCGTCTCGGCTACGGCGGAGTATCAGATGTGCGGCAGGGCAAGCGGTTTGAGCTCGAAGTCGACGACAACGTCGCCGATGAGACGGTCGCCGAGATCGCCGAATCGCTGCTGGCCAACATCGTGATCGAAGACTGGTCGGTCAGCAGGGAGCCGTCGTGACCGCTCGGGTGGGGGTCATCACCTTTCCCGGCACCCTCGACGACGTGGACGCCGCACGCGCGGTCCGGCTGTCCGGCGCGGAGGCCGTCAGCCTCTGGCACGCCGACGCTGACCTCAAGGGTGTCGACGCCGTCGTCGTTCCCGGCGGCTTCTCCTACGGCGATTACCTGCGCTGCGGCGCCATCGCCAAGTTCGCGCCCGTGATGAAGTCGGTCATCGACGCCGCAGGCAGCGGCATGCCGGTGTTGGGGATTTGCAACGGTTTTCAGGTGTTGTGCGAAGCGGGGCTGCTGCCCGGCGCACTGACCCGCAACGCCGGGCTGCACTTCGTGTGCCGCGACCTGTGGCTGGAGGTGGCGTCCAACACGTCGGCGTGGACGACCCGCTACGACCTGGGCGCCGACCTTCTGGTGCCGCTGAAATCCGGCGAGGGCCGCTATGTGGCGCCCGAGGATGTGCTCGACAAGCTCGAGGGCGACGGCCGCGTGGTGTTCCGCTACCGCGACAACCCCAACGGCTCGATGCGCGATATCGCGGGCATTGCGTCTGCAAACGGCCGGGTGGTCGGGCTGATGCCGCACCCCGAGCACGCGACGGAGGCGCTCACCGGGCCGTCCGACGACGGGCTCGGGCTGTTCTACTCCGCGATCGACGCGGTTCTCGCCAACGCCTGAGCCGCGGGCCGCAGTGCGCTGGACGCAGTGCGCTGGACGCACGACGAGCGTGCACAGAATGCCAGTATCGAGCGGCGTGTCGTGTGCGAACGCGCACGCTCGCGGTCCCGATCAGGGGGCCAGCGCCACCGAGGCTTCCGCGGTGTAGCACAGGAACGTCAACGTCTCCTGCAGGTACAACCGCACTGTCTCTGCGTCATGCGAAAGATATCCGATACACACATCTGTACCGAGCTGAAGATCGAAATCACCACCGCGGGTGGACAATACGAAGGCGCCGTCGATGGCGGGCGCCCAGATGATCTCGCCGTCGACCAGCCGGTTGAGGTGCTCTCGGATCGGATAGCCGTGCGCGGTGGTCTCGCTGACCTTCGTGTAGATGTCGGCAGAAAGCAGTACCGAATACGGCCCGTCGACGCCGGCGAGCCGCAGCTCGGAGAGCGCCTGCGCGAGCACGTCGGGCATGTCCCCCGGGTCGCTCGGCAGCGCCAGCGCCGGGTTGGAGCTGCAGGCGCGGATGCCGTCGATCGCCCCGGCCTTGTAGCCCTCGAAGATGGCCCGGTCCTCCACGAACGCCAGCTTCTTCGCGGCTTCCTTGACCGGATCCCAATCCGAGTCCTGCGAACCGCGCTCGACATCATCGATATCGGTGCGCGACAACGTGAACGGCACCCGCAGCCGCACCAGCGGCCTACTCTCCCGGAGGTGGGCGATCACACCGTCGCCGGGGGCGCCCACATCGAGCAGATGCCCGGTGCTGATCGCAGCGGTGGCCGGGCCGCTCGGCTCGCTGACGTCGACGACGCGCCGCCCCGCGATGTGTCGCTTGAAGGTGCGCGTCGCCTCCATTTCTATTTCCGCCCAGGCCTCCTCGGTGATCGGAGCCAGGTCGCGGTAGAGGTTGTTCATCGGGGGGTTCCTTTCAGGCTGCCGATGCCGAGTGATCCGTCACTGGGTAGGACGGGGACTGTCGCAGGTTCGGGTTCGGCGGGCGCCGAATCCGCCAGCGGCGGTGGATCATCGAGGAAGTCGACGGTCGGGGTGAAGAACATGCTTCCGGTCAGCGCGGTGGAGAAGTCCAAGATCCGGTCGGTGTTTCCGGGCGGGTCGCCGATGAACATGTTGTCCAGCATGCGCTCGGTCACCGCGGGCGTGCGGGAGTAGCCGATGTAGTAGGTGCCGAACTCGCCCTTGCCGATCTCACCGAACGGCATGTTGGCCCGCATGATCTTGAGCTCGTTGCCGTCGGCGTCTTCGATGACGTTCAAGGCGAGGTGTGAATTGGCAGGCTTGACGGCATCGTCGAGCTCGATGTCGTCGAGTTTGGTGCGGCCGATCACCCGTTCCTGCTCTTCGGTGGACAGCGAGTTCCACGAATCCATGTCGTGCACGTACTTCTGGACGTGCACGTAGCAGCCGCCTGCGAAGTCGGGATCCTCGTCGCCAACCTGGGTGGCCGACACCGCGATCGGCCCGTCCGGGTTCTCGGTGCCGTCGACGAACCCCATCAGGTCGCGGTTGTCGAAGAATTTGAAGCCGTGCACTTCGTCGACGATCGTCACGGCCCCGCCCATCGACTCGACAATCTTGGTGGCCAGCTCGAAGCAGACGTCCATCGACTCGGCGCGGATGTGAAACAACAGATCGCCGGGCGTCGACGGAGCGTTGTGCCTGCCGCCCTGGACTTCGACGAACGGGTGCAGCTCGGCCGGCCGCGGTCCGGAGAACAGCCGGTCCCACGCCTCGGATCCGATCGAGGTGACCACCGAGAGATGCTTCGTCGGGTCGCGGAAGCCGATCGACCGGACCAACCCCGATACATCGGGCAGCGCATCGTGGACGGCGGACTCGCCGCGTTCATCGATCGTCGCCACCAGGAAAATCGCGGCAGGAGTCAGCGGCGCTAGGACCGGTTGCGGCTGAACTGCGGGCACCGTTGAACCCTAAATCAAGATCTTGGGCGAAGATGGTGAACCATGTCGGCAAGTGCACAGGGGCTGTGTGAGTTCATCGACGCCTCGCCGTCGCCGTTTCATGTCTGCGAGACGATCGCCCAGCGGCTGCGGCAGGCGGGCTTCGTCGAACTTGCTGAGTCCGATAGCTGGCCTGCCGCGGCGAGCCGCGAATCAGGCACAGCCGGTGACTTCTTCACCGTCCGTGCGGGTTCGCTGGTGGCGTGGCGGCCAGGTAACGCGTCCGATGCCCCGTTCCGGATCGTCGGCGCCCACACCGACAGCCCCAATCTGCGGGTCAAACAGCATCCCGACCGCTTCGTATCCGGTTGGCAGGTGGTCGCGCTTGCGCCCTACGGCGGGGCGTGGCTGAACTCATGGCTCGATCGCGACCTCGGTATCAGCGGCCGGCTGTCGGTGCGCGAGGCCGACAGAATCGGACACCGGTTGATCCGGATCGACGAGCCGATCCTGCGGGTGCCGCAGCTGGCGATCCACCTGGCCGAAGACCGCAAGGCGGTATCGCTGGATCCGCAGCGGCACGTGAACGCCGTATGGGGTGTCGGCAGCGGACCGCGGTCGTTCCTTGGATATGTCGCCGAGAAGGCCGGGGTGGACGCCGACGAGGTGCTGGGAATCGACCTGATGACCCACGATCTGACCCCGTCGACGCTGGCGGGCGCAGTGGGCGAGTTGGTCAGCGCGCCGCGACTGGACAACCAGTGCACCTGCTACGCGGGCCTCGAGGCGTTCCTGGCCGCGGAGCCGACGGGCCACGCTCCGGTGCTCGCCCTCTTCGACCACGAGGAGGTCGGCTCACAGTCCGATCACGGCGCGCAGTCCGAGCTGCTGCTGACGGTCCTCGAGCGCATCACGCTTGCCGCGGGCGGCGGCCGCGAGGACTTCCTGCGCAGGCTGCCCGGCTCGATGGTGGCGTCGGGCGATATGGCGCATGCCACCCATCCGAACTACCCCGAGCGCCACGAGCCGTATCACCTGATCGAGGTCAACGCGGGCCCCGTGCTCAAGGTGCAGCCGAACCTGCGTTATGCCACCGACGGTCGCACCGCGGCGGCGTTCGCACTCGCCTGCAGGCAGGCGGACGTCCCGCTGCAACGCTACGAACACCGTGCCGACCTGCCGTGCGGATCGACGATCGGCCCGATGACCGCGGCAGGTACCGGAATCCCGACGGTCGACGTCGGCGCCGCGCAGCTGGCCATGCACTCGGCCCGAGAGGTGATGGGAGCCGACGATGTCGGCGCGTATTCGGCGGCGCTGCAGGCGTTCCTGGCGCCCGGCTGAGCTCTCGCTCAGGCGGGCTCGACCAGGTCGTAGCGGATGACGTTCTCCACCACGACGCCGTTGCGGGCGCGGACCCGATCGAGGCCGCGGATCGCGATCGGGCCGTCCGGTCCGGTGCCGTTGCCGGTGTAGTGCAGGTACACGAGCTGCTCGCCGGGCTCGGCGCCGTCCACGGTCGCGCTGTCGACGAGCTCGAGCGTCAGGTCGGGTACGGCGCCGATCAGCTCGGCGATCTTGCCGACGTAGGGCTCCTTGCCGCGCACCGGGGTCGGATCGCCCTGCCAGTAGCCGACGATGTCGTCGGCGAGGACGTCGCCTGCGCGAGACGCATCCGGCGCGGCCCAGAATGCGGCCCACAACTCGGCGCTGAACTTGGGTTGGGTCTGTGTTTCGGTCATGGCCCAAGCCTGCGTCGTGTTCGGCCGCAGCTCAATTACGTGCGAGGTAATGCCTTACTGCGATCCCGCCGACTTGTCAGGGGGCTGGAATAGGGTCAGCGGTATGGCGCTCAAAGCAGAGAACATCACCATCGACACCACCGACCCCGAGAAGCTCGCCGCCTGGTGGGCCCGCGCGCTCAACGGAGAGGTAAACGCTGTCGCACCACCGTTTTTCGTCGTCGTGGCGCTGCCGGAAGGGCCCGGCCTTGCCTTCCAGCAGGTCGAGGACCCCACGCCGGGGAAGAACCGCGTGCATGTCGACTTCAGCACCTCCGATATGGAGGCCGAGGTGAAACGGTTGGTCGACCTCGGCGCCAGCGAAACCGGCAGGGGAAACTTCGGCGAATTCGAGTGGGTGGTGCTCGCCGACCCCGACGGCAACGCGTTCTGCGTGGCAGGCGGCTAGCGGCAGCCGGTTCAGCCCTGGCTGCCGCTGTGCACGACGCTCTGCCAGAGGTCGGACCAATCCGAGTACTGCTCCGAGATCGCTTCGACGTCGGACTTGATCGGGTCGATCTTCACCCCGCCGAAGCTGTCGGCAGCCATGTTCTCGTTGCTGGGCGTACGGCTGTCCCCGATGAACGCCTGCTGGCCTTCAGGTCCGAGAATGAAGTCCTGTAGCAGCAGCGCGCCCGCCGGGTTCGCCGCCGCACACGTCACCCCGACACTCGTCACCTCGGCGACAACGGGAACCGCCACCGGGGTGAACTCCAGCGGCGCGCCCTTGGCCTGAAGCTCGCGGATCCGGGCGATGTAGATGTTGGCGGCGATGCCGTACTGGCCCGCGACGACGAGGTCCGCTGTCGCGGTGTGCCCGTCAGTGATCGCCGAGTTGGACGCGATGTCCTTGAACAACTGCACGGCCTGATCCTTCGTCATGCCCTGCGTCTGCAGATAGTTCACCAGCGAGGCGAACCAGAACACGTCGCTGCCCTCCAACGCCAACTTGCCCTTGAACCGCGGATCCTTCAGGTCCTCCAACGACTTCGGCGCCTGCTCAGGTGTGACAGCGTCGGTGTTCCAGACCGGCACGATGTAACTAAGCCGGTCTCCGGTGAAGTTGTCGAACCTCGCGCTCTCGGTGACACCGTCGATGAACGGGGAGTCGGCGGGTGCGAGCAACTTCTCTTGATCGAGGATCGCCATCTCCAACGAGTCGAGCTCGATGAGATCGGCTCCGGCGAAGTTGGCCTGCGACTCCTGCAGCACACGCTCGCGAATCTGCTCGCTGCCCGCGCGATAGACGCTGACGTGCAGACCGTCGTACTTCTTTTCGAACGGGTCGGTGATGATCGTCGGATCGTTCACCTCTCCGTACAGGTTGACCGTTCCGTCCTTGGTCTTCTTCGCCTCCTCGAGCAAGGCCTTCTCGCGGTCCTGCGGCGACATTCCCTTGAGCTTGTCCTCCAACGCGATGGTGGTGCTGTTGTCGCACTTGCCCTTACCGGCGGCCGCGTCTGGCGAGCCCGACTCGGAATCACCACCTGGCGCCGAGCACGCGGCTACGACGAGCGCCGTCGAAAGCAGGCCTGCGAGCAATCCGCGTTGCGACATGGAACAGAAGAACGACATCGGTCTTCTCCGATCGTGCAGGACGAGAGTTGAGAGCTTGAAGTGCCTGTCACTCAGTGCTGTTCGCGATTTGCGAACCTCTGAACTTGCGCGGCCTGTGGTCGACGCGGGTGTCGGGGTTGACGCGTGGGTCGCGGGCGGCCACGTGCAGGATCTCGAGCATTTCGTCGCCGGCGCCCTCGAACCAGTACGGGGTGTCGTGTTCGATCAGGATGCCCTGCATCGGGCCGAGGTCCCCGATCACTTCGTCATCGTGGTCGTAGAACTTCGCGCGCCCCTTGAGCACGAACCAGAACCCGTCATTGCCGGTGTGGCTGTGCAGATTGTTGGCCCCCTTCTCGCCGAGGACCTGGACGTCCGCGTCGAGCAGCGACGTTCGGCAGAGCCGGAAGTGCTTCTTCGGTGCGTTGAACGGCGGCGGTGTGCCGCCGTACTCGAATCTGGCTGGGGTGGCCTGGTCCTGCGAACCCTCCATGACACTCCGTTCTCCGCCAGAGCGAATATTGCATTGTATATCTAAAATACAAACCATAGGACCACCGCCAGTCGTGGTCAAGGGTCAACCGAGCCCCGGCTGCACGCGCTGGAATGATCGCGACCGTGCTGCTGTCGCTGATCGCCGTCTCGGTCGTCCTGGTCGCGTGGTCGCTGCTCGCCCGCCGGTTGGAGCGCTGGCGGGTCACCGCGCCGATGTTCCTTGTGCTCGCGGGCATCGCCGTCGGCCTCTCCGCCCAGGACGTCCTTGCCGACACGCTGAACACCGATACCGCGCAGCACGTCGCCGAAATCATCCTCGCCGTACTGCTTTTCGTCGACGCCACCGACATCCGCGGCGGGCTCTTCGGCAGCGAGCCGCGCGGGGCGATGCGAGTCCTGTTCATCGCGATGCCGCTGAGCCTGGCCCTGTCGGTCGCGCTGGGCCTGTGGCTGCTGCCGAGCCTCGGGTGGGCGGTGCTACTTGCCATCGCGTGCGTGGTGGTGCCCATCGACTTCGCGCCCGCCGCGTCGATCCTGCGCGACCGCCGCGTGCCCGAGCGGGTGCGCGACGTGCTCAACGTCGAGGCCGGCTACAACGACGGCATCGTCTCACCGCTCTTCATCTTCGCCCTCGCGCTCGCGGGCGACCGCTCGCATGCGGCGACCCCGATGGACGCACTGGGTTCGGCCGTGCCGCAGGCGGTCAAGGCGGTCCTGGTCGGTATCGCGGTCGGCGCCGCGCTGGCGCTGCTCACCAACGCCGCCGAGCGGCGCGGGGAGATGACCGACCAAAGCAAGCGGCTTGTTCTGGTGGCCGCGCCGATGCTGGCCTACGGGCTCAGCCTGGCCGTCGACGGAAACGGCTTCGTCTCGGCTTTCGTCTGCGGGATCGCGTACAACGTGCTGCGTCGCTCCGAGGCGATACGCAGTGAGCTCGAACTGCTCGATGACATCGGCTTCCTGCTGACGGCTGGGATGTGGTTCGTCTTCGGCGCCACCGCCGTCTTGGCCCTGAACTTCGGGGTGCCGTGGGGAACCGTGCTGTTCTGCCTGCTCGCGCTGACGGTGGTGCGGCTGTTGCCCGTGCTTGTCGCGATGCTCGGTTCGGGATTCTCGTGGCCCGAACGGCTCCTGCTCGGCTGGCTCGGGCCTCGCGGCACCACGTCGATCGTGTTCGGGTTGCTGGCCTTCAACGTGCTCACCGGCGAAGACGAGCGGGCGGTGCTGTTGACCGTGGTCATCGCCGTGCTTGGCAGTGTGATCCTGCACGGGATCGGCGCGCCCGCGGCTGCCCGCGCGTATGGCAGGTCGCAAACTAAACTGGCCGAGTGACATCGGAGCTCACCCAGACTGTCGATACCGTCGAGCACGCCGCAACCACTCCCGACCAGCCGCAACCGTTCCGGGAGCTCGGGCTCAAGGACGACGAGTACGAGCGCATCCGCGAAATCCTCGGCCGCAGGCCGACCGATGCCGAGCTGGCGATGTATTCGGTGATGTGGAGCGAGCACTGCAGCTACAAGTCCTCGAAGGTGCACCTGCGTTACTTCGGCGAGACCACCACCGAGAAGATGCGCTCGGACATGCTTGCGGGCATCGGTGAGAACGCGGGCGTGGTCGACATCGGTGACGGCTGGGCGGCCACCTTCAAGGTCGAGTCGCACAACCACCCGTCATACGTCGAGCCGTATCAGGGCGCGGCCACCGGTGTCGGCGGCATCGTCCGCGACATCATGGCGATGGGTGCCCGCCCGGTCGCGGTGATGGACCAGCTGCGGTTCGGCGCCGCCGATGCACCCGACACCCGCCGTGTTGTCGACGGTGTGGTCCGCGGCATCGGCGGATACGGAAACTCTCTTGGCCTGCCCAACATCGGCGGGGAAACCGTCTTCGATGCGTCATATGCGGGCAACCCACTGGTGAACGCGCTGTGCGTCGGGGTGCTGCGCAAGGAGGATCTGCACCTGGCTTTCGCGTCGGGTACCGGCAACAAGATCATCCTTTTCGGCGCGCGCACCGGCCTCGACGGTATCGGCGGGGTGTCGGTGCTGGCCTCGGAGACATTCGGCGGTGACGAGGACGGGGCCGGACGCAAGAAGCTGCCGTCGGTCCAGGTCGGCGACCCCTTCA
Source organism: uncultured Mycobacteriaceae bacterium (assembly GCA_902826815.1). GTDB lineage: Bacteria > Actinomycetota > Actinomycetes > Mycobacteriales > Mycobacteriaceae > Mycobacterium. Next base: position 17,969 of record CADEGF010000044.1, read on the forward strand.
TGGAGAAAGTGCTCATCGAGTGCTGCCTCGAGCTGTACGCCGCGGGCCTTGTGATCGGCATCCAGGATCTCGGTGGTGCCGGACTGTCCTGTGCGACATCCGAACTCGCCTCCGCAGGCGATGGCGGGATGACGGTCGAACTGGACACCGTCCCGCTGCGGGCGGCGAACATGACGCCCGCGGAGATTCTGTCCAGCGAGTCGCAGGAGCGGATGTGCGCCGTGGTCGCACCCGAGAACGTCGACGCGTTCATGGCGGTGTGCCGCAAGTGGGAGGTGCTCGCCACCGTCATCGGTGAGGTCACCGACGGCGACCGGCTGAAGATCACCTGGCACGGGGAGACCGTCGTCGACGTGCCACCGCGCACCGTCGCGCACGAAGGTCCGGTCTACGAACGGCCCGTCGAGCGTCCGGACACCCAGGACGCGCTCAACGCCGACACGTCAGACAAGCTGCCCCGCCCGAAGACCGGCGACGAGCTGCGCGCGACTCTCCTTGCGATGCTTGGCAGCCCGCACCTGTGCAGCCGGGCGTTCATCACCGAACAGTACGACCGCTACGTTCGCGGCAACACCGTGCTCGCCGAGAACGCCGACGGCGGTGTGCTGCGGGTCGACGAGTCCACCGGCCGCGGCATCGCGGTGTCCACCGACGCCTCGGGCCGCTACACGCAATTGGACCCGTACAAGGGTGCGCAGCTCGCGCTGGCCGAGGCGTTCCGCAACGTCGCGGTGACCGGTGCGACTCCGATCGCGGTGACCAACTGCCTGAACTTCGGCTCGCCGGAGGATCCCGGAGTCATGTGGCAGTTCTCCGAAGCCGTCCGTGGTTTGGCCGATGGTTGTGCCGCTCTTGGCATTCCGGTGACCGGCGGCAACGTGAGCTTCTACAACCAGACCGGATCGACGCCGATTCTGCCGACCCCGGTCGTCGGGGTGCTCGGTGTTCTCGACGACGTCAGCCGTCGCATCCCCACCGGGATCGGCACCGAACCCGGCGAAACGCTTCTGCTCCTAGGCGATACCCGCGACGAGTTCGACGGTTCGATATGGGCGCAGGTCACCGGCGACCATCTTGGCGGCACACCGCCCGCAGTCGACCTCGTTCGTGAGCAACTGCTCGCCGATGTGCTCAGCGCGGCGTCGCGTGACGGGCTCATCTCGGCGGCCCACGACCTGTCCGAGGGTGGTCTGATGCAGGCCGTCGTCGAAGCGGCGCTGACCGGTGAAACCGGTTGCCGGATCATCATTCCCGATGATCAGGATGCCTTCGTTGCGTTGTTCTCCGAATCCACCGGGAGGGTGCTTGTCGCCGTTCCGCGCACCGAGGAGAGCCGGTTCCGGTCCATGTGCGAAGCCCGCGGCCTTCCGGTCACCCGCATCGGCGTGGTGGACCAGGGGAGCAACGCCGTAGAGGTGCAGGACCAGTTCACGGTGTCGCTGGAGGACCTGCGCACCACATCGGAAGGTGTCCTGCCCGGGTTGTTCGGGTGACAACCACCAACGAACGACATCCATTCTTCGTCTGGGCGTGGAGCCTGGTGCGACTCGACTTCCTCGGGATCGCGTTCGGCGCGCTGTTCTTCTGCCTTTCGCTGACGCCGTCCCTGCTGCCGCGCGACTGGTTGTTCCAGGGACTGATCGGCGGAGTCAACGCCGCCATCGGCTACGGGATCGGTGTATTCGCCCAGAAGATGTTGCACCGCTTCGTGTTACGACGCAGGCGCTGGTGGCCGCCGTCGAAGCGAGTCCTGTACTGGTGCAAAGCGGCCACCATCACGCTGTCGACCGCCGCGAGCCTGCTGATGCTGATCCCAGCGGCGGCCTGGCAACGCAGGGTGTCTGCGGTGATGGGTATCGAAGGTCCTAACACGTTCGGTTACCTTCGCGTCCTGATCATTGCGATGCTGGTGACCGGCCTGTGTGTGTCGTCGGCGCGCGTCGTCATCGACGTCATCAAGACGATGGCCCGGTACTTCATCCGGCGTTGGCGCCTTCACGACGAGGTTGCGTTGTTCATCGGCACCGCGATCGTCGTCGTGCTGGCGATCACATTGATCAACGGTGTGCTGATCCGCGGCTTCCTGGCAGGGGCCAACCGGGTGTTCCAACCGCAGAACACCACCACGAGAGAGGCCATCACCCAACCGCTGAACCCCGAAAGATCAGGTAGCCCAACGTCTCTCGCGCCTTGGGAGACTCTGGGCTACCAGGGCCGCAACTTCGTCGCCACCGGACCGGATGCCGACGAGTTGACCCGGCTGAACGGCTCGCCCGCCAAGGAGCCGATCCGGGTGTATGCGGGTCTGCAGACAGCGGACACAGATCAGGCTCGTGCCGACATCCTTGTCCGCGAACTGGACCGCACCCGCGCGTTCGACCGCAAGGTGCTCGTCATCGTCCCGACGACGGGCACCGGCTGGATAAACCCCGTCGCCGCGCGGTCGCTGGAACTGATGTACAACGGCGACACCGCGATGGTCGGCTCCCAGTATTCGTATCTGCCGAGCTGGATTTCGTTCCTCGGCGACCGGGACAAGTCCATGCGATCCGGTCGGACGATGATCGATGCGGTGCACGCCTGGTGGGCGCGTCTGCCCGCCGACCGGCGGCCCAAGCTGATGCTCTACGGCGAAAGCCTCGGCTCGATGGCCGGCCAGGGCGCGTTCAACTGGCTCCCCGACATTTCCCGGATGGGGTTCTCGTCGGTGCTCTGGGTGGGCCCGCCCAATGCGAGTCCACTGTGGGAGGCCATCACCGTGCGGCGTGATCCGGGAACCCCTGAGGTCGAGCCGCGCTACGACAACGGGCGCACGGTGCGGTTCTCCCAGGCCAACGGTGCCGCAGAGATCGCCGCCGACACGGATGCGCCGTGGGAAGGCACGCGCGTGTTGTTCCTCCAACACGCTTCGGACCCGATCGTGTGGTGGTCGGAAAACCTGATGTTCAATCAGCCGGACTGGCTCAAGGAGCCGCCAGGCCGGGACCGGACTCCGTTGATGCGGTGGTATCCGATCGTCACGTTCTGGCAGGTCGCCGCGGACATGACGAACGCAAGTTCGGTTCCCGGTGGACATGGACACAACTACGGCGATTACGTGCTCGACGGTTGGGCCGCAGTCGCACCGCCCGACGGCTGGACCCCCGAGGACACCAACCGGATCCGGATTGCACTCGAGAAGACCGAGGCTGACGACGGACCTGAGTATTAGTGCGTGCCAATCAGTTTCGGGCGGTGGCGTTGGCGGCGGGGCTGGTCGGCTGGAATGGCCTGATCGCTCCCCGGATACCGGAGCGGCTACGACCGCTGGCCAACGCGGCATTCGGAGCCGGGCTGTTGGCGTCGGCCCGGGCTCCGCTCGGTCTGCGGCCACCTCAGCTGTGGTCGGGCGTCAGGCTCGGGCTGGCCGTCGCCGCACCGATCGTCATCGGTGTCGCCGCATCGACGGCGGCCCCGCCGGTGCGGTCGGCGATGGCCGATCGCGATCTACCCGCATCGCCGTCACTCTGGCTGGGGGTACGGATCCCCTTCGGGACCGTGTGGTCGGAGGAAACCGCGTTCCGCGCGGCGTTGGGCACGGTTGCCGCAGGCGCGTTCGGGCCGACCGGCGGACGACTGCTGCAATCGCTGGCTTTCGGGCTGTCTCATATCGATGACGCCCGCAGCACCAGTGAACCGGTCATCGGAACGGTTCTTGTGACCGGCATCGCGGGGTGGCTCTTTGCGGTACTGCGTGAACGGTCGGACAGCCTCGCCGCACCGATGCTCGCACACCTCGCGATCAATGAGGCTGGTGCGGTCGCGGCGCTTGCGTTGCAGGGCGCTTATCGCCGCTCGCCCTAAACCCCCGCGAAATTGCATTCCGGCAGGCCCGCACTCGACTTTTGTCTGCCGGAATGCAATTTCGCGAGAGATGGGAGCGCACTGGGGGGCGGCGGACGTCTATTCGATGTGGGCGAGGTTTTCATTGGGACCGAGGCAGTGGCCGCCGGCCTCGTCACGCGACATGAACTCGCGCGCTGGTATCGCCCGTTCTACCCGAACGTGCATGCGCGTCGCGGTCAGCGATTGACCGTTCGCGACCGCACCGTCGGCGCGTGGCTATGGTCCAAGCGGCGGGGGATAGTCACGGGCGTCGCGGCATCAGCGATGCACGGCGCTGAATGGGTCGATGCGGACATCGATATCGAATTGATCCACCAGTGTCCTCGGCCTCCGGCCGGCATCATCGCGCGCAATGAACGCATCGCTGACGACGAAATCACCTCCGTCGACGGCATTCCCGTCACAACCATCGCGCGAACCGCACTCGACTTGGGTCGGTACCAGTCGCGTGGGCAAGCGATTGCGCGGATGGACGCCTTGATGCGGGTTGCGCCGTTCTCGACTGAGGACGTGTTGCAGTTGGCCAAGCGGTACCGCGGCGCGCGAGGTGTGAAACGACTCAAGGAGGCCCTCCCGCTCGTCGACGGCGGAGCGGCCTCGCCACGGGAAACGTGGCTGCGGCTGATCTACATCGACGCGGGTATGCCAAAACCAAGAACCCAGATACCGATATTCGATGTCGACGGCACGGTCTTGAGGACCGTCGACATGGGCTGGGAGGAGTTCAAGGTCTTGTCCGAGTACGACGGCGATCAGCACCGCACAGACCGCCCGCAATACGTCAAGGACATGCGGGTGATCCCGGAGATCGAGCGCCTCGGCTACATCGTCGACCGGGTCATCAAGGAAGATCGACCCGCCGCGATCGTGCGTCGCGCCTGGGACGCCATGGTCTCGCGCGGCTGGCGGCCGTAACCTTCGCGAAATTGCACGTCGGCAGGCCCCTTCTCGCACTTCCGCTGCTGGAATGCCATTTCGCGGACAACGGGCTAGGGGTTGATGGTCGCCTCGCCGATCGTCCGGCCCCAGATGTAGTCCTGGGTGATGGGCGAAGCGAGCTCCGCGTGGTTGTACGGCGCGATGCTGTAGCCGGTGTCCATCACCAGATACGGGAACGGATACAGGTCTTTGGTGACTTGCTGCCAGCAGCCGGGGCGACCCTCCGGTCCGCCGTGTGCGTTCACTCTCGGCAGATTGTCCGGGTAGATGAAGGGATTGCCCGGCAACAGAATCGTTCCGTACGACTTGAGCGCGTAGCCGTTGTCGCCACCCAGCACCTTGGCGAGCTTGGGTCCCTCCTCCGCGTAGTTGCGGATGGTGCAGAAGATCATGGCGCGGTAGTCGTCGAGCAGTTTGGTGGTCGGCAGCAGGTCCTCGGCGGCGCGCACGAAGTACGGTCCGCCGCGCTCAAAGATTTCGGCGGCGGTGGGGCCGAACCCGATCGCCGCCATCAGCGCGCTGTCGATATTTCCCTGCTGGTCGTTGAGCGTCCGCGCTGTCGTCGCGGCATTGTCCAGGCCGTCCCACAGGCCGGGGGAGGCGTCGGCGTACACATCGGCGAGGTCGGCGAGGGCCTGCTGATCGGCGCGGATCTGCGGCATCCGCGGGTTGAGGTCGGCCATGATGCGGTTGGCGTTGATCAGTGAGTCGCCGAACCGCTGGCCAAGGCCCGTCGTCGCATCGGCGAGTGCGTTGAGCGTCGCGTTGAGCTTGATCGGATCGACCTGCTCCGAGATCGCCGTCACGGTTTCGAAAAGCGTGTTGAACTCCGTCGTCACCGAGGATGCTTCGATTACGTCCCGGCTCGTAATGCGCTGCGGGCTAGGATCTTTCGGTGAGGTGAAGGATATGTACTTGTTTCCGAACACCGTCGTCGCGCTGACGTCGGCCACGACGTTTCTCGGGATGAAGTCGAGATAGCGCGGTTTGACGTTCAGGGTCAGCTTTGCCTTCGGCGTGCCGTCGACGTTCACGTAGTCGACGCCTGACACCCTGCCGATCTCCACGCCGTTGTAGGTCACCTTGGAACCGGGGTCGACGACCAGGCCTGCGCGTGGGGCCATCACCGTCAGATGGGTTTTGCGCGTGAGCTCGCCGCGGAACTGGAGATACACGAGGCTCGCGGCAATCGCAGCGAGCACGATCAGGACCGCCCCGGCCGCCTTGTAAGGCGGCTTATGCCGGTCGACAATCACCTTGAGACACTAAGGGATGCCTGGCCGCCGCACCGCAGATCCGGTGAAGACGCGTGCCGCCGTGCTCGCCGTCGCCGACTGGTTGCGCGACGAGAACCGGCCTGCGCCTGAGCGATCCGCGCTCGCCGAGGCCGTTCGGCTGACGGCCCGAACGCTCGCCGCGGCCGCGCCGGGCGCGAGCGTCGAGGTCCGAGTGCCCCCGTTCGTTGCGGTGCAATGCATTTCGGGGCCACGACACACCCGCGGTAATCCACCCAACGTCGTCGAGACCGATCCGCGCACCTGGCTGCTACTCGCCACCGGGCTGGCCACCGTCGCCGACGCGGCCGCCCGCGGGTTGCTGCAGATGTCGGGCGGCCGCGCCTCCGAGGTCGCCACCCTGCTGCCGGTGGTGCGGCTGGACGCCTGACCGACGGCCGAGCCGGGAATCTCAACTGAGCAGTTGTCGTTGATCCAACAGGCGACATGACCGCCCGCGATTCAGTGATTGACCCGGCAAGACCGTAGACTGAACCCGTCACCCACCGCCCAATGGGAGCAGCCCTATCGTGACCGTCGAGCAAACGGAGAACGAACCAAGAGAAGAGTGCGGCGTCTTCGGCGTGTGGGCCCCCGGCGAAGAGGTCGCCAAGCTCACCTATTACGGCCTGTACGCCCTGCAGCACCGCGGCCAGGAAGCCGCAGGTATTGCCGTCGCCGACGGCTCGCAGGTGCTGGTGTTCAAGGATCTCGGGCTGGTCAGCCAGGTTTTCGATGAGCAGACGCTTGGCGCCATGGAGGGCCACGTCGCGATCGGGCACTGCCGCTATTCCACGACCGGCTCCACCACCTGGGAGAACGCCCAGCCTGTGTTCCGGAACACAGCCGCGGGCACCGGCGTCGCTCTCGGACACAACGGCAACCTCGTCAACACCACCGAACTGGCCGCGCGGGCACGTGACCTGGGGTTGATCAACATGCGCGGGGCCGCGGCTGCGACCACCGACTCCGACATCCTCGGCGCCTTGCTGGCGCACGGGGCGGCGGACTCGTCGCTTGAGCAGGCGGCGCTCGAGCTGCTGCCCACCGTGCGTGGCGCCTTCTGTCTGACGTTCATGGACGAGAACACCCTCTACGCCGCCCGCGACCCCTACGGGGTGCGGCCGCTGTCGCTGGGGCGCCTCGACCGCGGTTGGGTGGTCGCCTCTGAGACCGCCGCCCTTGACATCGTCGGCGCATCGTTCGTTCGCGACATCGAGCCCGGTGAACTCTTGGCGATCGACGCCGACGGCGTCCGCTCGAGCCGGTTCGCTCCGCCGTCGCCGAAGGGCTGCGTCTTCGAGTACGTGTACCTCGCGAGGCCCGACAGCACGATCGGCGGCCGTTCCGTGCACAAGACGCGCGTCGACATCGGACGCAGGCTTGCCCAGGAAGGACCGGTGGACGCCGACCTGGTGATCGGCGTACCCGAGTCCGGCATCCCCGCCGCCGTCGGCTACGCCCAGGAGTCGGGAATTCCGTACGGGCAGGGCCTGACCAAGAACGCCTACGTCGGCCGCACGTTCATCCAGCCGTCGCAGACCATTCGCCAGCTGGGTATCCGGCTCAAGCTCAACCCGCTCAAAGAGGTGATCCGCGGTAAGCGGCTGGTCGTCGTCGACGATTCGATCGTGCGCGGCAACACACAGCGCGCGCTCGTCCGAATGTTGCGCGAGGCGGGCGCGGTCGAGGTGCATGTGCGCATCGCCTCGCCGCCGGTGAAGTGGCCGTGTTTCTACGGCATCGACTTCGCCACGCCCGCCGAGCTGATCGCCAACGCCGTCGAGAACGAGGAGGAGGTTGTCGAGGCCGTCCGCCACGGCATCGGCGCCGACTCGCTGGGCTACATCTCACAACACGGCATGATCGCGGCCACCGAACAGCCCGCGTCGCGACTCTGCTCGGCCTGCTTCGACGGCAAGTACCCGATCGAGCTTCCCGGCGAGACGGCGCTCGGCAAGAACGTCATCGAGCAGATGCTCGCGACCGCCGCCAAGACAGGCATACCGATCCAGGCCGACAACGACAACGCATCAGCCCTGCGCCGTCCCTGAAACCTATTGCGGTGCAGTCGGACTGAACTTCACCAGGTGGCGCCTACCGCCGACTGACGCAGTGCCGTCGCCCTTGAGTGCCTCGGTAACCGAAGCGCGGTAGCCGGTCGGCCCGCCCTGCGGCGGCGCGATGACGCCGTCGATGTCGTGGTCGCGCATGACGGCATCGCATTCCAGCGACTCCACCAACGGCCGCGCCAACCCCGACGGGATGGGCGTCACCAGACCCACCCACCAGCTGGCGATGGTCGGCGTCAGAAATGGCAGCACGATGATCAGCCTGCGGCGTAGACCGGCGACATCGGCGTAGATCTGCAACGCCTCGCCGTACTCCATCACGTCAGGACCGCCGACGTCCCACGTGCGTGACGATCCGACGTCGGCGGTGGCGGCCCCGGCAAGGTAGTGCAGGACGTCGTCGATGGAGATCGGCTGGATCTTGTTGTGCACCCATTTCGGTGTCGTCATCGCGGGCAGGCGGTCGGTCAGGTGGCGGATCATCTCGAACGACGCCGATCCGGAGCCGACCACGATCCCGGCCTGCAGCACCACCGTCTCGATACCCGAGTCGATGAGGATCTCGCCGACCTCGGTGCGCGACCTCAGGTGGCGGGACAGGTCGGCATCCTCGGGGTGCAGGCCGCTCAGGTACACCAGCCTGCGCACGCGCGCCTGTTTCGCCGCGTGGACGACGTTGCGGGCCGACTGCTGCTCCTCGGCGACGAAATCCTTCGACGTCCCCATCGAATGCACCAGGTAGTAGACGACGTCGGCGCCGTCGAACGCCTCGGTGAGGGACGCGCGGTCAGTCAGGTCGCCGCGTGCCACATCCACGTCGTCGCGCCACGGCGCCGACGCCAGCTTGTCGGGATGACGCGCCAGCGCCCGCACCCGCAGACCGGCGTCAAGCAGCTGCGGTACCAGCAGCCCACCGATGTAGCCGGTCGCGCCGGTCACCAAGCAACGGATATCTCCAGCCACAGAGCCGGAATGACCGCTTCATCTGTCAGGCAAACCCGCAGCCCGGATCGGGCTGGTCGTCGGCCAGCGGCGCGCCTGCCGGATCGATGTAGAGAACCTGCAGGACCAGCGGCCCCGGGCCAGGATTGCGGCCGATGTGCACGTAGCCGGGACCGCCCTTTTCGGCGATGCTCTGGCCCGTCAGGTACAGCCCGTCCATCGAGCAGTCGGCCCGATAGTGCATCAGGACGCCTTCCTTGACGCTGCCGAGCAACTCGCCGTCATGAGAATGCCAGCCGGTGCTGCCGCCAGGGGCGATGGTGATCTCGCGGAAGATGTAGTCCTTGCCTGCGTCGCTCGTCTGCCAGATGACGGTGCCATCCGTATCACGCGGTGGTGTGGCGGTGGCGACGGCGGGAAGCGCCACCGAAACGGCTGCCATCGCGGCGGCGCTCAACGCAATCCAACGGGCTGGTGCCACACTTGCTACTCGGATGCGCCGGGTCATGGTCGGTCACCCTGTCACAACACTCGTTACGCCCGGTAGATTTGGCTGCGATGACCGATCGCGCCGCACAACACGGCATCTCCTATGCATCGGCCGGGGTGGACATCGAAGCTGGTGACCGCGCCGTCGAACTGTTCAAACCGCTGGCGAGCAAGGCGACCAGGCCCGAGGTACGCGGTGGGCTTGGCGGGTTCGCCGGGCTGTTCGCGCTTCGCGGCGGGTACCGCGAGCCGGTGCTGGCCAGCTCGACCGACGGCGTCGGCACCAAGCTGGCCGTGGCCCAGGCGATGGACAAGCACGACACCGTCGGCCTGGACCTCGTCGCGATGGTCGTCGACGACCTGGTGGTGTGCGGTGCCGAGCCGCTTTTCCTGCAGGACTACATCGCCGTCGGGCGCACCGTCCCCGAGCGGGTGAGCGAACTCGTGTCAGGCATCGCCAACGGCTGCGTGATCGCCGGTTGCGCGCTGCTCGGCGGTGAGACCGCCGAACACCCCGGGTTGATGGCTCCTGACCACTACGACATCTCGGCGACGGGGGTCGGCGTCGTGGAGGCCGACGACGTGCTCGGCCCCGACCGGGTCAAACCCGGTGACGTGATCATCGGCATGGGCTCCACCGGCCTGCACTCCAACGGCTACTCGCTGGCCCGCAAGGTCCTTCTGGAGATCGACCGGATGAACCTCGCCGGACACGTCGAGGAGTTCGGCCGCACGCTGGGCGAAGAGCTGCTTGAGCCCACCCGCATCTATGCCAAGGACTGTCTGGCGCTGGCCGCCGAATCCCAGGTGCGCACGTTCTGCCACGTCACCGGTGGCGGGCTCGCTGGCAACCTGGAGCGGGTCATCCCGCCCGGGTTGGCGGCCGAGGTCGACCGCGGTACGTGGACGCCCGCGCCGGTGTTCGGCATGATCGCCCAGCGCGGGCGAATCGATCGCGTCGAGATGGAGAAGACGTTCAACATGGGCGTCGGGATGATCGCCGTCGTAGCGCCCGACGACACTGACCGCGCGCTCGCGATCCTGACCGCCCGGCACCTGAACTGCTGGATTCTCGGGACCGTCAAGAAGGGCAGTAAGGACGGCCCACGCGTACAACTCGTGGGTCAGCACCCACGCTTCTAGGGGGACCACCCCTGCGGACTGAGGGGACTAACGTCGCCAGTCGTCCTCGGGGACCCAGTCGACGCTGTCGGCGCCGTTGAGATCATCGTCAGGCTCGTTGCCTTCCGACCCGGCCAGCTCTCGTTGAAGCTGGCTGAAATCGGTCTGCGGTGAGCTGTATTTGAGCTCACGAGCAACCTTGGTCTGCTTTGCCTTCGCCCGGCCGCGGCCCATGGGGGGACCCCCTCGCGCAATAACGGAGCGGCCCAATTAACAGGCGGCTCCGATCTGTGTGTCATTTATTGTCCTGCCAACACTTTACCGTGCCCTGCCGCGGCCCGCTGGCAGGCCCTCACCCGGCGCGGATCGGCTCACCGCGCTCCGCCCCGCAGTCGCTCGACAGCCATCCGCCCGGCACCGGTGACGTCGGCGGCGGGCATCGAGTCGGCGTCGATCACGGCAGGTACCTCGATCTCACCGCCCGTGGTCAGGGCCGTGTCGCCGGGTAGGCCGCGTTTGAGAAGCGCCAGCGCGACGGGGCCGAGGTCGACGTGGTCGACGACGGTGCCGAGGCGGCCAACGGCGCGACCACCTGCGAGCACCGGGTCGCCCGTCGCAGGCCGGTCGGTGGACCCGTCGAGATGAAGCAGCACCAGCATTCGAGGCGGTTTACCCAGGTTGTGGACGCGTGCGACGGTTTCCTGTCCGCGGTAGCAGCCCTTGTCCAGGTGCACTGCGCTGCCGATCCAGCCCACCTCATGCGGAATCGTCCGCTCGTCGGTGTCGACGCCGAGCCGCGGCCGCAGCGCCGTCACCCGGTGTGCCTCGTAGGCCCACACCCCGGCCCGTCGCACGCCCGTCGCGGTCAACCGGTCCAGCCAGTCGGCCGCCTGCGCGCGCGGCACCACCAGGTCGAGTTCGATACCAGGCCCGCCGAGCCGGCGCGCAAACCCGCCGCCTGCCAGGGCCGCGGCGGAGTTTTCAGCTGGTAGCGAAGAGAGGCCGAGAAGATCGAGCACCCGGTCGTCGGCGAGCCGTGGGCCGAGCAGCGACAGCACCGAGAGGTCGGCCTGCTCGATCGTCACATCGGCCCAGAACACCATCTTGCGCAGGTAGGCCAGCAATGGCTCACCGCGCCAGGATTCGGTGTCGAGGTAGGTGGTATCGCCGAGCTCCGTCTGAATCCAGTGATCCTCGACACGACCCTGGCCGTCGAGGCTCAGATTCTGGGTGACCGTGCCGTCGGGGAGCTCGCTGACGTGCTGGCTGGAGATGTTGTGAAGCCAGCTCTTGCGCTCGCCGCCGGTCAGCTGGAGCACCACCCGATGCGAGCGGTCCACCACCACGGCCTCGTCTGCGGCGGCACGCTGTTCGCCAAGCGGATCGCCGTAGTGCCACACGGCGCCTGCGTCTGGCCCCGATTCGGGGGCGGGAACTGCTGACATGTCTCCAATCGTACGGCGCTACGCTTCTTGCCCATGGCGAGCGAACCCGGGGTTGTGGTCACGCTCGACGGGCAATTGCACGATCCGCAGACACCGCTGCTGCACGCCGACGACCTGGCCGCAGTGCGCGGCGACGGCATCTTCGAATCGCTGCTTGTGCGCGACGGGCGGCCGTGCCTGATCGAGGCGCACCTCGGCCGGTTGACGCAGTCGGCCAGGCTGATGGACCTGCCCGAACCCGACCTGGCGCGCTGGCGCGCCGCGGTGGCTACCGCGACAGCGCGCTGGACCGACCTCGGCGGAGCGGAGGGTGTGCTGCGGCTGATCTACAGCAGGGGCCGCGAAAGCGGCTCAGAGCCCACGGCATTCGCGATGATCGGCGCGGTGGCCGACAGGGTCGCCGCGGTCCGTTCGGACGGGATCGCGGCCGTGACGCTCGAGCGCTGCCTACCCGCCGAGGGCGCGGCCGACATGCCGTGGCTGCTCGCGGGTGCCAAGACGCTGTCGTATGCGGTGAACATGGCGGCCCTGCGTCATGCCGAACGGCAAGGCGCAGGCGACGTGGTGTTCATCAGCTCAGAGGGCACCATCCTGGAGGGGCCACGTTCGACGGTGGTGATCGCCACGGACGTGGACGGGAAGGGCGGAAGTCCTTGTCTGCTGACCCCGCCGCCCTGGTATCCGATCCTGCGGGGCACCACGCAGCAGGCGCTGTTCGAGGTGGCCCGCAACAAGGGCTACGACTGCGATTACCGCGTGCTTCGGCCTGCGGATCTGTTTGCCGCCCAAGGGGTTTGGCTGGTTTCGAGCATCACCCTCGCGGCCCGCGTGCACACCATCGACGGCAAGGCGCTGCCGCGGTCCCCGATAGCCGCCGAACTCGCCGAGCTCGTCGACGCCGCCGTCGTCAGCGATCGCTGACGACCTACGGTTTCCGGCCGGAGAGCATCAGGAGCGGCAATCCCTCGATGCGAGAGACGTCTTTGTCGACGAGCTCGAGTCGACTCGCGAGGTCGCGTACGTCGTCCAGATCGAGCGACCGCCCGGCGATCCAGGTGCGGAAGAACGCGAGGTTGGGGCCACCGAGGAAGCGCGGAGTGGTGTAGTTCGCGACCAGGTTCTCGGAGTCTTCGAAGGTCGCGCTGCGATCGGCATCGGTTACCAGCAACGGACCTCCGGGTTTGAGGACGCGCAAGCACTCGGCGAGCCCGGCGTCCTGGCTCGTCCAGTGTTTGATCGAGCCGTAACTGATCACGCCGTCGAAGCCGGCATCGGGGAAGTCCAGTGCAGTGGCATCGCCCAGTTCGAACCGGACCCGGTCGCCGTAGCCGCGCATGAGCTTTGCAGCGCGCGCGATCTGAGGCTTGGACAGGTCGATGCCGACGATGTGGACGTCTGGTCGCTGATCGGCGATGTACTTGGTGAACTTGCCGCCGCCACATCCCACGTCCAGCACGCGGGCGTCCTGCGGGAGATGTGGCAGAAACCTGTCGTCGATCACGTGCCGTGACAGGTAGACGGCGGGCGCGACGATGGTCTCGTAGGTCCACGCGTGAAACGACGTGTAGATCGCGGTGATGTCGTCGAACGGTGCCATCGCCATAATTTCGCTCCCCTCAGACAGGCGCGCCAATCATATGCGCGGAGATTAAATCGCTAGCAGCCGTGTGCAAGCGCGAGTACTTTCGTCATTACACAGGGAAGGAGGTGGTCCGACAAATTGATTGACTTATGGACATGTGAGGTGGCTGCGAGCTAGCAGCGCCAGGGAATGAGCTAAACGCTCTTCGCGCAAGCGCTCATCGCAACCTGCGCGCGCTGGCGAATTCCCCGCAGTCACCCGGCCCCCGAGCCCTTGGTTTTGTCCAACCAGTACAGCGGCTCGGGGGCCGCACCATTTTCGGGGTCGGATCACCCCTTCCCGATCTAGGCTCTGCCCATGCAAATCTCCGGCTCGACCGTTCTGTTGACCGGCGCCACCGGCGGAATCGGGCACGCAATCGCGCAGGCTGTCGCGCAGCGCGGCGGACGTCTCATCGTGACCGGCCGACGCGGCGACGCGCTCGAGCAGCTCGTGGCTCAGTTCGATGCGCGGGCCCTGACTGTCGACCTGGCTGTGCCCGATCAGGTCGAACACCTTGCACAAGAGGCGGGCGAGGTCGACATCCTGATAGCCAACGCCGCTCTGCCCGCGTCGGGCGCACTCGATTCCTTCACCGTGAACGAAATCGACCGCGCGCTCGACGTCAACCTGCGCGCTCCGATATTGCTGGCGAAGCAGCTTTCACCCGCGATGGTCACGAGAGGGCGAGGGCATCTCCTTTTCACATCCTCGTTGCTCGGCAAGTTTCCGTCGCCGAGCTCATCTGTCTACTGCGCTACCAAGTTCGGCCTTCGTGGCTTCTCCGGATCACTGCGCAACGACCTCCACGGCACCGGAGTGGGAGTGTCGGTGGTGTTTCCTGGCATCATCCGCGACGCGGGCATGTTCGCCGACGCGAAGGTCGACGTCCCTGGCGGCGTCGGTACCAGCTCGCCGGACGACGTCGCCCGCGGAGTTGTGAGAGCGATCGAGAAAAACCGAGGCGAGGTTGTCGTCGCGCCTGTTGCACAGCGGCTCCTCGGCGCGTTGGGTGCTGTCTCGCCCGGTTGGTTCAGCGGTATCTCCCGGCTCGCAGGCACGGACAAGGTGACCGCGAAGGTCGCCGAGGGTCAGCGCGACAAACGCTGAGGATGGCGGCGTGCAATGATGCGGCGCATGCCCTCGCTGTGGCGGCTCGTCCCGCTGCTGGCCGCCGTGCTGGTCAGCTGCGCCCCGGCGGCTGAGCCGCCCGCCGCGCAAGGCCTGTCGCAGTGCAAGCGGGATTCGCTGGACACGCTGTACAAGGGCGTCTTCACCTTCGGCACGGACCAGCCCGTCTACCCGCCGTGGTACATGGGCGACAACCCCGAGAACGGCGAGGGCTTCGAATCCGCGCTCGCCTACGCCGTCGCCGCCAGGTTCGGATATCCACGCGACGAGGTGCGCTGGGTGCGGGTGCCGTTCAACGCGGCGCTGGCGCCGGGTGAGAAGGAGTTCGACGCGAGCCTTTCGGAGTTCTCCATCACCGACCAGCGCAAGGCGGCCGTTGATTTCTCGACGCCCTATTTCGACGTCACGCAGGCCGTGGTCTCGGTGAAATCGTCACCGGCGGCCGCGGCCCGCAGCGTGGATGCGCTCAAGCCACTGCGGCTTGGCGTGCAGGTCGGCACCACCAGCTACACGGCGGCCACCTCGGTGAACGGCGTCAACCCAGTGGCGGTCTACAACACCAACGTCGACGCGAAAGTGGCGTTGAGCAGCGGTCAAATCGACGCCCTCGTTGCGGATCTGCCGACGGCATTCTCGGTCGCCAACGAACTGCGCGACGGCGTCATCGTCGGTCAATTGCCTGCTGTCACAAACGATGGCGAGCAATTCGGGATCGTTTTGAACAAGGACAGTTCGCTGACCCGCTGCGTCTCATCGGCCGTCGACGCGCTTCGTGACGACGGAACGTTGGCCGCGCTGCAGACGAAATGGCTCGCCGAGGCGGGCAAAGCGCCTGCTCTTCGCTAGCCGGCGTCGGGTCCAGGCGCAAGCGATGCGCACGCTTGCGTGGCCTTGTGCCATGTCGCTTCGTCGGTGCCGGGCGGCGGGCCTGCGACGGGTCCCGGAGGTGCCGAAACACCGTGCTCGTGAAGGCAACTCGCGTAGCCGCCGTGATCGCTTGGCGCAGGCGCCTTGGTCGACGACTCCTCGGGCGGGGCTTGGGTGGTCGTACAGCCCGCGACGATGACCGTGGCGGCCAGTACTGCCGCCAACCGAATCTTGGGCATCAGCCGATAAACCTCGTCAGCCTGGCCGACAGGTGCGGCACCAGTCCGCCGTCGGCGTCAACGCGTTCCTCGACGTAAGCCAAATCGCCCCCCTCGACAATGCCGTACAACCGTTTTGCGCCGCCGACCAGCATCCCGGACTTGCTGCGCGCCAACGCATCTGTCACCAGCTCCCACGACGATTGGTTGAGGGGCTGGCCGTAGAAAAGTTCGACGTAGCCTGCGGAGTTCGCAAGAAGCAGTTCGATTGCCTGGGATTCACCCGGATCGTTCGGGTCGTTGACGAACCGCCAGAACCCCGACTCCCGCAGGCCGCGCTCGTCGAATTCGCCTGCCTCGGTGAGTCGCCATGATCGCGCCTCCCAGATCAGGTAGTCGCCGCCGTCATGGGACACCACGATCTGCTGGCCGAACCGGTAGTCGCCCTCTGCCCCTCGGCCTTCGCCTTCGCCGCGCCACACCCCGACCAGGGGCAGTAGCGCAAGCAGCGCGCTGTTGAGGTCCGCGCCCTCGCGGAGATTCGCGGTGTCGGCAGGGGCGGGCAGATCGGAGAATGCCGGGATGTTGCGCGCGGCCGTCACCTTGGCCCGTTCGGCCGCGGCGGCAACTGCCCGGTCGCCGGATCCGCCGGCGGCGGTGCTCTCGTCAGACGTCACGATTCGTCGGTGATGAGCCGATACAGCGTGTACAGCGCGAACCAGGTGATGACCACAACGGTCACCACAAGCAGGAGTTCGAAGATCAACACCACGGCGCGAGTCTAGCCCGCGACGGGGTGTCGCCGCTGCCGCCTTCGCCGCTACGCGACCTTGACGTCGACCTCATGGATGCCTGCGCCCGACGGTGCGACGCTCGCGTCGCCGTTGCCCGACGGCGACAGTGCCCGCAGCGTCCAGGTGCCGGGCGCTGCGAAGAACCGGAAGTCACCGGTGGCCGACGCGACGACCTCGGCGGTGAACTCGTCGGACGAATCCAGCAGCCGCACGAACGCGCCACCGACGGTCTGACCGGACCCGTCGACGACGCGACCGGTGATCACCGTTTCCTTCTCCAGGTCAACGCCGGCAGGCAGCGTCTGTCCTTGTTTGGGTGCAGAGCACATATCAACTTCCCAACTCAATCGGGGCGCCCACAAGGGAGCCGTATTCCGTCCAACTGCCGTCGTAGTTCTTGACGTTCTTATGTCCCAAAAGTTCCTGCAGGACGAACCAGGTGTGCGACGAGCGCTCACCGATGCGGCAGTACGCGATGGTCTCTTTTTCGCCGTCCAGTCCGGCCTCGGCGTACAGCGTGGCGAGGTCGTCGTCCGACTTGAACGTGCCGTCCTCGTTGGCCGCCTTGCTCCACGGCACGTTGATCGCGCCGGGGATGTGGCCTGGGCGCTGGCTCTGCTCCTGCGGCAGGTGGGCGGGCGCAAGGATCTTGCCCGAGAACTCGTCGGGCGAGCGCACGTCGACCAGGTTCTTGACATTGATGGCGTCGATGGTCTCGTCGCGGAACGCGCGGATGCTGTTGTCGGGAGCCTTGGCGGTGTACGTCGTCGACGCCCGGTCAGGAACATCCGTGACGAGGGGGCGGCCGTCGAGCTCCCACTTCTTGCGTCCGCCGTCGAGCAGCTTGACGTTCTCGTGGCCGTACAGCTTGAAGTACCAATACGCGTACGCCGCGAACCAGTTGTTGTTGCCGCCGTACAGGATCACCGTGTCGTCGTTGCCGATGCCCTTGTCCGACAACAGCTTCGAGAACTGCTGCTGGTCGACGAAGTCACGCTTGACCTGATCCTGAAGCTCGGTCTTCCAGTCCAGCCGGACGGCGCCTGCGATGTGGCCGCCCTCGTAGGCGGAGGTGTCCTCGTCGACTTCGACGAAGACGGTGTTGGGTGCATCGAGATTGCTCTCGGCCCAGTCGGTGCTGACCAGGACGTCGGAGCGTGCCATGAAGGAAATCCTTTCGGTTGCTTAATAATTCAGGTACTACGCGGGGACCCTCGAGCGACGCAGGCGCGCCACCAGCGGGTAGAGCTGACAGCCAAGGCAGATGGCGAAGGCTGCGTTGAGGAATGCGGCGACCAAGGCGAACCCGGTGGCGATCAGGCCGAGCGTGCCGAGGCCCGTCGCGAACCCGACGGCGCCGACGACGGCGAAGACGAACCCGACCAGTTGCGCGAACTTGAGCGGCGGCACGGGTTCCTTCTCGGTGACCGGTGCGAGCCGGGGGGCGACGAACTTGGCAAAGATCCGACCGTACGGGTGCTTACGCGGCCCGCCGAGCGCACCGATCGCGAACACCACCGACTGCACGCCGAGAATGACCGCGGCGGCGACCAGGCTGACGCTCGAGACGAGCAGCGTGACGACGAGAACCGCCGTCGTGACCCAGGCGGCGAAGCGGGGCCCGCGGACGTCGACCTGATCGACGGCGGCAGTGATCTTGCTGGGCGATCCCAGTTCGGATGTCATGGAAGTCACACTCCTGTTGTTGGGTAGGGCTGGTTGCGAGCAGGCCACATAGGGGCTGCTCCGAGCGAGCGCGCGAGACCGCGCGGCTGCGCTCAGCAGCTACAACAACAACAACAACCCGCGACGCGGCACAGGTCGACTGTGCGGCGCTTGGTGAGCATCACCAGGAGGCGGGCGGACACGCCGGTCAGCTTACCCAACGACATGGCGATCAAGCCAACAGCGGTTCGAGCGCAGACCGCAGGTCATCGGCGGTCGGGACACCGGACGCCCGGTATCGCCTCCGGCCGTCGGCGTCGAAGACGAACGTTGTCGGCAAGGACAGCACCGAGAGGCGGCGTGCGGCGTCGGGGTGGTCGTCCATGTCGATCTCGACGTCGGCCACTCCCGGCAGGTCCTCGCACACCTGGTCGACCACCCGCCGCACACCGCCACACGGCCCGCACCAAACCGCGCTGAAGTGCACGATTGTCGGTCCGGTCGTCGAAAGACCGAGGTCGGACGTGTCCACCGGCTCGGTATCGGCCGTGACGGGGGTTTCCTTGAGCAGCCCGGCCCGCAGGGCGATCAATCTGTTGATCGCATAGGCGATGCCGAACGCCGCGATCAGCACGACGAGGACGACGGCAAGCGAAGGGCTCATGACTGTGTGAACTCATTCAGCGAGATGGTTACTCCCTCGGCGA
This sequence comes from uncultured Mycobacteriaceae bacterium, assembly GCA_902826815.1. Lineage (GTDB taxonomy): Bacteria > Actinomycetota > Actinomycetes > Mycobacteriales > Mycobacteriaceae > Mycobacterium. The sequence continues at coordinate 37,140 of CADEGF010000044.1, forward strand.
TGCCCTCGATGATGACATCGGATCCGCGGGCACCTTCGCTGGTCGGCTTGAGACCGAACGGCAGCTTCAGCCCGGGCATCGTGGTGGTGAACGCGGCCAGCACGGCCGCAGTCTTGTCCTCGGGCACCTCCTGGTCGGCGGTGCCCGCGCCGGTGAGCACGCCTGTCGGGGTGAACACCAGGGTTGTCTGGTCAGGACCTCCGACGGACAGGTCCACCGAGATGCTCACCCTCTCGTGGAAGCCGGCTGCCTTCGGCGTACCGGTGAAGACCAGCCCCTTATTGCCCGAGATACCCGACTCGGTGGTCCCGCCGGTGGGATTGTTGGTCTCCTTGGGCGGCGCCTCCACCAGCAGGTCGGGGATGCCCATGAAGCGCCCGAGATGGGTGGAGTCGATGATGATGCGGCTCTCGACCTTGGCCACCGGAAGTTCGGATTCCGTATCGATGAGCCAGGAGTCCTTCGGCACGTCGACGGAATACAAGGTCGCCTCGTAGGAAACCTTGCCCGCGACGGGGTGAGCTACCCCGTTCGCACGGATCTCGATCTGGCTGTAGTTCCGGTCGACGGCCTGGGAGATGAATGGAAACCCGATGATGCCGACCCACGGGTCGAAGTCGAGCTTCGACTCGCTGCGAACGGCCCTGGCCAGGTGATATTCGGCGTAGATCGCCGCCCCGAAGTCGACGCCGACCGCCGCGATCGCCACCGCGGCCACCGCCGACACCACCCCGACCACCACCTTGCGCACCCCGACATTCTGGCCCACCGGTCCGGCCCTGCCCTGCTCGGCGCGGCTAATCGGCATGTATCGGGTTATCGTTAGTGCACCGGTAACGCCCAGATGTCGGACACGAATCTGGGAGGTATCTGCAGACAGCGATGTCAGTCAACCTGCCCGGCACGCTGGAGGGCCCGTGGATCTACTGCTATTAACCGCCGACCCGCATCCCGAGTCGGTTCTGCCCTCGCTGTCGCTGCTCGCCCACAGCGTGCGCACCGCACCCACCGAGGTTTCCTCGTTGCTGGAGGCCGGTAGCGCCGATATCGCCATTGTCGATGCACGCACGGATCTGGCGGCCGCGCGCGGGCTGTGCCGGCTGCTCGGCACCACCGGTACTTCGGTTCCCGTTGTGGCCGTCGTCAACGAGGGCGGTCTGGTCGCGGTCAACGTCGAATGGGGGCTCGACGAAATACTGCTGCCAGGCACCGGTCCCGCCGAGATCGACGCACGGTTGCGCCTTCTGGTCGGCCGCCGCGGTGGCACGGCGAGCCAGGAGAACGCGGGCAAGGTCAACCTTGGTGAGCTCGTCATCGACGAGGGCACATACACCGCCCGCCTGCGCGGCCGCCCACTCGACCTCACCTACAAGGAGTTCGAGCTGCTGAAGTATCTGGCCCAACATGCCGGCCGGGTGTTCACCAGAGCCCAACTGCTGCAAGAAGTGTGGGGCTATGACTTCTTCGGCGGCACCCGCACCGTCGACGTCCACGTGCGTCGACTGCGCGCAAAACTCGGACCCGAATACGAGTCGTTGATCGGCACGGTGCGTAACGTCGGATACAAGGCCGTGCGGCCGGCCAGGGGCCGCGCGCCCGCAGCGGGAGCCGATCCGCCCGAGGATGTCGAAGACATCGACGACGCATTCGACGCACCCATCGGTCTGCCCGAAGAACTTTCCGACCCGTTGCGCGCCCAGTGACCGAGCCCGCCATCGCCTGGCGCGCCGGGCTGACCGATTTCGACCAGCGCGAGATCGCGACGTTGATCGCCGCGGCGAAGGTGGCTGACGGCATCGCACCCGTCGGAGACCAGGTGGTCCGCGAGCTGTCCCACGACCGCACCCGCCACCTCGTGGCCCTCGACGGCGACGTCATCGTCGGCTATCTGGATCTCGCGCCGGCGACGGACGACGACCCGGCGATGGTCGAGCTCGTCGTCCATCCTCAGTGGCGACGACGCGGCATCGGGTCGGCGATGGCCCGCGAGGCGTTGGCCGAAGGCGGAAGCGGCACCCGGATCTGGGCGCACGGCAACCTGGAGCCCGCGCGTGCGGCCGCGAAGTCGCTCGGCGTCGAGGCCGTTCGCGAACTGCTGCAGATGCGTCGTCCGCTGACCAATCTGCCACCGCCGACGACACCGGACGGGGTGCGGATCGACACCTACCGCGGTCCCGACGACGACGCCGAACTGCTGCGCGTCAACAACGCCGCGTTCTCTTGGCACCCCGAACAGGGCGGTTGGACCGACGCCGAGATCGCCGAGCGCCGCGACGAGCCCTGGTTCGAGCCCGAGGGGTTGTTCCTTGCGTTCGACGAGCAGAGCGGCGCGCTGCTCGGATTCCACTGGACCAAGGTGCACAACGACCGTCTTGGCGAGGTGTACGTGGTGGGCGTCGACCCGGTCGCACAGGGCCGCGGCATCGGGGCCAGCCTGACGCTGATCGGGCTGCACCATCTGGCGGAGCGGCTTTCAGGGAACTCCCAGTCAGCGGTGATGCTTTACGTCGAGGCAGATAACTCGGCGGCGGTGAACACCTATCGACGGCTGGGTTTCGAGGTGTTCGGAATCGACGTGGCCTACGCCACCGACTAGCGCCGCTAGTCCCTCGCAAGCTGGGGAACCCCAGAAAGCCAGCCGTACCTGTTCACCGTTCGTTCACCTTCCATCCCACAGCCGTCCACCGCGGCCGCATACGTTGCCGGAGAGCCGCAAGCCCGTCAGGGTTCGTCAACGGAAAGTGGGAGTAAGTGAAGCTCAACAACATTGGCAAGGCGTTCGGTACGACGCTGTCCGCCGCGGCGCTCGCCGCGCTGACGCTGTCTGGCTGCGGTAGCGACAACAACGCCGGAACGAGCACCTCATCCGGTGCATCCGGTGCATCGGGAACCGCCTCGTCATCGGCCGAATGCGGCGGCAAGAACTCCCTGACGGGTGAGGGGTCGACGGCCCAGCAGAACGCGATCGCGGAGTTCAACAAGGTGTGGGGCCAGGTCTGTTCGGGCAAGACGGTGGCTTACAACCCGACCGGTTCTGGCGCAGGCGTTGACCAGTTCATCGCCAAGCAGGTCGACTTCGCAGGCTCCGACTCGGCGCTGAAGGACGATCAGGTCGCCAAGGCCGCCGAACGCTGCGGCGGCGGCGAGGCGTGGAATCTGCCGCTGGTGTTCGGCCCCGTGGCGATGGCCTTCAACATCGAGGGCGTCGACACTCTGGTCGTCAACGCCGATGTGCTCGCCAAGATCTTCGGTGGCCAGATCAAGAAGTGGAACGATCCGGCCATCGCTGCGCTGAACTCCGGTGCGGCCCTGCCCGATGCCGACATCAAGCCGATCTACCGGTCGGACTCCTCGGGCACCACCGACAACTTCCAGACGTACCTCGGCGCGGCCGCGCCAGAAGCGTGGACGAAGGGCGCAGGCAAGGAGTTCCAGGGCGGCGCAGGTGAAGGTGCGCAGAAGTCGTCCGGTGTCGTGCAGGCCATCCAGGCCACCCCCGGCTCGATCGGCTACGTGGAGAAGGGCTTCGCGCAGCAGGCGGGACTGCCCTTCGCGCAGATCGACAGCGGTGCGGGTGCCGTCGAGCTCACCGACGAAACCACCGGTAAAGCCGTTGACACCGCCAAATTCAAGGGCGAAGGCAACGACCTGGTTCTCGACCTCGACGCGCTGTACGCCAGTAAGGAAGCCGGCTCCTACCCGCTGATGCTGGCGACGTACGAGATCGTCTGCTCGACGGGCTACGACGCCGACACCGCCGCTGCGGTGAAGTCGTTCCTCACGGTGGCGGCGAACGAGGGTCAGGCGAACCTCTCGGCCGCGGGCTACGTTCCGTTGCCGGACGCGTTCAAGGAGCGACTGCTCAAGTCCGTCGACGCAATTGCGTAGTTGCGCAGCGCGTCAGCACAATTGTGGTGAGGATGGGTGCCGAAACCGATGACGGATAGGCTCGATGTGACGGAAGCGAACGGGCTGCCAGATCCATCTGACGCGGGGTCGGGTGAAGTGATCGCTTCACCCTTTCCCGAACCGGCGCCCATTTCCACCGATCCCTCCAAGCGTGCGAAGGTCCGGATAGGCGACCGGCTATTCCGCGGCCTCGCCGAGGGATCCGGCATCCTGATCGTCGTCATCATCGCCGCCATCGGGGCGTTCCTGCTCTGGCGCGCCGTCCCAGCGCTGACCCGCAATGAGGCGAACTTCTTCCTCTACGGCGGGAACTGGGTCACCACCGACACGTCGGCGATGCAGTTCGGCATCCTCGACCTCTTGCAGGTCACCGTCTTCGTGTCGCTGTTCGCGCTGATTCTCGCGATGCCGGTGGCACTGGGGATTGCCATCTTTCTGACCCAGTACGCACCGCGTCGGGTTTCGGGCCCGCTGGCCTACATGGTGGACCTGTTGGCCGCGGTGCCGTCGATCATCTACGGCGTGTGGGGCCTTTACGTGCTCGCCCCTGCGATCAAGCCGTTTGCAATGTGGCTGAACGAGAACCTCAGCTGGCTCTTTCTCTTCCAGACCGGCAACGCCTCGGTGGCCGGTGGCGGCACGATCTTCACCGCGGGCATCGTTCTGGCCGTGATGATCCTGCCGATCATCACAGCGGTCACCCGGGAAGTGTTCGTCCAGACGCCGCGCGGACAGATCGAGGCGGCGCTGGCGCTCGGCGCCACCCGCTGGGAGGTCGTGAAGACGACGGTGCTGCCGTTCGGGTTGTCCGGTTACATCAGCGGCGCGATGCTCGGCCTTGGCCGAGCGCTCGGCGAGACGATCGCGCTGCTGATCATCCTGCGCGGCACGCAGCAGGCGTTCGGATGGTCGCTGTTCGACGCCGGCTACACGTTCGCTAGCAAGATCGCCGCTGCCGCTTCGGAATTCAACGATCAGTACAAGGCGGGTGCGTACATCGCGGCGGGTCTGGTGCTGTTCATCCTGACGTTCATCGTCAACTCGCTGGCGCGGGCAGCCGTCGCCGGAAGGAGCAAGTCATGACGGCGACACTCGACCGGCCGGTCAAGGCGCCGACGTTCCAGCGGCTGAGCCTGCGTCGCAAGGTGGCCGACAATGTCGCGACGGTGCTGGTGACCCTGTCGGTGGTGATCGCGATGGTGCCCCTGGTATGGGTGCTCTACACCGTGATCGTGAAAGGCATCGGCGCCGTCATGTCGAGCACGTGGTGGTACAACTCGCAGGCGGGGATGACGGCCTTCCAGGCGGGCGGTGGGGCGTACCACGCGATCGTCGGAACTCTGTTGCAGGGCTTGGTGTGTGCGATCATCTCGATCCCGATCGGCGTGTTCGTCGGCATCTATCTGGTCGAGTACGGCGGCGGCACCAGACTCGGGAAGTTGACCACGTTCATGGTGGACATCCTGACCGGTGTGCCCTCGATCGTGGCCGCACTGTTCATCTACGCGCTGTGGGTCGCGACGCTCGGCTTCCAACGGTCGGGCTTCGCAGTGTCGCTTGCGCTGGTGCTGTTGATGATCCCGGTGATCGTCCGATCCACCGAGGAGATGCTGCGCATCGTCCCCATGGATCTGCGCGAAGCGAGTTATGCGCTGGGCGTGCCGAAGTGGCGAACCATATCCTCGATCGTGATTCCGACCGCACTGTCAGGCATCGTCACGGGCATCCTGTTGGCGCTCGCCAGGGTGATGGGGGAGACGGCGCCGTTGCTGATCCTGGTCGGATACGCGCAGGCGATGAACTTCGACATGTTCGGCGGCTTCATGGGATCGCTGCCCGGCATGATGTACGACCAGACGTCGGCGGGCGCAGGTGCCAATCCCGTTCCGACGGACCGGCTTTGGGGTGCTGCGCTGACCCTCATCGTGCTGATCGCGCTGCTGAATGTCGGCGCGCGCTTCATCGCCAAGTTCTTTTCCCCGAAAAAGGTTTAGGAGTCACTGAGATGGCCAAGCGCCTCGACCTCAAAGACGTCAACATCTACTACGGCTCGTTTCACGCCGTTGCCGACGTTTCGATGGCGATCCCGCCGCGACATGTGACGGCTTTCATCGGCCCCTCGGGTTGCGGCAAGTCCACCGTGCTGCGCACGCTGAACCGGATGCACGAAGTCATTCCCGGCGCGCGCGTCGAGGGTTCGGTACTGCTGGACGGCGACGACGTCTACGGCGCGGGCGTCGACCCCGTCGGCGTCCGCAAGACCATCGGCATGGTGTTCCAGCGGCCGAACCCGTTCCCCACCATGTCCATTCGAGACAACGTGGTGGCCGGCCTCAAGCTGCAGGGTCTCCGCAACAAGAAGACCCTCGACGAGGTGGCGGAGAAGTCGCTCAAGGGCGCCAACTTGTGGAACGAGGTGAAGGACCGGCTGGACAAGCCGGGCGGCGGTCTGTCCGGTGGTCAGCAGCAGCGGCTGTGCATCGCGCGCGCGATAGCCGTCCAACCCGACGTGCTGCTGATGGACGAGCCGTGTTCGGCGCTTGATCCGATCTCCACCCTGGCGATCGAGGATCTGATCGCCGAGCTCAAGCAGGACTACACGATCGTCATCGTCACGCACAATATGCAGCAGGCTGCCCGGGTCAGCGACCAGACGGCGTTCTTCAACCTCGCGGCGACGGGTAAACCCGGCAGGCTGATCGAGATCGACGACACCGAGAAGATCTTCTCCAACCCGACGGAGAGGGCGACGGAGGATTACATCTCGGGCCGCTTCGGCTAACGCGGGGCGCCGAACGTGCGCCCACTGCGGAAGACCGCGTCAGAACTCGCAGCCAGCGCACGTTGGGCGACGCCCGGGGGAATAGCTCGACGGCCACGCCGTTCGTACCTGTCATGAGCAAGGCAGTGCAATTCGACAAGTTCGGCGACATCGACGTGCTCGACGTCCGCGATGTCGAGCGACCCGCGCCAGGGGCGGGCGATGTTCTCGTCGAGGTCCGGGCCGCGGGAATCAACCCCGGCGAGGCGTCCATTCGCAAAGGCCTCTTGAAAGACATCTTCCCTACGACCTTCCCGTCCGGTGAGGGCAGTGACTTCGCAGGCGTCGTCGTCGAAACCGGCGCGGGCGTCGATGGATTCAAGGCGGGTGATCAGGTATTCGGGTTCAGCGAGAAGCGATCGAGCCATGCCGAGTTCGTCGTCGTACCCGCAGCGAACGTCACCGCCAAGCCCGCCGGAGTGTCCTGGGAGGTTGCGGGCGGGCTGTTTGTCGCAGGCACCACCGCGTACGCCGCTGTGCGCGCCGTCGATCTGGCACCCGGAGAGGTGGTGGCCGTATCGGGTGCGGCGGGTGGAGTCGGTGTCATCGGGGTCCAGCTCGCAAAACGCGCCGGTGCCACCGTCGTAGGCATCGCGGGGCCGTCGAACGACGAATGGCTGCGCGCGCACGGTGTCATCCCCGTCAACTACGGCGACGATCTGGCCGAGCGGCTTCGGGCCGCGGCGCCCGAAGGTCGCATCGACGCGTTCCTCGACTTCTTCGGTGGCGGCTATGTCGAGCTGGCGGTCGACGAGCTGGGTATCGCGCCAGAGCGGGTGGACACCATCATCGACTTCGCAGCCGCCGAACAGTTCAAGGTGCGGACCGCGGGCAATGCCGACGCCGCCAACGCCGATGTACTGGCGGAACTGGCAGAACTGGTCGCCGATGGCAGCTTAGAAGTGCCGATCGCCGAGGTTTTCGCGCTCGACGACGTTCGGGAAGCTTTCCGCACGCTCGAGCAGCGGCATACCAGGGGCAAGCTGGTGCTCCGCCCGTAGTCGCGGTTAGCGCTGCGCGGGCAGTTCGTCCTCCTCTGGCAGCCTGCCCGTGGCCTGGAAGATGACCCGGCGGGCCACCTCGACGGCGTGATCGGCGAACCGTTCGTAGAAGCGGCTCAACAGTGTCACGTCGACCGCGGCGGTGACCCCGTGCTTCCATTCCTTGTCCATCAACACGCTGAAGAGGTGACGATGAAGGTCGTCCATCGCATCGTCTTCCTCGCTGATGCGGGCCGCCTTCTCGGGATCCTTCGTCAACAGCACCTCTTGGGCGCTATTGCCCAGTTCGACTGCCACGCGGCCCATTTCGGCGAAGTATCCATTGACCTCCTCGGGCAGCACATGCTGCGGATGACGGCGGCGGGCGATCTTCGCGACATGCAGCGCCAGGGCTCCCATCCGGTCGACGTCTGCGACGATCTGAATCGAGCTGACGATCGCGCGCAGGTCACCTGCCACCGGCGCCTGCAGAGCGAGCAGCACGAACGCCGCTTCCTCCGCCTTGGCGCTCATCGCCGCAATTTGCTCGTGGTCGGTGATCACCTGTTCGGCCAGCACCAGATCGGCCTGCAGCAGGGCCTGGGTCGCACGCTCCATCGCAACACCTGCCAGCCCGCACATATCGCCGAGCTGGTTGGTTAGGGCGTCTAGCTGCTCGTGATACGCAGTTCGCATATCCCCAGCCTAAGGGCTGATCCGGTGAATCGTCACGATGTGCAGGGTGAACGAAAGGTGAATGCCGTCCGATTACTCGCAGGCGGTGTCGGCGGCGTTGGTGACCGTGAGGTCCTCAGGCAGCTCAGTCGGCGTGCTTCCGGTGCCGTGAAGAACGTGGACCTGCACCGACGAGCCGCTCGGCATCGGCGGGCTCACATTGGCGAAGTCCGACCCGAGCACCACCTGCACGGTGCTGCCTTTCCCGTTGACGCGCTCGATCGTCGGCTCGACGAAGGCCGATGCCACCGTCGCCGCGGCCTCTTCATTGCCCGGGGAGAAGAACACCGTCGTCTCGCTGAGCGAGCTCGGGTAGGTGTCGGGGGTCTCCACGTTGAAACCGTGCTGCTGCAATTCCGTTGCCGCAGTTGCCCCAAGGCCGTCCTGCCCTGTCGAGTTCGACACCTGGACGGTGACCGACGACGGGTCGGTGGTGACGGCGTCGACCACCTCACCGGGATCGGCGGCAACCTCCGGCGTCGGCGTTTCGCTCGTCGGCGACTCGGGGGTTTCGTTCGTCAACGACTCCGGCGTGCCAGGAACCGGGGTGTTGTCCGCGTTGCGCTCCTCGGGCAACGGGTCGTCGTTGATGATCGCGTCGAAGATCGCCCGCGTGTCATCCTCGCGCATGTGCTCGTTGCCCCACTCGTCCATATAGCCGGTGGTGGGGACGGTGAGGAAGGTGATCCGACCGGCCGCGACGTTCTGCAGCGACTGGCCGAGTGCCACCAGGTCCTTGGTATCGATGTTGTCGACGTAGCTGTCGCTGATGAACTGGTTGACGACGTTGTTGAGCTTGGTGAGGGAGAAGAACACTTCCCTGGAGATCAGCGAGCGCAGCAGCGACGACAGGAAGAGTTGTTGGCGCTTGATGCGGCCGTAGTCGCCGTTGGTCTCGGTGGTCACCTGGCGCGCGCGCACGTAGTTCAGCGCGGTGTGCCCGTCGACCATCTGGCGGCCCGCATTGGGCAGCACCGTGCCGAGTTCGTAATCCTCCAGCGGTGTGGTGCTGCACACCTCGACGCCGCCGAGTGCGTCGACCATCTTGGAGAAACCGGCGAAGTCGATCGCCATGAACCGGTTGATGGACAGACCCGACAGCTTCTGGATGACCTTCACCAGGCATTTCGGGCCGCCGAACGAGAAGGCCGAGTTCAGCTTCGTCTCGGTGTAGATCTCGTCTGGCCCGTACTCACCTGTCTCCTCGTCATACAGTGGGCCGTACTCGCCGGTCTGGGGGTTCCACGCTTCGCACTCCATCGGCTCGATGTTCAGATCGCGCGGAAACGACACCGCCACAACGCGTTCGCGGTTGGCCGGGATGTTGACGAGCATGATGGTGTCCGAACGGGATCCGCCTGCGTCCTCGGTGTCGCCCGCCCCCATGTCGGCGTTCTCGCCGAAGCGGCTGTCGATACCGACGATGAGGAAGTTCTCGTCGCCGAACTGCGCATTGGGGTCGAGGATGTCGCGCGAATCCGGGTCAAGCGCCGAGACGCGGTTGAGCATGCTGTTCTTCGCCGACTGCCACTGCCACGCGCCACCGGTCATCGCCAGCGCGAGCACCGCGAAGATCGCGGCAATGGAGCGGCCGGCCAACATGACGCGACGATGCGCTTTCCGATTCTTCTTCCTCAGCGGACCGACCAGATCGGTGGAGCCCTCACCGACCCGCTCGGGTGCGACGCGCTCGAGCCGTGCCCGCCGCAACGCGGCCAGGTCGGGAATCTCGTCGGCGTAGGAGACCCTGGGGATGACCTCGGTATCGGGGTCCGAAAGGTCCTCGGGCTGCGGCTTGGGCCGCAGCGGCAGGGGCTGCCTCGGCCGCTGCGGAGGAGCCGGCGGTGGTGCAGCAGGTGGCGGAGTCGCACCCTTCGGCGGCATTGCAGGGGGAGGCGTTGCGCGCGGAGCTGACGAGCGGGGAGGCGTTGCACGCGGAGGCGTCGCCGGGCGCGGGGGCTCCGGTTCGGGCGCAGCGTGCCGGCTCGGAAGGTCCGGCGAGGTGGCGCCGGTGACCTTCGCGATCAGATCGGCGACCGTCACACCGTCGGTGTGGCTACCGGTGGGTGCGGGCTTGTCGTTCTCCTCGGGTTCACCTGCAGATCCGCGCTCCCACGGAGCGGCGGCTCGCGGTGGGAGTGGAGATCGGGTCAGCCACTGATTGGCGCCGTCTTGATCGGCGCCGTTCATATCGGACGCGCGTCGGCGACCAGGAGTGGCGTTATCGCCGTCACTCATGTCCCTACCGGCCTCCGACTGTTTGAGCAGCGCGCGCGTCGGTTGGTATCAGCCGCTGCGCTGCCTCCACCTGAGTTGAAGCGGCAATAACCGTGGCCCCGCGTCTGGAGCCAAAAAACGACAAGTCTCATATCGTACTGAGAGATCCTGAAATTCGTAATGTCGAGATGGTCTCGGTTCACCCACCGGAATGCATCACGTCGGCCCCTTCGGGCACTGTGCAGTCATCCGGGTCGGCCAGCCAACCCTCCGGAAGAGCCACCGAGGCAGGTGATCCCTGGCGCCCGCGCGGACCGTTCGCGGCCTGCGGAAACGCCACCTCAGAGTCCAGCGTTGCGAGCAGTTCGTCGAGTTGTTTTACCGTCTTGACCAGCGCCAATGCTCGACGAAGCTCGGCCCCGGCGGGGAATCCGTGCAGGTACCAGGCAATGTGCTTGCGGATGTCGCGCATGCCCTTGTCCTCGCCGAAGTGGGCGGTGAGCAGCTCGCCGTGTCGGCGCATGATCACCGCGACCTCGCCCAGTGTGGGCGGTTTCACACCCTCGCGGCCCGCGAAGGCGTCGGACAGCTCGGCGAACAACCACGGCCTGCCCAGGCAGCCCCGGCCGATGACGACGCCGTCGCAGCCGGTCTCCGACATCATCGCCAATGCGTCGTCGGCGTCGAAGATATCGCCGTTTCCGAGCACCGGAATGGCGGTGACGTGCGCTTTCAGCGCGGCGATCTGCTCCCAGTCGGCCGTGCCGGAGTAGCGCTGCGACGCTGTGCGGGCATGCAGCGCGACGGCAGCGGCGCCTTCCTCAGCCGCGATCCGTCCTGCGTCGAGGTGGGTGTGGTGGGCGTCGTCGATGCCGATCCGGAATTTCACCGTCACGGGAACGTCGGATCCCTCAGTGGCCCGCACCGCGGCGGCCACGATCTGACCGAAGAGGCGGCGCTTGTACGGCAGCGCGGCACCACCCCCGCGCCGGGTCACCTTGGGCACCGGACAGCCGAAGTTCATATCGATGTGATCGGCCAGGTTCTCGTCGACGATCATTTTCGCGGCGGCGTAGGTGTTCACCGGGTCGACGGCGTAGAGCTGCAGCGACCGGGGCGACTCATCCGGGCCGAAGGTCGTCATGTGCAAGGTGACCGGATGGCGCTCGACGAGCGCGCGGGCGGTCACCATCTCACAGACATACAGCCCGCTGACCGTGCCGGCCCGGGCGAGTTCGAGTTCGCGACACAGCGTGCGGAACGCGACGTTCGTCACGCCTGCCATCGGTGCCAGCACGACAGGGCTGGCCAGCGCGATGGGACCAATCTGCAACTGTGTGCGGGATTCCGTCAGGACGGAGATGACGCGAGAACCTTCTTGGATTCCAGCCGCTCGGCCTTCTTCGCCTCACGCGCGAGGCGCTTCTGCTTGGCGACCTCGAACTTGTCGCACGTCTCCTCGAGCTCCTCGATGAGCACGCCGAGATCGTCGCGCATCCGTGCGGCCTCGCCGCTGAAGTCCTCACGCTCGAAGATTCGCCACTTCTTCAGCACCGGTTTGACGACGTCGTCGAGGTGGATACGCGGGTCGTAGACGCCGCCGACGGCGATGATCACGGCCTTGCGGCGGAACTCCGGAACGGTGAACCCTGGCATCTTGAAATTGCGCAGCACCCGGTGCAGCGAGAACATCGCCTGGTCCGGCGCGATGTCGAAACCTGCCTCGCTGACGTCCCGGTAGAAGATCATGTGCAGGTTCTCGTCGGCCGAAACACGTTGCAGCAGTTGATCGGCGATCGTTTCGTTGCACGCCTTGCCGGTATTGCGGTGCGAGACGCGGGTGGCCAGCTCCTGGAACGTCACGTAGATGACGGAGTCGAAGAGGCTCTCGGCGAACAGGTCGCCCTGATGGTTCTGGCCCGGGCTGAAGCCGCGGGTCACCTGCTCGAGACGCAAGGTTTCGAGTGCGACGGGGTCGATGGCGCGGGTGACGACGAGGTAGTCGCGCAGCGCGATACCGTGCCGGTTCTCCTCGGCGGTCCAACGGTTGACCCACTGCCCCCAGGGGCCGTCCATGGAGAAGTTCATCGCGATCTCGCGGTGGTAGGACGGCAGGTTGTCCTCGGTCAGCAGGTTCTGGACCATCGCCGTCTGCGCGACCTCGGACAGCACCGACTGGCCGGGCTCCCAGTCCTGGCCGCCGAGCGCGTAATAGTTCTTGCCGTCCGACCATGGGATGTAGTCGTGCGGGTTCCAGTCCTTGCGCATCGAGAGGTGCCGGTTGAGGTTCTTCTCAACAACAGGCTCAAGCTCGTGCAGCAGGTGCAGGTCGGTCAGGTTCTCGTGCATTAGGCCTGCGCTCTCCTCTGATTTGGGGTCGTCCGTCGCACTTGGCCGGCACCCCGGATTTATCTGTACCTGTTGGTTGCAGTCAATATATCTGTGTACCTCAGACACAGCAAGTTGTTCCGTCGGTGTCGCCGCGTCGAAAAGATCACGATTCTCTCCGAAGTAGACGCCGGTACTGCTCGCGGGTTGGGCCGCTCGGCGGTATTGTTTCCGCAGGCAATGAAGGGCGCCTGAGTTCGTGGCAACCGTAGACCTTAGACATAGGTGGACAAGTTGAAGAAGATCATCGTTTCGGCCGGCATCGGCGCCGCAGGTGTTGCGCTGGGATTGTTCGGCGCGGGCATCGCGTCGGCAGCGCCCGACGTGGTGGGAATGACCTACGGCGACGCGGTTTCCGCGATCGAGGACGGCGGCGGCTCCGCCAAGATCTCGGTCACCGTCGGCGATCGTCAGGATGCGATGGGTGACTGCCTCGTCACCAACGCCACCGATGCGCCGTTCACGCGTTACAACGATGGCGAGGCGGCGCACGCCGACGGCGAGGTGCTGCTGGCGCTGAACTGCAACCGCGGCGCCGCGACGGCCACCGTGCCCGGTGCTTCGCTGGCCAGCTCGTCGGGCCGGGAATTCCAGGCCAAGGCCGAGGAGGCCGCGCAGGCCGCGCAGGACGAGCAGGACGAGCTCGCGATGGCAGGCGAGACCCCGGGCGACGCCGAGCCCGAGATCCCGACCGGATAGTTGGCACCCGCCTCACTGTCTCTTCGCTCGGGATCCTCGGCGCGGCTACTGCGAGTGGGCCTCAGTAACTCGACACCCTGCTCAGCAGCATCTCGACGCAATAGTCGATGAACTGTTCGCGGGTCGCCGCGAGGCGGCCGTTCAGGTAGGCGGTGAACAGGGCGGTCAGCGCGCCGATCAGGCCGGTGGCCGCCATCGCCTGCACCGCCGGTTCGGTGATGCGGGTCAGCTTGTGCTGAAGCAGCTCGATGAAGCTGGGCATCCAATCGGCGCCCGACCGCGTCAGCACCGGTTCGACCGCGGGCGCAACGAGAAGCACCCGGCCGCGGGTCGGATCGTCGACCATCAGCGCGACGAAGCGTTCCACCGCGTCGCGCGCGGTGGTGGACGTCGAAAGGGTGGACATCGCCTTGGCGCAGACGTCGTCGTAGACCGCTCGCACGAATTCGTCGCGGTCGGAAAAGCTCTCATAGAAGTAGCGTTCGGTGAGGCCTGCGGACTTGCATACCGCGCGCACAGTCAGGGCAGGGCCGCCTTCACTGCCGAGCAGGCCGACGCCCGCCGCGATCAACTCGTCTCGACGCAGCGCCTGACGGTCCTCGAGCGGAACGCCCGACCACCGACCCCGCCGTTGACCGCCAGTCACATCCCTCCTAGAATCGTGTGACAACGCACGTAGTCAAAATCTACCTTGACGCCGATCGGAAGCACACCAGTGACTCAAGATACTTCTGAGGCATGCCCCGCTACCAGTGATTCGACACCTGTGGCCGCGGGTTGCCCGGTGTCGGCGGGCGGTTATGACGCGCTTCCGGCCACGCTCGGCCCCGATTCGCTGACCTGGAAATACTTCGGTCAATGGACCGGCATGCTGCAGGGCTCGTGGGCCGGTTCGATGCAGAACATGCATCCGCAGCTCGGTGCGGCCGTCGAGCAGCACTCGATCTTCTTCATGGAGCGGATGCCGAGGCTCTACCGATCGGTGTATCCGATCGGTGGGGTGGTGTTCGACGGAGAACGGGCGCCAAAGACCGGTGCCCAGGTGCGCGATTACCACGTGGGCATCAAGGGCGTCGACGATCAGGGCCGCCGTTACAGCGCGCTCAACCCCGATGTCTTCTACTGGGCGCACGCGACGTTTTTCAAGTCGGTGCTGCTGGCCGCGGAGCGGTTCAGGGGCGGCCTGACCGACGACCAGAGGCGACAGCTGTTCGACGAGCACGTCACCTGGTACCGCTTGTACGGAATGAGCATGCGGCCGGTGCCCAAATCCTGGGAGGAATTCCAGGAGTACTGGGATCACATGTGCAACAACGTGTTAGAGAACAATGCCGCGACTCGGGAAGTGCTCGATCTGTCCACCATGACAAAACATCCGTCACTGCAGTGGATCCCGGACTGGATGTGGCGGATCAACCTCAAGGTGCTCGAGCGGTTCTTGTTGTTCGTCACCGTCGGCCTCTACGACCCGCCGGTCCGGGAGCTGATGGGCTACACCTGGTCACCTCGCCAGGAGTGGCTGCATCGTCGGCTCGGGACGCTGGTGCACCTCGCCACCAAACTGACGCCCAACCGCATGATGATGCACCCACGCAAGCGCAGCGCATTCGATCGCAAGACAGGCCGAATCCCGTCAGACGCACCCTTGGTGGAGACGCCCGCACGCAACCTGCCTCCGGTCGAGTACCGCGGCGATGGGCGGCACTACTGCCCTGTGAAAGCCGTATAGCCGGTCCACCCGCCGCCGTCGAAGAAGCGCAGCTGCGAACGGTTGTGCGGATCCGGGAACCAGCCCGGCTGCACCGGTGGATAGCGACCGAATATCCCGCGCGGATCGCCGCGCAGGCTCAGCCGGTGCTCGTACTCGGCGCGGGCGCGCAATCCGGCGTCGCGCAGCGCGTTGGCCCTGCTGCGTTTGCGAAGAGCGAGGCCGAACCAGGCGAGCGCCACGACGGCGACGAACAGTTGCGCTCCGCTCCACAGCAGCCAGCAGGTGAGCGCGACGACTGCCGCCGCCATGAACGGGTGGCGCTGCCAAATGGGTCGTCGAACGTGCTGGTAGAGCATCTTCACGATGGTACCGACCGGCTGACCCGACCGTGCCTGCGTGGTAACGGTAGCGCTAGCGTAAGAGTGTGCAGGCGCCAGAAATTCTTGGCGGCCGATACGAATTGCGGGGGATTCTGGGCCGCGGTGGCATGGCCGAGGTCCGCGACGGCTGGGATATCCGACTGGACCGCCCGGTCGCGGTCAAGCTGCTGCATCCTGCGTTCAGCGTGCAGCCCGACGATCGTCGGCGCTTTGAAGCTGAGGCGCGTGCGGCGGCAGGTCTGAACCACGCTCACATCGTGGCTGTGCACGACACCGGTGAGCACAACGGGACGCCATACATCGTGATGGAGCGGTTGTCCGGGCGGACACTCGCCGATGAGCTGACGCACGGCCCGCTGACACAGGGTCGGGTGCGCGCGATCCTCGACGCCGTCCTCTCGGCGCTCGCGGAGGCGCACGCGGCCGGCATACTGCACCGCGACATCAAGCCGGCCAACATCCTGCTCACCCCGTCCGGCGATGTGAAGGTCGCCGACTTCGGTATCGCGAAAAGCGCTGGGACGCCTGCCACGATGACCGGGCACGTGGTGGGGACGATGGCCTATCTGAGCGCCGAGCGGATAGCGGGCCGGCCTGCGACCGTCGCCGATGATCTGTACGCGGTCGGCGCTGTCGGCTACGAGGCTCTGTCTGGGCACAAGCCGTTCCCCCAGGACAACCTCGCCGCGTTGGCGCGGGCGATCGCGGAGACCACACCTCCGCCGCTGAGGATGCGACGACCCGATGCAGAACCTGCCTTGGTGGGGACCATCGAACGGGCCATGGCGCGCGATGCCCAGTGGGGCTTCCCTACCGCGACTGCAATGAGGGCCGCGTTGTCCAACGCCCCGCAACTGGGTTCGGTTCGCCCGCCGACACTGATGATGTCCGAGCCGTTGCCGCCGCCGCCGACCATCGCCGTCGCCGGACCGCCGAGCAGAAGTCGAAGGCTTCTCGTACTCATCGCGATGTTGCTGGCGCTCGCCCTCGCGGCGGTGTTGGTGTTATTCGAGACAGCCTCGTCGACGTCGACGCCAGAACAGGTGACGACCACTTCGTCATCCCCGCCGACGACCTCGGTGACTCCTCCGCCGCCGGTCGCACCCCCGCTGCCCGCGCACATCGACGACGGTCCGCCCGGCAAGAAGGGAAACGGTCACAAGAAGCCCAAGCACGAGCGAGGCAATGGATAGGCACGGCGATCAGCCGGGCAGAAACACCTCTGCCGCTGCGGTTTCCATGTCGGGCCAGGGGATCTCCTTATCCGTCAATCGGCGGAACAGCGACGATTTCGTCGGCTAAATTGCGCGTCATGGCTCGGGATTCAGTCCTGGTGACTGGGGCATACGGTCTGGTCGGCAGGCCGACGGTGGAGCGGCTCGTCGCCGACGGGTTCCATGTCATCGCCACCGCGCACCGCGCGACGAAACCGGCGCTTCCTAACTCTGTGGATGTGCGCTCGGTCGATCTGACCAAGCCGGATCAGGTCAGCGCGTTGCTCGCCGACGTATCGCCGTCGGCCGTGGTTCACCTGGCCGCCTACCTACCGCCGATGTGTTACGCCAACCGTGCGCTCGGCCGCGCAGTGAACGTCGACGCGACAGCGACGCTGGTTCGTGCCGCGGCCGCGCTGCCCTCACCGCCGCGCTTCGTGCACGCATCGAGCATGGCGGTGTACGGCAGCAGGAACCCGCACACGTGTACCGACCTGCTCACCCCCGAAACCCCGCCGCGGGCCTCGGAACTGTATGGCTGTCACAAACTTGAAGCCGAGAACATCGTGCGCACATCGGGATTGGAGTGGTCGATACTTCGGCTCGCCGGAGTCATCACGCTAGAACCGCTCGTCGACTACGGCGATTTCGAAACCTTCTATTTCGGCGCGCTGTTGCCCGAGGACAACCGATGCCATTCCGTCGACGCTCGCGATGTCGCCTCTGCCTTCGCCGCGGCAGTCACCACCAACGCGATCCGGGAAGTGTTCATGATCGCCGGCGACGACTCCCACAAGGTGACCCAGGGGGAGAATGGTGTTGCGGGCGCTGACGCCCTCGGGACGCAGGCGATGATGTTTCCCGGTCGTCCCGGCGACCCCCACAGCGACGCGGACTGGTACCCATTGGACTGGATGGACACCGCCCGCTCCCAGCAGGTGCTGTCCTTCCAGCGGTATTCCAACTCGGAGTCCTACGACGAAATGCGGGCCAGGGGTGGGTGGAAAGCGCGGAGGATGCGGATGATGGCGCCTGTGCTGGCCCGAGCGATGCGGCGCCGCGCGCCCTACTACAAGCAGCCGGGCGAGTATGCCGACCCGTGGGGAAGGATTCGCGACCGCTGGGGTGATCCAGCGCCGGACATCAATGCTTGAGCTCGCGTCGCGCGCGGCCAGCTGTGCGAACCCCGTCGTCGGCGAGAAGGCCGTGGAAGTGCATGTCGTGCCAACCGTCGGCATGTAGGGCTGCGCCACGTCGGATGCCCTCCTTGCGGAAGCCGGCCTTCGCCGCGACGCGGCAGGACGCTGGGTTATCGCCGGTGGCACCAAACTCGGCATACGACACATCATCGCCGCTGCGGTGCGCCGGATGCTCGACGATTAATCCAGGCGTCCGGCGTCGATGACGCGCAGGACCGCCGCACCCTCCTCGTCGGAATCCGCCAGGTCGACTTCAGCTTCAAAGCCCCAGTCGTGGTCACCCGCGGGATCGTCCAGGATCTGGCGCACCCGCCACACGTCTGGCCGCCGGTCGATGATCAGTAGCGCTGGCCCGCGGGCGTCTGCGCCGATGCCCACGTCGTCGTGCTCGGCGAAGTACGCGCGGATGGCGTCCTCCCAACGTTGCGCAGTCCATCCGGAGCCGGCGTCCAATTCGCCGAGTTCGTGCCAGCGACGTCGCGAGAACAACTCCACCCGTTTGAACAGCGCATTGCGGACCATCGCGGTGAACGCCCGCTCGTTGCCCGTCAGCGGTCGCGGGCGGGCCGGTACCGCCACCGGAGCATCCAGCGGCTGGTCGGAGCCGGTGAGCTGCTCCCATTCGTCGAGCAGACTCGAATCCACTTGGCGCACAAGCTCGCCGAGCCACTCGACGATGTCGGTGAGCTCTTCGGTCCGTGCCGCGGCAGGCACTGAAGACCGCAGTGCCTTGAACGCGTCGGAAAGATAGCGCAGTACCGCACCTTCGGAGCGGGTCAGCCCATAGACGCTGATGAACTCCCGAAACGTGAACGCCCGCTCCCACATCTCGCGTACGACGGACTTCGGTGCCAGCTGCCCGTCGGCGGCCCACGGGTTGCTCTGCAAGTAGACCTCGAAGGTGTGCCGGAGAAGTTCGTCGAGCGGCTTCGGATAGGTGACTTCCTCGAGCAACTCCATCCGCTCGTCGTACTCGATGCCCTCGGCCTTCATCTGGGCCACGGCCTCGCCTTTGGCCTTGTTCAGCTGCGCGGCCAGGATCTGGCGCGGGTCTTCGAGGGTCGCCTCGATGACCGAAACGACGTCCAGCGCATAGGTTTCCGAAGCCGAGTCGAGCACATCCATTGCGGCGAGCGCGAACGTCGACAGCGGCTGGTTGAGGGCGAAATCGGCTGGCAGGTCGACCGTCAGTCGGTAGCGCCGCCCGTCGGGCTCGGGCTCGTCGAGCCGCTCGACGACGCCGGCCTGCAACAGCGAGCGGGCGATGCCGACCGTCTCGCGGATGTGCTGAAGCTGGCGCTTGCGCGGTTCGTGGTTGTCGGTGAGTAGCCTGCGCATCGCGGCGAACGGGTCACCCGGGCGGTCGACGACGTCGAGGATCATCGCCGTGCTCACCCGCATATTGCTGGTGAGCGCTTCTGGGGCGGCGTCGACCAACCGCGTCATGGTCGACTCGCTCCACGGCACCATCCCCTCGGGCACCTTGCGGCGCACCAGCTTTCGGCGCTTTTTCGGGTCGTCGGCCACTTTGGCGAACTGTTTGAGGTTCTCCACCTCGTGGTCAGGCGCCTGGACGACCACGGTGCCTGCCGTGTCGTAGCCCGCGCGCCCCGCCCGGCCCGCGATCTGGTGGAATTCGCGCGCGCTGAGCAGCCGGGTACGGGTGCCGTCGTATTTCGACAATGCCGAGAAGACGACGGTGCGGATCGGCACGTTGATGCCGACGCCCAGGGTGTCGGTGCCGCAGATGACCTTGAGCAGGCCGGCCTGGGCGAGCTGTTCGACCAGCCGCCGGTACTTGGGCAGCATTCCGGCGTGATGGACGCCGATCCCGTGTCGGACCAGTCGCGACAGTGTGGTGCCGAACGCGGACGAGAACCGGAACCCACCGATCAGGTCGGCGATCGCCTTCTTCTCCTCCTTGGTGCTCACGTTGACGCTCATCAGTGCCTGAGCCCGCTCCAGTGCGGAGGCCTGGGTGAAGTGGACGACGTAGATCGGTGCCTGCTTGGTGCTGAGCAGCTCACCGATCGTCTCGTGCATCGGCGTGGTCGCGTAGTAGTAGTGCAGCGGAACCGGGCGCTCGGCGTTGGCGACCAGCGCCGTCGGCCTACCGGTGCGTCGAGTGAGGTCCTCGCGGAGGAAGCTGACGTCGCCGAGCGTGGCCGACATCAGCAGGAACTGCGCGTGCGGCAACTCCAGCAGCGGCACCTGCCAGGCCCAGCCGCGGTCGGGGTCGCCGTAGAAGTGGAACTCGTCCATCACGACAAGAAGGTCGGCGGTCGTTTCCGATGGGCCGCCCTCGCGCAGGGCGATGTTGGCCAACACCTCCGCGGTACAAGTGATGATCGGCGCCGCGGGGTTGACCGAAGCGTCGCCGGTGAGCATCCCGACGTTCGCCGCCCCGAAGACGTCGCAGAGCGCGAAGAACTTCTCGCTCACGAGTGCCTTGATAGGCGCGGTGTAATAGCTGTGGGTTCCCGCTGCCAATGCCGCGTATAGCGCGCCGGTGGCCACCAGCGACTTGCCAGAACCGGTCGGTGTCGCCAGGACGACGTTGGCGCCACTGACAAGTTCGATCAGCGCCTCTTCCTGTGCCGGATACAGCGTGGTGCCGCTTTCCTCGGCCCATGCGGCGAAGGAGGCGAACAGCTCGTCTGGATCGGCGTTCTTCGCGCGAAAGGCGGAAAGGTCGCTCGGGTCGTCGAGCAGGGAAGGAGCGGGGGTCATCGTGAGGACCAGCGTGCCTCAGCGCCGATCTGGCGCGGTCAGCGCGCGACGAGTGCGCGGTACTGCGGGCAATAGACGCTGACGGCACCCCTGAGCAAACCCACGGACTGGCCCTTGTCGAGGCCTTTCGACCGCAGGCTGTTGACCACGCCGCGGACCGTTGGCGCAGGCTCGACCTTGCCGGCGTCCAACGCCGAGCAGATTCCCCGCCCCACCTGGACTGCGTCGTCGGTTGAGGGCACCGGGATGTTGAGTTGCTTGACGATGGCGATGAAAGCGTCGTCCTCAGGCGTGGCGTGAGCCGACCCGCATCCGAAGGTGATTGCGACGCTGAGGCTGGCCGCCGCGAACGTCGCAACCAATGCCCCTCTTTGGAACCGCGGGGTCAGCATTGGTGCTCCTGTGGTGAGTGTGTCGGGAATGTCGATGACATTAGGGTATCCGGCCGGTTGCCGGTGATACCTCAGCAGCACGGGTTGAGCGGCTCGCTGATGTCATATGCGGCACCACGTTCAGAGACAGAGCCCTACGTTGCCACCAACTCAGCAACGGCGGGTTTAGCAGGGAATGGGCAGCGTTATGAGGGGGATTACGCGGGCACTGGTGTTGCAGAATGCCTGCTGGGCTTGCTGCCCGCTCTCGATCCCGCGGGGCTGGTTGCCCGTCAGGAGGTCCACCCCGCCGATGACGGAGTTAGACAGTCCGCAAACCAGCACCACGTTCTGCGGATCGAGCCAATCTGGTATTGCCAGGAACCCGATATCGACGGGCGTTGGGATGCTGTCGACCTGGGCCTGGTAGTACCCGCAGTCGGGTTGGCCGTTGGGAAGGACTCCCGGCGCCGGTGCGTTCATGGCTGCCTCGTCGGCAGCCCGCTGTTCCGCAGCGGCTCGGTCGGCCGCCACCATCTGGTCGGCATTGGCAAGGGCTTGCGAGGATTCCGGTGATGACTTGCCTGAACACGCAAGTATCAGGCGGCTGTTGTCTGCTTGAGTCTGAAGGTCGTTGTCGGCTAGGGCCTGATCACCCGTCGGGCCGTATGACCCTTGGTCGCTCCTGACTTGGTTGGAAGCAGCAACAGTTGCATCGACCAAGGCCTGTTGCCCCTCGGGGGTGCTCATGTCGTAGGGGCAACCAGGGTCAGCTGCCGCTGACGGGCAGTACGCGACCCATGTGGCGGCTAGAGCGATCGCAGCGCAGCTGGTCACTGATGCAAATTTCTTGATCATCGGCTCTTTTCTCACTTAGCCGCCGCGAGGCGTTCCAGTTCGCTGATTGGTCGGTCTGGCCCGTTGCCCCTGCCATTTTGTAGCAAATTGACCGAAGTATCAATATGCCATGCGGGGCAGCGTTGTTGAATCAGGTCGGGTCGGCTGCGTCGGCGAGAACCCGCCCGCGATAAGTTGACTGCTGTGGGCCCACGGACCGGAGGTCGCGTACTGATCACCGGCGGTGGCGGCTTTATCGGCGGCGCGGTCGTGAACGCGTTCCAGAGCCGGGGGGTTCCCGTCACCGTCGTCGACCGGGAGAGCCCCGACGCGGCGCGTGACGGCGTGACCCACGTCGTCGGAGACCTTCGCGACAGCCATGTCCGCGACGAGGCGATGACACCCGACACGGTCGGCATCGTCCACCTCGCGGCGTTGACGTCGGTCCTCCGCTCGGTGGAGCAGCCCGCGCAGACGTACGCCGACAACGTAGCTGTCACGCAGGAGCTGCTCGAGCTGGCGCGTACCAGGGGCGTGCGCAGATTTCTCTTGGCATCCACCAACGCGGTGGTGGGCGACGTGGGCACCACGACGATCACCGAACGGCTGCCGCTGCGACCACTCACGCCCTATGGGGCCACCAAGGCCGCCTGCGAAATGCTGCTGTCCGGCTACGCGGGGGCGTACAAGCTGGGAGCGTGCGCGCTGCGGTTCAGCAACGTGTACGGCCCGGGCATGGGCCATAAGGACAGCTTCGTGCCGAGGCTGATGCGCGCGGCGCTCACCGGGACGACCGTACGGATCTATGGCGACGGATCGCAGCGCCGAGACCTCGTCCACATCGACGATGTCGTGCGCGGTGTGCTGCTCGCTTGGGACAGCGGCTACGTCGGAAGCGCGATCGTCGGGTCCGGGCGGTCGGTGTCCGTGCTGGAACTCGTCGAGACCGTTCGCCGCGTCACTGGCAAGGCCTTGATGGCGGAACATGTTGCGGCGCAACAAGGCGAGATGCCCGCCGTTGTCCTCGACCTTTCGCACAGCGCGGACGCCATCGGCTACCGGCCCACCGTCGAGCTCGCGGACGGGCTCGCCAGCACGTGGCGTTATTTCCGCGACGAGGTTCCAGGCGCGACCGCGTGAGGCGCCTCGCGGACTACCCGGACGAGGTGGACACCGATGCCATCGCCGAGTTCCACCAACGCCATCCGGGGCCGCGCTTCTCCCAACTGGTGGTGGTCATCGCCGCGTACAACGAGGCCGCCGGCATCGGATCGGTGTTGGGCGACATTCCGAAACGCTGCTGCGGCATGCCAGTGGACGTGCTCGTCGTGGTCGACGGCGGCACGGACGAGACCGCCGAGATCGCGCGCGAGCACGGTGTCTACACGTGCGTCGCGGCGCGCAACCGCGGTCAGGGCGCGGCGTTGCGCCTCGGTTATCGGATGGCCGCCGAGTGCGGTGCCTGCTACGTGGTGACCACCGACGCCGACGGACAGTACGACAGTGCGGAGCTGGCCACCCTGGTGCGGCCGCTGGTCGAGGACCGGGCCGATTTCGTGACCGGATCGCGGCGGCTCGGCCGACACGAGGCGGACAGCCTGCTGCGCTGGATCGGGGTGCGTGTCTTCGCGATGCTGGCCTCGCTGCTGACGTGGCGTCGAATCACCGACACGTCGTTCGGGTTTCGGGCGATGCGAGCCGATCTCGCGTGCTCGGTGCCGCTGGTCGAGCCGCAGTATCAGTCGTCGGAGCTGCTACTCGGCATCACTGCCCGGCGCGGGCGGGTCCTCGAGGTGCCGATGACGATGCGCCGCCGCAGCAGCGGCGCCAGCAAGAAGGGCGGCGACCTGGTCTATGGCGCGCACTACGCGCGCGTCATGGTGCGGACGTGGTGCCGGGAGTACGTGCTGCGCGGTCGACGAAAATGAATCGATCGAAAAGGATGAACTTCAGTAGGAACATCGCGCCGTAGGTCGCCAGGAACGCGGTGGCCACAAGCGTCACCTGCAGAGCATGTGCAGTGACGTGCTCGTGAACCCAGCGGTCGGCGGCCGTAGTCACGAGAATCGCGACCAGCGCCGTGACGACGACGATCACCGCGTACGGAAGGACCTCCCTGCCACGGTTCGGGCGTCCGCGGCGCTGCCACGCCCAGTACCGGTTCATCAGGTAGTTCGGAACCGCGCCCGCGACGAATGCGACGAGGCTGGCCACCAGCGGGACGGACCCGAACCAGTAGGTGATGACGAAGGCGACCTCGCTGATGACGCCGGCGATGACGGACGCGCCGGTGTAGCGAATCCACAGCCGAATTCGCTTGCCCCGCAGCTGAATCAACTATCGCCTCGTTTGCGGGCCACACACAACACCGACTGGCCGAAAGGTACTCGCATCACGCGTTCCAACGCCTTCGTAACCGGCACCACGCAGCGGTCGAAGGCAGCGACCATCCTCGGGTTGGGTGAGGTGGTGCCGCCTCTGCGAACAGCCAACCACCAGGCGACGCCGCCGAGCAGGTTCACCGGTTTCACCAGCTCGACGTCGAGTCCCGCCCGCCGGACCGCGCTGGCGAGAGAGCTCGGCGTGTAACGACGGACGTGGCCGACCCTGCGGTCGAACTCGCCGTACAGCTGCTGGTAGCCGGGAACCCAGAGAACCACGCTGCCGCCGACCTCGACGACGCCGGCCAGCGACCGCAGCGCACCGGAGTCGTCCTCGATGTGTTCGAGCACGTTGATCGCGACCACCGAGGCGACGGGTCGCTCGAGGGCAGGCGGCTTGCCCAACTCGACTTGCCGGACCTCCACCTCGGAACGGCCGGCGAACCGGCGGGTCAGTACTGCAACGGCACCCGGGTCCACATCGGTCACGATGAGTCGGTCCAGATCACCGAACTGCTCAGCGAACTCGCCGAGTCCGGCACCGACCTCCAGGACGGACCTGCCGCAATGCGGTGCGATCAGGTCGTACTGATAGCGCCGGTACCTGGGCTTATCTGGGCCTGCGGCCTCGAGCTGACGACCGGTGGCCGCGGTGAAAGCACCAGAATGCTCGGGCACGTGTTACTCCTCGATCCGCGGGGTATCAGTGCAATTGTGCACGTCAACACTTGCGCTCGTGATGATCAGATTCGATAAGGTGATCTTGTGCGGGTTCTGGTGCTCGGCGGAGACGGGTACCTCGGCTGGCCGACTGCCCTTCATCTGTCGGATCGCGGTCACGAAACGGCGGTGCTCGACAACTTCGCGCGACGCGGCTATGACGACGAGCTGGGCGTCTGCAGCCTGGCCCCCATCGAGGATCTGGACGTCCGGATCACCGCGTGGCGGGACGTCTCGGGCCGAACCATCGCCTCGTACGTCGGCGACATGCTGGACGCGGAATTCGTCTACGCCACGTTGCGCGACTTCGAACCCGAAGCGATCGTGCACTTCGCCGAACAACGGGCTGCCCCGTATTCGATGATCGACCGCGCACATGCCGTCTACACCCAGCACAACAACGTCGTAGGAACGCTCAATCTGTTGTTCGGCATCGCCGAGACAAACCGGGACGTCCATCTGGTGAAGCTGGGCACCATGGGGGAGTACGGAACACCCAACATCGATGTCGAGGAGGGCTGGCTCGACCTCGAGCACAACGGCCGCAAGGACCGTGTCCTCTTCCCGAAGCGGCCAGGATCGTTCTATCACCTCAGCAAGGTGCACGACTCGCACAACATCGAATTTGGTTGCCGTAACTGGGGTTTGCGCGCCACCGATCTCAACCAGGGTGTTGTCTACGGGCAGCAGACCCCACAGACCGCATTGGACCCTCGGCTGTCTACCCGGTTCGACTACGACGGCGTTTTCGGAACGGTGCTGAACCGGTTCGTCATCCAGGCCGTCCTCGGCGAGCCGCTGACGGTGTATGGAGCAGGAAAGCAGACAAGAGGACTGATCGACATCCGCGACACCGTGGAGTGCATCCGGCTCGCGGTCGAGCACCCGGCCGAGCCCGGCGAGTTCCGGGTGTTCAACCAGATGACCGAATCCATGACCGTACGCGACATCGCTGACGTGGTGGCGAACCAGTTCCCCGGGCCCGTGCAGATCGAGCACCTGGACAACCCTCGCACCGAGGCCCCGGAGCACTACTACAACGTCAAGCACACGGGTCTGGTCGAACTCGGCCTCCAACCACACCTGCTGTCAGACACCTTGATCGAGTCGATGTTCGGCATCGTCGAGGCCAACAAGCACCGGGTCGATATCGAGAAGCTGTATCCGACCGTGCAGTGGTCGCAACCCAACAACGTGTGACCAGCGTGACGGCCGTCGCGCGCGCTACCCGCAATCTCGTCGCCCGCCATTGGCCGTTCATCGCGCTGCTGACCGTGGGCGTCGCGTTGCGGGTGGTGACCTGGATTGCTTATCAGCCCGCGTTGCTGTTCGGCGATTCGTTCCGATTTCTCGGCAACGTCGGCATCTACGACCCCAGCAATCTCAATCCAATCGGGTACGAGCTTTTCGTGTTGACTCCCGCCCTCGCGGTGGATGGGCTGGAACTGGTTGCTGCGGTTCAGCACCTCGTGGGCGTGGCCTCGGCCGTCGCGCTGTACGCATTGGCATTGCGGCACGGGGCGAACCGGTGGCTGGCCGCACTCGCCACCGCACCGCTGCTGCTGGACGGTTACCAGCTTCAGATCGAGCAGCTGATCATGTCCGACAGCTGGCAGCAGGTGCTTCTGGTCGCACTCCTGTGGATTCTGGTCGGCGTCGGCGCGCCGAACCCGCGCCGGGCCGCGCTGGCCGGCGTGCTGCTCGGGGTGGCGGTGATGTTGCGGTTGGTGGCGATTTCACTGGTGGTGCCTGCGGTCTGTTATCTGATCATCGCGGGCGGGGCATGGCGGATGTGGCGAACGTGGCGGGGCTGGAAGACAATTGGCGCGCGAACGGTCGGATTCGTCGCGGCGTTCGGCATCATCATCGCCGGATACGGCTGGTACTTCCACGCGCACACCGGCGAGTGGGGCCTTACCCGCACCACCGCCAATGTGCTCTACGGCCGCGCTGCCGTCGTCGCGGACTGCGACAGGCTGGAACTAAACGACTTGGAGGCCAGGGCGTGCCCCCCGGAACCCTTGGGCCAGCGAAGGAAGCTCGACGACTATGCCCACATCCAGCGTGAAGCGAGCTTCCGGAACCGCTTTCCCCCGCACACCGATTTGAACGCAGTGCAGAGGTCGTTCGGATGGGCAGTGATCGACCAGCAGCCACTGGACGTCGCCCGCGCGATCGGGCTGGACTTCCTCAAGGGATTCCGGCCGACGAGGACGGACGCGCCCGGCGATACCAACGTGGCGCGGTGGCAATTCCAGCCCGAGTACCCAACGGTCGACCTGAACTACAGCGTTCACGCTTCGCGGGAGTTCAGCGGGCGGGACCCCACCGCAGTGGTGCCCCTCGCCGGATTCCTGCGGGGGTACCAGCTCAGCGTCGGTTACACCCCCGGCCCGCTGCTTGGCGCTTTCGGCGTGATCGCGCTGCTCGCCGGGTTCGGACTCGGTCGGGCCCGAAGAAGCGGCATCCGTTCGGCCACGCTATTGGCGGTCGGCATGGCCGTGACCATTCTGCTTGCGTCGGCAGCGTTCGAGTTTTCATGGCGCTATCAACTGCCCGGCCTCGTGCTGCTGCCGTTCGCCGGGGTGCTGGGGATTACCGCGTTGCTGCGGCGAGGACCTGCCTCGACGCACCAGTAATCGTGCGCGGCCGTCACGAGATTCGTCGTCTCGTTGTCGCTGCCAACCGAGAAAACGCGGTGACCAGGGCGGTCGTGGTGCCCCCACCAGGGCTCGAACCTGGGACCTGCGGATTAAAAGTCCGTAGCTCTA
>CADEGF010000045.1:0-22824 GCA_902826815.1 uncultured Mycobacteriaceae bacterium
GTGGAGCGCCGCACCTCCCGCACCAAGTGAATCCGGCGCGCTAACCCACCGTGAGGGTGGCCCAGCGCGCCGAATTCGCTAGATGGCCTCGCCGGGGAGCGCCTTCACCGTTGCCGGAAGCCCGTACAGTGCGGTCGCGTTGCCGCGCATGATCCGCTCGCGCTGATCGGCGGGGAACCGCCTGATCGCCCAGTCCGGCGCGTCGTAACTCCAGTGCGGATAGTCCGTCGAGAACATGATGCAGTCGCCGAGATCCATCATCTCGATGTACTCGCGGTACTCGGTGACGTTGACCTCCTCGAGCGGCTGGGTGGTGAACCGCACGTGCTCGCGGACGTAGTCGGACGGCTTGCGCCGCACATGCGGCAGGTCGGCCTTGCGGTGCTCCCAGATCCGGTCCATCCGCGACATCACCGGCATCGCCCACGTGAAGCCGCCCTCGACGAAGACCACCTTCAGATCGGGATGGCGGTCGAATGCACCGTCGAACACCAGGCTCATCAGGTGCGACACGTACAGCAGCGGCCACGAGGCAAAGAAGTCGTGCCAGTGCGCCGGGTTGCCGACCGGGAAGATCGGAATCAGCTCGTACGGGGTCTGGCCCATCAGATGCGTCGCTACCGGCAGCCCGTTGCGCGCGGCGGCTTCATACATCGGGTCGAAATGCGGGCTGCCGAACGGTATTCCGCGGGTCTGCGGTGTCATCAACACCTCCGCCATGTAGGGATGGCCCGCCCACCGCTCGATCTCCCGCGCGGCTTGGCCCGGGTCCTGTGCGGTGACGCTGATCGCCCCGCGCCACCGTCCGTGCCAGTTGTTGTCGCCGAGCCACACGTCGGCCAGCCAGTCGTTGTAGGTGGCCTTGAGCACGTGCTCGGCCTGCGGCAGCTGCGCATCGCACATCGGCTCGAGCACCGCGATGCTGACACCGGCGTCGACCAAAAGTTGTTTGGCCGCGAAATCCGGATCGCTGCCCGCCGCGCCCCCGTTGGGCGGCGCCGCGTCGACGCGAAGCGAGCTCGTCTTGTAGGCATCGGGCGTGTCGTAGAAATACGACATGGGCGATACGGCGTTACCGGTCGGCCAGAGCGTGTCCTTCCACTCCGGCGGCGCATACGACTTCAGCACCTCACCCGATACCGGCAGTGGGTGCACATCGGTGTCGACGATCGTCACCGCGATGTCCTGGGCGACGGCTTCATCCGTGCGCTCGATGGTCGTCATGTCAGACTCTCTTCCTTGGCGCCGATCCCGTAAAGATCACTTGCGTTGTGCCACAGCAGCTTTTCCCGCTTATCGTTCGACAGACCTGCGACGGCGGCATCCGGAGCCGTTGTCGACCAGTGCGGGTAGGCAGATCCGTACATCAGCAGATCCGCCTTGTCGGTGAAGTCCATCCACCGCTCGGCCTGGCCCTCGTCGGTCGGTCCGTCCAACGCGGACGTGCAGTAGCGCACGTGGTCGGGCAGGTACTCACTCGGATAGCGGTCAACCCACGGCGTCTGGTCGCGCATCGACATCCAGAACGTGTCGAGTCGCCACATCAGCGGGGTGAGCAGGTCATAACCGCCGTCGGCGAAGACGAACCGCAGATCCGGATGCCTGCCGAAGACGCCCTCGATGATCAGCGTCGCGAGGTGGACGAAGGAGTTCAGCGGCATGAAGGCCGCATAGCCGGGATAGGTGGAGGCGTGGCCGGCGAATGTCGGCGCGTAGTCGACGCCGTTGCCACCGTTGATGTGCACGGCGACCGGCAGCCCGTGCGCGGCGGCGGCTTCCCAGATCGGCTCGAAAACCGGTTTGCCGTAGGGCTCGCGTGACTGCATGGGCACGCCGACCTGCACCATCTTCGGATGGGCGGCCAACCGTTCGATCTCGGCGACCGCTCCCCTGACGTCCTCGGGGTTGACCCGGATGGTGCCGAGGAAGCGGTTGGCGGCGTCGGGTTCGAGCCAACGGTCGATCAGCCAGTCGTTGACCGCCGCACAGATCCGGCTGTTGAGCAGGTAGTCGGCGATGTTGCCGCGGGTCGGCGGATTGAGGATCGCGTAGTCGATCCCGCCCTCGTCGAAGAGGTGGCGGGTCACGGTCTCGGGATCGGAGCCCGGATAGCCGTCGCCGTACAGATCCTTGCGGTAGTCGCCGCCCGGCGCCTGATACCACTGCAGTTCGACGTCAGGGATGGCCCGCAGCTTGTGCGCAGACGCGATGTAGCGCCGGATCTCCGAGTTGTACCGGAAATACGGCTGAACGTTCGCGTCTATGATCGTCATGCGCCGACCTCGCAGGCTCCGCCGGCGCATTCATTGCTGTTGATTCGCTCGCAAGCTTCGCTACTCATGCCGTCAGGTACACCTGCCCGTCAGCCACATCCACCTCATACGTGCGGACCCGCTTGTTCGGGTCGGCCACGTTGGCCCCTGTGGTGATGTCGAACTCCCAGTTGTGCCACGGGCAGCGCGCGATCTGGCCCTCCCGCACGTACCGCACCCCGCCGGGAGCGTCAGGGGCGAATTCGGTGGTGCCGACGACATAGCCTGCGCACAGCGGCGCGCCCTCGTGTGAGCAGTAGTTGGCGATCGCGTACAGCGACCCGTCGATGTTGTAGACGCCCACGCCGAACTTGCCCGCCTGAACCAGTTTCATGCTTCCCGGAGGCAGGTCCTCGATCGCACACACCGGACGGCGCTGCATCTACGTCCCTTCAGATTCCCTTGACCTAGAATACTAAAATAGTAAAGATAGAGCGACCGACTTGCTAGACGCTGCTGTCCGGGAGGCACTGTGACGCTGAGCACGGAATCGCACGACAAGCCCGCCCCCGACATCGAGACCGACCCGTACGGCTTCTTCAACCACATGCGCAACACCGCGCCGGTGTGGCGCGGCACGCTCATGGAGAGCGACCTGATGCCGGAGGAGCTCAAAAATCCCGAGAATTGGACGCTTTTCGACTTCGAGAGCGTCTTCAACGCCTTCCGCGAGGACACGGTGTTCGCCTCGGAGATGTACAACCACACGATCGGACTGGTGTTCGGGCCGACGATCCTCGGCATGGCCGGTAAACAGCATCACGACCATCGCAGCCTGGTGAGCAAGGCGTTCAAGCAGAGTGCACTCAACAAATGGGAACCCGAGGTCATCGATCCGATCTGCGATCAGTTGGTCGACGAGTTCAAAGACGACGGGAAGGTCGATCTGGTCAAAGCGGTGACGTTCGAGTTCCCCACTCGCGTCACCGCGTCGCTTCTGGGATTACCGCAGGAGGATCTGGAGATGTTCCGGCGGCTGTCGCTGGACTTGATCTCCATCACCGAGAACATCGAGGCGGGGCTCAACGCGTCGGTCGAACTGGGTACCTACTTCCAGGAGCAGGTGGATCAGCGCCGCACCAAGATGACCGACGACGTCATCGGCGATCTGGTGGGCGCGGAGATCGACGGCGAGAAGCTCACCGACGAGGCGATCATCTCGTTCCTGCGTCTGCTGCTGCCCGCCGGGCTCGAGACCACATACCGGTCATCGGGCAATCTGCTGCAGCTGCTGTTGACCCATCCCGAACAACTCCAACAGTTGCAGGCCGACCGCGACCTCATTCCGGCCGCGATCGAGGAGGGGATCCGCTATGAGACCCCGTTGGTTCTGGTGGCGCGCAACACTACTCGCGATGTCGAGATGCACGGTGTGACGATCCCCGAAGGCGCACAAGTCAACCTGTGCATGGGTGCAGCCAATCGGGACGACAAGCGGTGGGAAAATCCGGACGTGTTCGACATCCACCGACCGCGGCGCGCGCATATCTCGTTCGCAGGCGGAATTCACAGCTGCCTCGGTATGCACCTGGCCAGGGTCGAGACGAAGGCGATGCTGAACAGCCTCTTGGACCGAGTGACCGACCTGCAACTGCTGGAAGACGACGACACCGAGATCGTCGGTATGCCGTTCCGGTCGCCCAAGCACCTACCCGTGACCTTCCGGCCTGCGTCGGCTGAGCCGACAGGTCGGGCCTGAGCATGAAAACTCGCGCGGCGATCCTGCACGACATGGGCAAGCAGTGGTCGGTCGAAGAATTCGAACTCGACCCGCCGAAGGCAGGCGAGGTCCTCGTCGAGATGGCTGCCGCCGGTCTGTGCCACTCCGACGAGCACATCCGCAACGGCGACATGTCCGTGCCCAACGAGGTGATGGAGTCGTTCGGTCTCCCCGGCATGTTCCCGATGATCGGCGGCCACGAAGGCTCGGGTGTGGTGCTCGAAGTCGGCGATGGCGTCACCGAGTTCGCGCCTGGCGACCACGTGGTGACGTCGTTCGTAGCGGTCTGCGGCACATGCCGGTGGTGTAGCTCAGGCATGGAGTACATCTGCGATATGGGTGCGCAGGTGATGATTCCCGGTATGCCGACCGACGGCACCTTCCGCCATCACACCGCAGACGGCCACAATCTCGGCCACCTGTCCAAGGTCGGTGCGTTCTCGAAACACACTGTTGTTTCCACGGATTCGATCGTCAAGATCGATCCCCATCTGCCACTCCTGCCGATGGCTCTGCTGTCATGCGGAATTCCCACCGGTTACGGCTCCGCGGAGAACCGGGCGAAGGTGAAGACCGGCGACACGGTCGTCGTCATCGGGGTCGGCGGCATCGGCACCGGTGCCCTGCAGGGTGCGCGCATCAACGGCGCCGCACAGATCATCGCGGTCGATCCGGTGGAGTTCAAACAGAAGTCGGCCCTGGGATTCGGTGCCACGCACAGCGTCTCGAACACCGATGAGGCCGCGGCCCTGGTCCGCGATCTGACCCACGGCGTGATGGCGGACAGCGTCGTGGTGTCGCCGTCGTTGATCTCCGGCGACGAAGTGCAGGCGGCTCTGAGCCTGACGCGCAAGGGCGGAACATGCGTGCTGACCGGTATGACCGCCACCACGACGAATTCCATCGCGATCAACCTGCAGGAGTTCATCCTGTGGAACAAGAGCCTGGTGGGCACGGTGCTGGGGTCGTGCAATCCGCGGGTGGACGTCGCCCGCTTCGCCAAGCTCTATGAGGCGGGCCTGCTGCAACTCGACGAGATGATCACCCGGCGCTACCGGCTCGATGACATCAACGAGGGCTACCGCGATCAGCTCGGCGGCGAGATCGTGCGCGGCGTCATCGATTTCAGCTTGGACTGATCACAGGATTCGCGACGTCCGGCCCTGCCAGTAGCGATCGCGGATGCGCCGCTTGTAGAGCTTGCCGTTCGGATCGCGCGGCAGCTCGGCGTCGAACTCGACGGTGCGCGGGCATTTGTAGGTCGCAAGGTTCGCGCGGCAGTACTCGATGAGCTCCGCCTCCAGCGCAGGGCCTGCCTCCACATCATCGACGGGCTGCACGACGGCCTTGACCTCTTCGCCGAACTCATCGTTGGGCACCCCGAACACCGCCGCGTCGACGAGCTTCGGATGCATGACGAGAAGGTTCTCGGCCTCCTGCGGGTAGATGTTTACCCCGCCCGAGACGATCATGAACGTCGAGCGGTCAGTGAGGTACATGTAACCGTCGTCGTCGACGTAGCCCATATCGCCCAGCGAGCGCCAGCCGCGATCGTTGGAGACCGACGCCGTCTTCGCCGGATCCTTGAAGTACGCGAACGCGGGGCCGCCCTCGAAGTAGAGCTCGCCTGCCTGCCCCGTGGGCAATTCCTCGCCGTCCTCGCCTACGACGTGCACAGGGCTGAATGGTTTGCCGACAGACCCGGGATGTGCGAGCCACTCGTCGGGACCGATGATGGTTCCTGCGAATCCCTCTGTGCCCCCGTAGTACTCGTGGATGATCGGCCCGAACCAGTCGATCATTCGGTGTTTGACGTCGACTGGGCACGGCGCGGCGGCGTGGATGACACAGCGCAGGCTCGACACGTCGTACTTTGCACGCACGGCATCGGGCAGCTTGAGCATCCGCACGAACATCGTCGGAACGAACTGCGCGTGCGTGACGCGATGTTCGGAGATCATCCGCAGCACGGCCTCGGCGTCGAACTTTCCCATCATGATCGAGGCGGCGCCCACCCGATGTACCGCCATCGTGTAGTTGACACCTGCTGCGTGGTAGAGCGGAGCAGGCGAAAGATACACGCTCGCAGGCGTCATGTCGTAGCGCTGGCCGAGCGAGTACTCCAGCACCTTCTGCGCCCACGACCCCTGTCCGTCGGAGGGCAGCGGGCGCCGAACAGCCTTGGGCCGCCCGGTGGTCCCCGACGAGTAGAGCATCTCCGAGCCGTCCGAAATCGTCGGAGGTGAACCGGTTTCGGCCAGCGCACCGTCGTAGGTTCGCCATCCCGGCAGTGCACCGCCGACACAGATGTGAACGTCGACGCCTTTCATCCCGACGATGCGCTCCCCCAGCTCGGCCATCGACACCTCGATGAAGACCGCATTGGCGTCGGAGTCGTCGACGACGTAGGCCACCTCGTCCGGGGTGAAGTGGGTGTTCACCGCGCTGTAGTAGAGCCCGGAAAGTTGGCAGCCCCAGGTGATCTCGAAGAACTCGGGTCGATTGGGCAGCACCAGAGCGACGCCGTCACCGCGCCGCAGCCCCGCCTCGTGCAGCAGGGCGGCGACACGTTGGCTCCGTTCGAACAACTCGCCGTAGCTGATCGTGGCGCCGTCGGCGACGATCAAAGCGGGTGATCGCGGATCACCCTGCGCATGGTCGGCGAGATTTATCTCTTGCCCCTCACGTGCGCGGCGGTCGCCACTGGCCGGTCCTACGTGGCGGCGCCGTCAGACGCGGCAGCAGCCTGGCGGCGCGCATGCTCGGACGGCAGCACCTTGTCCTTGAACACCTGCTGGATCAGCTGCTGGACGTCCTTGCTGATCGACGCGAGCGCGACCAGGTCGTTGGAGCTCTGCCAGTGCACCCGCATGCCCATCAGCTCCCAGGCTCGCTTGAGGTTGGCCTTGGTGAGCATGAGCGTCGTCAGCGGGGCCTGGGCGATGTGGCGGGCGATGGCATCGACGCGCGCGTCGAGATCCTCCCGCTTGACCACCTCGTTGACGAGGCCGACTTCCAGCGCCTTCTTGGCGTCGATCACCTCGGCGGTGAACAGGTAGTATGCCGCACGGCGCCAGTTCATGAAAACCCATGGCTCGATGGAGCATTCGCCGGACGGCATGCCGAACCCCTGCAGCGGCGGGTAGGAGAAGTACGCATCATCGGAGGCGATCACGATGTCGGTGGTCAGCCCCATGTGGGTGCCACCGCCAACGCAATAGCCGTGCACCTGGGCGATGGTCGGCTTGGAGAACTCCCACAGATTCAGCGTCGGCTTGACGAACAGATCGGACTGCGCCTTCCATGGGTGTCCCGTGACCATGGCGTTCTCCACGAACGCCGGATAATCGGTGGCGTTGTCACCGATGGCATGTCCGGAGCAGAACCCCTTCCCGTTGGCCTTCAACACCAGCACCTTGATGTCGTAGTCGCGGTCAGCGTCCAGCAGCGCGGCGTCAACCTCCTCGGCCAGCTTCTGGTCCTGGGCGTTGGCCTTCTCGGGCCAGTTCAACGTGATCTTCGCGATGGGCCCATCTTTTTGGTAGATGATTCTTTCGCGGGTCTCGTTGCAATCCATGCGTCCTCCTATGGTTATGACGTGATGACGCCGATTTCGGCGCCGATGTCGTAGGTCATGCCGACTGTGCCCGTCCACTGCACGGTGCCCGACGCCCCGGCTTCGATCTCCTGCTCCACCTTTTCGGTGGCGATGGTGTAGATGGGTGCACCCTCCTCCACGTGCTCGCCGGCATTGACGAGTAGCTCGGTGAGCTCGGCCTCGGAGACGGCCACAGAAACCCGCGGAATGCGAATGATGAACTCAGCCACCCGCATCCGCCTTGTCGAGCGTCCGCGTTACCGCCTCGACGATCCGGGCCGCCGACGGGTAGATCTGCGCTTCCAGCGCCGCCGCCGCAGGCGTCGGGACGAACCTCGCCGCCACCCGCTCGATGGGCGCGGCGAGGGCGCCGAAGCATTCGGCCTGAAGCACCGCAACGATTTCCGCACCGGGACCCGCGAACTGGACCGCGTCGTGGACGACCACAGCACGTCCGGTGCGACGCACCGACTCGACAATGGTATCCACGTCCAGCGGGACAAGCGTGCGCAAGTCGATGACTTCGGCGCTGACACCCTGCTCATCGAGTGTCTGCGCCGCAGCGAGCGATTCCAGCACGCTGCGGCCGTAGCTGATGAGCGTGACATCCGAACCCGGTCGCTTGACGTCGGCCTGTCCAAGCGGAATCCGGAAGCCGGGATCTGTTGGCACCAAACCCTTCTGAGCCTGCAAACGGATCGTCTCGACAAACAGGCAGGGATCCTCGTCGAAGATCGCCGACGCCAGCAGCCCCTTACCGTCGCGTGGGGTCGAGGGCACGATGACCTTCATCCCGGGAATGTGCATGAACCAGGCTTCCAGCGTCTGCGAGTGCGTCGCGCCGGTGGCGAGGCCGCCGTAGACCTGGGTGCGCACGGTGATGGGCGCCGTGGTGCGGCCCGCGGTCATGAACCGCAGCTTGGCGGCATTGTTGATCAGCTGGTCGGCGGCGATGCCGATGAAGTCCATGATCATGATCTCCGCGACCGGCAGCAGACCGTCGATCGCGGCACCGATGGCCGCCCCGACGATCGCCGCCTCTGAGATCGGGGTGTCCAGCACGCGGTCGTGGCCGTACTTCGTCGACAGCCCCGCGGTCGGTCCGGATGCGCCCGGATCGGCGATGTCCTCGCCGAGCAGGAAGACACGGTCGTCGGCGGCCATCGCCTGATCGAGTGCGAGGTTCAGCGCCTCGCGCATCGACATCTCTTTGTCGTCCATCGCCTTCCTCAGACCGGGTAGCGGATCGGGGTGGCGTACACGTCTTTGTCGAGCTCCTCGACGGTCGGCGGCTCTGCGGCAAGGACCGCCTTCAACGCCTCCTCGACTGCGGTCAGCGCACCTTCGTCGATGCCGCTGAGCTCGTCGTCGGAGGCGACGCCGCTGTCGATGAGCGTGCGGCGGAAGGCGGGCACCGGATCGGCTGCCATCGCCGCTTCCAGTTGCTCGGTGGGGATGTAGGGCATCCGGTCGCCGAAATAGTGGCCGCGGAAACGGAACGTCACACACTCGATGAAGGTCGGGCCGTCACCGCTGCGGGCCTTGCCGATCGCCTCGGCGAGCGCTTCTGCGACCGCAAGCGGATCGTTGCCGTCGACGCGGATACCCGGCATGCCGTAGCCCGCGGCACGGTCGGCGACGTGTTCGACCTTCATCGTGTCGGCGGTCGGCGTCATCTCGGCGTACAAGTTGTTCTGACAGAGCAAGACCATCGGCAGGTCCCACAGTGCGGCCATGTTCGCCGCCTCGTGGAACGACCCGGTGTTGGTGGCGCCGTCGCCGAAGCTGACGACGGTGACCCGGTCGATACCCTTGCGTTGGGCGGACATCGCCAGCCCGACACCGACCGGCGGTCCGGCACCGACGATCCCCGTCGACAGCATCACGCCCTTCTCGGGTTTGGCGATGTGCATCGTGCCGCCCTTGCCGCGACTGGCACCGACAGTGCGACCCATCATCTCGCCGTAGATCTCCTCCAGCGGAACGCCTTTGCCGATCAGGTCATGCAGCCCCCGGTAGGTGGTCACCAGCTGGTCGTCCTCGCGCAGTGTGACACCCATCGCGGCGGCGATGGCCTCCTGTCCGCGCGACGGCCAGTACACACACATGAACTCGCCTGTGCCGATACCCTTCGACAGCCGGTCGTCGGCCGCCTTCATCAACACCATCAGCGCGTAGATGCGTTTGCAGACCTCAGGCGATGGGGTCATTTCTGGTATGACCCGATCTCGCGATAGACCTTGGGAATCGGCGGTGTCTCCATGTTGAGCAGTTCCAGCGACGACATCTTGCCGCTCCTGCCGAGCTCGCCGAGGCGATCGACGACCGCGTCGAGGTCGTCGCATTCGAGTTCGTAGATGGCGATGAACGGTCCCTCGCCGTTGGTCGGCGCGAAGCGGCGGGCGGAGATGATCCCGTCGACCGAACAGATCTCGGCCAGATGAGTGTCGTTGTACCACTTGTGATATTCGGCTTCGCGGTCCGGTGACACCGGCCTGGTTTCCAGGTAGATGATTCCTCTGGCCATCTCCGCCCCTCCCCTAGACGCCCGCCCACGGCTTGATCTTCAGGAAGCCTCCCGCGTCCACGCGCAGCTGCTGTCCGGTGACGTAGCGTGCCGCGTCGCTGGCGAGAAACAGCACAGCCTCACTGATGTCCTCGGGCTCGACGTACGGAATCGGGAAACCCTGGATCACCGGGAACACGACCTCCGCATCCTCGCGGGTGGGGTTCTGCAGATCGGGCCGGAATGCGCGATACATCGGCGGACTGTGCAGCATGTCGGTGTTCACGTTGGTCGGGTGAATCGCGTTGACGCGGATCTGCTCGGGGCCGAGCGCGTTCGCGAGGTCGTTGACGTAGTGTGCGACAACCTGTTTGGCGAATGCGTAGCCCGCACCTCCTGGGCCGCCGTCCATCCCCGCGGTATTCGCCGCAGTGGCCATGAAGGCGGCGACGGAGCCGGTTGCGACGATCGACGCACCTGCGGTCAGATGCTTCATGCTCGCGTGCACCAGGTTCATCACGCCGACGAGGTCCACGTCGACGGCGTCGACGAACGCCTGCGGGGGAAGGCCCGCGGTCAGCGGGCAGATGCCCGCGTTGGCGACGACGATGTCGAGCCTTCCGAACTCGGCGACGCCGCGGTCGATCGCCGCCGAGAGCGCGGCGCGGTCCCGGACGTCGGCGATTTCGGCGTGAACACGCCGTCCTTCCTTCTCGACCAGCCGCGCGGTCTCGTCGAGATCCTCCGGCCTGGCGAGCGGGTACTCGTTGGTCGCGATGTCCTCGCAGATGTCGACCGCGATGATGTCGGCGCCTTCCGCGGCAAGCAACTGCGCATGCGACCGGCCCTGTCCTCGGGCGGCTCCGCTGATCAGCGCTACTTTGCCCTCGACCCTGCCCATCGCCGCCCTCCTTGTTGACACCTCACCGCACGCGAGCCAGTTGGGAACCTTCGAGTCACCTCGCCGAGATCGCTATACTACCTAAAATTATAAAGATGCCAATCGGCCCGATTCCGAACAGGACACCGTGGACTTCACATATCCGGCGGAGGTGGAGCAGTTCCGCAAGGAGCTGCGCACGTGGCTGTCAGCCAATCTGACCGAGGACGTGAAGGACGCCGACCGGCGACGCGGACGCGACCCCGATGCCTTCGAAACACTGCGAACGTGGGATGCGGCGGTGGCCGATGCGGGATGGGGTGCGGTGTCATGGCCGCAGGAATACCGCGGCCGCGGCTCTACGGTGCTCGAGCAGCTGGTCTATGCCGAGGAGACGACGAGAGCACGAGCTCCCGTGCCGCTCAACGTGATCGGGATGAACAACATCGCTCCGGCGATCATGCATTACGGCACCGATGCACAGAAGCGCACGCTGCTGCCCCGGATGGTGCGCGCGGACGACCTCTGGTGCCAGGGGATGTCGGAGCCCGAGGCCGGCTCGGATCTGGCGGCGCTGCGCACGCGCGCAGTCCGCGACGGCGACGACTTCGTGGTCAACGGCCAGAAGATCTGGACTTCGCTCGGCCACCGCGCCGACTGGTGTCAGCTGTATGTGCGCACCGACCCCGAGGCGCCCAAGCACAAGGGCATCTCCTGCCTCATCGTGGATATGACGCTGCCCGGCATCGATGCCCGCCCGCTGGTCACGCTCAACGGCGCGGCCGATTTCGCCGAGGTGTTCTTCAACGACGTCCGGGTGCCTGCCGACGCTCTGCTCGGACCACTCGACGCGGGCTGGCAGGTCGCCACCACGACGCTCAGCCACGAGCGTGCCGGGGCCGCGCGGCTCTACGCACAGATCGAAGTTCAGTTGGCCGACCTGGTCGCCGACCTTGCCGGGCACACGATCGACGGCAGGCCGGTACTCGAGGACAACGCAACGTTGCGCAGGCTCGGCGACCTCGCGGTCCGGATCAAGTACCTCGAGTTGCTGTGCAAACGGTCGATCTCTGCGACGCTGCACGGCGGCGATGCGCTCGGATCGGCCAGCCTAGCCAAGAGCGTGTGGGCCGAGCTCGGCCAGGACCTCGCCGCGCTGGCGTACGACATCCTCGGCGACGCGGGCCTACGCTGGGTGGACCGTCGACTGTCGACGCGGTCGCTGACCATCGCGGGCGGGACCACGCAGATCAACAAGGGCATCACCGCGACTCGAGTCCTCGGATTGCCACGCAAATGAACCTGGAACTCACCGAGGAGCAGACTGCGCTTCGGGATACTGTCCGGCACTTCCTGGCCGAAAAGGCCAGCGTGGCAGCGTATGTCCGGCCGCTGCTGGACGATCCGACGGGCACTACCGTCAGCGTGTGGCGTGGCCTCGCGGATCTCGGCGCGACGGGTGTGCTCGTTCCCCAGGAGCACGACGGTGCGGGTATGACGATGGTGGAGGCAGGCGTCGTCGCCGAGGAGTTGGGCGCCGCGCTTTATCCAGGGCCATGGCTGTCGAGTGCGATCGCCGCGACACGCGCACTGGCACGGAGCGGTGCCGACGGCGGACTGCTGGCCGGGATCGCCGACGGCTCGGTCATTGCCACGGTCGGTCCGCTGACCGGTGTTCGGCCCACTGCAGACGGCGCGACGCTGAGCGGCCAGCTTGCCGCAGTGCCCGACGCCGCAGCGGCGACCGTGCTGTTGGTGCTCGCCGACGGACGCGACGGCGCGGGGCTGTACTCCGTCGACCCCGTGGCCGACGGAGTCACCGTGACAGCGCGGTCACACGTGGACCCGACGCACAAGTTGTTCGACGTCGTCCTCGAGGGCGCGGCCGCGAAGCGGTTGGCGGACGCGCCCGATGACGTCGTCGATGCACTCGTCGACGACGTCATCATCGCGCGGGCCGCCGATGCGCTCGGTGCCGCGACCACGGTGATGAACCTGGCCATCGAATACGCGAAGGTACGCAGGCAGTTCGACCAGCCGATCGGCAGCTTCCAGGCCGTCCAGCATCTGTGCGTCGATATGTACGAATCGGTCGAGCTCGCCAGAAGCGGGGTCATCCACGCGCTGTGGGCGGCCGATGCGGCCGAGCCTGCGGAGCGCCATCTCGCCGCCATGCGCGCCAAGGCGTTCGCGGGTCGGCTGGCGTCCGTCGGCGACACTGCAATCCAGGTTTTCGGCGGCATCGGCTTCACCTGGGAGCACGACGCCCACCTCTATCTCAAGCGCCTGTTGGGCTGGAGCGCATTTCTCGGCGCACCCGACCGCCACCTCGAGGAGGTCGGCGCACAACTCGTCAGCCAACTCGACCGAAAGGTTTTGCAATGACGCAAGTCCTGAGCGGAGTGCGGGTCATCGAACTTGCCTCGTGGACCTACGTGCCGTCGGCCGGGGCGGCGTTGGCGGACTGGGGTGCCGACGTCATCAAGGTGGAGGACGTCAACGCGGGCGATCCCGGGCGTGCGCTCGTCATCGGCGGCTTCACACGCCAGAATGCCAGGGCCAACGTCGACTTCATCCTCGAGATCGGCAATCGGGGCAAGCGCAGCGTCGGCATCGACATCAAGACCGAGACGGGTCGCGAGTACTTCGGCCGCCTGCTGGCCACCGCCGACGTGTTCCTGACGAATTGGCGTCCGGGCGCGCTGGAACGGGCGCGGTTGACGGTCGAGGACATCAGGTCGTTCAACCCGAACATCATCATCGCCCGCGGGACCGGCGCCGGTGTGCGCGGACCGGATCGCGAGAAGGGTGGCTTCGACGCGGCGACGTACCTGTCGCGCGGCGGAGTGTCCTACACGATGACACCGTTCGGCATCGAGACACCTGCCGTGCAGGGGCCGGGTTTCGGTGACCTGCAGGGCGGCATCACGCTCGCAGGCGGCGTATGTGCCGCGCTCTTCCGTCGCGAGCGCACCGGGGAGCCGTCCATCGTCGACTCGTCGCTGCTCGCGCAGGCGATGTGGACGATCGCGCCGTCGATCTCGGTCGCTGACCTGTTCGGTATCGACGGGATCCCCGGTGCCCCACCGGGACTGGCCATCAATCCGCTGGTGAACCGCTACAAGACCCGCGACGGCAGGTGGCTGCAAATGGTCTTCCTGCAGCCCGACCGGTTCTGGGCCGGGTTCTGCGAGCGGATCGGGCTGCCCGAGCTGGCCGCCGACGAGCGCTTCGTGCCGTCGAGCAAGCTGATCGCCAACGCCGAGGAGGCGTGCAAGCTCGTCGGAGAGAGACTCGCGAGCGAGGACCTCGAGTACTGGCGTGAGGCGCTCGCCGACGAACCGGGAGTGTGGGCGGCGTTGGCGACACCGAAGGAGACGCTCAATGATCCGCAGGTGATACCGAACGGCTACGTCGTACCCAATGTCGACGATCAAGGCGTCGAGTATCAGATCGTCGCGGCACCAGTGCAATTCGACGAAACGCCTCCGCGGGCCGCGCGCGCTCCCGAACATGGTCAGCACACCGAGGAGATCCTGCTGGAGCTCGACCTCGATTGGGACGATATCTCGGCGGCCAAGGACAGCGGCGCGATTCTGTAGAGAAGGAGACGCCATGGCACGGGAGCCTGAGCGAGCAGAG
Organism: uncultured Mycobacteriaceae bacterium; assembly: GCA_902826815.1. GTDB lineage: Bacteria > Actinomycetota > Actinomycetes > Mycobacteriales > Mycobacteriaceae > Mycobacterium. The sequence continues at coordinate 14,659 of CADEGF010000045.1, forward strand.
TCGATGGAGCGGCGCGAGCTCGAATCGGTCATCTATGAGCGTGAACCGCCGATCGCTCGGATCATCCTCAACCGGCCGGAAAAGGCCAACACCAAGGACGCCAGCCTGGTCCAGGAAGTCGACGCCTGCCTGCGAGAAGCAGACCACGACAAGCAGATCAAGGTGGTCATCCTCAAGGCCAACGGCAAGGGCTTCTGCGGCGGTCACGTCGCCAGGTGGGGTCCCGACGAGAACCCCTACCCGGATTTCGGCGACACATTCGAGGACCTGTACAAGGGCACGGCCGACCTGTTTCTGTGGCCGACGCTGTATCTGTGGGAGTTCCCCAAACCGACCATCTCCCAGATCCACGGCTACTGCATGGGCGGCGGCATCTACCTCGGGCTGCTGACGGATTTCAGCGTGGCGTCCGACGATGCGTACTTCCAGATGCCGCTTGCCCAAGGCCTCGGCGAGCCCGGCGGCCACACGATGATCGAGCCGTGGCTGATGATGAACTGGCATCGCACGATGGACTGGCTTCTGCTGGCGCCGACCCTTTCCGCGCAGGAGGCGCTGGACTGGGGTCTGCTGAACAAGGTCGTGCCGAATGACCAACTCGAGGACACCGTCGAGGAGATGGCGCGCAAGATCTCCCAGATCCCGTTGACCACGTTGATGGCGGTGAAGAGCAACGTGAAGCGGGCCTGGGAATTGATGGGTATGCGCGTACACCTACAGATGAGCCATGTCATGACGAACATGGTCGGGGCCGCAACCGATGTGCAGGAGCGGCGCCGCGAGCTGATCGAGTCAGGCAAGAAGCCAAGGGATTTCGTCGCCGCCGGGGAACCCTCTCCCGGCGAACCTTCTCCCGGCGAGACTTCTCCCGGGGAGACTTCTTCCGGCGAGCAGACGTAAATGCACGTGTCGCTGCGGCGTGTCGTATGCATTTGCGTCTGCTCGCGCTAGGAAGGTGAGCGGCCCGCGGCGTGTAGCGCTGCGACATAGCCGAAGATCATCGTGTTTGCGATGCTGCCGCCAGCGCCAAGGTAGTTGCGCCCCATCACCGTAGCGGTGATGTTGCCGGTGGCATACAGGCCATCGATCACCTCGTCGCGCTCGTTGAGCACCTGTGCGTACTCGTTGGTGATCAGACCCCCACATGTGCCCACATCGGCAGGCAGCACCCTGGTCGCGTAGTAGGGCGCCCGATCCAAAGGGCCGAGCGCGGCATTGGGTTTGTACCCGGGATCGCCGAGGCATTCGTTGTACGCCGACTGCCCGCGCCCGAAGTCCGGGTCGAGGCCCTTGGCCGCGAAGTCGTTGAACCGCTTGACCGTTTCCTCGAGCACGGCGGGCGGAACATCGATCAGGCGCGCCAGGTCGGCGATCGTATTGGCACGCTTGACCGCACCCTGCTCGATCAGCGCCTCGTTCAGGGTGCGCTTCTTCAGGAAGTTTGCGCCGGACACATACCGGCCGACGTAACCCGCGTCGAAGACCTGCCAGCACGGCACGGCCTTGGCGGCGTACATCGCTTTGCCGACTTCAACGTAGGAGTTCGACTCGTTGCAGAACCGTTTGCCTGCGCCGTCGACGTAGATGGCACCGGGGCGCTGCCGCCCCGACCCAAGGGATGCGGCGCCGGGGTCCTGAATGAAAACCATTGGCAGCCACCAGGCCTCGTCCAGCAGATCGGTCTTGGCGCCCAGGCCCATCGCGGTCTGCAGGACCTCGCCGGTGTCGCCCGCGTTGGCGATCGACCACGATCCGTCGTTGGGTTGGTCCCCGCTGTAGCGGCGGCGCATGTCAGCGTTGCGGCTGAACCCGCCTGCGGCAAGCAGAACGCCCCTTCGCGCTTGGATGTTCACCGGCGAGCCGTTGTGGTTGACCCGCGCGCCGACGACGCGGCCGCCTTCGACGAAGAGGTCTTCCATCGCGGCGTTCGTCCAGACCGGCGGCTCGCCCTTGAGGTCGATGAGGACCTTCAGCATCTGGCCGATGAACGAGGCGCCGTTGGTCATCAGGTCCCGACGCCGCAGCTTGGCGATGTTGGTGCGCAGGAACACCCGCATCGCGACGGCAAACGACTTGGGCGAGCGATTGAAGTACTGCACGGAGCGCAGCTCATTGGTTTTCACTACGAACCCATAGTTCTTGCCCATCGAGGGTTGAACCTTGTCGCTCCAATGGCCGAGCGCGGCGGAGTCGTACGGGATTCCCTCGACGGAGCGGCCTGCTGCGTTGCCCCCCTTGTGGTTCGGGTAGTAGTCGCTCCAACCGGGACAGCGGACCAGTCGAACTCCCTTGCGCAGCAGAAAGTCGAGCATGTCGTAGCCGGCGGTGAGAAACGTCTCACGCCTGGCGAATGACGACGCCGTACCGATGTCGCCGACGACGTCGTCGAAGTACGCCAGCCCGTCCTCATGGGAGTCGGGTATGCCTTCGGCCCGCATCAGCGGATTGTTCGGGAGCCACACCATGCCGCCGGACATTCCGGTGGAACCACCGATCAGTTCTTGCTTTTCGACGACCAGCGGTTCGATTCCCGCATCGACCGCCGCGAGCGCGGCGACCATTCCCCCGCCGCCGCTGCCCGCGATGAGCAGGTCGACCGACTTGTCCCAATTCATGAGGCGGGGACTGTCTCGGACAGCCCGAGGCCGGCGACGGGTACGTCGATCGTGGTGTTGGTGGCCTGGATCGCGGGCACAAGCCGCTCATAGGGCAAGCCCGCGAGAAAGCCGTCGATGACCCGCTCGTAGTTCGAGATCAGCCCCTCGATCTGGTCAGACAGCCGCATGTACTCGAAGCCCTTGGCGTGCAGGCCTTTCTGCTGCTTCGGCAGGTTGGAGAAGTCCTGCGCAGGAATCATCGGCCAGCTGGGATCGTCCGGTTCCAGCGGCTCAGGCGCCGTCGGCCTGCCCTGCGACTGATCGTTCGGATACCGGGTCAACGACCAGACCTCGAACAATGTCTGCTCGGGCCCAAGTGGGCGGATCCGGTAGGACGACGCGCTGCTGTATTGCGGCAGCAGGAAATAGTGCGGGAAGCAGAAGCCGATAGCGTCGATAGCCCGACGGCGATCCAGATCGTTCAGGTCAGGAAAGTCGCAGTCGCGGGCCCGGTGCCATTTCGTCACGGCATCGTTGACCGCACCGCGCCAGGTCGCCATCGCCTCGGCGGGATCCGCCGGCAGCGACATGTGCTGCAGCCCTTCGGCGATCCGGATGTCGTTCTCGTGGGTCATCCCGCCCATTCCGGAGCCGAGGGTCCGCATGAAGTACAGGCTGGCCTGCACGACAGGATTCACCGACGACGAGTCGGGGCTGAACGCCGCTGGCAACAACTGTGGGTGCGTCTGCGGAACGTGATAGCCCTCCATGAAGGCCTCCGTGGCAAGCTTCCAGTTCACCGGGAGCAGGCACGACTTCCACCACTCGGTGCGCAACGCCGACACCCTGAACTCGTCATGCCGCGACGCGAACGGCTCGATGCAGTCGCGCAGCGGAGGTGCGTCGTCGTCGAGGTTGATCCACGCGCAGCCTCCCCATAGCTCGACCCGCACGGGCGCAAGAGCGAGATCGTCTGCGCACAAATTACTTTCGGCGAACTCTGAAGATCTCAGCACGAAGGTGTTCTTGCCGTCGAGCCCCCAGCACCAGCCGTGGAACGGGCAGACCAGGGTGCGGCGCGAACCGCTGCCTTGGACAAGCTTCATGCCGCGGTGGCGGCACGAGTTGTAGTAGGCGCGAACGGTCGCGTCGTCGACGCGCACCACGATGATCGACTGGTCGAGAATTTCGTATTCGACGAAGTCGCCGGTCTTCGGGATCTCCTCCAACCGGCACGCCATCTGCCAGACGCGCGGCCAGAAAAGCTCGGTCTCCAGCGCGTAGAACTCGGGGTCGTAGTAGCGCTGCTTGGGGATCCTGTCCACGGACTGAACCGCCCATGGCACCGGAAGCGGCGTCCAGTCCGTCTTGGCCAATCTGCTCACCCCTCATCGGCGGCCCGGCCTCTAAAGTAGCAAAAATAGCGAGACGGACGAAGAGCGGCGCTAACCAGCGGTGACTGCCTGATATAGATCGATCATCTCGTCGGCGGGGCCTGCAGGAATCGTGTGCTGTGTGGGATCGCGAATCTCCTCGAAATGGGCGCTGACGTCCTCGAGCGTCAACTCTGGGTTGAAGTAGCCCTTGGTCCTGCCGATGAAAAACCGGGAGACCTGGCCGCCGCCGACGGTGTAGATCTCACCCGACACAGGGCAGTCCGCATGCGCCAGATATGCGACCACAGGTGCGACCAGGGCGGGGTCGAGTCGGTCGAGGAACGGGCGCATGAGCGCTTCGGCCTCGGGATTGTCGACCTCGGCGGCGCTGCCCATCGAATAGTCCATCATCCTAGTGGCGGCGACCGGGGCGATCGCATTGATTTTGATGTCGAGTCCTTCGGCCTCTGCCGCCAACACCCGCGTCAACCCGATCAGCCCGGTCTTTGCCGCGCCGTAGTTGGTCATCCGTGGCGCCCCGAGGATGCCCGCCGCCGAACACGTGTTGACGATCCGGCCGAAGTTCCGCTCCCGCATGGCCTTCCACGCAGGCCGGGTGGTGAAGAACGCACCCCTGAGGTGGACGTCCACCAACGGCGTCAACCGCTCCTCGGTCATATCGTCGAATTCCGCGTCGCTGACGGTGCCCGCATTGTTGATGAGAACGTCGATACGGCCCCAGGCGTTGAGGGCGGTGTCGATGATCGCCTTGCCACCCTCGGGCGTTGCGACGCTGTTCGTGTCGGCGACGGCTTCGCCGCCCTTGTCTTTGATCTCCTGCGCCGTCTCGTTGGCCGGATTGCCGCCTTCGCCGTCACCGGTCACCGAGCCGCCGAGGTCGTTGACGACGACGCGCGCCCCACGTTCGGCGAGAAGGAGCGCGTACTGCCTGCCGAGGCCCCGGCCCGCGCCGGTGACGACGGCGACCCGGTCGTCGAATCGCAACTCACTCATCAGATCGGCCACTCCTCCAGGTGCTGGGTGAACTGAATGGGGACTGCCCGCGGCAGCCGGGTCGGGTTCGAGGTGGATATCGCGTCGATCATCAGTGCGACGTAGCGCCGCCAGCCGTCGGACGCCGGATCCATCGTGCCGAGCACGCTGTAGAGCATCGCGACCATGCGCGGCAGGTCGTCGGCGACGAGGTCGGCGCGGACAAGACCGTCATTCTGGGCGCGACGGGTGAGCCCGTGAAGCGCCTCGTCCAGTTGCACCGAGACGTCGGTCAGCGACCCGGCCTGCCGCGCCGCCGTCAACGCGTTGTGCTGACGCGCGCCGAGCGCAATCGCCGCCTCGATCAGCTTGGCGAGACCCCGCAGCGGATTCCGGCTCCGCAGCGCACGCTCGATCTCGGGCGAGAGATCCTCCGCGATCGCCTGGTCGATGACCGCCCTTGCCAGCTCGCCCTTGGTGGGAAAGCGCCGGTACAGCGTCCGCTCCCCCACGCCCGCGCGCCGGGCGATCGCGTCCATCGGGGCGTCGGGCCCGAGTTCGGCATAGACGTTGCGGGCCGCGCGCAGGATTCGATCGGCGTTGCGAGCCGCGTCCGCGCGCAGCGGACGGTCCGTCACCACAGTCACAGCATCGACTGTAACTGACAGTTGACTGCCACTAAAGTCGGTCCTACGCTCTCGACAACTGACAGTCGACTGTCGATTAGAGGAGCACAAATGACGACGACCTCGGCTCCGGGCGAAGGCGCCGAACTGCCCGTCATCCCCGCGCCGCGGGACCACGGCTGCCCACTTGAACCCCCGGCGTTCTTCGCTGACTGGCGAGCGGCCGACGGGCTGCAACTGGCGCTGTGGCGCGGTGAGCCTGCCTGGGTGATCAGTAAGTACGACGACATCAGGGCCGCGCTCATCGACCCGCGGCTGAGCGCGGAGACCCTTCCGGAGGCCCTCAAGCTGATGGGCACCGACGACAACGTGCCCGTGGTGTTCGCACGGATCGACGATCCGGAGCACAACAGGCTGCGGCGAATGATGACGCGGGACTTTACTTTTCGGCGGGCCCAGGAGATGCGGCCGCAGATCCGGGAGCTGGTCGACGGATTCCTCGACGACATGGTCGAAAAGGGGCCACCGGCGGATCTCGTTCGTGACTTCGCCCTGCCTGTTCCGTCACTGGTGATCTCGCTGCTGCTCGGCGTGCCGTACGAAGACCATGAGTTCTTCCAGCACCACAGCACGGTCGGCCTCGATTCGCGGTCGACCGACGAAGAAAAGCTGGCGGCGATGGGGGCGATCTTCAATTACGTGACCGAGTTGGCGGAACGCAAGGAGCGCGAACCCGGCGACGACCTGATCAGCCGGCTGATGACCGACTACGTCGCAACGGGCCAGCTGAACCGCGCCACCGTCGCCATGAACGGCGCGATCCTGCTGCAGGCCGGGCATGAGACCACCGCGAACATGATCGCGCTGGGAACGGTGGCGCTGTTGGAGCACCCCGATCAACTCGTCCGGCTGCGGGAAACAGACGATCCGGCCGTGATCGCGAATGTCGTCGAGGAGTTGATGCGGTACCTGACGATCGTGCACAGCCAGATCGAGCGCGTCGCACTCGAAGACCTCACCATCTCGGGTCAGCTGGTACGGGCAGGTGAATATGTGCTGATGAACCTTCCCGCTGGCAACTGGGACGCCGCCTTCGTCAACGACCCCGACAGCCTCGACATCGACCGCAACACCCGCGGGCACCTGGGCTTCGGATTCGGCGTGCACCAATGCATCGGCCAGAACCTGGCGCGCGTTGAACTACAGGTCGCGCTGTCGACCTTGGTCCGCAGGCTGCCCGGTCTTCGACTGGCCGTTCCCGCCGAAGAGCTGGACTTCGCGTACGAGAAAGAGATCTACGGCATGCACGAACTGCCCGTCACCTGGTGACCGGTCGAGGTAGCGATAGCCTTTTCGCTCGTGATCGTGTTGCTGCCGCCGTCGGAGACCAAGCGGGCCGGAGGCGAGGGTGCTCCGCTTCGCCTTGACGCTCTGAGCTTCCAGGAGCTGACGCCCGTACGTGCCGAACTCGTCGACGAGTTGGTGGCGCTGGCCGCCGATCCCGCGACGTGCAGGCGTGCACTCGGGATCTCGGCATCCCAGGATCACGAGATCGACCGCAACGCCGCGCTGAGAGACACCCCGACCCTGCCCGCCATCAACCGCTACACCGGTGTTCTGTATGACGCGCTCGACATCGAATCACTGAGCAGCACAGCGCTTTCCCGCGCGCGTGCCCGGCTCGTGGTCGGATCGGCGCTCTTCGGGCTGCTTCGCGCCGACGACCCGATCCCGGCCTATCGGTTGTCGGCGTCGTCGAAGCTTCCCGGGAAGGGGACGCTCGCCGCGCGCTGGCGGCCAGCCCTGGTGGCAACGCTCGCCGACATCGCGGAGGACGAACTCGTGGTCGATCTGCGGTCGGGCTCGTACGCGGCACTTGGCAGGCTGCCTGGCGCGGTGGAGGTGGACGTCGTCTCCGAGAACGCCGACGGTCACCGCACGGTTGTCAGCCACTTCAACAAGGCGCACAAGGGCAGGCTCGCGCGCGCACTCGTCACCAGCAGGGCTGAACCCGACTCCGCGGCCAAGGTGGCTGCGGTCGCCAGGAAGGCGGACATGCGGGTCGAGCGGGACGGCAACGCGTTGACCGTCGTCATCGACGCTTAGCGATTCCGGCGGGCGATCTCCACACGATCTCCACGATTTCTTCATGCGACCGCGCGCCACGCCGAACCATGCTCGTCGCCATGAAGATCAAAGGCCCCATTGCCACCCTCGGCGCGGTCGCTGTCCTCGGCACCGGACTGTGGCTGGTGAATGTCAACAAACAGTCCGAGCCTGCGCCGCAGCCCGCCGCCGCGACCGTCACATCCGCGCCGGCTACCCCGCCGAAGCCGCCTGTGCCGCCCGTGCCACCTGAGCCGGCGGCTACGCCGTTTGCCGGCCGGGAAGACTTCGTCGCCAACATCGGAATCAAGACCGGCAACCTCGCGCTGGAGATCCGAGTGACCGGGGACAAGGCCCTGGCATATGCCTGCGACAACGAAGGCATCGAGACCTGGTTCTCGGGCAGCGCCGTGGTCGGAAATCTGCGAATCGGTGAAAAGAGCTGGGACTTCACCGCCGTGCCGGGTG
>CADEGF010000045.1:22924-62437 GCA_902826815.1 uncultured Mycobacteriaceae bacterium
GTCGGAAATCTGCGAATCGGTGAAAAGAGCTGGGACTTCACCGCCGTGCCGGGTGAGACCAGTGTCTTCTGATCCCGTCGCCTACTCCGACTCCCCCGATGCGCCGACCCGGACCGCGCCCGTCGCCGCTCCCGGCGGCGGAATCGCGATCCTGGTGGCTGTCCTGATCGGCGCGGCCGTCGCCGTCGGGCTCGGTGCGTTCGGCAAAATCCATGACCCGCAGTTATTCTCGGTGAGCGTGGCCGGCTTCTCCAGCGGAACCGCGGTGAAATCGTGGCTGGCCACCCTGGCCGTGGCCCTGGCGATATTCCAGTTGGCGTCCGCATTCGCGATGTACCGATTGATGCCCGGCGGCGCGATGCCGTCCTGTATCGGCACCGCGCACGTGTGGTCGGGCCGGCTGGCCGTCCTCGCCAGCGTGCCGGTCGCCGTGCACTGCCTGTACGCGCTCGGCTTCCAGCCCGTTGATACGCGGGTGCTCTTCCACTCCTTGTTCGGCTGCTTCTTCTACGGCGTGTTCGTCACGAAGATGTTGCTGCTCACCCGGAAAAGCCTTCGGCCATGGGTGATCCCGATCGTCGGCGGGCTGCTGTTCTTCGTCCTCGTATACGTCTGGCTGACCTCGGCGCTGTGGTTCTTCCAAACCACCGGCGTCACCTTCTGAAAGCCGCCAGCACCTGCACCCATTGCCAACGCCGGTACTGCGACGCCCGAAAGTCAGGCGGCTCCGGCGCAGGCGATCGCCAGTACGACCGATGTACCCGTCGACTCAGGTCTGATCGTCGACGACGTCGTCATCACGCAGCCCGCACAGGGACAATTCAAGGCTTTCTCCGCTGTATGCACACATGCCGGATGCACGGTGGCAGAGGTGCTTGGCGCATCAATCGCGCCGACCTAGCGATTCCGGCGCGCTAGACCACCGTTGCCGTCGCAAAACGCGCCGAATTCACGTGTTGGCGAGCTGCTTCTGTTCGTACAGCCGCGCCCACTCCTTGCGCGGGCGGATCGAGACGTCGACGTCGGCACCCTTGGCCCGCAGTGCGGCCACGTTCGCCTGCTCGCGGGGCGTGCGCGCGAACGGATCCCAGCCGAAGAACCGGCAGGAGTTCTCCCAGGTGATCTTGTTGATATCGGAATCGTCGGCCCCCGCGGCATTCAGCTCCGCCAGCACCTGCTCGGGCGCATCCGGCCAGAAGCAGTCGGAGTGCGGGTAGTCGCACTCCCAGGCGATGATGTCGATGCCGATCTCGTGGCGCAGCTTCAGCGACGTCTTATCGGTGACGTAACAGGCCAGGGAGTGCTCCCGGAAGACATCGCTCGGCAACTTGTCGCCGAAGTCGCGTCGCAGCCACTTCTGGTTCGTGTAATGCCGGTCGCTGCGGTCGAGGTAGAACGGGATCCAGCCGATGCCGCCCTCGGAGAATGCGAACTTCAGCTCGGGATAGTTGCGCATCGCCGGTCCCCACAGCAGATCCTGTGCGCACATCGCCGACACCTGGGTGGCCAGGATGATCAGGTTGTCGATCGGCGCATTCGGCGCCATGCTGATCGCCCCGAAACCGGTCCCGATGTGCAGGCACATCACCACGTTCTCCTCGGACAGCGTGCGGAACACGGGGTCCCAGTACTCACCGTCGTGATAGCTCGGAAGTCCTTCCAGGTGAGGCAGTTCCGGCATGGTGACGGCACGGCAGCCCTTGGCGGCGACGCGGCGGATCTCAGCGCACATGGCTTCGGGGTTCCAGGTCGGAAGCACAGCGATCGGGATGAAGCGGTCGCGATAGCTGCCCGCCCACTCGTCGATATGCCAGTCGTTGTAGGCCGACACCATCACCAGCGTGACGTCCTCGCGATGCATGTTGAGGTGACGGGCGGAGAAGCCGGTGAACGTCGGGAAGCACATCGAGGCGAGGATGCCGTTGCGGTTCATATCGCGGACCCGCTCGTGCACGTCGTATACGCCTGGGCGCATCTCGGCGAAGCCAGCGGGGTCGCGGCCCCACTCCTCGGCGGGCCATGACACGACCGCGTTCAGGCCGCTGACACCCTGCGGCCTGCCCTGATACATCCACTGGTCGACGCCGTTGTCGTCGGTGACGACGATCGGCGCCTCGGCTTTGTACTTGGCCGGGACGTGGTTGAGGAACATGTCCGGCGGCTCGACCACGTGGTCGTCGATGCTCACCAGGATCAGGTCGTCGGTGTTCAATCAGTGCTCCTCTCGTCCGCTTGCAATACCTAAGTAGTACCGTCTAGCGGTGTGACCGGCTCTGCGCTTTCGGACAGAGATTTGGCCGGAACGGCCAACAACGGCCTGAGCGCCGAATCGGCCAACAACGGCCGACGGGTCATCGAGTTGCGCCGTGGCGGCCGGGCACTGGGCGGAAGCTATCTGTACGAGGGTGAAGGCCTGATCACCGGCTGGCACAGCCACGAGGTGCACCAGATCGAGTATGCGATCGGCGGTGTCGTCGAGGTCGAGACCGCCTCGGCGCACTACCTGCTGCCGCCCCAGCAGGCGGCGTGGATTCCAGCGGGGCTGGAGCACCAGGCAACGATGGCTCCCGCCGTGCGGACCGTCGCGGTGATGTTCGACGCGCAGATGATTCCCGGCGGCGACGACCGCGCGCGAATCCTGGCGGTATCACCGCTGATTCGGGAGATGATGATCTACGCATTGCGGTGGCCGATCGACCGCCCACAGGGCGACGACATCTCCGACTCGTTCTTCCGCACGCTCGCCGACCTTGTCATCGAGGCGCTGGATCACGAAGCGCCGCTGAGCCTTCCGACGTCCGAGCATCCGATTGTGGCAGCGGCCATGGACTACACAAAGGAGCACCTGCAGTCGGCGACAGCGGATCAGGTGAGCCGAGCGGTGGCGGTGTCGGAGCGCACCCTGCGCCGCCTCTTCCACGATGAGCTCGGTCTGTCGTGGCGCACCTACCTGCTGAACGCCCGAATGCTGCGCGCGATGGCACTGCTGGCTTCGCCAGGACAAGCGGTGCAGGAGACGTCGACGGCGGTCGGTTTCGACAGCGTGAGTTCGTTCACCCGCGCCTTCACCCAGTTCAGCGGCGAGACGCCGTCGACCTATCGCAAAAGAATTGTCGGCGAACGGGTTTGACTGCTATCCGCTGCGAAACAACCCTTCGCGCAGAAGCATGGTGACCGAGGACTGCCACCGCTGAAGCTGTGCAGGACTGGTCAGCGGCTCAGGCAGATTGCGTTCGATGTGGCCGCGCAAAATGAACGTGCCGAGCGCCAGCACAAGCGAGTTGACCGCAGCCCACGTCAGGTCGAGATCTGGGCGGGTCTCGCCCCGTTCACCGCGTTGATTCCATCGGGCCGTGCCGGAATTCAGCAGGGCGTCGAAGACCATGTATCCGACGGGGCGGCCGTCGATCAGGGCGCGTCCGACATAGTCGACGATGTCAGGCATCTCAGAGATCATCCGGCTAACCCTGTCGCCGATTTCCGCGACAGAATCCGATGTGCTGGCCGGAATGTCTTGCGTGATATGGGTTATCACCACAGCGAGAACGTAGTCATCCACCGCCTTGATGAGGCCGGCCTTCGTGGCGAAATGGTGCTGCACCAGACCCAGTGACACACCGGCCGTAGAGGCAACCGCGCGAAGAGACGTATTCGAGAATCCCTGCGTCGCGAAGCTCCTCATTGCCGCATCGCGGATTCGTTCGATGGGCGAGGTCTCCGGGCGGACGCGTTGGGCGTCGGGCAGCAGAGTCATCGTGCGTCGTTCTCAGTGATCACATCGTAAGAGTAGACAATACGAGCGTATGGTGTCTACAGTACGGCTGTATCGTAAGAACCATACGAACGTATTGTCCGCCATATCCGAAGCGGAAGGTGAAGAGTCCGTGTACCCGATGGTCTTGGAAGACGAGTCGACGTTCGCCTGCACGAGCGACCCCGACCGATGGACGACATCGGCCGATGACGGTGCCAAGGCGTTGTGCCGTGAGTGCCCCCGCCGCTGGCGATGCGCGCAAGAGGCTTGCAGGACACCGGGGGCAGAGGGCGTGTGGGCAGGCATCCAGATACCCGAGGCAGGCCGCGGCCGCCGCCATGCTCTCAAACAGCTCCGCGAACTGGCAGAACAGAACGGGTTTCCGGTCGAAACCAAGTGAACTGACGGCATGACGACAGGCGGGCTGTTAGTTTCATTCCGCCGAAACGGGGAAACACCTGATCGTCAGGCTCGGCTAGTTGCTAGGGGGACCTTCGTGGATGAGCGGCTCGCGCCTGCAGAAAAACCTGTGTCGGAGGCGGTCGCCACGACGGGACTGTTCCTGAACATCGCTTCGATCATCGCGATCGCGGTGAGCTTGGCCAGCTGGGGCGCGGCCGAAGCCGTGATCGCGTCGATTGCCGGCGTCGCCGCCCTGCTGACCTTCGTCGGCAGCCTGATGTGCTTCGCCAGGCAGGCCACCGACGGCGAGCCCCAGACTGTGAGCTGACCACCCCGCGAGGATGTTCCGCTTCGTGTTCCTGCTTCTGGTGTTCACAGGCCCCGGCGCCCTCGCTGTATCGCAGCGTTAGTCCCGCCCGGCCGCAAGGCCGTACTGACCGATCTTGCGGTACAGCGTCGCGCGGCTCATGCCGAGCTCACGGGCCACCTCGGCCATCGTCAACCCGTCGGCGTTGAGGACGCGGACAATCTCTCCCCGTTCGAAGGCTTCAATGCGTGACAGATGACGGGTGTTGCCCGCCAACACCTCTGACGGCAGCAGATCGATGTCGATCACGTCAGCGCGACCGGCGGCCGCCGTCACCACCCGTAACAGCTCGTCGACGTTTCCCGGCCAGTCGTAGCAGCTCAGCGCCCGGGCAGCGGTCGGGCTGAAGCCGATTTCGCGTCCGCGCATGCGCGTCGCGATGTGGTTGGCCAAAGGCAGAACGTCGTCGGGGCGATCCCGCAGCGACGGCACCGGGACCACCGCATCGACCAGACCGGTCAACGCGGCAGGCATGTCTTCGAACCGCTCGGCGGTCACCGCGACGGGAACAGAACCGGCGTCGACGCTGCGCTGGATCAGATCACGAAGCCGCTCGGTCACCCAGGCGGGCAACATGTCCACGTCGCGGACGATGACCGCGGTGTGGTCCTTGCCGAGCTCGGGCGCCCACAACCCGAGCCACGTCTGGACATCTGTCGGCGCGGGCGCGCTTGCCGACAGAATTCGATCACGCGGAAACAGGTGCCGGGCCGCCTGCGCCAACACCGTCGCCCTGCCCGCGCCTGGCTCACCGACGGCCGCGACCACGCCACCGGCCCGCATACCGCGCTCGGCATGCGCTACCGCGTCGTTCCACGCATCCGACAGCGAATGCAATGTGCCCGAGCCGGGCTCGAGGCGCGGCACCTCCACCCGGAAGACCTGTCCTCGGGGCATCTGCCGCGGAAGCCGTCCGCTCGATCGGGCCAGCATCAGCGCGGTCGTGTTGCTCGCTGCGGAGCGGGCCAGCGCGAGCAGCAGGTCGCTCGACGACTGCGACCACGTCGTCAGGTTGACGCTCCCCTCCAACCGGCCTGACTCCGGGTCGAGCACCGGCACCGCGGCGCAGGTGAACGTGCAGAGGTTCCGCGCATAGTGTTGATCCGCGCGCACCAGAGTCGGCACCCGGTCGGCCAGCGCCAAACCGAGTCCGTTGGTGCCGACTTCGCGTTCGGAATAGGCGAAGCCCGGCGCGAGGTGCACGTCATCGAGCGCCTGCAACAGCGTGCGGTCGCCCGACAACCTCGAAAGCACCACACCCTCGGCATCGGTGAGCATCATGCTGAGCGGTTCGTTCGCCAGTGTCCGGTGAAGGTCGGCCAACACCTCGTTGCCGCACTGGAAGAAAAGCGAACTCAGGTCGTCAGTACCGGTGAAGACCGGCTCAACCCCGTCCAGCGGAATGCCGTAGTCCTCGCTGCGCTGCCACGACGCGAGCAACCGTTCCGGCACTTTGCCGTGCCGGATTTCGCCCAAGTTTGCTCGCTCGGGTAGGCCGTCGCGCATGTGATCCACGTTACAAAGGGTGGCAAGAGCCGCAGGTCAAAACAGCCCCGTCGGTGTCTCACATTGAGACATCGCGATCCTCCGCTGCGCCGCCCACGCTCCTAGGCTCGTCCGTAGGTTGTGACAGTCGTCACACGAGAGAAGGACAGCCCGCATGTACCAGAAGGACGACAACAGCTATTTCATCGTCGACGCCCACGTAGCCCTGTGGGACGCCAGGCCGGAGAACCAACGCAACGTTCACGGCAAGCAGTTCATCGACTGCTTCTACGACTACCACCGCAACCTCTCGCCGGAGTCCGAGGTGTGGGGCTACGAGGAGTACCTCTATCAGGGCGGCGATCGCCTGATGAAGGATCTGTTCACCGACGGCTACGTCGACCACGCGATCTTCCAGCCCGCGGCACTCAGCGAGTTCTACTACAAGGGTTTCGGTCAGACCGACGAGGCGTCCGACCTCGCGGCGAAGCATCCGGACAAGCTGACCTATAACCACAACTGGGATCCGCGCAACGGCGAAGTGGGCATGGACCAGCTTCGAGTGGACGCCGAACGCTTCGGACTGAAAGGCGTGAAGCTCTACACCGCTGAGTGGCACGGCGACTCCCGCGGTTGGCGCCTGGATGACCCCTGGGCATACCGATACTTCGAACTGTGCCGCGAACTCGGCATCCGCAACATCCACGTCCACAAGGGCCCGACGATTCGGCCGCTTGACCGCGATGCCTTCGATGTCGCCGACGTCGACCACGTCGCCACCGACTTCACCGATTTGAACTTCGTCGTCGAGCACTGCGGGCTCCCGCGACTCGAGGATTTCTGCTGGATCGCCACACAGGAGCCGAATGTCCATGCGGGCCTTGCCGTTGCGATGCCCTTCATTCACACCAGGCCGCGCTACTTCGCGCAGATCCTCGGCGAGTTGCTGTACTGGATCGGAGAGGACCGCATCCAATTCTCGTCGGACTACGCGCTCTGGACGCCGCGCTGGCTCGTCGAGGCGTTGGTCGACTTCCAGATCCCGGCGGATCTCGGCGAGTACGCGCCGATCACGACAGATCAGAAGAAGAAGATCCTCGGTCTGAACGCCGCCAAGATGTACGACATCGCCGTGCCCGCCGAGCTGCAACTGCCCGAGGCCGACGAGCCCGCGGTGGGTCCACGCGGCGCCGACGACCTCGTGGGGGCATGACGTGGGCAGCCACGAAATCGCCTATCTCGCACTGAGTGCGGTGGTGGACCCCGAGCTCGACGAGCCGATCACCACGCTCGGCTTCGTCCGCTCGCTCGTAGTGTCACCTGGCGGCAACGTCAAGGTGCATCTACGGCTGCCAACGTCGTTCTGCTCGCCGAACTTCGCGTACCTGATGGCGTCGGATGCCAAAGACGTTCTGACGAATCTGAATTGGACGCGACGGGTGGTCGTCGAACTCGACGACCACCACGATTCTAAAATCATCAACGCGGGGTTGGCGGCGGACGCCGGATATCGAGGCACATTCGGCCACGAGGCCGAGGAGAGCCTCGACGAGCTGCGCGAGACGTTCCGGCGTAAAGCCCACACCGCGGCGATGGAGCGTTGCCTGACGGCGCTGCTCCGCGCCGATTCGCAGCTGTCCGAATCGTCGTTGGGCGATGTCCGGCTGGGGGATCTACCGAACGGGGCGACGACGGAGGCTCTGCTGAGAAGCCGCCGCGCGCTCGGGTTATCCACAGAACCAACCGCTTTGGCGATGGTTGACCACTACGGCCGCGGCTATCGGCCCGGCGATGTGCCGCTGGCTCTGCGGCGGGCGCGTTCGACGCGGATCTCCATCGAAGGCAACGCCCATTTCTGCCGCGGGCTGCTGCGAACGCGCTACGGGGAATCCGACGCCAATACCTTCATCCCGCTGAATACACTCACGACGAAAGAAGGAACACTGCGATGACCACGATGCGAGCCGTCCAGGTGGTTGGCTACCACCAGAACCTCGAGATGAAAGAGGTTCCCGTCCCGACACCGACCGGCCCGTTCGACGTCGTCGTCAAGATCGGCGGGGCCGGGGTGTGCCGCACCGACCTACACATCCTCGAGGGCCAGTGGGCGGAGAAGTCACAGGTGCAGTTGCCGTACACGATTGGCCACGAGAACGCGGGCTGGGTGGAAGCCGTCGGGTCCGCGGTGACCAATGTGAGCGAGGGCGACAAGGTGATCGTGCACCCGCTCATCACCTGCGGGCTGTGCCGCGCATGCCGCTCGGGCGACGATGTGCACTGCGAGGCCAACGCATTTCCGGGGATCGACACCAACGGCGGCTATGCCGACTACCTGAAGACGTCGGCGCGGAGCGTGGTGAAGATCGACGATGCGCTGGAACCGTCGGATGTCGCGGCGCTCGCGGATGCGGGGCTGACGGCCTACCACGCGGCGGCCAAGGCGGCGAAGCGACTGACCCCGCGCGACAAGTGCGTCATCATCGGCGCGGGCGGGTTGGGCCACATCGGGATTCAGGTGCTCAAGGCGCTCTCCCCCGCCGAACTGATCGTCGTCGACCGAAACCCTGATGCGCTCAAGCTCGCCGAGGCGATCGGCGCCGACCATGGCGTGGTGGCCGACGGGACGCAGGTGGATCAGGTGCTGTCATTGACGGACGGCAACGGCGCAGAGACCGTCGTCGACTTTGTCGGCGAAGGCGGGGCGACGGCGGAAGGCGTCGCGATGCTGCGGCGCGCCGGTGACTACCACGTCATCGGCTACGGCGAGAACATCGACGTGCCGACGATCGACATCATCTCGACCGAGATCAACTTCATCGGCAACCTGGTCGGGTCCTACAATGACCTGTGCGATCTGATGGCGCTCGCCGCACGCGGTGCGGTGAACCTGCACACGCAGAAGTACGCGCTTGACGACTTCCAGTCCGCGATAACCGATCTCGACAACGGCAACGTCCGCGGTCGGGCGATCCTCACACCGTAAGGAGCAGTCAGATGATCTTCATCGTGGTCAGGTGGAAGCCGAAGCCTGAGTATGTCGACAGCTTCATCGACGAGGTCGCCGAGTTCACCGAGGCCACCCGCAGTGAGTCGGGCAACCTGTTCTTCGACTGGTCACGCGGCATCGAAGACCCGTCGGAATACGTACTCGTGGAAGGCTTCCGCGACGGCGAGGCAGGCAAGGAGCACGTCACCAGCGCGCACTTCAAGAAGTTCGTCGCAGGCGCGCCCGCCCTGCTCTCAGCGACACCCCGCATCATCAGTGACGAGATCGACGCGACGGGGTGGGGCGAGATGGGCGAGATAAAGGTCGACTAGCCGCGTGTGGCGATGCTAGAACGCGCGGCAGTCGGCGATTGTCGGATCCCACCAACCGTTGGGCAAACAGTTCTTCATCGGGGCACCGGTCGGACGGCACACGTTGGCGACCGGATCCCACCATTCAACGCCAGGAGCACAGTCCGCGGAACTGACGGCGGGCGAGATCACGGTCACAAAGGCCAGCGGAGCGATCCCAACTGCGGCGATAGACGCAATGCGTCGAGCGATCGTTTTCATGTAGTGCATCTTGCCAAACGGCTCGATTTTCAAACGCGGCTCTTGATATTGCAGCTAGGGCTGTGGACTTCGCCGATCTACAGCCCTGATTGCAAAATTGAGGAGCCAAATGTGCGGGCGGAGGGACTCGAACCCCCACGTCCAAAGGACACGGACACCTAAAGACCGCGCGTCTGCCATTTCGCCACGCCCGCTAAGCGCACCAAGACTATCGCGGTACCGTTGACGGGTGTCCACTACACGGCGTAGGAGACCGGCGCTCATCCTGCTGGTGATCGTCGCCGCCGCAGGTTGCCTGGCTCTGGCCTGGTGGCAGTGGACGCGCTTCGAATCCGATTCCGGCAGCTTCCAGAACCTCGGCTACGCCCTGCAGTGGCCCGCCTTCGCAGGGTTCTGCGTCTACGCCTACTACAAGTTCGTCCGCCTCGAGGACGCGCCGCCTGAGCCGGTTCACCATGACGGAACCACCGAGATTCCCGCCGGCCTGCTGCCCGAGCGCCCCAAGCCTGCGAAACAATCCGACGATGATCCCGCGCTGCGGGAGTACAACGCCTACCTTGCCGACCTGGCCGAGAAAGACAAGGAATCGTGACAGAAACACCCGCCCCGATCGTCCCCGTCGAGTCCATCCGAAAGGCGCTCGTCGGCTACCGCGTGATGGCCTGGACCACCGGCCTGTGGCTGATCCTGCTCTGTTACGAGATGGTCGCGAAGTACGTCTACTACGTCGAGGGCCTGAACTGGATCGCCGTCGTGCACGGCTGGGTCTACTTCGTGTACCTGCTCTTCACCGCCAACCTCGCGGTCAAGGTGCGCTGGCCGATCGCCAAGACCATCGGCGTCCTGCTGGCAGGCACCATCCCGCTGGTCGGCATCATCGTCGAGCATTTCCAGACCAGGGACATCAAGGCCAAGTTCGGCATCTGACGTCGAACAATTAGTTAGCTATACTCGACGCAGTGTCAGCCAGCCCGGAGGCGTGCGGCAACCGCGTCCATCCGGGCAGCGCCCCACGATCTCATATCCCCGCCCTCACCGGTATGCGGGCCGTCGCTGCGTTCCTTGTCATCGCCACGCATGCGGCGTTCGCCACCGGTGAACTCACCCGCGGCTACCTCGGTGCGATCTATGCGCGCTTCGACATCGGCGTTGCGATCTTCTTCGCGCTCTCGGGCTTCCTGTTGTTCCGCCCGTGGGTGACCGCGGCCGCCACCGCATCGCCGTCCCCGTCGCTCACTCGGTACGCCCGGCACCGGCTTCGCAGGATCATGCCTGCCTATCTGGTCGCGGTGCTGGCGACATTCGCCGTCTACACCGTCTTCGCGCCAGGCCCCAATCCCGGGCAGACGTGGCACGGGTTGCTTCGTTACCTCACCCTGACGCAGATCTACACCGACAACTACCTCTACACCTATCTGCATCCCGGGCTGTCGCAGATGTGGAGCCTGGCAGTCGAGGCGTCCTTCTACGCCGCACTACCCGTGCTGGCCTACCTGCTGCTGCGGCAACGCGGCGACTGGCGTCCCGGTGTCTCGCTGACGAGGTTGGCAGCGCTTGCGGCCGTCACCCCGGTCTGGCTGACGGTCGCCAACACCACCGATGTGCTCCCCAACTCGGCAGGCATGTGGTTGCCCGGCCACGTGGCCTGTTTCACCGGCGGTATGGCGGTCGCGATTCTCGCGGCGACCGGCACACACTGGCGTGCCCGAGGGACACTGCCGACGGCCGCCGCGCTGTTCCTGGTCGTCGCAACGCCGATCGGAGGCGTCATCGTCGGCACGGACCCCGCCTGGGTTCCGGTCACCAAGGCGCTTCTCTTCGCCACGATCGCGACGCTCCTCGTCGGCACCGTCGTACTCGGGTCAGGCGGCCGCTACACACGGATCCTCAGCAGCCGTCCGATGGTGTGGCTCGGCGAGATCTCCTACGAGATTTTTCTGCTGCACGTCGTCGTCATGGCAGTCGTCATGAATCTCGTGCTGCGGTGGCCCCTGTTCACCGGCTCATTCGCGGGCCTGTGCGCGCTAACCGTCACAGTCACGATTCCGCTCGCGTACCTGCTCCGCCACTACACGAGGTCGCGCAGCGCGGGCACCAGCAGAGCGAGCGCGCGTCCACGGTGCGAGGACGCATCCTTCTCCTCCGGCGTCAACTCCGCCGCCGTCCGCGTCGAACTCGCCGGGATGAACACCGGGTCGTAGCCGAATCCGCCGTCGCCCAAAGGTTTTCGGCCGATGCGGCCGGGCCAAATGCCCCGCACCACCGTCTCCACCGACGGGGATACCAGCGCGCACGCCGAGACAAACGCGCCGCCGCGCCGCTCGTCGGGCACATCGCGAAGCTGGGCCAGCAGCAGTGCGGTGTTGGCCGCGTCCTCCCCGTGCACTCCCGCCCAGCGCGCCGACAACACTCCGGGCATTCCGTTCAGCGCGTCGACCTCCAACCCGGAATCGTCGGCCACGCTGGCGAATCCGGTTGCCAGGAACGCGTCGCGCGCCTTCGCCAACGCGTTCTCCTCGAACGTCGCACCCGTCTCGGGCGCCTCGTCGAACGCGGCGACGTCGTCGAGCGACAACAACGTCAGACCGATGATCCCCGCGGCGTCGAGCACCCGGCTCAGTTCGGCCAGCTTCTTGCGGTTTCGGCTCGCGACCAGCAGCTCCAAGGTTGTTTTGCTCCTCGCGTCCGCGTCAGCTTCCGAACGCCTTCTTCGCAGGCGTTTCGGATTCGGGCAGCTCCCCCGGATACGGCAGTTCCAGCGCCTCCCGCTGAATGGCGAACAACTGCTCGCACGCAGCCAGTGCGGCGTCGAGCAGCTTGTCCAGCGTCGAGCGCGGGAACGTCGCCCCCTCACCCGTCCCCTGGACCTCGACGAGGGTGCCGGTGTCGGTGGCGACGACGTTCATGTCGACCTCGGCCCGCGAGTCCTCGGTGTAGGGCAGGTCGGTGCGGACGCGTCCGTCGACGACGCCGACGCTCACCGCGGCGATCGCGCACGACAGCGGCCGCGGGTCGGCCAGCTTCCCGCCCGCCGCCAACCACGTCACCGCGTCGGCAAGCGCCACGTACGCACCCGTGATGGCGGCCGTGCGAGTTCCGCCGTCGGCCTGCAGGACATCGCAGTCGATGGCAATCGTGTTCTCGCCCAGCGCCGCCAGGTCGATGCATGCGCGCAGCGACCTGCCGATCAACCGGCTGATCTCCTGCGTGCGGCCGCCGATGCGACCCTTGACCGATTCGCGGTCCGACCGGTCGTGAGTCGCTGCAGGCAGCATCGCGTACTCCGCGGTCAGCCAGCCCTGCCCCGAACCCCTACGCCAGCGCGGCACGCCCTCGGTGACGCTCGCTGTGCACATGACCCGCGTCTGACCGAACTCCACCAGTACCGATCCCGCCGGGTGAGAGGTGAAACCGCGGGTGATGACCACCGGACGCAGCTCGTCGTCGAGCCGGCCGTCTTCTCGTCTGGACACCCGCCAACCCTAGCCGGTGCCCCCGTGCTCACTGCCGGGTGACGGGGAAGGACTCTCCGCACACCACCGCGTGCACAGGTCCGTCGAATTCTGCTTTCGCCTCGCTGATCACGTCCTCGCGGGACGTCCACGGCGGGATGTGGGTCAGCAGCAGCTCGGCGACGCCTGCGCGCGCCGCGGCCTGCCCTGCCTCCGTGCCGGACAGATGGAGGTTCGGCGGACGCGACGGATCATGTGTCCACGACGCCTCGCAGAGGAATACGTCGGCGCCCCGCGCCAAGTCGACGAGCGCGTCGCAGGCGCCGGTGTCACCGCTGTAGACGAATGTCGCACCGGACGGGTCGGTGATCCGCATCCCGTATGACTCAGTCGGGTGACACACCAGCCGGGGCTCGACATTCAGCGAACCGATCTGGACGGCTTCCCTGTCCACCCAGTGGCGGATGTCGAAGATGTCGCTGAAGTCGTCGATCTCCGCACCCTCCGGCGACGACGCCGCGCCGAGGCGTGCCCACGTCTTCTTCGGGCCGAACATCAGACCGCGCTCCCGCGCAGGAGACGGGTGATAGCGCCGCCAGACGAACAGGCCGGGAAGGTCCAGGCAGTGGTCGGCATGCAGGTGCGACAACAAGACGTGCACCGCGTTGGGATCCGCGTGGCGCTGCAGCGCGCCGAGCACGCCGCCGCCGAAATCGATGACGAGAGGAGGGGTGTCGGGGGCGGTCAACAGATACCCGGACGCTGGCGAATCAGGCCCGACAACACTGCCGGAGCAACCGAGTACGGTGATTCGCACGCCCACTAGCTTGCCATGCCCACTACCCCGATGACGAAAACATCCCCGCATTGAATGACGATCGTCATCATTGAGCGCCAACGTGACGCTGAACAGGTCGAACACCGTCGAGAGACGGACCAAGGAACCGGGCCGCAAGTGTGGTGAACGCCTCAGGATCCCCGGTCGCCTCGAACTGTCTTTGTGCTCGCGGGGCGTCGTGCGGGCGAAGCAGATCGAGTTCGGTCAGCACCCGCAGCAAGTCCTTGGCCGTCTCCTCGGCACTCGACACCAAGGTGACCGAGTCGCCCATCGCCAGTTGGATGAGCCCGGACAACATCGGGTAGTGCGTGCAGCCAAGCACAAGCGTGTCGACGTCGGCGCGCTGCAGCGGTTCCAGATAGCCCTCGGCCAGGCCGAGCACCTGCCTGCCACTTGTCACGCCGCGCTCGACGAAGTCGACGAACCGCGGGCAGGCGACCCCCGTCACCTCGATGTCGCGCGCGGCGGCGAACGAGTCCTGATAGGCGCCCGACGCGATCGTCGCCTCGGTGCCGATCACACCGATGCGACCGTTGCGGGTGGCCGCCACCGCGCGCCGCACGGCGGGCAGGATCACCTCGACGACGGGGACCGGCGCATAGCGTTCGCGGGCATCACGCAGGCACGCCGACGATGCGGTATTGCAGGCGATCACCAACGCCTTGACGCCGCGCTGCACAAGGTCGTCGCCGATGGCCAGCGCGTGCGCGCGGATCTCGGGGATGGTCAGCGGACCGTAGGGCCCGTTACCGGTGTCGCCGACGTAGATGATGTCCTCGTCGGGCAATTGATCGATGATCGCCCGCGCGACGGTCAGCCCGCCGACGCCGGAATCGAAGACACCGACGGGCGCCAGTGGCGAGGTCACGCGCCGTAGTTCGGCAGTGCTGTGCCGCGTTTGCGGACTTCGCGGGCCTTGCGCTCCGGCCCGGACAGCAGGTAGGCGGCGATCACGCCTGCGACGGCGCCGCACAGATGTCCCTGCCACGACACCCCGGGGGTGCCAGGGAGCACGCCGAGCAGGACGCCGCCGTAGACGAACAGGACGACGACGCCGACGACGATCTCCCAGATCGTGCGGGTGAAGAACCCGAACACGATGAGGAAGGCCAGCCAGCCGAAGATCAGTCCCGACGCACCGATGTGGTTGGTCTCGCACGTCGCCCCGACATAGGGGCAGTGCGCGCCGATGTTGCCGATGAGCCAGGTGCCGAAGCCGCCAAGGATCCAGACGATGGCCGTGGCGAAGATGAAGCGCGACATGCCCGCGAGTGTCATCAGGAAGCCGAGGATCAACGCCGGGATGGTGTTGGCGATCAGGTGGTCCCAGTTGGAATGCAGCAGCGGCGCAAAGACGATGCCCATCAGGCCGTCGGTCTCCAGCGGCCGGATGCCGTTCTGGTCGAGGCGATGGTTGGACAACGAGTCGAACAGCTCGACGACATACAGCAGCGCGACGAAGCTGATGACGGTGACGCCACCGACCACCCACGCCGGCCGCCTCTTCGGCGCCGCCGGCTCCATCGCGTAGCCCGGTCCGTTTACGCCCATAGCTGCCCTTCCAAAGCGTCTTCCGCTTCATCAAGGCTACCGGCGTACGCACCGGTCGACAGATACTTCCAGCCGGCGTCGGCGACGACGAACGCGATGTCGGCGCGCTCGTTCGCCTTGACCGCCTTCGCTGCCATGCCGAGCGCGGCGTGCAGAACCGCGCCGGTCGAGATGCCCGCGAAGATGCCCTCGACCTGGACGAGTTCGCGGGTGCGCTTGACGGCGTCGAACGACCCCACCGAGAACCGCGTCGTCAGCACATCCGGGTCGTACAGCTCGGGGATGAAGCCTTCGTCGATGTTGCGCAGCGCGTAGACGCCCTCGCCGTAGCGGGGCTCGGCGGCCACGATCGCGATTCCGGGCACCTGCTCGCGCAGGAACCGCCCCGTCCCCATGAGCGTGCCGGTGGTACCGAGGCCAGCGACGAAGTGGGTGATCTCCGGCAGATCGGCGAGCAGTTCGGGCCCGGTGCCCTCGTAGTGGGCGTCGGTGTTCGCCGGGTTGCCGTACTGGTAGAGCATCACCCAGTCGGGGTTCTGCGCGGCCAACTCCTTGGCATGCGCCACCGCCGTGTTCGACCCGCCCTCGGCAGGCGAGAAGATGATCCGCGAGCCGTACAACTCGAGCAGCTGGCGGCGCTCGATCGACGTGTTCTCCGGCATCACGCAGATCATCTTGTAGCCCTTGAGCAGGGCGGCCATCGCCAGCGAGATGCCGGTGTTCCCACTGGTCGGCTCCAGGATCGTGGCCCCCGGTTCGAGCGACCCGTCGCGCTCGGCAGCTTCGATCATCCGCAGCGCGGGGCGGTCCTTGATGGAGCCCGTCGGGTTACGGTCCTCGAGCTTGGCCCACAACCGCACATGCGGCTCGCCGTCACCGTCGTCCCAGCGTGGTGAGAGCCGGCGCAGGCCGACCAGAGGCGTGTCGCCGAGCGCTTCGAGCAGCGAGTCGTACCGCGTCATCGACGCCAACTCACCCCCCTGCCACGGCGGGCAGGATCGTGACCGAGTCCCCGTCGGAGATCTCGGTGTCCAGGCCACCGGAGAACCGCACGTCCTCGTCGTTGACGTAGACGTTGACGAAGCGGTGCAGCTTGCCGTTATCCACGAGGCGCTCGGTGATGCCGGAGTAGTTGGACTCCAGATCGGTGATCACGGCGCCCAAGGTGTCGCCCGACGCGGTGACCCGCTTCTCACCGCCGGTATGGCTGCGAAGGATGGTCGGAACGGAGACGGTAACGGTCATCGGTATGGCTCTTTCTTCTGATCTAGTACTGCTCGACGATCTTGACGGGTTCCTCGGTGACGACGCCGTCGACGATGCGGTAGCTGCGCAGCTCGTGCTCATCGGGGTCGCGGGTGGATACCAAAACGTAGTGGGATTCGGGCTCAGACGCATAGGAGATGTCGGTGCGGCTGGGATAGGCCTCCGTCGCCGTGTGCGAGTGGTAGATGACAATCGGAGCCTGTCCTGCCTCTTCCATTGCCCGCCACACCTTGAGCTGCTCCATCGAATCGAAGCGATAGAAAGTCGGTGACCGTTCGGCGTTCAGCATCGGAATGTGCCGTTCGGGTCGGTCGGACCCCTCAGGTCCGACCAGCACACCGCACGCCTCGTCGGGGTGGTCGGCGCGCGCGTGCGCGACCATGGCGTCGACGAGGTCGGCACGAATCTCGAACACCTACTACCCCTTTCCGGCGAACGCTCCGGGCAACATGTCCCGGTACGTCGGTATTCCGGCCACTGACTCTGCCGCAAGCACGCCGACGAGTACCGCCCGGGCCAGCACATCGGCCGCTGCCGCCCCGATGGCGGTGATCAAAGGCACCTCGGGGCTCATCGAGGCAGGCGTCTCAGGATCGGGCGGCACCTCGACGGCACCCGTGGCCAGCGCAAACACGGTGTCCCCGTCCAGCGGCGTGTGACACGGCCGGATGGTGCGCGCGAGGCCGTCGTGAGCCGCGACCGCGACGCGTCGGCACCCGGCCGCGCTCAGCACGGCGTCGGTGGCGACCACAGCGATGGTGGTGTTGAGCGGGCTGAGCTCGGTGTGCCGGCCCGCGTAGGCCGCGATCTGGTCCGCGGGGGGCACGACCAGGCCGAACTCGGCGATCTGGTCGGCCTGCCACGGCAGTCCGGTCGCCGGGTCGACGGCATCGCCCGCGGCGTTGACGACGACGATCGCACCGACCGTCACGCCGATGTCGGTGAGGGTGATCGATGCGGTGCCAACGCCGCCCTTGAGTACGCCGACGCGGGCTCCGGTGCCCGCACCGACGGTGCCGAGGGCCACCGTTTCCGATGCGCTCTGCGCGGCGGCGTAGCCGAACTCTGCGGTGGGTCTGCGGTCCCAGCCGCCGACGGGCAGGTCGAAGACGACCGCTGCGGGCACGATCGGCACGACTCCCCCGTCCATCGCGACCCCGCGCCCGTATTTCTCGAGCCAACCCATCACACCGTCGGCGGCCGCCAGGCCGTACGCGCTGCCCCCGCTCAGGACCACCGCGTCGACATGGCGAACCGAGTTGATCGGGTCGAGAAGGTCGGTCTCCCTCGTGCCCGGAGCGCCGCCGCGGCAGTCGACGGCGCCGACGGTGCCCGGCGGCGTCAACACCACCGAGGTTCCGCTGGCCCAGCCGGAGCCGAGCGCCGCGTCAGCGTCGATTCGTTCGTGCTGGCCGACCCGGATACCGCCGACATCGGTGATCGAACTCATTTCGTGCCCATCAGTCCGAGAACCAGATACTCCTGCAGCACGGTCAGCCACTGATAGACATCGAAATGGCCTGCCATCGGATGGTCCGGCGGTAGCCGATCGGGCCCCTCTGCGCCGATGTCGAGCATCGTCCCGAGGGCCAGCCGCACGTCATTGACCGCAGACGCCCACGCTTGCGCGTCGTCCTCGGACAACTCGAACCGGCCGCCGCCGTTTGGCACGGTTTCCAACACACGTTGCGCCGCATCACGTTTGGCGGCGATGATCTCGGGCTCGTGCAGACTGCGCAGCGCGCTGTTCAGGCTTTCCGCGGTGCCCGATCCGGCGGGATGGTCGTTTTGCGGCCGGAAGAAGTCGGGCAGCAGCCGCTTCATGGTCTCATCCTCGGGCGGACGGGAGTTGCCCGTCTTCAGCCCGGTGATCTCTTCGAGTTCGTCTGCGGGCGATGATGTTTCGCGTTCCTCGAGCATCGAGACCATCGACGTCACCAGGCTCTCGAGCAGTGCCGCCTCGTGCGATGCAAGGGACGAACGAAAGCGTGGGCCGTCGGCGGTGTCGACCCGCTTCCACTTGCGCACTATCGCGTCCCGGCTCCGATGATTCAGCGGTCGTGTTGCATGGTGGCCCACAGGCCTGCGGCATGCAGCTTGGTCACGTCGACTTCCATCGACTCCCGGCTGCCCGCCGACACCACCGCCTTGCCTTCGTTGTGCACCTGCAGCATGAGCTTGGTGGCGTGCGGCTCGTCGTAGCCGAACAACTTCTGGAAGACGTAGGTCACATAGGTCATGAGGTTAACGGGGTCATCCCAGACGACTGTCACCCACGGGGACTCGGTGTCCTCGGCGGTGTCGGTGTGGTGTTCCTCGCGAGTTCCCGGGCGGGTCTTCGCCGGCGTGACCATGTCCCCCAGAATAGCCGGGGCCAAACGGGGCACGAGAGCGGTTACGGTTGCGGGATGACGACGGCGTTGCTGACTGACAAATACGAGCTGACCATGCTCGCAGCCGCGCTGGGGGACGGGACAGCGCACCGGCGCACGACGTTCGAGGTGTTTGCCCGCCGGCTGCCAGAAGGCAGGCGCTACGGTGTCGTCGCGGGCACCGCCCGGTTTGTGGAGGCGCTCGCGGACTTCACGTTCAATGACACCGCGCTGGAATCACTTTCGGACTTCCTCGACTCCGACACGCTCGCCTACCTGGCCGACTACCGATTTCGCGGCGATGTCGACGGTTACCCCGAGGGCGAGTTGTACTTCCCCGGCTCGCCGGTGCTGGCGCTGAACGGCACGTTCGGCGAATGCGTCGTGCTGGAGACGCTGGCGCTCTCGATCTTCAATCACGACACCGCGATCGCCTCGGCCGCGGCCCGGATGGTCAGCGCCGCCGAGGGCCGCACCCTGATCGAGATGGGATCGCGACGCACCCACGAGCGGGCCGCCGTCGCCGCCGCACGGGCCGCATATCTCGCGGGATTCAGCGGTTCGTCCAACCTCGAGGCCCAGCGCCGCTACGGCGTGCCTGCGCTGGGCACAAGCGCCCACGCGTTCACCCTTCTTCACGCGACGGGCGCAGTGGGCCTCGGCGATGAGCCTCTCGGGCGAAGAACATCAGAGTGGGAGCTGGCGGCGTTTCGCGCCCAGGTCGATGCGCTCGGCGTCGGCACCACCCTGCTCGTCGACACCTATGACATCACCACCGGCGTCGCCAACGCGGTCGAGGCGGCGGGCCCCGAACTGGGCGCCGTCCGCATCGACTCCGGCGACCTCGGGGTGCTGGCCCGCCAGGTCCGTGCCCAACTCGACGGGCTGGGTGCGACGAAGACACGCATCGTGGTGTCGGGCGACCTCGACGAGTTCGCGATCGCGGGGCTGCGGTCCGAACCCGCCGACATCTACGGCGTCGGCACCTCGGTGGTGACCGGCTCGGGCGCACCCACCGCGAGCATGGTCTACAAGCTGGTCGAGGTGGACGGCATACCCGTGGAGAAGCGCAGCCTGCACAAGGAATCCCACGGCGGGCGGAAGAAGGCGACGCGACTCGTTAAACCGTCGGGGACAATCGTCGAGGAGCTCGTCTACCCCGCCGCCGGGGCACCGCCGCAGTCCGATCTCGTCGCACGGGAGCTGACGGTTCCGTTCGTCGAGAACGGCGAGCCCGTCGCCGATCTGAGCCTCACCGCGGCCCGCGACAGGGTGGTCACCGGCCTGCACAGCCTGCCGTGGGACGGCCTGAAGCTGTCCCGCGGCGAACCCGCGATACCGACCCGGATGGTCCCGCCCGCCGGCCGAGGCGCGTAGGAGGAGCCACGCCAGACGCAGGTCCCGTCACCGAACTGCTCGCCACCGCGGTCGCCGCGCTCGGCGGCAGCGAGCGCAGCGGTCAGGTCCAGATGGCGCAGGCCGTAGCCCACGCGTTCGACTCAGGCGAACACCTCGCGGTGCAGGCCGGCACCGGCACAGGCAAGTCGCTCGCCTATCTGGTGCCCGCCATCGCGAGGGCCGTTGCCGCCGACGAACCGGTGGTGGTGTCGACGGCGACCATTGCACTTCAACGTCAGCTCGTCGACCGCGATCTACCCGCACTCGCCGATTCGCTGACCGGTGCCCTGCCGAGGACGCCGAAGTTCGCCCTGCTGAAGGGTCGGGGAAACTACCTCTGCCTCAACAAGATTCACAACGGCGCAACCACCGAACCGGACGATCGTCCGCAGGAGGAACTGTTCGATGCCGCGGCGTCGACCGCCTTGGGCCGCGACGTGCAGCGCCTCACCAAGTGGTCGTCGAGCACCGACACCGGTGACCGCGACGAGCTGACACCAGGCGTTCCCGATCGGTCGTGGGCGCAGGTCAGCGTGTCGGCACGGGAGTGCATCGGCGCATCGCGCTGCCCGTTCGGAACCGACTGCTTCGCGGAGAAGGCCCGCGATACGGCTGGGCACGCCGATATTGTCGTCACCAACCACGCACTCTTGGCGATCGACGCCATCTCCGACGCCGCGGTACTTCCCGAGCACCGCCTGCTGGTCGTCGACGAGGCACACGAACTGGCCGACCGGGTCACCGGGGTGGCCACCGCAGAACTGTCCAACGCGGTTCTCAGCGCTGCGTTCCGCCGTGTCGCACGGCTCGTCGAACCCGAACTGGCGCAACGCCTCGACGCCGCGACGACGACATTCGTATCAGCGATTCACGACAGCAAGCCTGGCCGCATCGACCGGCTCGACGACGATATGACGACCTATCTGACCGCGGTCCGCGACGCGGCGAGCAGGGCGCGCTCTGCGATCGACACCTCCCCGTCAGACCCGAAGGCCGCATCAGCGCGTGCCGAAGCGGTGACGGCACTCGCCGACATCAGCAACACCGCGACCCGCATCGTGGCGTCGTTCGTACCGGAGATCCCGAACCGCGACGACGTGGTGTGGCTCGACCATGAGGACAACCGCGGATCCGTCCGGGCCGTGATGCGGGTGGCACCGCTTTCGGTGGCAGGTCTGTTGCGCGGCAGGCTCTTCGAGCAGTCCACCGCGGTGTTGACATCGGCGACGCTGACCGTCGGCGGATCGTTCGACGCGATGGCGGCGGCATGGGGATTGACAGGCGGGGACGAGACACCGGAATGGCAGGGCGTCGACGTCGGATCCCCGTTCGATCACGCTAAGGCCGGAATCCTCTATGTCGCAGCCCATCTGCCGCCGCCGGGGCGTGACGGCACCGGATCGGCCGAACAGCTCGACGAGATCGAGGCGCTGATCGGGGCCGCGGGCGGGCGCACGCTCGGGCTCTTCTCGTCGATGCGCGCCGCGCGGGCCGCCGCCGAGGTGATGCGCGAGCGACTGGCCACGCCGGTGCTGTGCCAGGGTGACGACACCACGTCGGCCCTGGTGAAACAGTTCTCCGACGACCCTTCGACGTCGCTGTTCGGCACGCTGTCGCTGTGGCAGGGCGTCGACGTGCCCGGGTCCAGTCTGTCGTTGGTGCTGATCGACCGAATCCCGTTCCCTCGACCCGACGATCCGCTGCTGTCTGCGCGCCAGCGCGCGGTCGCGGCCAGAGGCGGGAACGGGTTCATGGAGGTCGCGGCCAGCCACGCCGCGCTGCTGCTCGCCCAGGGCGCGGGCAGGCTGCTGCGGCGCACCGACGATCGCGGGGTGGTCGCGGTGCTGGACTCGCGGATGGCCACTGCGCGCTACTCGGGCTACCTGCGCGCGTCGCTTCCGCCCTTCTGGGCCACCACCGACGCGGTCCGGGTCCGACAAGCGCTGGAACGGCTCCACGCCGCCAACGCCGCACTATCCTGACGCTGATGAACGCACGCCCCCTCACCAGCGCGTTGTTCGCCGCCGGCGTCGCGGTGTTGGTCGCATCGTGCGCGACCACGATCACGGGCACCCCGGTCTCCGTCTTCGACGACCCGTTCAAGGTCGCGGGTATGCCTGCCGTCGACGGGCCGACGGGGCTGCGACCGGGGGCGAAAGACCCGTCGCGCGACGTCGAAAACGGCGATGGCGGTGAGATCGACGAACTGGCGGCATCCTCGATCAGCGATATCGAGGACTTCTGGGAAGGTGCATACAGCGAGACGTTCGACGACGACGAATTCACCCCCGTCAAGGAGCTGATCTCCTGGGATGCAAGCGGATACGACAGTGTCGAGTTCTGCGGCCACGACACCTTGGGATTGGAGAACGCCGGCTACTGCTTCCCCGACCGCACCATCGGATGGGACCGCGGGGTGCTGCTGCCCGACATGAAAGACAACTTCGGTGACATCGCCGTCACCAATGTGCTGGCTCACGAGTACGGCCACGCGATCCAGCACCAGGCCGGGCTGCACAAGAAGGACATCCCGACGCTGGTCGCCGAGCAGCAGGCCGACTGCTTTGCCGGTTCATACATGCGCTGGGTGGCGGAGGGAAACTCCGACCGCTTCACGCTGAGCACCGGCGACGGGCTCAACAGCCTGCTCGCGGCGGTGATTTCGTTCCGCGACCCGTTACTCAGCGAGGACATGTACGCACCGGGCGCCGACGACCACGGATCGGCCTTCGAACGGATCACCGCGTTTCAGTTCGGGTTCATCGACGGCACGACGTCGTGTGCGGCGATCGACGAGAAGGAGATCGCGCAGCGGCGCGGCGATCTGCCGGTCAAGCTGCAGGAGGAGCAGAGCGGCGAATGGCCGGTCAGCGAGGAGTCGGTGAACGCGGTCTTCGAAGCGCTCGGGCAGCTGTTCTCGCCCGCGGATCCACCGAAGCTCAGCCTCGACGCGGATTCGGCGCAGCGCTGCCCGGACGCGCGCCCGAGTCCGCCGGTCTCGTTCTGTCCGGCCACCAACACGATCGCCGTCGACATGTCCGAACTCGAGGAGATGGGCACACCGTCGGGCCAGGACGGGAGCGGCGGTGAGGTGTCCGGGGACAACACGGCGTATTCGGTTCTCGTCTCGCGGTACATGCTGGCGCTTCAGCACGCACGCGGTGGCGTGGTGTTGGACAACGCCGAGGCCGCACTGCGCACCGCGTGCCTGACCGGGGTTGCGACCACCAAGTTGACCGACGCCGTCACCACATCCGACGGCAATACGGTGGCGCTGAGCGCAGGCGATCTCGACGAGGCGGTCTCCGGGCTCTTGACAAACGGGCTGGCGGCCAGCGACGTCAACGGCGAGACGGTGCCGTCCGGGTTCTCGAGGATGGACGCGTTCCGCATCGGCGTGCTCGGCGTCGAGGACCGCTGCTTCAAGCGCTTCCCGTAACCGCGATTTCGGCGCGCTGAGTCACCCTGAGCGTGACCGCGCGCGCCGAAATCACTAGACCTTCTTGGTCACCCCGTAGTAACCGATGATGGCGTCGGAGACGTCGGTCGACCGGGTGAGAAACGCGTAGGAGCGGATGAATGATTCGCCGACGCAGCCGTCGATCTTGACCCGGAACCCGGTGATCTGAATCCACGGTTCGGCACCCTTGAACTCCTTCTTGCTGACCGGGACGACGTTGATGATCCCCGGCTTCAGCGCCACTGCGAGTGACCCGCTGATGGGGGTGAGGAAGGTAGGAATGCCCACCGGTGTGCCCGCGCCGAGGCCCGCGATACCCAGCCCGGGGGTAAAGCCGAGGCTGCCGCTCATCACCACGCCGTTGGACGTGCTCATGTCGATGCCGCAGCCGATCTGATAGCCGACTTCGAACGTGCCCTGCGGCGGTTCGGACTCCTCGGGTCCCTCCATCTTGGCGTTGAAAAGCCCGCCGACCTCGTACTCGCGCGTCGAAACGGCCGTGGTCAGTGGCTGGATGACGCTCTGTGTCTCATCCTTGGCGGACACGGTCAGCGTCCAGCCGTCGGGTGACTTGGTCGTCGCAGGCGGCGACGATTCGACGAACTCCGCGGGGGGCGGCTCCGGCGGCGGCACGCCTTCGGGCGGGGTCCCCTCGGGCGGTGCGGGCACCGTCTCTGCTGCGTCGGCGACTGGCTCGACGACGGGGTCGGCCTCAGGATCGGCCGACGCTACAGGGGCGAGCAGGGCAAACGCCACCGCGCACGTGGCCATCAGCGGGGCGCTACGAAACATCAACGGAACTTATCGGCTAGCCACCGCGCCGAGCAGAAGTTCCGCGAAATGGTCTCCTCAGGCCAGCGTCACGAGTCCGAGCTCGGTGTCCGACGCCAGCAGCGGGTGGTGCGGCAACACGCGCACCGTATAGCCGACGGGCCCGGCGACCGGAAGCGGCGTCGTCGTCGAGAAGATATCGTTGCCGCCTTCGGCGGTGCCGGTGTGGGGCATGGCCACGGTGACCGGGTTGACCAGAGCGTCGGCTGTGTCGACCCGACCGAGAACCGCCTGGACGGACACTTCGTCGGGGCGTAACCCGGCGAGCTGCACCGTCGCCGAAAGCGTGAGCTCGGAGCCGAGCAGCGGCGTGTCGGGTAGTCCCGTGCTGTCGACGTCGGTGATCTGGATCTTCGGCCACGCCTCGTGCGCGCGCTGCCGGTAGGCGGCCAAATCCCAAGCGGCGCCGAAAGGTACACCGCCCTCTTCGAGAGGTTCGACGGTCCTCCGCAGCGACGTCGCGGCGGGCGCGTAGTACTTCTCGGTGTAGTCGCGCACCATGCGCGACGCCAGCACCTTGGGTCCGAGCACCTCCAGCGTGTGGCGGACCATCTCGACCCAGCGCACGGGCACCCCGTGGTCGTCGCGGTCGTAGAACTTGGGCGCCACCGACCGCTCGACCAGGCTGTAGAGCGCCGCTGCCTCCAGATCGTCGCGGCGGCCCTCATCGGCCAGCCCGTCGGCTGTCGGTATCTCCCAACCGTTTTCGCCGTCGTACCACTCGTCCCACCAGCCGTCGCGGATGGACAGGTTCAGGCCGCCGTTGAGCGCACTCTTCATCCCCGACGTGCCACACGCCTCGAGCGGCCGCAGCGGGTTGTTCAGCCAGACATCGCAGCCGTAATACAACTGGCGGGCCATCGACATGTCGTAATCGGGCAGGAATGCGATGCGGTGCCGCACCTCGGGCCGGTCGGCAAACCGCACCACCTGCTGGATCAGCGCCTTGCCGCCCTCGTCGGCGGGATGCGACTTACCCGCCACGATCAGCTGGATGGGCTGCTTCTCGTCGAGGAGCAGTTTCTCCAGTCGATCCGGATCGCGCAGCATCAGCGTCAGCCGCTTGTAGGTCGGCACCCGGCGCGCGAACCCGATCGTCAGCACGCTTGGATCGAACGCCGTTGCGATCCAACCCAATTCGGCGTCGGAGGCACCCCGCTCATGCCACGACCGACGCAGCCGTGCGCGGACGTCGTTGACCAGCGCTTCGCGAAGCTGCGAACGGATCCACCACAGGTGTCCAGGGTCCACCTGCTGCAGCCGTTCCCAGAGCGCGGGCTCCCACACTGCCGGCGCACTCGGCAGGTCACCACCGGAGAGCTCCCGGCCGAGCTCGAGCCATTGCGGCGCGGCCCAGGTCGGCGCGTGCACACCGTTGGTGATCGAGCCGATCGGCACCTCCGCCGGGTCGAAGCCGGGCCACAGCTCGTTGAACATCTCGCGGCTGACCCGGCCGTGCAGAAGCGAAACCCCGTTGGCACGCTGGGCGAGCCTCAGGCCCATGTGGGCCATGTTGAACTTCGACGGATCGTCCTCGACTCCGAAGGAGATGATCCGATCGAGCGGAACGCCGGGCAGCAGCCGTGACGTGCCGCCCGACGGGCTGCCGTCCCCGCTGCCGAAGTAGCGCTTCACCATCTCCACCGGGAAACGGTCGATACCGGCGGCGACGGGAGTGTGCGTGGTGAAGACCGTCGACGACCGCACCACGGTCAGCGCGGTGTCGAAGTCGAGCCCCGAGCCGATCAGCTCGCGGATCCGCTCGACGCCGAGGAAGCCGGCGTGGCCCTCGTTCATGTGGAACACCTCGGGCGTCGGCAGGCCCTCGATCTCG
Organism: uncultured Mycobacteriaceae bacterium; assembly: GCA_902826815.1. GTDB lineage: Bacteria > Actinomycetota > Actinomycetes > Mycobacteriales > Mycobacteriaceae > Mycobacterium. Next base: position 49,493 of record CADEGF010000045.1, read on the forward strand.
GTGAACGCCCGGATCGCCCGCACGCCGCCGACTCCGGCCAGAATCTCCTGCTTGATCCGGTGTTCCTGGTCGCCGCCGTACAGGCGGTCGGTGACACCGCGAAGATCGTGCTCGTTCTCCGGGATGTCGGAATCCAACAGCAGCAACGGGATTCGACCGACCTGCGCGACCCAGACCCGGGCCCTCAGCTGCGCTGCGTCCGGCATCGCCAACTCGACAAGCACGGGATCGCCCTGGTGATCAGTCAACAACCGAAGCGGCAGCCCCTGCGGATCCAGCGAAGGGTAGTTCTCCCGCTGCCAACCGTCGGCGGTCAGCGACTGGCGGAAGTAGCCGGACCGGTAGTACAGACCGACGGCGACCAACGGCAGACCGAGATCCGACGCCGATTTCAGATGGTCGCCCGCCAGGATTCCCAGCCCACCGGAGTAGTTCGGCAGCACCTCGGCGACGCCGAACTCCATCGAGAAGTACGCGATGCCATTCGGCATCTCAGCGCCCTCAGCAGCTCGTTCCTGATACCAGAGCGGACTGGCGAGGTAATCGTCGAGCTGGCCGACGATATGGTCCAGCCGTCCGACGAAGGACTCGTCGACGGCGAGTTCGTCCAGCCGGTTCGGGGTGACCTGACCGAGTAGCGCAACCGGATCGCAGCCGACCTGCTTCCACAGCTGCGGATCGATGGCCTCGAACAAGTCCTGCGTCGGCTTGTCCCATGACCAGCGCAGGTTGACCGACAGCGGCTCCAGCGCAAGAAGTCGCTCGGGAAGGTGCGCGCGGACGGTGAACCGACGGAGGGCTTTCACGCGACACAACTTTACTGATGATCGGCGTGCACGCAGAGTTCGTCACCGGTGATCGTTCACCAGCGGGTGATTGGGCCGGACACTACGGTGGGTATAGGGCGCGACGAGGCTGTAAAGCGAACATCCAGACGACAGCGGCCCTGCCGTGGGCCGCGCCATGAAGGAGTGGGTAGGTGGCCGGTCGTATCGGCATCGATGACGTCGCACCTGTGGTGTCCGCAGGGCGCTATCCCGCCAAGGCCGTCGTCGGCGAGGTGGTACCGGTGCGGGCCACGGTGTGGCGCGAGGGGCACGACGCTGTCGCGGCCACCCTGGTGGTGCGCTATCACGGCACCGCCTACCCGCAGCTGAACGAGGGGCCGGCATTGGCCCCGGCCGCCAAGCCCGTCCCGATCGACACCGTCGTCACCCCTGCATCGAGGATCAAACCGCAGGCCATCCCCATGTCCCCTGGCCGAACCCCGGACGTGTTGCACGGCGTTTTCTCGCCCGACAGGGTCGGGTTGTGGACGTTCCGGGTCGACGGTTGGGGCGACCCGATCGCCACCTGGCGGCGGGCCGTCACCGCCAAACTCGACGTGGGTCAGAGCGAAGCCGAGCTGTCCAATGACCTGATCGTCGGCGCGCGGCTGCTCGACCGGGCGGCCACCGGGATGCCCCGGACCCTGCGTGATCCCGTCCTCGAAGCAGCGGAGATCCTGCGGAAGCCTGGCGATCCGTTCACCCGCGCGGGGGCGGCACTGTCCGACGAGGTCACCGAGCTGCTCGCGCAGTATCCGCTGCGCGATCAGATCACCCGCGGCGAGCAGTACGGCGTCTGGGTGGATCGACCCGAGGCCCGTTTCAGCGCCTGGTACGAGTTGTTCCCGCGATCGACCGGCGGCTGGGACAAGACGGGCACCCCGGTACACGGCACGTTCGCCACCGCCGCGAAAGCGCTGCCGCGGATCGCCAAGATGGGCTTCGACGTGGTGTACCTGCCACCGATCCACCCGATCGGCAAGGTGCACCGCAAGGGCCGCAACAACTCGGTGACCGCCGCACCGAAGGACGTCGGATCCCCGTGGGCGATCGGTAGCGAAAAAGGTGGCCACGACGCCGTCCACCCCAAGCTCGGGACGATCGAGGACTTCGACGACTTCGTCACCGCGGCGCGGGACGAGGGCCTCGAGGTTGCCCTCGACCTTGCGCTGCAGGCCGCGCCCGACCATCCGTGGGCCAAGGCGCATCCTGAGTGGTTCACGGTTCTGCCCGACGGCACCATCGCCTATGCGGAGAACCCGCCGAAGAAGTACCAGGACATCTATCCGGTCAACTTCGACAACGACCCGGCGGGCATCTACAACGAGGTGCTTCGGGTGGTGCGGCATTGGGTCGGCCACGGAGTAAAGATCTTCCGCGTCGACAACCCGCACACGAAGCCGCCGAACTTCTGGGCGTGGCTGATCGGACAGGTCAAGGCGACCGATCCCGACGTGCTGTTCCTCGCCGAGGCATTCACCAGGCCCGCGCGTCTGTATGGCCTGGCCAAGCTCGGTTTCACCCAGTCCTACAGCTATTTCACCTGGCGCACCGCCAAGTGGGAGCTCACCGAGTTCGGCGAGCAGATCGTCGAACACGCCGACTATGCCCGCCCCAATCTCTTCGTCAATACGCCCGACATCCTGCACGAGAGTCTCCAACACGGCGGGCCTGGCATGTTCGCCATCCGCGCGGTGCTGGCTTCGACGTTCAGCCCGGCCTGGGGCGTGTATTCCGGCTACGAACTGTTCGAGCACCGCCCGGTGCGGGAAGGCAGCGAGGAATACCTGGATTCGGAGAAGTACGAGCTGCGGCCCCGCGATTTCGAGGCCGCACTGGCAAGGGGCGAATCGCTGGAGCCGTTCCTGGGCAGGCTCAACGAGATTCGCCGACTGCATCCCGCGCTTCGCGAGATGCGGACACTGAAGTTCCATCATGTCGACAACGACGCGCTGCTGGCCTACAGCAAGTTCGACCCGGTGACCGGAGATGCGGTGCTCGTCGTGGTGACGCTGAACCCGTTCGGCGCCGAAGAGGCGACGTTGTGGCTGGACATGGCCGCACTGGGAATGGAGCCCTACGACCGCTTCTGGGTGCGCGACGAGGTCAGCGGCGACGAATATCAATGGGGACAGTCGAATTACGTCCGCCTCGATCCGGGTAGGGCGGTCGCCCACATATTCAACATGCCGCAGATCCCACCGGAACAACGACAGAGCCTGCTTTGCAGGGATTGAGGAAGTGACGGACCATGACTCGCACAAACGAGCTCACCAGCCCGCACCTGCGGCCGGATCAGGGCGACCTGAATCGGCTGTTCTCGGGCCAGCACCACAACCCGCACTCGATACTGGGTGCGCACGAGTACGGCGACCACACCGTAATCCGCGCATATCGGCCGCATGCCGTTGAAGTGACCGCGGTCGTCGGCGATAAGCAATATGCGTTCTCCCACATCGACTCCGGCCTGTTCGCGGTTGCGCTGCCGTTCACAGAACTCATCGACTATCGGCTACAGGTGAGCTATGAGCGCGGCGACTCCCCGCACACGGTCGCCGATGCATACCGGTTTCTTCCTACCCTTGGCGAACTGGACCTGCATCTGTTCTCCGAGGGACGTCACGAACGGCTCTGGGACATCATCGGTGCGCATCTGCGCAGCTTCCGAACCGCCGACGGAATCGTCGAGGGCGTGTCCTTCGCCGTATGGGCGCCAAACGCCAAGGGCGTCAGCTTGATCGGTGACTTCAACCATTGGGACGGCGACGAGGCACCGATGCGGGTGCTCGGTTCCACCGGGGTGTGGGAGTTGTTCTGGCCGGGGTTCCCGATCGGCGGCAAGTACAAGTTCCGCGTGCACGGAGCCGACGGCGCAGTGACCGAACGGGCTGATCCGATGGCGTTCGCCACCGAGGTGCCGCCGCAGACGGCGTCACGGGTGACCAAGAGCGACTACACCTGGAGCGATACCGCCTGGATGACCCATCGCGCACAGCAGAATCCGGTGTTCGAGCCGATGAGCACCTACGAGGTGCACCTGACGTCGTGGCGGCCAGGCCTCAGCTACCGCGAGCTCGCCGAGGAACTCACCGAATACGTAGTGACGCAGGGGTTCACGCACGTCGAACTGATGCCCGTTGCAGAACACCCGTTCGGCGGGTCATGGGGATACCAGGTCACCTCCTATTACGCGCCGACATCACGGCACGGCACACCCGACGACTTCCGCTACCTGGTCGACACGCTGCACCAGGCGGGTATCGGCGTGCTCATGGACTGGGTGCCCGCACACTTCCCCAAGGACGCGTGGGCATTGGGCCGCTTCGACGGCACACCCCTCTACGAGCACTCGGACCCGCATCGAGGTGAGCAGCTGGACTGGGGCACTTACGTTTTCGACTTCGGCCGGGCGGAGGTGCGCAACTTCCTGGTAGCCAATGCGCTGTACTGGTTGCAGGAGTTCCACATCGACGGGCTGCGTGTCGACGCCGTGGCATCGATGCTGTACCTCGATTACTCGCGACCCGCGGGCGGCTGGACGCCCAACGTCTACGGCGGTAGGGAGAACCTCGAGGCGGTGCAGTTCCTGCAGGAGATGAACGCCACGGTGCACAAGGTCGCACCCGGCGTCGTGACGATCGCCGAGGAGTCAACCTCGTGGCCCGGCGTGACCCGGCCGACGAACCTTGGCGGCCTTGGCTTCTCGATGAAATGGAATATGGGCTGGATGAACGACACGCTGGAGTTCATCAAGCGTGACCCGATCCACCGCAGCTACCACCACCACGAGGTCACGTTCTCGATGCTGTACGCCTACAGCGAGAACTACGTCCTGCCGATCAGCCACGACGAGGTCGTGCACGGCAAGGGCACCCTGTGGGGCAGGATGCCGGGCAACGACCACACCAAGGCGGCCGGGCTGCGCAGTCTGCTGGCCTACCAGTGGGCGCACCCCGGCAAGCAGCTGTTGTTCATGGGCCAGGAGTTCGGCCAGCGCGCGGAATGGTCCGAGGAGCGCGGGCTCGACTGGTATCAGCTCGACGAGAACAGCTTCTCCAACGGGATCCAGCGAATGATGCGCGATGCCAATGGCATTTACCGGACCAGAAGGGCGCTGTGGTCGCAGGACACCCGCCCGGATGGCTACTCGTGGATAGATGCGAACGACTCGGCGAACAACGTGCTGAGCTTCCTACGGTTCGGCGACGACGGTTCCACGCTGGCGTGCGTGTTCAACTTCTCGGGTTCCGAACACAGCTCGTATCGCCTCGGCCTGCCGCACGCGGGGACGTGGCGCGAGGTGCTCAACACCGACGCTGACATCTACAACGGTTCTGGTATCGGCAATTTCGGCGCGGTCGAGGCGACCGACGAACCGTGGCACGGCCGGCCCGCATCGGCTCCGATGGTGCTGCCGCCGCTGGCCGCCCTCTGGTTCGAACCTGCCTAATTTTCCGCGCGAGCAGACGCGAAAACCCCCATTTTCAACCAAATTGAGGGGTTTTCGCGTCTGCTCGCCCCAGTCAGTACAGCGCGTTGGCGAGTTTGCGCCGACCCGCGATGACCTCGGGATCGGCCGGGTCGAAGAGATCGAACAATTCGATCAGCCGGGTCCGTACCGATGTGCGCTCGTCGCCCGCGGTGCGCTGGACGAGGGCGATCAGCCGATTGAACGCTGCCGCGACATTCTGCTGCAGGACCTCGGCGTCGGCGGCGGCGAAGGCCGCCTCGATGTCGCCGGGTGAAGCGTCGGCCGTCGCGACCGCATCCGGCGACACTGCGGTCGCGCGCGCGAGGAAGGCGATTTGGCGCACCGCGCCTTTGGCCTCCTCATGTGCGGGGTTGGCGTCGAGGATCTTCTGGTAGGCGCCCAACGCGGCATCGAAGTCACCGGCGTCCAGATCCGCGCGCGCCTGCGCCAATTCGGGGTCGACCTGTTCGGGCTCGCCGCCGCCCTCAGCCGGATCACCGAGTTTCCCCGCGGTGGCGTTCAGCAGCGAGTCGAGCCAACCGCGCAGCTGATCCGGCGGTTGCGGGCCCTCGAAGCTCGACAGCGGCTGCCCCGCAGCCAGAGCCACCACCGTCGGCACCGCTTTCACCCCGAAGATCTGAGCAACGCGAGGTGCCGTGTCGACGTTCACGGTGGCAAGCGACCACTTGCCCCCGTCTTCGTCGGCCAGAGTGCCCAGCACGCTGCCCAGCTGCACACTCGCGTCGCTGCGCGGCGACCACAGCACCACGACGACGGGCACCTGGTTGGATTTTTGGAGTACCTCGGCTTCGAAATTGGTCTCGGTGATCTCCACACCGGGAGGTGCGGCGGAATCCTGCCCTGGCTCGCCCGATGTCGTCGCGCGCTGCTTCAGAGCGGAGAGGTCAACCGCGCCGGCGATGGAGGGTCCTGGTCCGGCGGAAGGGCGGGGTCGTGTCACGTCCCCAAGTCTGTCACGTCGTTTCCGCTACCGAACCGACTGGCTCCTGGACTTCGACGCCCCCGCGCGCGACGCCCATTCGACCGGTCCGATCTGCCCATATGAGGAAGATCACACTGCACAGCGGCACGATGCTTGCCAGCAACGCCAGCAACCATGTGCCCAGCGTCCACCTGACCGCGATTCCGACGAGGACAGCGGCGACCGCGAAGGCGATGAAGATCAGGCCGTGGACCATTCCGAAGACCTTCACGCCGATCTCGGTCCGGGGTGTGCCCAGGTACTTGAAGTACATCCCGACCAGCAGACCCACCCAGCTGACAGCCTCCGACAAGGCGATCAGACGAAACCAGCCGACACGCGTGCGGAGATCGAAGGCGCTACTCATGGGCGCCATTGTGCCCGAACTCGAGACCAATTACTACAAGGCGTCGTAGACGCTCAACCGGCCCGCAGGATCAGCGCGTCGCCCTGGCCACCTGCGCCGCAGAGCGCCGCGACGCCGTAGCCGGATCCGCGTCGTGCCAGCTCAAGGGCGACGTGGAGGGCGATGCGTGCCCCCGACATCCCGATCGGATGGCCGATGGCGATCGCGCCGCCGTTGACGTTCACCTTGTCGGGGTCGACCCCCAGCTCCTTCGTCGAGGCCAGCGAGACCGCGGCGAACGCCTCGTTGATCTCGATGACATCGAGCGCCTCGACCGTGATGCCCTCCCGGGCAATGGCTTTCTTGATGGCGTTGGCCGGCTGGCTCTGCAGGGTGGAATCGGGTCCTGCGACCACACCGTGTGCGCCGATCTCCACCAGCCACTTCAGGCCGAGTTCGGTGGCTTTGTCCTTGTTCATCACCACGACGGCCGCGGCACCGTCGGAGATCTGCGACGCCGAACCTGCGGTGATGGTGCCGTCCTTGCGGAATGCGGCCTTCAATCCGGCCAGCGAGTCCGCGGTGGTGTTGGCGCGGATGCCCTCGTCCTCGGCGAACTCCAGCGGGTCGCCTTTGCGCTGCGGGATCTTCACCGGCACGACCTCGTCGGCGTAGACGCCGTCTTTCCATGCCGCAGCGGCCTTTTGGTGAGAGCTCGCGGCGTAGGTGTCCTGCTCAACGCGGGTGAACTTGTCCTCGTCGTTTCGCTGCTCGGTCAGCGCGCCCATCGGCTGGTCGGTGAACACGTCATGCAGGCCGTCGTAGGCCATGTGGTCGAGCACGGTGACATCGCCGTACTTGTAGCCCGACCGGCTGTTCATCAGCAGATGCGGCGCCTGGGTCATCGACTCCTGGCCACCGGCGACGACGACGTCGAACTCGCCCGCCCGGATCAGCTGATCGGCCAGCGCAATGGCGTCGATCCCGGACAGACACATCTTGTTGATCGTCAGCGAGGGCACGTCCCAGCCGATTCCGGCGGCCACCGCGGCCTGCCGGGCGGGCATCTGGCCGGCGCCCGCGGTCAGCACCTGGCCCATGATCACGTACTCGACGGCCGATGCGGGCACACCGGCCTTTTCCAGCGCACCGGAGATGGCGATCGCACCCAGATCACTGCCGGAGAAATCCTTCAGCGAACCCATCAACTTGCCGACCGGAGTGCGCGCTCCAGCAACGATCACAGACGTCGTCATTCCTACCTCCAGAAACGATCAAGAACAGCCGATCTCGGACATCGCAGAGGCGCGATCTTTCCCGCCAGGTTACCGTTACGTTATGTCCACCGAGCAAGTCGATGCCCGTCCCGTGCTGGCCAGCGCCCTGGTGACGGCAATCGACCATGTCGGCATTGCGGTCGCGGACCTGGACGCCACGATCAAGTGGTATCACGACCATCTCGGCATGATTGTGCTGCACGAAGAGGTCAACGAAGAGCAGGGCGTCCGCGAGGCGATGCTCTCAGTGCGAGGCAGTGCAGTGGGCAGCGCGCAGATTCAGCTAATGGCTCCGCTCGACGAGACGTCGACGATCGCCAAATTCCTCGATAAGCGCGGCCCCGGCCTGCAGCAGCTGGCCTACCGAGTCAGCGATATCGACGCATTGACCGACCGGCTGCGCGAGCAGGGTGTGCGGCTGCTCTACGACAAGCCGCGCCGCGGCACCGCGGACTCGCGGATCAACTTCATCCACCCCAAGGATGCCGGCGGCGTGCTCATCGAGCTCGTTCAGCCCGCCACCGATCACTAAGCCGTTACGACCACCTACGCGTTGGCCCCCGCGTCGCGCGGTTCTGCCAGCACGGCGTGTGCCAATGTCGCCGGTCATCCATCGCCGAGTCGCCCAAGTCGACCTGCCACACCACGAGATGGGCTGTGCCGGTTTTGATCTCATGGTCGCAACCGGGGCAGCGATAGGTTTTGGTAGCCCGAGGCGCCGTGACCGGCCGCACCTCGTAGTCGTAGCCATCCGGTCCGACCTCGACACGACGAGCCGCAGGCAACGGGGCTCGCGACGGCTGCCTCCGACCTGTCGTTCGACGCCTGGCCATCCTCAGAACAACCGGAACTCGGAACTGTCCATCCCGCGCATTACGTCGTAGTCCAAAGTCACGCAACGGATCCCGCGATCAACGGCCAGTGTTCGTGCCTGCGGCTTGATCTGCTGCGCGGCGAAAACGCCGCTGACCGGAGCCAGCACGGTGTCGCGGTTGAGCAGCTCGAGGTAGCGGGTCAGCTGTTCGACGCCGTCGATCTCCCCCCGCCTCTTGATCTCGACCGCCACCGAGTGGCCCTGCTCGTCGCGGCAGAGTAGGTCGACAGGCCCGATCGGCGTCATGTACTCGCGCCTCACCAGGGTGTACCCGACGCCGAGCATCTCGACGTGCTCGGCCAGCAGTGCCTGCAGATGTGCCTCGACGCCGTCCTTGACCAGCCCCGGGTCCACCCCCAACTCGTGGCTGGAGTCGTGTTCGATGTCCTCGACGGTGATGCGCAGCTGTTCGCCCGCCTTGTTCTCCACCACCCAGACCGGCGATGAATCGCCGGTCTCCTCGGTCAGCCAACAGGGCGGACTCATCCAGTTCAGCGGCTTGTAGGCGCGGTCGTCGGCATGCACGCTGACCGACCCGTCGGCCTTGATCAACAGCAGTCGGCGGGCGGTTGGCAGGTGGGCGGTGAGCCGCCCGATGTAGTCGACAGTGCACTGGGCGATAACGAGACGCACCCGGACAACCTTAGGGGCAATCCGGGCAAACTAGGCTTGCGCCACGATGAGGGAGAAGAAGAGCAGCGCGCAGCGGCTGGGCACGGTGCTCGAGAAGGTCACCAACCAGAGCAGCCGGGTCCCGGCGACGCCGGAGTACGGCTCTTGGATCCTCGGCCGTGTCTCGGAGAGCCAGCGCCGCCGCCGCGTGCGGATTCAGGTGATCCTCACGACGTTCGTCGTCATCGCGAACCTGATCGGCATCGCGGTGGCGATACTCGTCATCACCATCACCTTCCCGGTGCCAAGCATCTTCGACTCCCAGGTCTTGTGGATCACCTTCATCGTCACGCCCGTATACATCGGCTCGGCGCTCGTCGTCGGCGTCATCTGGGCGACAAGCCGGGTGATCAAAAACGTCCGATGGTCGATCGAAGAGCGCGAGCCCACCACGGCCGATCAACGCAACACCTTCTTCGCGCCGTGGCGGCTGACGCGCGTGCTGCTGATGCTCTGGGGCGGCGGCACCGTCGTGCTGACGCTTCTGTACGGATTGCAGAACACCGACTACATCCCCAAGGTCCTTCTCGGCATCAGCTTCCCCGGCATCGTCGTATCGGCCAGCTGCTACCTGTTCACCGAGTTCGCGCTGCGGCCGGTCGCCGCCCAGGCTCTTGAGGTCGGGCCGCCGCCGCGCCGGTTCGCCCCTGGCATCATGGGCCGGACGCTCACGGTGTGGGCACTGGGGTCCGGGGTACCCGTGCTGGGCATCCTGCTGGCCGCGATCATCACGCTGTCGCTGCATAACGTCTCGCCGACTCAGTTCACCGTCGCCGTGATGATCCTGGCGCTGTTCGCCCTGGTATTCGGCTTCATCCTGATGTGGATCCTGTCCTGGCTCACGGCGACACCGGTACGCGTCGTGCGCGCGGCGCTCAACCGCGTGGAACAAGGCGACCTCGACACCAACCTGGTGGTGTTCGACGGCACCGAGCTCGGTCAGCTGCAGCGCGGCTTCAACTCGATGGTGCACGGTCTGCGCGAACGCGAACGCGTCCGGGATCTGTTCGGCCGCCACGTCGGTCGCGAAGTTGCCGCGGCCGCCGAGCGGGACCGGCCGAAGCTCGGTGGCGAGGAGCGCCATGTCGCGGTGATCTTCGTCGACATCATCGGCTCGACCCAGTTGGTCACCACGAGACGCGCGACCGAGGTGGTGGATCTGTTGAACCGCTTCTTCGCCGTGATCGTCGAGGAGGTCGACCGCCACCACGGCTTCGTCAACAAATTCGAGGGCGACGCCGCACTTGCCGTGTTCGGCGCCCCAAACCATCTGGACAGTCCGGAGTCCGAAGCGCTGGCCGCGGGACGTGCCATCACCCGCCGCATCCGCGACGAGGTGCCGGAGTGCGAGGCGGGCATCGGCGTGGCCGCGGGTGAGGCGGTGGCGGGAAACATCGGCGCCAACGAACGCTTCGAGTACACGGTCATCGGCGAACCGGTGAACGAGGCCGCCCGGCTGTGCGAGCTGGCCAAGGACGCGCCGAACCACCTGCTCGCGTCGTCTGACGCGGTGAGCACCGCCACCGAGGAAGAACGCGCGCAGTGGAGGCTCGGCGACACCGTGACACTTCGCGGACACGACGAGCCGACGAGGCTGGCGCTTCCCGTTTGACGGCGCGACGATGACGGCCGGGTGCTGGCAGACTGGCGCGCCACCCCGTTGATGCTGTGGCGCTTAGGCCGAGGCGGCTAGCGCGGCATCGTAATCCGGCTCCTGCGCGATCTCGGGGACGAGTTCGGTATACACGACGTCGCCGTTGGCGCCGACGACGACGACCGCCCGGGCCAGCAGGCCTGCCATCGGCCCGTCGGCGAGGGTGACGCCGTAGTCCTCGCCGAAGCCGTCACGGAACGCCGACGCCGTCACGACGTTCTCGATTCCCTCCGCGCCGCAGAAGCGGTTCTGTGCGAACGGCAGATCCTTCGAGACGCAGAGGACGGCGACGCCGCTTGCCGCGGCGCGTTCGTTGAAGGTACGAACGCTGGTCGCACACACCGGAGTGTCGATGGACGGAAAGATGTTGAGCAGGAACGGCTTACCACGGAATTGTTCGTCGCTGACCGAACCGAGGTCGGTGCCTGTCAGCGTAAAGGCGGGCGCCGGTGAACCGACGGCGGGCAATTCGCCGACCGTATTGATGGGATTTCCACGCAGGGTTATCTGAGCCACGCAGACAGTCTGCCAGCACGGTCATTGCGTGAACCCGCGCCCCAGCCAATCCACGGCTGCCGCGACGGCATCCTCGACCTCGCTGTACCTGACTTCTTCGAGTTCGGGTTCTGTGCGGATGACGATGCCGTCGGGGTCGACGAGGTAGCCGGCCTTGCCCTCGGCGCGCAGGTCCGCCGCCATATCGGACAGCAGGGCCCGCGCGGCATCGTCGATGTCGTCGACGCGTGAGACGTCCAGGATCGCGACGTCGAAGCTGTCGCGTTCGCGGTCCACCGTCCGCACCACCTGCTCGGCTCCCGAGAAGAGAAGGTCTCCGTGCGTCTCGTAGACGCGGATGTTGTCCCGCGGCCGGTATACCGCGCGCAGGGTGGCCCTCGAGTCGCGCGACACCGCCAAGAAGTGAAGGCCCAACTGTTCGGAAAGACTGCGGCACAGCTGAACTCCACGCACGCTGTTGCCCTTCTCGTCCAGTAGCGGCGAGTACACACCGAGGCCCAACTGGCCGGGCAACACCGCCACGATGCCACCTCCGACCCCGCTCTTGGCCGGCATCCCGACAGCGCTGACCCAGTCACCCGCGGCGTCATACATGCCGCACGTGACCATCACGGACAGTGTCCGTTTCACGACCGCCGGATGCGTCACCCGACGGCCGGTCTGAGGGTTGATGCCGCCGCGGGCCAGAGTCACCGCCATCCTGGCGAGATCGGTGGTCGTCACCTTGAGCGAACATTGGCGGTAATAGACGTCGAGGACCTCGTCGGGATCGCCGTCGAGCACACCGAAGCTCTGGAGCATGTAGCCGATGGCGCGGTTACGGCTGCCGGTGGCCTTCTCGGATGCGTAGACGTCGTGATCCAGTTCGAGGTGCCGCCCCGCGAAGGCGGAATAGAACTCGTGGATCAGGGCGAACCGCTCGTCGGGGCCTGTCGCGGGGATCAGGGACACCGCCGCGATCGCCCCGGCGTTGATCATCGGGTTCTTCGGGATGTTGGTCGTACGGTCGACACTGATTTCGTTGAAGGCCTCGCCGGACGGCTCGACACCGATCTTTGCGTCGACGGCGGCTGCGCCGATCTTGTCCAGCGCGAGGGCGTAGGTGAACGGCTTGGAGATCGACTGGATGGTGAATTCCGTTGCGGCATCTCCGGACTCGTAGACAAAGCCGTCAGAAGACGACACCGACAGCCCGAATCCGTTCGGGTCGACGCCCGCCAGTTCGGGGATGTAGTCGGCTACGGCACCATCTGTGACGCCTGCGTGTTCCTCGCGGATCCTGTCCAGGTAGCGCTGTACGAGTTCAGCCACGGTCGGAGATGCTAA
>CADEGF010000046.1:0-1550 GCA_902826815.1 uncultured Mycobacteriaceae bacterium
CGCACACTCGGCGTCGACTACCGGTTCGTGGACTGACGTTCGAGAACGCCTAACCGAAGTGCACGCCCTGGGCCAACGGCAGCTCGGAGCTGTAGTTCACGGTGTTGGTGGCGCGCCGCATGTAGGCCTTCCAGGCATCCGAACCGGACTCACGCCCGCCGCCGGTTTCCTTCTCGCCGCCGAACGCACCGCCGATCTCGGCGCCCGAGGTGCCGATGTTGACGTTGGCGATGCCGCAGTCCGAACCGTCGGCGGACATGAAGCGCTCGGCCTCCCGGACATCGAGGGTGAAGATCGCTGACGAAAGGCCCTGCGGCACCGCATTGTTCAGCTCGATCGCTTCATCGATGTCGTCGTAGGTCACCACGTACAGGATCGGCGCGAACGTCTCTTTGTGCATCAGCTCTGTCTGCGCTGGCATCCGCACCACTGCGGGGGAGACGTAGTACGCGTTGTCCCCGAAATCCTGGCGCTCGCCGCCGAACACCTCGCCGCCTTCTGCGCGCGCACGTTCCAGCGCCCCGACCATGTCTCGGTAAGACGTCTCATGGATGAGCGGCCCGACGAGGGTTCCTTCGACATCGGGGTCGCCGACGGGCAGCTGCCGATATGCCGACACGATCCGCTCGACGAGCGAGTCGGCGATCGAACTGTGCACGATCAGCCTGCGCAGCGTTGTACAGCGCTGGCCCGCGGTGCCCGCCGCCGAGAACACGATGCCGCGTACGGCGAGCTCGAGATCCGCCGACGGGGTGACGATCGCCGCGTTGTTGCCGCCGAGCTCCAACAGCACCCGACCGAACCGCTGGGCCACTCGCGGCCCGACCTGCTGGCCCATCCGCACCGAACCGGTCGCACTCAGCAGCGCGACGCGCGGGTCGTCGACCAGACGTTCGCCGACCTCGCGTCCGCCCATGATCAGCCGGCAGAGATGCTCCGATGCGCCGACGTCCTTGGCGGCCCGCTCGGCGAGCGCCTGGCAGGCCAACGCGGTCAGCGGCGTGAGCTCTGAGGGCTTCCACACCACGGTGTCGCCACAGACCAGGGCGATCGCGGCGTTCCACGACCAGACCGCGACGGGGAAGTTGAAGGCGGTGATGACGCCGACGACGCCAAGCGGATGCCAGGTCTCCATCAGCCGGTGTCCCGGCCGCTCGGAGGCGATGGTCTTGCCGTACAGCTGACGCGAAAGCCCGACGGCGAACTCGCAGATGTCGATCATCTCCTGCACCTCGCCGAGGGCCTCTGAGGTGATCTTCCCGGCCTCGATGGTGACCAGTGCTGCCAAGTCGCTCTTGTGCTCCTTGAGCAGCTCACCCAGTCGCGCCACCAGTGCGCCTCGCACCGGTGCGGGTTCCGTGCGCCATATCGTGAACGCCTGCGCCGCTTCGGCAATGGCGGCGTCGGCCTGCTCCGGGGTGCTCTCCGCGATGGTGAACAACACGTCGCCGGTGATCGGAGTGCTTGCGTGCACGCCGTGCGCGCCCGGCTCACCGAGTTCGACGCGGGAGCCGATCGCCTGCAGGGCATCGCGGGCCTTCGCGCGAAGG